>RHHX01000003.1 GCA_009884515.1 Candidatus Mycoplasma liparidae | reverse complement strand
GAGTAAAATTAAACTCTGAATGCCGTAAATCCTATTCTAGCAGTCAGACAGTGGGGGATAAGCTCCATTGTCGCGAGGGAAACAGCCCAGACCGGTAATTAAGGTCCCCAATATATACTAAGTGGAAAACGATGTTGAGATTCATAAACAGCAAGGATGTTGGCTCAGAAGCAGCCATCGTTTAAAGAGTGCGTAACAGCTCACTTGTCGAGAGTCTCTGCGCGGAAGATGTACCGGGGCTAAAGTATATAACCGAAATTACGGATAACATTTATGTTATGGTAGATGAGTGTTGTAATTGGGGTGAAGGTAGATCGAGAGAACTATTGGACTGATTACAAGCAAGAATGCCGGCGTGAGTAACGAATGGAAGTGAGAATCTTCCAAGCCGATTGACTAAGGTTTCCTGGGGAAGGGTCGTCCGCCCAGGGTAAGTCGGATCCTAAGGCGAGGCCGAAAGGCGTAGTCGATGGAAAACAGGTTAATATTCCTGTACCTACGTAATGAGTGATGGAGTGACGGAGTAGGTTAATAGGTGCCAGTAATCGGATTCTGGTTTAAGTACAAAGTTTTATAGATTGGCAAATCCGTCTATTTTAAGAACAATGTGCGATGACGAGCGAAACCTACGGGGAGTAGTCAAGACCTATATATCACACTTCCAAGAAAAGCTTCTAGCGTTAATCATTAAGTAGTCCGTACCGAGAACGAACACACGTGGTCAGGATGAATATTCTAAGGCTAGCGAGTCAACTATATTTAAGGAACTCTGCAAATTGATCCCGTAAGTTCGCAATAAGGGATGCTCATAGTAAAATATGAGCCGCAGTGAATAGCGAGGGGGGACTGTTTATCAAAAACACAGCTTTATGCTAAATCGTAAGATGATGTATATGAGGTGACACCTGCCCAATGCTGTAAGGTTAAAGAAGAATGTTAGGTGCAAACCGAAGCTTTCGACTGAAGCCCCAGTGAATGGCGGCCGTAACTATAACGGTCCTAAGGTAGCGAAATTCCTTGTCGGGTAAATTCCGTCCCGCTTGAATGGTGTAACCATCTCTTGACTGTCTCAAATATAGACTCGGTGAAATCCTGGTGAGGGTGAAGACGCCCTCTTGGCGTGATTGGACGGAAAGACCCCATGAAGCTTTACTGTAGCTTGATATTGGGATTTTATATAATTTATAGAGCATAGGTAGGAGACTTTGAAGTGATGACGCTAGTTATCATGGAGTCGCCACTGGAATACTACCTTTATTATATGGACTCCCTAACCTGTAGCCATGAATCTGGCTAAGGGACAGTGTCTGGTGGGCAGTTTGACTGGGGCGGTCGCCTCCTAAAAAGTAACGGAGGCGCGCAACGGTACCCTCAGCACGGTCGGAAATCGTGTATAGAGTGTAATGGTATAAGGGTGCTTGACTGCGAGACTTACACGTCGAGCAGGTACGAAAGTAGGTCATAGTGATCCGGTGGTTCAGAATGGAATGGCCATCGCTCAACGGATAAAAGCTACGCCGGGGATAACAGGCTGATAGTGCCCAAGAGTTCATATCGACGGCACTGTTTGGCACCTCGATGTCGACTCATCTCATCCTGGGGCTGAAGCAGGTTCCAAGGGTTCGGCTGTTCGCCGATTAAAGAGATACGTGAGTTGGGTTCAAACCGTCGTGAGACAGGTTGGTCCCTATCTGTCATGCCCGTAGGAAGATTGAGAAGAGCTGCTCCTAGTACGAGAGGACCGGAGTGGAGATACCTCTTGTGGTCCTGTTGTCGCGCCAGCGGCATAGCAGGGTAGCAACGTATCGAATAGATAAACGCTGAAAGCATCTAAGTGTGAAGCTAACTTCAAGATTAATCTTCCCTCCTTTTTGGGTAAGAATCGTTGTAGACTACGACGTTGATAGGTCAGATGTGTACGCATGGCGACATGTTTAGCTTACTGATACTAATAATTCGAGGACTTATATGAACCAGGGTAAAGAATGATTAGTTGTATAATATTCAGTTTTCAGAGATCTATCTGAAAAAAAATTAATGTGGTGAAGTTACCGCGATGGAAATACCTGTTCCCATACCGAACACAGAAGTCAAGCATTGTTGGGCCGATTGTAGCCTTTTAGGTGAGAGTAGGAAATTGCCTCTTAATTTTATACAAAACAAAAAGAATAATTTAAACATTTATGATTAAATTATTCTTTTTGTTTTTATGTTATTATTATCCATAAATGGTATTTAAATATGAATAAAAAAAAAGTTATTAGTTTTAAAGATGTAAGTTTTTATTATGAAAATAAAATGATCTTTGAAAACATTAGTTTTGATGTTTTTGAAAATGAATATATTGTTATTATTGGTAATAATGGCTCAGGTAAATCGACTTTAGGTAAACTAATGAGCTTATTATTAAAAAGCAGTAGTGGCGAAATTTATATTGATGAAATTTTAGTTGATAAAGATAGTTATAAAGATTTATTTAATAGGATAAGTGTTGTTTTTCAAAATCCCAACAATCAATTTATTGCTGATACTGTGGAAATGGATATTGCTTTTAGTTTAGAAAATAAAAATATTAATCAAAATAAAATGCAACCAATTATTAATAATATTACAAAATTTATGAACATTGATCACTTATTAAAAAAACAACCTTTTTTTCTTTCAGGTGGTGAAAAACAAAAATTAGCTATTAGTTCTATTTTAGCTTATGATCCTAATATTATTATTCTTGATGAAGCTTTTTCAATGTTAGATTATTGAAATAAAAAAAATGTTAAAGATTATATTTTTAAAATAAAAAAAGAATTGAACAAAACAATTATTAATATTTCCCATGAAATTGAAGATATTAATGAAGCCGATAGAATTTTTTTAATAACTGAAACCAAAGATATCATCATTTTAAAACCAAATGAAATTGAAAATAATCTTAAATTATTCAAAGAAAACAACATTGAAGTTCCTTTTAATTATGAATTAAAATCAAAACTTAATATTGATAATATTAATGATAATAGTTTTGATAGTATCATTGGTGAATTATGCAAAAAATAAATAACCTAATAGTAAAAGAATTATTTTTTACTTATGATAAAAAGCAAAAAATACCGTTAACTAATATTGCTAATGTTAGTTATCAATTTGAACCAAATAAAGTTTATGCAATAATTGGTAAATCAGGAACTGGTAAATCAACTTTTATTAATGCTTTAAATCTTATCAATAAACCAATATCAGGTTCAATTATTTTTAATAAACTAATATTTCAAACAAAAATAGCTTTAAATAACATTAATTTAGAAGTTATTAAAGCTAACGAACAATCAATAATCATTGAAGTTGATAAAGATATAACCCAATTTTTTTTAAGTCTTTATATTAATGCTAAAGTTAATAATCAACTAATTTCTCTTAAGAAACTTAAAAGTAATCAGAATAAAAGACAATATGAAGTAGTTATTGATTCTAAAAATAGCGATAATGTTAATATTCTTAATAATTTATCTCAAAATAGAATAGTTAATAAAAAAATTGAAATTAAAAATCTTAATGAATTAAGAAAAAATATTTCTGTTGTCTCACAATTTCCAGAACAACAATTATTCAAAGACACAGTCGAAAAGGATGTTATTTTTGGACCACTAAATTTTAAAGTTAATAAAGATGTTGCTTTAAAAAATGCTCATTTATTACTTGAAAAACTTTATATTAAACGGGAATATTTTAATGAAAGCTGATTTGATCTAAGTGGTGGAGAAAAAAGAAAAGTAGCAATTGCAGGAATTTTAATTATTGATTCAAAAGTTGTTATTTTTGATGAACCAACAGTTGGAATAGATCATCGAACTAAATTAGTTATTTTTGATATTATTAATGATTTAAAAAAACAAGGTAAAATAATAATTATTATTAGTCATGATATGAATAGTATTTTAAATATTGCTGATGAAATTATTTTATTTGATAATAATAAAATCATTGCTCATGATGAACCATATGTGTTTTTTAGAAGAAAAGAATTATTAGGAAAAAATAATATTCAATTGCCTCATATTATTGACTTTATTTCTCAATTAATTAGCAAAAATGATCAATATCATTTATTATGAGAGAAAAAACCTAAGAATATCGATGAATTAGTAAAACTAATCAACGATTTTAGAAAAGAATAAAATGTTATTTAATAATAGTTATGAAGAAAATAAATCAATTATTCATAAATTAAATCCAACAGTTAAATTTGTTTGATTAATTTTTTTCATAACTATTATTCTTCTTACAAAATCATTTTCAATGTTGTTAATTTTATTTGCAATGGTTATTATTATTTTTTTTGTTAGTAAAATATCAATGAAAAGTTTTCTTAAAAGAATATTATATGTTGCTATTTTATTTGGTTTTTTTTTATTAATTAATTGGTTTAGTTATAAAGAACCTATTGCTATTTTTACTGGTAATTTTAATGGAATTGGCGGTTTTAATAATAATTTTTTTGTTTCTGATTATTTTGGCGGAACTATTTTTGATTGAATTGAAATTGATCTGCTAATTAAAAATAATATTTTCCTTGGTATGAATGAATATTTAGATAGTTTAAATGAAGGTTTATTATCTTCGAGTTTAAAAGAACTAGGAGGAGATAGTGAATATAATCGAAAATTATTATATGTTTTAAATAATAATTTCACAGTAAATAATATTTATTATCAACATAAGGTTTTTGATAATATTTTATTAGTAAATAACATTAATTTGAAAATTAGTGATGTTATTTTTTATACATCTAATTGATATTCATTATCACCAAAAGCAATAATATTATCTTCTTTTGTTGCTATTAGAATTTTATTAATTTTATTATGTTCAACTATTTTTATTTCAACAAGTAATAATCTTCAAATAACAAGAGGAATAGAAACATTTCTTTCTCCATTAAAATTTTTTAAAATACCAACAGTAGAAATCAGTATGATTCTTTCAATGAGTATTACTTTTATACCAGTACTATATTATGAAAGTAAAAAAATATTGCAAGCCCAAGCTAGCCGTGGTGCTGATTTTAAAAGTAGAAATCTAGTTATTAAAATAAAAACATTAACAAGTTTAATAATTCCTTTATTTGTTTCAATCTTTCAAAAATCTGAAGATATTTCTAATGCGATGGAAACAAGAGGATATATTCCTAGAAATCAAAGAACTAAGTATATTACTTATAAATTTAGATATTATGATTTTCTAGTACTTTTATTTACTTTCTTGTTATTTGTTTTTGTTTTGACTATAAATATTATGAATGTTTATTTCATCCCCTTTCATATTTGAGATTTGGTTTTTTTAGGATAATATCATGAATTATAAAATAACTCTTAAATATAATGGTTCAGATTTTCATGGATGAGCAACTCAAAATGATCAAAGAACCATTCAAGGAACAATTCAAACAGCATTAAGTATTTTTTTTGATCAATGCATTATCATTATTGGTTCTGGAAGAACTGATGCTAAGGTTCATGCTTTAAAACAAGTTTTTAATTTTCATAATGAAAAAATAGTTGATTTGAAAGAATTAAAAAAATATCTTAACCACCGGTTAAGATATGATATTTTTATTACTGAAATCGAATTTGCTAAAGAAAATTTTCATGCGAGATACGATGTTAAAGAAAAAACTTATCTTTATAAAATCAATGCAAATGAAAATTATGATGTGTTTACTGCTAATTATATTTATCAATATAATAAAGCAATTGATATTGATAAAATCAAAGTTATTATCAATTTATTTATTGATAATAAGAACTTCTTATCTTTTTCAACAACTGAACTTAAAAACACTATGAGAGAAATAAAAAAGATTGAAATTATTAGTCATGAAAATATTATTGAATTTTATATTACTGGCAATGGGTTTTTAAGAAATATGGTTAGAATGATTATTGGTTCATTATTAGCATATAACGAAAATAAGATTACCAAAGAAGATATCGATAACTTATTTATTAATCCTCAAAAGGGTAAATCAATTTATAAAGTGCCAGGATGTGGTTTATATTTATTTGATGTTGTTTATTAAATACATAATTTTTATTATGATATAAATAATATGTATCATAAAGATGTTAGATGACTATTTTATAGCTCTTTTTGAAATATGATGCACTTTTAAATGTTTTTTTAAGCTTGCAAGAGCTTTTTTTTACGCCTTAAAATTTATTTTAGGATTAAGAAAAGTATTTTAATTTCATAATAAAAGCCATCATACTAGCATTATCATTAGTATATTTATTATCTGTTGAAAAAGAATTAAGTTTTAAAGCACTCAGTTCTTTTTTTAAATAAGTATTACTAGCAACACCACCACCAATAACAATAGTATTAATATTGGTTAATTTTGTATAGTAAATTATTTTATTAATAACAATATCAATAATTGTTTTTTGAAAAGAAGAAGCTACTAATTCAACATCTAATGTATTTTGTTTCTTTTCTTTAATAATATAATTTAAAACAGCAGTTTTTAAACCACTAAAACTAAAACTTTCACTGATTTGTGGTTTTTTAGTAAAAACAATATTTGCTTTCTTTTCATCATAAAGATCATCAATATGCTTTCCACAAGGATATTTATAGCCAAGAGAAATACCGATTTTATCATAAACTGTACCAACAGCAATATCTGTTGTTTCAGTTAAAACAACAATATCATTTAAAGAGTTAACTTGATATAAAATGGTATTTCCACCAGAAATTACTAATGATAAAAAAGGAAATTTAATTAAACTTTCATCTTCAATTGCAAAAGAAAAAATATGACCTTCCATATGGTCTAATTCAAAAATTTCAACATCAAGAATATAACTAAGAGTTTTAGCAAAAATTTTACCAACATGAATACAACCAATAAGTCCCGGTTGAGATGTATAACCAATTGCTTGAATATTTTTAATATCAATGTTGTTTTCAGTAACAAGCTCATCAAATATTTTTTTAATATATTTTTCATGCATTCTTGAAGCAAGTTCAGGAACAACACCATTATATTTTTTCTGTTCTTGAATTGAAGAACAAGTTTTTTCAATAAGTTTAGATTCACTATCCATAAAAGCTAAACTAGTTTCATCACAACTAGTTTCTATTGCTAATAAATACTTTGATTTTTCTATTGTCATTATTAATTTTTAGTCGGATTATTAAATAATTCAAAAAGTTTGGCAATATTTTCATTACCTTCAAAATCAAGTTCAATATTATCATCATTTTCATAATCTGATAATTCTCAAGAAAGAGCATCTAAAACTTTTAAGTTGAATTTGATTGGTTCACTTACTAGGTTACTTAATTTTTCAATTGATGGATCAATTTCATATTTTTGATTCATAATCAATCAATCTTTTATGGGAATTGTTTTTTTAACAGCAGCAATAATTTCAATAGTATTTTTTAAGAAAGCTAAAAAATCACAAGTACTTTTTTCGGTAAAAATTTCATTAATAATGTTGTCATCATATTTTATTTTTAATATTTTATTTTTAATTAATAAGGCAGCAATAAAAAGTTTTTTATATCAACAAGCTTGATAAGAATTTAAATTATTTGGAAAAGTATCATTAGCTAATCTTAAGGTAACGTATTGGATTCACAAGTTTTTACTAATGTCTTGAATTTCTAAAAAAAATTGATTTATAACTTCATCAAAACTTGCTTTTTTTTCACCATCATCAATATATAAAAAATCAGAAATTTTTAAACTCATACAAACCCACCTTTAGTATAAAAAACATATTTATATTATTAAATTAATTATATATTTAAAATATAAAAAAAACACACCCAAAGGTGCGTTAAATGTTTTTTTACATAAATTATCTCTTAAGGTCATACTATTTATTAAATTTATGATATTGGCATAACATATGAATTAAAAATAAAAAAGAAATGAAACATTAATTTTAAAAAATTTAATTTATTTGGAAGCAAATAATATAAATAATGAAATAAAATAATCAATCAATAATTTACAAAGATAGTTTAACATTTTTAATTAAAAATGTGAATTTGATTATCAATTTAATTGTGTTATCATTATAAATATTGTTATTTAAATTAATTTAAATTATTTGTAAAAAGCAACAGTAAGGAAATATTATGACTACTATTGATATGAGTTTATTCTATAAAATGTTTGTTTTGGGTGCTCAGCATATAAAAAATGAATTTGAATATATTAATAAACTAAATGTTTTTCCAGTTCCTGATGGTGATACTGGTACTAATATGAGTTTAACTGTTGGCGGAGCTTTAAAAGATATTGCATCTGAGAAATTTGAGAGCATGTTTCAATTGGCACATAAATTTTCAAGAGGTTTATTAATGAATGCTAGAGGAAACTCTGGTGTTATTTTAAGTCAAATTTTAAAAGGATTTATTGTTGATATTAAGGAAGATCAACAAACATTATCAATCAAAGATTTAATAAGATCTTTTCAAAGTGCTACTAAAAATGCTTATAGTTCAATTCAAAATCCTGTTGAAGGAACAATTTTAACTGTTATTAGTGATATTTCAAAAGAATTAACTCTTAATGAAGCAAAATATGAAACTATTGAAGGTTTATTTGAAGATGTTATTGATTTTGGTAAAATTTCATTAAATAATACGCCTAATCTTTTGCCTGTTTTAAAAGAAGCTGGTGTTGTTGATTCTGGTGGTTATGGTTTAGTTGCCTTTTTACAAGGTTTTAGATCAGCTATAACTGGTGATGAAAGTAATGTAAAATTAGCTGAAATAGATTTTGATGCTTATAACTCTAATAATATTCATAATGAAAAAGCTGAAATTGAATTTGGTTATTGTTCTGAAATCATTATGGAAGTTGGAACTAAAATTTCTCCTAAGAGTCTTGATAAAAAACCATTTTCAATTCATAAATTCAGAAAAGAATTATCAAAAATTGGTGATAGTTTAGTTTGTGTTGAAGATTATGGTCTTGTTAAAGTTCATATTCATACTTTTTATCCAGGAACTTTCTTAGATATTGCTCAAAAGTATGGGGAATTTATTAAAACTAAATTTGAAAATATGACAAATCAATATTATGAAAAACTAAAAAAAGACGGCATTAAAATTTTAGGCAATAAAACAAACATTGAAAAATCTACTAATCTAAGTACTTTAGAAAATAAAATTACAATTATAATGACTGCTCCAAGTCTTAATATTAAAAAAATTCTTAAAAAAGATTATGGAATCAATTATGTTATTAACACTTCAATTAATGGTAATCCATCAGTTAGTGAAATGCTAAACTTAGTTCAAAAAGCAAATTCAAAAAATATTATTTTCATTATTGATGATTCAAATATTTATCTTGCTGCAAGAGAAGCAAAAGAAATTGCACATGATAATGTTAATATCGAAATTATTAAAGGTAGAAATATTGCTGAATCATTAGTTGCAGCAATTGGGTTTGATCCAAACAAAAACATTAAAACAAATATAAAAATAATGAATAAAGAAATTAAAAATTCTGCAACAGGAACAATTTCTAAATCTATTAAAGATGTAACTTTTGGTAGAGTTAAAATTAAAGAAAATGATTTTATTTTAGTGTTTGATAAAGATATTATTAGAGCTGATAAAGAAGAAATTGAAATTTTAAAATATTCTGTTGATAAATTATTTTTAAAAGTTAAAAAACCTGATTTAATTTGTATTTTTAGTGGTAAAGATGCTAATCCTAAAGCAATTGAAGAAATTGTTGATTATATTAGTGAAAAATATAATGTTTTTTGTGATATTAAAGATGGCGGTCAAAAAACTTTTAGCTATTATTTGTTGGTGCAATAAGGATTTTAATGAGATTAATTGTCGATGTAATGGGTTTTGAAGGAAATCTAAAAGAAGCAGTTAGTGCTTCCAGAGATTTCATGAAAAAAAATAAAATTGATATTACATTAGTTGGAGATCAAAATCTCATTAATCTATATGTTTTACCAACTGATACTTTTAAAATCGTTCATACTGATGTTTATATTGAACAAACTGATAAAATTATTGATACTAGAAGAAAAAATAATTCTTCAATGCAAATTGCTGCTAATTTAGTAAAAAATAATGAAGGTGATGGTTTATTAAGTGCTGGTCAATCATCTATCTTTATTTTTCTAATGTATAAAACATTTGGACTAATTCCCGGAATTAAAAAACCAGGATTTATGCCTTTTATTCCAACATTTCAATCAAAAAAATCAGGATTTAATTTAATAGATGTTGGAGCATCTATTATTTGTGATGGTAATGATTTGTATAATTTTGCAATTATGGGAAATGTTTATGCTAAAGCTCGAGGTGTTTTGAATCCAACTATTGGTGTTTTAAATATTGGAACAGAAGAGAAAAAAGGGTTTGAATATCACTGGGAAGTTGATAAAAAATTACGAGAAAATAAAGAATTAAATTACGTTGGTTATGTTGAACCTAAAGGATTTTTTAATTGAGCTCCAGATATTGTTGTAACTGATGGTTATGCTGGTAATTTAGTTTTAAAAAGTATGGAAGGTAGTATTAAAGTTGTTTTTAAACAACTAATTCAAAGTTATAAAAAACCTTGAAATTTATTGGCTTTATTATTTTCTGTTCCAGTCCTTTTATCAATGAAAAAAAGATTTGATTACAAAAACTATGCAGGAGCTTTTGTAATCGGATTAAATAATATTGCTGTTAAAACTCATGGTGCTGCTGGATATAAAGAATTTTACAGTTCTCTTAGAATGTTGAAAGAAACAGTTAATGGGAATATTTTAGAACAAATTAAGGAGATTGTAAGTGAAGAAATTCAATAAGCATTTTAGTTCTGAAATAGAGTGATTTAATGCGCTTGAATTGTTTTTAAATAAATATCAAATTAAAATTAAAAACAAATCGCTTTATTTGCAAGCTTTTACTCATAAAACATATAAAAATGAAAATAGTATTAATTATGATTATGAACGTTTTGAGTTCCTTGGTGATGCAATTATTGGATATTTAGTTTCAATTTTTCTTTTTAATTATCCAGATAATAATTATCAAGAAGATAAACTTACTTTATATCGTTCTGAATTAGTTAGAGGTGATACTTTTAATAAAGTAATTAAAAAAAATGAACTTAATAAATTTTGTCTTTTAGGAAGAGGTCAAGAAGATTCTGAAGATAACAATAATATTCATGCTGATATTTTTGAAGCATTAATTGCTGCAATTGTAATTGATAATAATTTAAATTTTTCAGTTGTTAATGATTTCTTAAATAAAGTTTTATTTAGCAACTTTAATCCTAATAAATTTAATATTGATCCTAAAAGTGATTTTCAAATTAAAATTCAAAAACATCGGGATTTAAGTTTCTTTTATAAAGAAACTATTAATGAAGATAAAAGTTACAATTCTGAATTATATGTAAGAATGCCTAATTGACAAGGGAATAATGTTTTATTATTTGGAACTGGTAGTGGTAAAAATAAACAAATAGCACAACAAAATGCTGCTATTAATGCTTTATCTAAAAATGAAAATTTATTTTTACATGAAATACCTGAAATCAAAGAATCTAAACTAAATAATAAAGATAAAGTTAAAAAATAAAAACAGCTCTTATTAATTTTAATAACAAAAATAAACTTCATTAATATCTGAAGTTTTCAATTTTGAAAATAAATAAATTACCTAATAAAAAAACTAATATTGAGTAATAAAAATGTAAAATTATAAGTATATTTCGAGGTACATTTAATGATCTTTCTAAAAAAATTCTATGCTCATGGTTTTAAATCATTTGCAGACCCAATTCAAATAGAATTTACAAAACCAATGACTGGTATTGTAGGACCTAATGGGGCTGGTAAATCTAATATTGTTGATGCTTTTAAATGAGTTTTAGGTGAACAATCAATTAAAGATATGAGGGGTAATTCAAAATTTGATTTGATTTTTAAAGGTTCAACGAATAGAGATGAATCTAAATTTGCTCATGTTGTTTTAACATTTGATAATTCTCAAAAAGTACTTCATTCAGATGAAACAATAATTTCAATTTCAAGAAAACTTTTTAGAGATTCTGGTGAAAATGAATATAAAATTAATAACCGAAAATCTCGTTTGAAAGATATTCAAATGATTTTTACTGATACAGGTCTTAGTAAAGGTTCGCTAGGAATTATTTCTCAAGGAACTGTTAACACTTTTAGTGATTCTAAACCTGAAGCTCGAAGAAAACTTTTTGAAGATGCTGCTGGTATTGGTATGTATTCTACTAAAAAAGCAGAATCAGTAAGAAACTTAGAAAAAACTGAAACTAATTTAATTGCTATTCAAACAGTTGAAAATGAATTATTAAAAGATTTAAAAAAATTAAATAGACAAGCTGAAACTGCAAAAATATATATTGAAAAATCAAAAAAATTAAAAGACATTGAACTTACTATTTTTGTTAAAGATATTAAAAAACTAAATGACAGTATTAATAAGTTAAATGAATCAGTTAAAACTTATCAAGATGATAAAGTAATTTTTGAACCGCAATTAGAAGAGTTAAGAGCAAAACTTTTAATCATTAAAGAAAAATTATCAGAAGCTGATAAAGATAATGTTTTATATAATGCAAAACTTTTTGAACATAATGAAAAAATTAACTCATTAGAAAAGAAACAACTTTTAATTGATTCTAACCTTGAAAATAATTTAAATGCTTCAGATATTAATACCAGAATAGATTCATATAAACAACTAATCAATGGCTTAACTGTTGATATTGATAATAGTTATGTAAAAATTGATGATTCAAAACTTCAAATTGAAACTTTTACTGATATTTTAAATGAATTGCAAGAAAAAGAATATCATATTAATTTAAAACAAGCAGATATTATTAATGGGTTAACTGAATCTAGAACAACACTAAGATTTATTTTAGAACAACTAAATAATACTAGTAATCAAAATTTTGGTGTTAATACAATTTTAAATAATAAAGCCGCAATAAGTGGTGTTCATGATATTGTTTTAAACTTAATTGAAGTTGATGATAAGTATGAAAAGGCAATTATTAAAGCTTTTGGATCAACGATTAATAACTTGATTGTTGATAATAGTGAAAATGCTAAAAATGCTATTAATTTTCTAAAAAATAATAAAGCAGGAAAAGCAACATTTTTACCTATTTCAGATATTAAACCTCGTTTCATTAAATATGATGATGTTAATCTTTTAAATAACTTAGAAGGTTATGAAGGTATTGCTAGTAATTTACTAAAAGTAAATGAAAAATATTTAAGTGTTATTAATTCTTTAGTTGGTCAAGTTATTATTAGTAATAATATGGAAAACGCTTTAAGAATTTCTAAATTCATTAATAGAATGTATAAAATTATTACTCTTGATGGTGATGTTGTTTTTGCTGGTGGTGCTATTGCCGGTGGTTATGATAAAAAAAGTAATTTTTCAATTTTAAATGTTGAAAAAAATAAAAATGAACTTATTGAAAAAATTAGTGTTTTAGAAAAACAAAAAATAGCTAACCAAGCTGTAATTGATAAATTAAAATATGACATTAATGATGTTAATGAAAAAATTAATGAAAAAAATCATACATTATCAATTTGATCAACTATTAATGAAACAAATAGAGTTAAAAAAGAACAATATGTAATTGAATTTGAAATTCTTTCTGAAAAGAAATATGATCAAAAAAATGTTATTAATACCAATAATTTAAAAGAAGAAATTAATAAATTCAAATCACTTTTATTTAGAGCAAAAGAAAATAATGCTATTTCAATTAATGCTAAAAATAAATATCAATCTGAATTAAGAGATTCAGAAGGAAAACTTGAAGACTTAAGAAGAAAAGTAGATTCAATTAAAGATGAATTATTTTCTGAAGAAAGAAATTTAATTAAAGCTAATAGTCTTATTGATTCTATTAAGAATAAAATTAATGAAAAATATAAATTAACTTTAGAGTTTGCTATGGAAAATTATTTAAATGAACTTCCAATGACTGAAGTTCAAGCTCGAGAAATTATTCGACAATTAAATTCTGAAATAGATACTCTTGGGGCTATTAACTTTAATGCTATTGATGAACTTACTGAAAAAGAAACTAAATGTTCTGAAATAACTCAAGCAAGAGAAGAAATTGAAAAAAGTGTTAATGATATTAGACAAGCTATTGCTAGTTTAGATAAAGCTGCTAAATCAAAATTCTTAAAAATCATTTCTGATGTTAATAAAAATTTACCAGAAATATTTAGATTTTTATTTGGTGGGGGAACTTGCGCAATTACTTTAAGTGATGAAGAAAATGTTCTTGAATCAGGAATTGAAATTATGGCTAATCCTCCAGGTAAAAGAATTAGTAATTTAAAACTCCTTTCAGGTGGAGAAAAAACTTTAGTTGCTATTTCAGTACTATTTACCATTTTAAAAATTTCATCCTTTCCAATGGTTATTTTAGACGAAGCTGAAGCATCTCTTGATTTAGCTAATGTTGAAAGATTTGCTAGAATTATTAAAAAATCTGGTGAACATACAC
>RHHX01000002.1 GCA_009884515.1 Candidatus Mycoplasma liparidae | reverse complement strand
AGCAACATTAATATCAATTTCAATATGACTATTAACAGATTGTGATAATAAAAATCATCTAGCAGGATCTTTACCTATTGAAGAAACTAAATCTCTTAAAGTTAAAGATTGCCCAGTTCTTTTAGACATTTTATATTCAACACCATCTTTAGTTAATTTAACCATTTGTAAACAAATGATAATTAAGTCATCAGGATTATAACCTAAAACTTCCATTGCAACTTTCATTGTAGTTATGTAATTATAATGATCAGATCCTCAAACATTGATTAAAATATCAACATCATTACTTTTTCATTTCATATCATGATAAACAATATCAGCAGCAAGGTATGTTTTAGATTTATTTGATTTAACTAATACCCGATCTTTCTCATCACCAAAAGTAGTTGTTCTTAATCAAATAGCACCATCTTTTTTATAAGCTTTATCTTTTTTAAGTAAATCATTAACTAATAAATCAACGGATTTGTTATCATGAAATGATTGTTCAGAAGTATATATTTCAATTTCAACACCAATACTTTTTAAATCAGTTTTAATAATTTCAAGTAATTCATTTCGAGCAAATCACCTAATTTCATCTTTAATCTTTAAATCAGTAATTTGGTCTTCAACTAATTTACAATTAATGAATTTATCACTAAACTCATCTTTAAGCTTTTGAGCTACTATTTTAATTTCATTACCATGGTATGAATCTTTGGGTATTTCAATAGCAATATCAAACAATTGTAAATAACGAATTAAAACAGCAGTAGCTAAATTATTCATTTGATTACCAGTATCATTAACAATATATTCACTAACAACATCATAACCAGATGTTATTAATAGATTTTTAATAACATCACCTAAAACACCATTTCTAGAATGACCAATGTGTAAATATCCTGTTGGGTTTGCTGAAACATATTCAACACTATATTTCTTATGTTTTTTATCAAAAACAAGATATTGATCTTTTTTATCTAAAACTTCTAATAATGATTTTGAAAATAATTCTTCAGAAATAAAGAAATTGATAAAACCAGGATTTGTTACTGTTATTTCTTTAAATAATTTTTTATCCAAAAATTTAATTAATTCATTTGCAAAATCAATTGGAGATTTTTTATTTTCTTTACCATATATTAAAGCAACATTAGAACTAAAATCTCCAATTTTAATGTTTTTGCTTTTACTGATAATAATATTCTTATTATTATCAATTTGCATTTGTTTTAATGCTTTGTTTATTTCATTTTTAATAATTTCTATTATCATATATTCACCACTCTATTATAATTAACATTTTAACAATTTTAATAGATATGTTATTAACTTTTTTATCACTATTATATAATATATATATAATTGAATATTAAAATTAAAAATAAGAGATAAATTATGAAAAAGCTTTCATCAGATGAAATAAGAAAAATATGACTAGATTATTTTAGTAAAAATGATCATTTTAAAATGGAGTCAGCTTCATTAATTCCAATTAATGATAAATCATTACTATGAATTAATTCAGGAGTAGCTACTTTAAAGAAATACTTTAGTGGTCAAGAAAATGCTCCATATCCTAATTTAGTTAATTCTCAAAAAGCAATTAGAACTAATGATATTTTTAATGTTGGTAAAACAAGTAAACACCATACATTCTTTGAAATGTTAGGGAGTTTTTCTATTGGTGGTTATTTTAAAGAAAAAGCTATTAAATTAGCTTATGACCTTTTAGTTAATGAATTTGAAATTGATGTTAATAAGTTATATATTACAGTTTTTGAAGACGATCTTGATGCTTATAATTTTTGATTAAAATTAAAAATTGATAAAAACAAAATTATCAAATGTAATCGAGAAAGAAATTTTTGAGATGTCGGTTCTGGTCCTTGTGGTCCTTGTAGTGAAATTTTTTATGATCGAGGAATTGAATTTGATCCAGAAAATATTGGTGAAAAACTTTTCTTTGAAGATATTGAAAATGATCGATATATTGAAATTTGAAATATTGTTTTTTCTGAATATAATAATGATGGTGAAAATAACTATACTCCACTTGAAAGAAAAAATATTGATACTGGAGCTGGACTTGAAAGAATAACTGCTATTTCTCAATCTGCACCAACAAATTTTGATACTGATTTATTTTTACCAATTATTAATGAAATTGAAAAATTCACAAAAAAGAAATATGTAATAAATTCATATTTTGATACTGAAAAAAACTCTGAACAAACTTCAATCAATCAAGCTTATAAAATTATTTCAGATCATATTAGAACTATTTGTTTTGCTATAGCAGATGGAGCTATTCCCTCTAATAAAGAGAGAGGGTATATCCTTAGAAGACTTATTAGAAGAATTATTGTCATGTTATATAAATTAGATATTAAAGAAAATATCTTTCCTGATTTAACTACTATTACTATTAAAAATATGAATAATTATTATCCATATTTAAAAGATCATAATAATAAAATGAATTTATTATTAAATAACGAATACATATCTTTTAATAAAACTTTAATTAATGGAATCAAGTTATTTGAAGAAGCAATTGAAAAATCATCAAAATTAGATAAAAACACTACTTTTAAGTTAGTTGAAACATATGGTTTTCCAATTGATCTTATTAAAGAATTAGCTAGTGAAAAAAATATTGAAATCGATATTAATGGGTTTAATGAGTTATTTTCAAACCATCAAAAAATTTCTAATTCAAATCAATCAAAAATTGCTTTATTAAATCAAAATGGTGAATTATTAAATTTACATGATGAATCAATTTTTATTAATGATAAATATACTTTACAAAGTAAAATAATTAAACTTTATGATGAAGATTTTAAACCTATTGATCATTTAATTGGCGACGGTTATGTTATTTTTGATCAAACATGCTTTTATTCAACAAGTGGAGGACAACTACATGATTTTGGAACAATTAATAATTATGAAGTCCATGATGTTTTTAAAGGACCAAATCAACAACATATTCATCATGTTCTACAAGCTAATTTAAAACAGAATCAAACATATGAATTAGTAATTGATGAAGATCTAAGAAAAAAAGTTACTAGAAATCATTCAGTTGAACATTTGATTCATGCAGCACTTGGCGAACTTGTTGATAAAAACATTAAACAAGAAGGTGCATTTAAATCTCCATCTAAAGTTACTTTTGATTTTCAACATCATGAAAGATTAACTGATGAAAAAATAAAAGAAGTTGAAAACAGAATTAATACTATTATTAATTCAAACACAGAAGTTAATGTTCTAAAATTAACATTAGATGAAGCTAAAGAAATTGGTGCTAAAGCTTATTTTGAAGATATTTATAAAAAAATCAAGGGTAAACTAAGAGTTATTAAAATGGGTGATTTTAGTGTTGAATTATGTGGAGGAACTCATGTTTCCAATACTAATGATATTGAACAATTCAAAATAGTTGAATTTTATCCTAATGGAGCTGGTTCTTGAAGAATGGGCGCTATTACTTCATTTGATACTATTGATAAATATTTAAAAAATAAAGTAAATGAAATTAATAATGAATTTAATGTTATTAAAAATAAAGTTAATAAATTTATCATCATTAATAAAGAATTTATTAATGAAATTGATTCAATCAAATTAGTTGAAAAAGAATCTGAACTTAATTTAGAAAAATTAAATAAAATTAAAAGTAAATATGAAATCTTAAAAGTAGAAAATAATAAAAAAATTACTAGTTTTGAAATTGATGAAATTAAAAAACAAGTAATTAAAAATGAAAAATTTATTAATATTAAAGTTTTTAATTTCAATTCTAAAAATATTGGAACCGCTCTAAGTGAAATTATTAATGAAAATAAATCGATGTTTATTGCTCTATTAAACATTACAGATGATAAAATAAAATATATTTTTGCTGTTAATGATGTTTATGCTAAAGAAAATAATTTTAATTTAAATTCAACGATAAAAATCATCAATGAGCAATTTAATGGTAAAGGTGGAGGAAAATTTAATTACGTTCAAGGTGGAAGTAATGAAATAACCAGATTAAAGGAAATTGAAGCAAGTATTAATAATGAGTTTAAAAATTTATCGTAAAATAGGTCTTGATCTTGGTAGTAAGAGTTGCGGTATTAGTATCAGTTCTTATAACAATGAATTTGCAACACCTATTTGCAACCTTACTTTTAATGAAAATGACTTTAATAGAATTATTGTTAAATTAAAAGAAGTTCTTGAAGATTATGATTATCAAGTTGATACTTTTGTTTTGGGTATATCAAAAAATATGAATGATAACACTCATACAAAAAGTTCTTTAAGATCTGAAAAGTTTGCTTTATCTTTAAAAGCATCTTTTAAAGATATCAATGTTGCTTTTATTGATGAAAATTATTCAACTAAACAAGCTGCTGAATCATTAATGGATTTTAATATTAAATCTTCACAGAGAAAAAAAATTATTGACCAAGTAAGTTCGTTGATTATTTTGCAAAGATATTTAGATAGTAATAAAGTTAATTAAAAATATTAATGGAAATTATTTTTTTTAATATTAATATTCTTTTTAATAGGAGAAAATAAGGTAATAGAACTAGAAGGGTTAACATAATAACTTCTTAATACTTCATAATGATCTTCTTTAAATGTAATCTTTTGTTCTTTAGTATTAGGAAAGAATAAAAGATAATTTTCTTCTGTAAAAAAATCTTTAATAAATTTTTTATCTTTGTCTTTTAAGATAAATGAATCATTCGCATGAGCTATTTTATTTAAAACAACAATAATTTTCTTTTGATCATCATCATTAAACTTTAAAACACCTTCAATAACGTCTTTCATAATATAAAAATTATTATCTCTAACATGTAAGTTTGCTCTATAGGTTGATAAAAATTCTCTTAACGCTAAAAAGAATTTATATTTTGATGTTTCAAGTTTTTGAGGTATTAATAAATCATCTTGTTTAAGTTTATAATGAGATTGTAAAAAGTTTCAATATAAAAAATATTTAAAGTTTTTCTTTAAGTAATTGATATTTTTTAAATTAATATTAGATATATCTTTAATTCTATCTGCTTGCTTTTGATTAAGAGATTTCAAATCATCAATCTGAACCTTTAAATTAATTTTTTCCTTTTTCAAAAGTTCATTACTTTTGGTTATCTTTTTTAGTTCAATTTTTAATGTACTTAATTCCTTATTAAATTGTTTTTGAATATTTAACTTACTATCTTTTTGAATTTGTTTTTTATTCGTATTAGGCTGTTTATTTTTATGTAAATCATTTAATGCATTTAATTCTTTATTTAGTTGTTTTTTAGGATTTATTTTATTATTTTTTTGAATTGGATTTTGAATCTTATTAGAAAATTCTAATTTATATAATTCATCTTCACATTCTTTTATTTTTTCTTGTTTTACATAAGTAATAATGTTAGAATTTTTCAACTGATTTATTTTATTTTTAAGTTGAGCAATTTCATTATTATTTTTTTTACTATTAAGTTCTTTTTTAGAATTTTCTTGCATTAATATTTCCTTATTAATTTATTATTATAAAATTATATAAAATTAAAATTAATTAGTTATGAATATTTATGAACTAGCATTTAAAATGCCTCTCTTTTTTAAATATTCTTTCATTTTTCCATTTTCAAGAAGTATTGGATTTATTTTTATTTTTTTAAATTTTAAGTCTTCAAACAAATATTTTTCATCTTTTTTAGATCAAATCATTTCACCATTAATATCAAAATTAAATAAATAACGATCAAAATATTTATGGTATCTTAAATCCATTAAAATACCATTATATGGATCAGATGTTTCTTTCATTATGTGAATTAATTCTTCATATCTTGCTTTGTCACTTAATTCATTTTTGATAGTTTTATGTTCTTTGATATGACAAGCATTAAGTTCATTAATTTTAGCAGATAATCCATCCATTAATTCTGATTCTAATTCAATAACATCAGAATAAATATCATTTTCAGTTTTTATCAGATTTAATTCAATTCTGTTTTTTATAATATTGGGTTTTAATCTAGATCTCTCTATTTTTAATTCAGATTCTAAATTAAATCTTTTAATTTGCTCTTCAACATCATCTGAATAAAACATATTTTTAGAATCCATTTTGTTCAATAAATCATTAATAAATTCATTTAATTCATATTTATTAAAAATACTAACTAAAGATTTTGTAGTTGCTTCTTCAATATGTTTAAAATAGTCAATAAAATCCTTATCACCTAAAGCAAAACATTTTATACCATCCTTATTCATTTTTTTAGTTACCACTTTATAAGTGTCTTCTATTTTAGAAAAATCAATTTTTTGTTGATTTAAAAAAGCTAGAAAAAAAGTATAGCCTAAGTTTCTCACAGATGTTACATTTCTTTTTATACTATAAGCAATCATTTGTTTAACTGATTCAATAGTTGATTCATTAGATTTAACGAACTCATAAATTACTGATTTAAAATTGGAAGCAGCTCTAAAAACTTGATAATTATTTCCTTTTTTAAATTCATCAAAGGTTATTATATTCAATCATAAAAACAATTGTAAATATTGTCTCATTGTTGAAAAAGCTACTGGATTAATGATATTTTTTTTTAAATGAACAGGAGTAACTATTTTATTATTAATTATCATTTCATATCTATTTTGATCAGTTTTAAAAACTTTTATATTTACTATATCATCATTAATATTTTCTAAATTAGTATTCATTCTTTCAAGAGTTTTAATAAAGTCAGTGTCTACGTTTCAAACTGAAGGTGTATTTTTTTTATCAATTCCTAAATCATTAAGGTTCTTTTCATCAAAATAATAAGAAAAAATTTTATTAATTTTATTATAAATATTTTCCATCTTATTTATCATCCAAATCATTAAATAATTCTTGAATTAATAATAAAACATGGAGTATGGCATTAACAACAATAGAGTTACCAGCTTGCTGATACATTTTTTCTTTTCTAATTGCTTGTTTTTTTACATTTTCAAAATCTTTATTAGAAAAACCCATTAACAAATAAGCTTCCCTTGGAGTAATGAATCGATAATTAGCTTTATGATTATTATTATCATTTAAATTACGATCAAGAATAGTATCTTCAAGATTAATAGTTCCAGCATTAGGATGACGATCTTGTTTGGTTGTTATTGTTCTCGTATATTGATATTTTTCAGATTCAAGAAGTTTGTAATTATCAGTAAACATTCTCAAACGAGAAGGTGTTCTATTAGGAGTTGATAATTTTGCTTCTTCTAAATATTTTTTAATAGAATAATCATTTTTAATGATGTCGTTTAAAAGATTAAGGGGGGGGTTATTCTATTTTGATATTTTATTTCGATCGGAAATAAAATATTTGTTTTATCTGAGATAATTTCTAAATTATCATCAATTTGAATTTGATTTTTTGGATCATAAATAGAAATAGCATAAACTCTTTTTCTATTTTGAGGAATACCAAAATGTCTAGCATTTAAAACATATGTTTTTGTTTTGTAATTAAAGTTTAATAAATGTTTCTTTCAAACTTTATAATCATTAATATGTCGAGTACTAATCATATTAGGAACATTTTCTAATAATAAGAATTTTGGTAATTTATTTAAATGATCTAATTCTTTAACTAATCTGCCAATTTCTCATAGAAGAGAAGACCTTGTATTTGACTCTTCTTTCATTCCTCTATTAAACCCTCAGAAAGAACCGGCAACAGATAAATCTTGACAAGAAAATGAATAAGTAATTAAATCAATACTTCCAGTTTTTTTGATTAAAGTTTGAGCATCAATATCAGATATAGAACCAATATTATTAGTAATTTTATGAGCTTTATATAATCTTGTTTTATATTCTTTTTCAAGTTTCAAAACATTTTTAATATCAATTAAATGTTTTCCATCTTTAGAAAACAAAACCTATATTATAATTATTTTATGGCTAAAATAGATTTAAAAAATTTTGAAAAACTAATTAATAAAGATAATTTAGATTTCTTTCATAAAAATATAGAAAAACAAATTGATACAGGATTTAAATTTTGCAATAGTTTTATAAAAGAATGACACATTTTTTGCTCAAAAATGATTGACACTGACTTCTTCAAAGAAATGTTGAATAAAAATTCTAATAGAGAACAACAACTTAACTCAAATTCAATGATTATTAATAATTGTAAATTTTGTAATAAAAATATAGATCATTATCAGAAAGGAATATCAATAAACTTTAATTCTGCATTAATTGATAATTTTTTCTGTGTATGTTCGAATCCTGAATGAAATTTTAATAAATATTTATTTCAAAAGAATTGAGACTTTTTTATTTTTAATTGAATATTAATGATAAATAGCTGAAGTTTAAGGTTGAATTATATTGCAGAATTATGAAATCATGCAAATAAAAATATGAACGATATAACTTTAAGAGCACAACTAAAATTTGATGTTAGAAGTATTTTGGAAGATATTTATATGAAATTTGATTCAATCAAATTTAATTTATTCACTTTTAATTTAAATTGCTTTTTAGATGAACGACTTATCACTGAACAATTTTTAAATAAAAATAAGGAAAAAATAAAAGAAAATCAAAGAAATCCAAAAATACTATTAAAAACTATTGAAGAACTTTTAGAAAAAAATAATAAAAATATAAAATATAAAAAAGATCTTGATTTTTTGAATATGATTTCAATTCATGATAATCCAAAAGAAATATTTTGAATAATTAATGACAGGAACAATTTAATGCATAACTACTTTAATATTCATGGTAATTGAATTTGTATTGGTTTCCCTATTGAGGAAAGATTATTACATGTGTCTTTTTTATTATTGTATGACAATCCATTGTTTCTTTATTTTTTAATAAAACAATTTAATTAAAATCCTCAAATGCTATAATTATTCTATAAAAATAACATTTGAGGTAATATATGTCTAAAAAAGAATTATTTAAAGAAAAAGAAAAAGATTTAACAACATCAGTCCATTATTCAATTAGAGGATCATTAGCTAAAAAAGTAGAAAATGATGCTAAAAAGTACAATATTACTAAATCAAGAATTGTAGATACTATTTTGGAAGATTATTACAAAGAAAAAAAATAAAAATTATGCTATAAATTTTCCATTATTATGCTATAATTATATTAGGTTATTAGTAATATGAATATAGAAAAAGTAGAACAAATTTTAGATATAATAAGATTTGTTTCAAAAGAAGAAACTCAAATTTTATTATATAAACTTAATTCTATATTGTTTAATAATATTATTAATTCTTGTATTAATTGTGGATTAATTAAATTTCATAAAAATGATAAAAGAAAACAACAACAAAGATATAAGTGTTATGATTGTAAGAAATTTTCTTCTTCTACTTTAATTAATAACAAAAAATCTACGAATTCAATTACAGGATTAATAGAAATGGATGAATTTTATTTTAGAAAATATATAATAAAGGTAAATTTAATAATGGTATTGTTAAAAGAGCAACAACTCATGGATATTTTTCACATTTTAAAGAGAGTGTCGGATTATTTAAATATAACATATGTATAACTAACTGCAAAATAGATAGAATAAAGAATATATCACTTGATTTTGTTGGTTTTGGTAAGCTAAAATCTAACTCTTTATTATAATTACTATAATCCCAGATAACTCAAAAATAATTACTGATGGTGATAAAAGAGTATTATAGGTTCTCTAAACAAATTATGTCTGAATATAAGATGTTATCTAAACATAATTCTAATAATCATAAATAAAGAAATTACCAGTAATAGAAAATGATGATAATATTAACTATCATATTCAAAATGTAAATAACTTTCATAGTTAAATAAAAAATCGAATAAATAAAAATTATTTAAAAGTAAATTAGAAATAACAAATAAAGGTATATTAGTGATTAGTATGGAAAAAAAAGTTTTTAAGATTGGAGAAAATGTAATAACTCTTTTTAATAGAGATTTTTTCCATGCAAATATTGAGCAATTAAAATCAATGAATATTTCAGCAATAATAACTGATTTTCCTTATGGAACATTAAATAAAAGAAATAGTTGAGATAAGGTTTGAGATTTTGATTCTTTTTGAAACAAAACCAAATCAATACTTGAACAAAATAAACCTATAGTGTCTACTGCAGCTCAACCTTTCACAAGTTTTTTAATCTCATCTAATTATCCTGATTTTAAATATACTCTTGTTTGAGAAAAATCGAAAAGCACAGGTTATTTAAATGCTAAGAAACAACCAATGAGAACACACGAAGATATAGTTGTTTTTTACAAAAAACAATGTATTTATAATCCGCAAATGACAAAAGGAGCTCCTTATGATAAAGGAAGTGCTGTTAGAGATTCTTTAGCTTATGCAAAGCAAACTAAAGCAATTCATGTAAAAAATGAAAATGGAAATAGGTACCCACGTAGTGTTCAATATTTTATTACTGCTGAATCCGAAGGTAAATATCATCCAACACAAAAACCAATTGCATTGTTTGAGTGATTAATCAAAACTTATTCAAATCAAGGCGACTTAATTTTAGACCCTTGTTTTGGTTCAGGAACAACTGCTATATCATCTATAAAATCGAATAGAAGTTTTGTAGGCTTTGAGAAAGATAAGGATTTCTTTCTCAAAGCATGTGAAAGAATTTCTGATTTTATAAAAATGGAGAAATCAAATAAAGTATAAATTCTTTTATTGTATTTTCATCTATAGAAAATTTATCAATATAAATAGGGGTTGAAGAATTTCTCTTTTTTTCATTTAAATAATAGAAAATTTTTGTTTCTATTATTTTCACACCCATCTTATACATTTCATACTGAAAGAATAATTCCAAAAACTCTTGCTTGTCGTCACTAATTGCATTTTGACCTGAAAATACTATAAATTTAAGATCTTCTATATTGTTATTGTTTTTTTGTTTTAAAGCAAATATTATTTTTTTAAAATCAGCCAGGGCTCTATCATAATAGCAAGCATCTAAATAAGTTTTGTTTTCAATAAAACCTAATCGTTTATTGTTGTGAAATAGATGTCTATCTACTTGTATATTTTTGCATATTATTTTTCTCTCTCCATAAATAAGAGTAACTTCTAAATAATCCTTACTACCTATTAAAGAATTTATTTTTATATCAAATTCTTTATTAATTCCATTTATTATGGTTTCTAAAACTACTTCAGTTAACTGACCAGATAATTTGCGAGCTTCACCTCCACTTTTATTTATTTTATATATTTTAATTAGGTTGTTCTGTCTTTCTATTCAAACAATTTTAACATCGTTTATTATTGATTTAATTTTAGTTTCCATTAAAATTTACCCATGTTCATCTTGTTTATTATACTACTTTCTCACCCAATTGACTAATATGCCCATTCTTTTTCAAGTTTTAAAACATTTTTAATATCAATTAAATGTTTTCCATCTTTAGAAAATGCAAATTGATTTAAATAAGCATTAATTTCTTCATCATTAACACTTTTAACATCTTTTAAATAATTAGGATAATGAATTGCTGCATAAGCAATAATAGCATCAATATCTCATTCACTAGTAGCTGAAATTTCAAAATCAAAATCAAAAAAGTTTTTTAATATTTCAAGTGCTTTATGTTGTGATCCTATTCCTGAAAATGTTTCAAAAACTTTTAATTTTTTTTTCATAAAAACATTTTCTCCATATTTAATAAAATTTAAAATAATATTATAATCAGTTTTGATAAAAACAGGGAATTACTTCATTTTATTGCTCAATATACAGGATTTCTTTAAATTACTTTCTTAAATAAATAATAAAAAATTGCAAATAATCTCGAATTATTTGCAATTTTTACATGATATTTTATACTAATTAATTAGTAATTTTTAATTGAGAATTTTTTAATTCATCAATGAAACTTTTATTAAAAAGAACTTTTAATTTAGTTAATGTTTTAATAATATTTTCTTTTGAATCAGGTCTATTTTTTATTTTAAAATTACTATTGATTAAAACATTATGAGTTCTTAATAAATTCTTTAATTCTTTAATAACTTTTATAAAACTGATTTCATCATTAATGATGTCTTTATCTAATCAATATTCTTTTCAAGGTTTTTTTTCATCAATATTAAAAATACTAAAATGGTTGTCTTCAATA
This sequence comes from Candidatus Mycoplasma liparidae, assembly GCA_009884515.1. Lineage (GTDB taxonomy): Bacteria > Bacillota_I > Bacilli_A > Mycoplasmatales > Mycoplasmoidaceae > Mycoplasma_L > Mycoplasma_L liparidae. Next base: position 339,951 of record RHHX01000002.1, on the reverse strand, counting down.
TCTCTTAAATCAGCTTCATCTAAAACATTAAAACAAATCATATCAAATAGTGTTTTATAAATAATAGATTGATTTTCTTTAATTAAACCATCATAGTAATTACTAATGATTCTGTTATTAAATAAATTTAAATGCATATCAGGATAAATCTTTGTATCTAAGTGAAATTTAGATAATTCAAGTAAAGCCTCTCAAACATTTTGATCTTCAATTTTTTTTATTCTTTTAAAAAATCTTAATAATTCGATTTCAAAATTATAGGCATAATTTATTCCTTTAGTTTCATTATCGTTAATTTTTCAAAAGATTACTCATTCAAAAGGAGCCTTAAATTGTGACTTTGCCACAATTTTAGGATATGATTCTTTTGTTAAGTTAACAGCTTCAGTTATTCATCTAAAAGTGCCATTATTTATTTTACTCATTTCAAAAACTCCATTCTTAGTATTTTATATTATAAATAAAATAATTAAAAATTACAAAACACAAATAGTTAAAACTCCTTTTTAAATATAAATAGGTATTTATATTATAATAATATTGATGCAGATGTAGTTTAATGGTAGAACACAACCTTGCCAAGGTTGATACGGGGGTTCGATTCCCCTCATCTGCTCCAAATTAATACAATCGAAAGAAAAGTTAAACTTTTCTTTTTTTATTCAAATCTTTAAATAAGGCCACATTATGTTTAAAAAGAACAATAAGATGTCTTTATTATTAGCTACTCTTATTTTAATTATGGGAAGTATTGGTACCGGAATTTTTTTTAAAAATTCTGAGATACTAGCACTTAATTGAAACTCATTATTATTATTAATTCTTTCTTGAATTCTTTCTTCAATTGGAATTTTATTATTCGGAATTTCTTTAGCAAGAACTGTTAGAAATTCTAAAACATCTAATCTTGGAATGCTTGCTTGGGTTGATCAACACAATAAACCAACTTTAGTAAAGACTATTAAAAATTTTATTATTTTGTATTATATCCCTGTTATTAAATTTGGGGTAATTTTTTATGTTGTTATTGACTTTATTAATGCTATTGGTTGAATTGATATTGAATGATATGAAATATTTTTTATTATGATTGCTGCTATTACTGTTATTCAACTAACAGGAGGAACTTGAATAAACACCACAAAGTTTACAAATAAGATTTTTATTTTTACTCAAATTCTTCCAATTCTTTTTGTACTTATTTACGGAATTTATGTTTTAGCAACAGAAGGTTTAGGTATTTTTCAAGTTTATCCAGATGAAGTTCCTAATGATAATATTGTTAATTCCAATCCTTTATTAGCAAATAGTCCATACATTGGTTTATTAGCATCAATTCCATCAATATATTTTGTTTATGATGGCTTTTATAAAGTAGCTAATATGCATTCTGATATGAAAGAACCTCATAAAATTAAATATGTGATTTTATTCGGAATGATTGCCCTTGTTTTAATTAACATTATTATGTCATTTTTTTTAATAGCAGCATTTAATGGCAATTTAACTAACAGCGCTAATCCCAATATTATTAAAACAGCTAACTGATTAATAATTGGTTCAGCACTTGGTAACTTTAATCTAAATGCAATTATGTGTTCAAGATTATATGAAATTCAATATTTTGATAAAAATAAACCTAACTGAGTTCAAAAATATTTTAAAATTAATAATTCAAGTTCAGTAAATCCCTATAATGGCAGTTTGTTATCTTATTTAGTAACACTAATTTATTTCATTCCCTTATCACTAATTGGCACTTTTGCTTTCTTTAATTTTTCAAATTATGGATTAATAAATGAAAACGTCAATAATTTATTAAGTTTTAATGATTTACTGATCAATTGATCCTCGGTATTTATTTTTTCAATTCTATTATTACCAATTGGAGCAAACTTAAAAAATTGTACTAAGAAAGAAAAAATCGTTGATATTACAACGATTACTATTATGATTATTCCATTACTATTTATTGTTTTTGAAACGCTTTATAACACTAGTTTCATGATCATAAATAAATATTGAAATGATGATTTAAAAATAAAATTATGTTGGGTAATATTTTTAAAGTTCTTTTATTAATTTTTAACTTCTCGTTTATTCTCGCTCCTTGAACATATTTTAAAATCAAAGAAAAAAGTAGAAATGCTTTAGTTAGAACAGCTTAAACTTTAAATCATGATGAATTAACATACAATGGTTTTTTCTTACTAACTCGATCAATGTATAAAATTCCATCTAAATGATCAATTTCATGTTGAAAACAAATTGATAATAATTCATTAGCAGCAACTTCAATCGTTTTATTTTTAATTAAATCATATCCTTCAACAATGATTTTATAGTTTCTTTCGATATTAGCTTTAACATCTTTTTTAACACTTAAACAGCCTTCACCATTTTCAACAAAAGAACTGTAATTGCTTTTAGCAATTATTTTTGGATTAATAAGTAAATATTTATGTTCTATATTTCTTTCATTGAAACGAATATAGATAATTCTTTTATTTAAACCAAGTTGAGGTGCTGCTATGGCAATCCCAGCTTTAAGTTGATATTTATCACTTTCACCACTATAACAAGTATTGACATATTTAACCATTTTTTTAATAATTTCAGTATCAGATTGAGTTAATTTAGTAACAGGCTCTGATACTGTTCTTAAGCAAATATCACCATCAAATTTCATTCAATCCATTGTCGGAATATAATCCGATTCTAAATTTATTTTAACATTTTGAATTTTTCCCATAAATACCTATTTTTTAAAAATTAAATTTCTTAAAATTATAAACAAAATTAAAAAATATTTATTTTACATACATTTATGACAAGATATTGTAAATTACAAGAGAAGTGAATTAATTTCCAATTGAATTTTCTTATAAAATAATAATCTTTATTCATCTCTTTATTTTCAAGTTATTTAGAAATTTTTTTGAAATATTTAAAATTAATTATTACAAAAAATGTAATACATTTTAGGTAATAAATATTTTTTTGTGTTACTTTTATATAGAAGGAAAATATGCAGAAATTTAATCAATTCTATTCTTTAATTGAATAAACATTTGGGTACAGTGTGAGTATAAGAATTAAAAAGTAACCGTTAATATTAAACCTTCAATGTTGTTGTACCTCCTTTCTTAAAGTTAATTAGTAATATAACAATTAATCAATTTTAAAAAAGGAAAAATTATTTTTATGAATAAAAAGGTGTGTTTAGAAAATATATATTGGCTAAATGCAAATAAAATTAATAATTATTTTAATCATCCCTTAACAAAAACAAGACCATTTATTTGTGTTAAAAAACAAAAGATAAATAATATTAATTATTATTATTTTATTTCAGGTACAACTAAAAATTCAAAAGACCGAAGGTTTAAACAATTTTCAAAATATTTTTTTGAAATAAAAATCAATAAAGTATTCAATGATTTAAGCGAATTAACTTACTTTCAGTCTAATATAATATATATAATAGAAGAAAAATCTATAGAATTATTTTTTATAAAACACTCTGGAAAAATTTCTGAAAAAGATAAAAGATTAACTAGGAAATTTATTAATAAATCATCCGAAGATGAAATAATTATTTTTTCAATTTATTCTGAAAAATACAATAAATGATTAATATTATTGCATCAAAGTAATTTCAGAGATCAAGCATCAACTAACAATAAAAGAAAAAAAGAAACAAAAAAACGTATAAACATTAATATAAATAATGATAAAAAATTTATAAAATTAATATATTCTCCATATACTAAAAGAATAGGAAATATAAAATAAATAATTCAAAGATAATAAAAAAAGAATAAATATTATATCTTTTTGCCTCTAATATTTATTATAATAAAATTACAGAAGTAAGCCACTGCATTGTTTTTAAATGTATTGGTTTATATTCTATTAGAAAGATTATATTATGAACAAAAAATTTAAAAATATATTGTTGAATTCAACAATGATAGCAGCTATTTTAGGAATGACAGGTGGTATTGTAATTCCGATGATTATTGCAGGTGCTACGAATAACAACTCATCAGCTAATTATGGAAATTTAAATTATGAAAGAAATGCTAGAAGTGCTCAAACTGAAGTTATTAAAGTTAGTGAAATTAATAATCAATTAACAGCTGCAATTAACCTAATTGATACTAACCGTTATGGTCTTTGAAATGAAAAAGTTGCTATAGATATTTTACCTATCTATAATAAATATATAACAATCTTAAACACTGCAATGAAAGACTTTATTACCGTTGATGGAAAAATTATTGGTGAAAGTATTGTTGCTAGATATAAAACTGTTATTAAGGGATTGAATGCTAAATCATATTATTTAGGTGATAATGGTAGTGGTATTCTTGATGCTTTTGAAAATCAAGAAAGTGAAAATATTTTTTCATTAAAGACAAATTTAATGAAACCTATTATTAATGAAAGTCAAACTAGCGCTTTAAATGACATTACTGCAAGAATAGATAATATTGATGAATATGTAGCTCATATGGACAATTTAGTTGCTAATCTAAAATTAGGATTAGCTGATGGTGTTAACTTTAGTCAAATTTATTTAAAAATGTTTTTACAAAGTTTATTTGGTGGTTTTACATCAACATCAGAGTATGGAATTATTAGTAAAGAATTATTGCAATTAGAAAAAAATCCATTGGAAGTATTTAATAGTACCTTTGTTGATGTTGATGGAACTAGAATTGCTTTATTTGCAAATTTAGGATATTTACAAGATCCAGGAATCGATACAATTATTGATGCAGCTACTCAAGCAACAACTGCTCAAAAAGATATATTAAAAACAAAAATAGATTTAGCACAAGCTTTTTTTGATAAATTTTTAAGTTTTATAATGGGTGAATATTGATTTGACACTACTACACAAGCTGCTACTCCAAAAACTTATTATGGATTAACTAAAGTTAATCCCGATGCATATTCTTTAAAGGTTGATTCACTAGCTACAGATGAAAATGCTTTTCCTGGTTTTTCTGGAATGGGATTTGTTCCTACTGAATTAGATGTTAAAGATGTTGGTATTGGTTTTTCTAGAAATTCACTAGATGGGGTTGCTATTTATGAATATATGGTTGCAACAAGAACTACAGATAATAATTTAACCGCTGCTAGTTTAGTTAAAGATGGCAAAGATAAAGTTTTAACTATTACCCAAAGAATGGGTGAAATCGCAAGTATTGTTGCAGAAATCAAAACTGGTAATAAGAACACAGTATGAGTTCCAAAAGCTGACTATGATCCTGATGGATATGGTCCTAAACCTGCTGAAAATATAACATTTGCTATTAGAGAGACTAATGGTAGTATTGATTTAAAAAATTTCTTCCTATGATTAAATAATGAAGAATGATTTTATGGTAGAGATAAAAGACCAGATCAAACTGCTACTGTTGTCTCTACCGACCCAGCAGTAGGGAATCTAACATCATATACAAATATTGTTAAGTTAGACACTCTTGGAGTAAAAGAACCTTGAAATCCACCCAAACCTGGTCAACCTCTTCCTTTAGTAAGCATATCTATTGATACAAGAAACACATTAGGGGGACCAGAACTTCTTGCTCCTACAAATATTGGCCATGCTGGTAATTTATATGATAAATGAGAAGCTGCTCTTCCTATCCAAAAACCTATTATTACAGGTGGTATTAATGGTGATGAAGCTTATATTGGAGCAACACACTCAATTAATAGTTATTTAAAATATAAAGAAAGTACTCAACCAGATTTTTCAAAATTATTTAAAAATGTAAGTTATGATTATATTTTAAAAACCGGCACTGGTGGTGCTGCTTATGAAGGTTCTGAAAGACCAATTCATAATGGTACACCATACTTACAACCAGTATTCTATTTAGATGTTGATCCATATTTTGGTTTACAAAAATGAAGTGTTTCATCACTTTCAACACATGAAGCTGTTCCAGGACATGGTTTTCAATTTGCTTATGCTAATACTTATCCATCAGCTCCAAATGCACCATCAATTAGCAGCACAGCTTATACTGAAGGTTGAGCATTATTTACAGAATTTTTAGCAACTAGAATTAATGTTTATGGTGATGTTAGTCCAATTACTTTTCCAAGTAGTAATTCAAATAGCGAACTTGAAAGATTAACTTTACCTAAATTTGGAGCTAATGGAACATCAATTCAATTAGCAACTCAAAATACAGACAATCATCAGTTTGATAATGGTGTTTATGGTGATTCTACTGGTAAACAATCACAAGTATTATATGAAGCATTACAATACTTTGGTTTTTTAAATGAAAGACAACTTAGAGCAATGAGATTATATCTTGATGCTGGTTCTCAAACTGGAAATGGTTCTGGTCAAATAGGAACCGGACTTTCTATAAATGATCAAAGAGCATATATGAGCGAAAATTCAGCACTTGGGTTTGGTGATATTAGTAGAGAATCATACCGATATTTAGGTTTTGTTGCTCAAGCTACTTCATATACAACTGGACTTGAAATTATTGAAAATGCATATGTTGATGCAACATATAATTATGAACAAGCAAATCCAGGAAAATTATTCCTTGATCTAAATGACCCAGTTACAACAAAAGCTAATACTGAGGGATTATTTGATTTAATTTTAAGAAATGGTCCTGTTGCTCTTGAACCACTTGAAAATTATGTAAATGCTTATGTTACTGATAAATTTCCACCACCTGTAACATCTGTAAAAGAATCTTCAAATACGTTGCTTATTGTAGGAATTACTTTAGGTTCAATATTAGTTATTTTAGCAGTTGCTGGTGCAAGCTTCTTCTTATATAAAAGAAATACTGCTGGTAGTGGTAGTGATGAAGGAACTAGTAAAATATGAAAATTGAGTAAAAGTGCTCAGAAAAAAATTGATAAAGATGAACATTTTTCTAAAAGCGATGAAGATAGTGATAGTGACAAGGATATTGATAACAACAAAGATATTGATAGTGACAAGGATATTGATAACAACAAAGAATAGAATAATTATTCAAATAGTTTAAAAATATATAAAAAAAGGACATAAAATTAATTTTATGTCCTTTTTCTTTGATAGATTAATTTTTATCAATAATAATTATCACCACATATAACAAATAGTGACATATTTAACTATTTTAGCAGTCTTAATATATTTCAAGATTCACTTAAAAATTAGCTAAAAAGTTTTGATGATGTTTTCAAACAAATATCAAAATCAAATTTAATTCAATCTATTGTCAAAATATGTTTTTACTCTAAATTTATCTTATTATTTTAATTTTTATAAAAAATGTAATACATATTTAAGTAATAGAGATTTTTTTTATTTTACTCTTATATAGAAGGAAAAAACGTAGAAATTTAATCAATTTTGTTCTTTAATTGAATAAGCATTTGGTACAGTGTGAATATAAAAATTAAAAAGTAACCGTTAATATTAACCTTCAATGCTTTGTGTACCTCCTTTCTTAAAGTTAATTAGTAATTAACAATTAATCAATTTTAAAAAAGGGAAAAATTAATTATTATGAATAAAAAAGTGTGTTTAGAAAATATATATTGACTAAATGCAAATAAAATTAATAATTATTTCAGTTATCCTCTAACAAAAAACAGACCATTTATTTGTGTTAAAATACAAAAGATAAATAATATTAATTATTATTATTTTATTCCAGGTACAAAAAAAGATTTAAAAGAACGAAAATTTAGACAATTTTCAAAATATTTTTTTGAAATAAAAAACTAATAAAGTATTTAATGATTTAAACGAAATAACCTATTTTCAGTCTAATACAATATATATAATAGATGAAAATTCTATAGAGTTATTTTTTATAAGATATTCTGGAAGAATTTCTGAAAAAGATAAAATATTAACTAAGAAATTTATTAATAAATCATATGCAGATGAGATAATCATTTTTTCAATTTATTCTGAAAAATATAATAAGTGATTAATATTGAGAAATCAGAGTAATTTTAAAGATCAAGCATCAACTCACAATAAGAGAAAAAAACATATAAACAGCAATATAAGTAATGATAAAAAATTTATAAAACTAATATATTCACCATATATTAAAAGAATAGGAAATATAAAATAAATTACTATTGTTAGTAGTGATAAAAAATTAAAAAGAAATTGAAAATGACGAAGAATAGAATATTTATTCAAATAGTTTAAATCTAAAAAAAGACATAAAATTAATTTTATGTCTTTTTTATAGATTAATTTTTATCAATAATTTTTATTGATAAAGTATTTCTTTTAATTTATAATTATAATAGAAAAATGAGTGTTAATCATGAGTTATAGTGCAGATAATATAAAGGTTCTTCAAGGTCTTGAAGCATTTAGAAAAAGACTTGGAATGTATATTGGATCAATAGATGCAAAAGGTTACATCATCTTGTTTGAGAAATTTTTGATAATGCTGTTGATGAAGTTTTAGCTGGTTATTGTAATGAAATAAAATTGACTATCCATAAAGATAATTCAATTGAAATTTCAGACAATGGCAGAGGAATTCTAACTAGAATTAACACAACAACAAATATTTCAACTGTAGAAACAGTTTTTACTAATCTTCATGCTGGTAGTAAATTTGATAGTAATACTTATCAAATTTCAGGTGGATTACATGGAGTTGGTTCAAGTGTTGTTAATGCATTAAGTGAATATTTAACATGTCGAGTTTATCAAAATAAAGAAATTTGAGAAACCAAATTTATTAATGGCGGTAGTAAAACCATTTAAAAATTAATTAAAATAGGAACAACCAATAAAACAGTTACTCTTGTTATTTTTAAACCAGATAAATCAATTTTTGAAAGAGTTAAATTTGATCTAAAAGTAATTAAAGATCGATTAACAGAAACTTCTTTTTTTTTTTTAATGGTGAAATTAATAATAATAAAATTACTTTCTACACAGAAAAACGAATTATTCAATTTGTTAAATACATTAATCAAGATAAAGAAAAAACATCACCGATTATTTATTTAAAATTCTTTCAATGGTATTGAAGTTGAAATTGCAATGCAATATTGTAATGATCCTTCTGAAAAAATTATTTCATTTGCTAACTCAATTAAAACAATTGAAGGGGAAGTCATGAAACTGGTTTTAAAACCAGTTTACTTGATGTTTTTAATGAGTATGGTAAAAAGTGAAACATCTTTAAAGCTAAAGATAAAAAATTCGATTCATCAGATGTAAGAGAATCTATTGCTGCAGTTATTTCATTAAGAATTCCAGAGGCTTTAATTAGCTTTGATGGTCAAACTAAAAGTAAGTTATATACTCCATTAGCTAAAGAAGCTGTTCGAAAAGTTTGTGAAACACAACTAAAATTTTGATTTGAAGAAAATAGAAAAGCAGCAACAATTTTAATCAATAAAGCTTGCGAAGTTAGGGATATTAGAGAAAACGCTAGAAAATCAAGAGAAGCTTTTAAAAAAATAAAAAGTAATAAACCCGAACGAACACTTTCAGGTAAATTAACACCTTGCCAAGATAAAAATCCAAAAAATACTGAAATATTTTTAGTTGAAGGAGATTCTGCTGGTGGAAGCGCTAAACTTGGTAGAAATAAAAAAAACCAAGCAATTCTTCCTTTAAAAGGGAAAGTTATTAATACTGAAAGAACTCGGGTTCTTGATGTTTTAAAAAATGAAGAAGTTAATACAATTATTGCATGTCTTGGAACTGGAATTTTTAAAAATCTTGATGTTTCAAAATTAAAGTATCATAAAGTTATTATTATGACTGATGCTGATAATGATGGTGCTCATATTCAAATTTTATTATTAACATTATTTTATCGATACATGAAACAACTAATTGAAAATGGTCATATTTATATTGCACTTCCACCGTTATATAAAATTTCTAATAAAAAAAATAAACAATTTCAATATGCATGAACAGACTCAGAACTTAATGAAATAAAAAAACAATACAATGATTATGAAATTCAGAGATATAAAGGTCTTGGAGAAATGAATGCTGATCAATTATGAGATACAACAATGAATCCAGAAACTAGAAAACTAATTAAAGTAACAATTACTGATGCTGTATTAGCTGAAAGACAAGTTTCAACATTAATGGGTGATAATGTTGCTTCAAGAAAAGAATGAATTCAAAAAAATATTAATTTTAATTCTGACGAGGATTTTTAATGGCTATAAATAATGAAAAATTCATCATTAAAAACTTAGATGAAATAATTAATGAAGGTTATAGTAAATATGCGAAATATGTTATTCAAGAAAGAGCTTTACCAGATATTAGAGACGGCTTAAAACCAGTTCAAAGAAGAATTTTATTTGCCATGAATTCTTTAAAAATAACTCATGATCGACAATATAAAAAATCAGCAAGATCTGTTGGTGAAGTTATTGGTAAATATCACCCACATGGTGATTCATCTATTTATGAAGCTATGGTTAGAATGAGCCAGGAATGAAAAAATAACATTCCTCTATTAGATATGCATGGTAATAAAGGTTCTATTGATGGTGATAATGCTGCTGCTATGCGTTATACCGAAACAAGATTAAGTAAAATATGTACTTTAATGTTAAATAACATTGAAAAGAATACAGTTGATTTTATTAATAACTTTGATGATTCAGAAATTGAACCAGTATTTCTGCCAGCATTATTTCCTAATCTTTTAGTAAATGGAGCAACTGGTATTGCTGCTGGGTTTGCTACTAATATTTCACCAATGAATATTTCAGAAGTTTTTCAAGCAATTATTTATTGTATTGATAATAAAAATGCTTCGATTGAAAAAATTATGAAAATAATTAAAGGACCAGATTTTCCAACTGGTGGTATTGTTCAAGGTCTAAGTGGAATTTATGATGCTTATAAAACTGGTAAAGGTAAATTTATCATTAGAGCAAAAATAATTGATAAAGAACTTAAAGATAAAAAATATAACCAATTAGTTGTTACAGAAATTCCTTATGAAACTAATAAAGCAAATATCATCAGATCAATTGATGATATTATTATTAACAATAAAATTTCAGGAATTTTAGAAGTAAGAGATGAATCTGATCGTAATGGTATTAATATTGTTATCGATATTGATAAATCAAAATCATTTGATATTTATAAAAAGTTTCTTTATAAAGCTACGCAACTACAAATAACATATAATCAAAACTTTGTTTGCATTGATAATAAATCACCAGTTTTAATGCCTTTAGATATTGCCATTGAAAAATTTATTAAACATGCCATTAATATTATTATTAAGAGAAATCAATTTGATCTTAATAAATTCTTCAAAAGAAAAGAAATTGTTTCAGGTTTAATTAAAGCTGTTTCAATTTTAGATGAGATTATTGAATTAATTAGAATTAGTACTAATAAAGAAGATGCTAAAAAGAATTTAATTAATAAATTCTTCTTTACTGATAATCAAGCTGAAGCAATTGTTTTATTAAGATTATATAAGTTAACATCAACTGATATTTCAGATTTAAGAACAGAATTAAAAAATTTAAATGAAAAAATTAGCCAATTAGAATTATTGCTTAATGACAAGCAAATTCAAGAAAACGAATTAAAAGCAACAATTAGAAAATTTGATGAGGAGTTTGGCTATAAAAGAAGAACTGTAATTGAAAATGAAATTGAAAAAATAGTTCTTGAAAGTAGTGATCTTTTAGAAAACAAAAATTATTATTTAATGATTACTCGAGATGGATATATTAAATCAACAACTAAAAAATCCATTGATTCTTCTATTTATAATTCATATTCATTAAAAACAGGTGATATTTTAATCAATATGTTTTGTTCAAATAGTCAAGATCAAATCGTCTTAATAACTTCACATGGTAGATATATTAATATTCCGGTCTTTAAAATCGAAACTTCTAAATATAAAGATTTAGGAACACATTTAAGTAATTATGTTTCTTTAAATGAAAATGAAAAAATAATTTATAGTTTTAATGTTTCAAACTTAATGAGTGATGATCGAATAATTATTATTATGACTAAAGACGGGTTTATTAAAAGATTAAAAGTATCAAGTTTAACTTTCTTTACTAATGCTAAATCAAGTAATATTGTTAACTTTAAAAATGCTACTGATAAAATTGTTTCAGCATCAATTCAAAATGAAGAAAAAGAAATCATTGTTTTTACAAAAAATGGCTTTTATTCAAAATATTTAATTGATGAAATAGCTATTACTAATAAAAGCAGCATGGGTATAAAAGCCATTAAATTAAAAGATGATGATGAATTAAGATCATATGTTACTTTTGATAATCAAAAGCATTTTTTATTGATTACTAATCAAAGTTTTAAGAAGATTAAAATAGAAGAGTTAAAATTAACTAAAAGATATAATGAACCAAAAAATATTTTAATCGACATTCATAAGAAAAAAGAAACTGTTTTAAACACTATTATTTATCAAGATGATTTCATATTTAATATTTTATATATTGATAATACATACATAAATAGTAAAATAGAAACAATTCCTAGTGATTTAAAAAAGAAGGCAATTGAACAAGTTTATTTAGATGAATATTTACTAAATAAGGAAAGTTATCCAGAAGATATATAAAATTTAAAATTATTTTATAATTTTTGATATATAATGAATTTAACTATTATGTGAAAGGATGATATTAATGGATAATTTTAAAGAAAATATTGATTTATGTAGAAAACTTTTTTTAGAAGTTTTAAATACTAATGAATTAAGAATTACTTTTATTGAAAAATCTTTAGAAGATGAATCATATTATAGTAATTTACCAGTTGAACAAAAAGTTAAATTAGATCAGGCTGTTGAATTGCTAATTTCTAATGCAAGAGTTGAAGAAACAAGAAAAATGCAACAAGCTCATTTTGGGCCAATTATGGGCAAAATAAACTCATCAGATATTGATAGTGTTGTTAATTTTTTAAAAAATGATGAAATTGCATTTATTGATTATATTCAGTTATTAACGATATTCTTTTTTAGAAAAGATATCGAATCTGAAAATCATCACCATGATAAAATCCGTGACTTAATGGGTAAAACAAGTCGAGAAATAATAAAAAAATTAAAGGAATAAAAATGAACAAAAAAACACTTATAGTTTCAATAGTACTTGCTGTTGTAATGGCATCTTTAGCTATTATTGGTAATCAATATTGCGACTGAGCAATATACTTAATGCCACTTACTTTTGTGCCAATAATTATTTGATCAATTAGAAATTTGAAAATATTTTCTATTAAATCAAAAAAAAGTATCATATTAAACAATAAAATTAAAGTTTAATTAGTTTAATAATTTTTAAAAAATCCCTTAATGTATCAAGGGATTTTTTTATCATATAGATTTCAATGTAATCTTTTATTTTTAATATTTTATAATAAAGGTAATATATACATATGTGTCGATAGCAAAATCTTTAATAATGGTTAAAATAAAGTTATCAAATATACTTATTTAAATAGTAAAAATGATTTGGATGAAATTAAATAATGGAATATAAAGTTAAGTGTAAAGGGTGTGGAGTTTTTCTAAATGATAATGTTAATTCCTTAGGATATATTCCAAATAATATTGATGAAAAAAAACGCTTATGCCAAAGATGCTTTTCAATTAAAAACTATAATAAATTAATAGTTACCAAAAATGATTCATCAGTATTAGTTGAAGATGTTATCAAAAATATTGATTTAGGTAAACATCAAATATTTTTAGTTGTTGATATTTTAGATTTAAAAAATTCACTTATGACTGAATTTAAAGATAAAGATGTGAATATTATCTTTAATAAAATGGATTGTCTTCCATTAAAATATGATGTTTCTACAACTGAAGAAAATATTTTAAAACTGCTTGAAGAGTATGATTTTAGATATAACAAAATCTTTTTTGCTTCTGCTTTAAAAAGAAAAAACTTGAATAGAATTTATAAAGAAATTGAAGATGTGACTCATATTGATCGAAAGAAATCAATTTTCATTGGTAAAACAAATGTTGGTAAATCTTCATTAATTAATAGTTTATTAAATAAAAAAATTGATTTAGACATTACTATTAGCCCTTATTTAAATACCACTCTAAATATTAATCAAATTAAATACCGAAGAGTCTATATTTTAGATACCCCTGGAATAACCAATCCTAACTCAATCTTAAATTGAGTTAGTCAAAAAGATATTAATGATGTTATTTATCGAAAAATAACTAAAGTAAAGAACTATCAAATTAATCATAATCAAACGCTATATATTGAAAACATTTTAAAAATTAATTTACAAACAACGGAACAAGCTAATATTTCTTTTTATATTAATGATGATTTAAAAGTTATCAAAGCTAAATATGATCCAGAAGTTTCTTTAAGACCTAATGATAGTAAATTAATTAATTTACTAGATAATGATTTAAAGTCGTTTAAATTTAAACTTAATAAGGAAATTAAAAATAATTTAACAGTTTCTAATCTTGGTTTGATTTCAATTAAAAAAGGCATTGAAGATATTGAAATTATTACTCACAAAGATGTTGATGTTTCACTTTTAGAATATTCAATAATATAAGGAAAAATATGAAAATAATTCTTTTTAATGGTAGTTTTAGTCCCATTCATCAAGCTCATACTTCAATAGCAAAAAAAGCAATTGAAATTATTAATGGTAATAAAGTTATTTTCATTCCTTCATTTAGTTCTTTTGATAATAAAGAACTGATTATTAGTCAAGATCGAATTAATCTAATTAATTTAGCAATTGATGGTGTTGATGAATTTGAAGTATCAGATTATGAAATTAAAAATGCAGAAATTAATTATACAATTAACACCATTAACCATTTTTTAAATCAATATCAAAATGATGAGCTTTATTTATTGATGGGCAGTGATTTATTAATAAATTTTAATTCATGAAAAGATTATGAAGATATTTTAACTAAAGTTAAAATTATTTGTTTTAATCGAAATAATGAAAATATTGATTCTTTAATTAAAAAATATCAAGATAAAATTATTTATATTAAAAATAACAAAGATAAAAATATTAGTTCAAGCAATATTAAAAAATATTTTAATTATCAATATTTGGATCCAAAAGTAAAAAACTATATTAATAACCATCTTATTTTTTTAAAAGACTATATTAAACCTGATTTTGTTTTTACTCTAAAAGAGTATGAAACGAATTTTTCGGTCTCAGATCATAGGTATAAGCATATGTTAAGGACAAGTATGATGGCCAAAACCATTGCTAAAAAAAATAATCTTGCAAATATTGATGAAATTTATAATGCTAGTTTAATTCATGACTTATTTAAAAACATGGATAAAGATGTCCAAATTAAAATCTTTAAAGAAATTTATCCCAATAAAGATATAATTTCTTATAAAGTTCTTCATGGTCCTATTGCTGCTTGATTTTTAGAAAAATATTTATTATTTGAAAATCAAAATATTTTAAGAGGAATCAAAAGACATACAATGCCATATAATTTTGATTATCCTGAACATGAAATATCAATTATTGATAAAGTAGTTTATTGTGCTGATAAATTAGAATATTTAAGAACTAATAATGATGTTGCTGATATTGATAAAGTTAGAGAAATAGTTAATAATAATATCAATGAAGGCTTTGATTTTTTATATAATCAATTAAATAAGGATCGATAAAATGATTGGAATAATTATTGCAATGGAAAATGAAGTTTCTGATAATTTTTTTACAACCTCTAAATTTAAGAAATTTTATGTTCATAAAATAAAGTCAAGAAAATATTATATTGCTGAAACTAATAGTGGTGAAAATATTGTTATTGGATTTTCAGGTATTGGTAAAACTAATGCTGCTGTTTGTGCTACTCAAATAATTGATAACTTTAATATTGATTTAATTATTAATATCGGTTCAGTAGGAGCTTTTAATAGTAACTTAAATATCCTTGATATTGTTTTAGTTAATAGAAATTATTATTTTGATATTGATTTAACAGCTTTTGGCTATGAATATGGAATATTACCAAAACAACCAAATTTTTTCAATACTAATAGTTTTAATAATAAAATAATAGAGGAGGTTCTAAAATCTTTTAATGACTTTAATATTACACATGGTACATGTGCAACTGGAGATTCCTTCTTAACTAATAAAAATCTATCAAAGTATAATTTTTTCTTAAATAATAATAATGATGTTATTGATATGGAAAGTGCTAGTATTGCACAAATATGTAATGAATTTAAAATTAATTTTGCTTGTATCAAAATTGTTAGCGATCAATTATTTTCAAAAAAGAAAAGCGCCAGTGAATTTGATAGTAATTTAAAAAAGATTGCTATTATGATTTCTGATATTATTTATAATGTTTCTGAAAAGTTAGCTTTCGAAAATTTAAAATAATCTTTATGTGCTATTAGCTCAATTGGATAGAGCATTTGGCTTCGGACCAAAAGGTTGAGGGTTCAAATCCTTTATAGCACGCCATTTATAAAAAAAAAGAGTTAATTAATTAACTCTTTTTTTTTATCGGGTTTAGACTTTTTATCAGGTAAAGGTTTTTCATTTTCTTTTTTATCAGGTAAAGGTTTTTTAGTATCTCCTGTATTAGCATTTATTCTATCTTGTCTATTTCTTAAAATAACCATTGAAGATAAAACAGCACCAGCAATAATAGCTGCACCAATTATCGCATAAAGAGAATATATTATTATAGTAAATGTTAAATTATTCATATAACCAATATCAATTGGATATATAATACTACTCGGAAGGATTCCTCCTTCAGCTGGAGCAATAGTAATTCCAGAAACATTATAATTTTTTAATAAAGCAAATTCAAGTTCTAATTCACCAGTTCAATCATCATAATGAATAACTTTTACAGCCATATCTATTTTTTCATTAAATGTTTCTGGTTTACCGATTACTTCAATAAATTCTAAAACACTAGATGTTGGTTGATATCAAGTTACACCCTTAATATCTGTATAATCAGCACTTATATCTACTAATGTATCAACAACTTTACTCGGTAATTGGTTTTTAGCAGCAACAAATTTAGTTCTTTCTGAAGAAGTTACATAAGTAGAAATATTTGTTGCTTTAGAAACAAAAGATTGAACATTACTATCATAATTAGCAATGTTACTTTGATTATTTAAACTAATAATACTTAGAGCTGTTATAGAACCAATAGCCATTGTTGATAAAAATAAACCATTAATTATTTTTGTTGTTTTTTTCATTTTATATTACTCACATATTAATAATATCACTATTGATATTTTAACTTTTTTTTACTCAATTTCAATATATAAATATATTTTTTAATTAAATTTATCAATATAAAATTTAATTGTTAAAATTAAATCTATGAAAGTATCAAAATATATTAATAAATATGACTACATTGGTTATTTTACAAAACCAATAAATACTTGATTTTTCTCAAATTCAGAAATTGAATTTATCCTTGAATCTTTAATTAAAGAAAAAAGTATTGAAAATAATGTTGATTTTTCAGATGAAGAATACGATGATAATATAAATATTGAAGATAATAATTACAATTATTATGAATTATATAAAGAAGCATTACTAAAAGGTGATATTAAAAAAGATGATGATGATCCAAGAGTTTTTGAAGGAAACATTATTGATGAAAAAACTAAACAATTTGTAATTGATAAGTATCCAGAAATCAAGGTTATTATTGATTTTAGTAATGAAGAATATCGTTGAAAACCAATTGAAGAATTATTTGAGCTTTCAAAAAAATTAATTAGCCAAAACGATGACATAATTATTTTTCAACCGACTTTAATTCATGGCGATTTGATTACTAGACCAGATGCTTTTGTAAAAATTAAAAGTGAAATTAATATTATTGAAACAAAAGGAACTTCGACAACTAAAATTAGTCATTTTTTTGATATCTTTTTTCAATCAAAAGTTGTTGAAAAAGCTGTTAAAGCAATTATTAATAAAGAAGGATATAAACTTTATTTCAACTATTTTCTATGCTTAGTTAATTATGAAAAATTAAAATCTAAACATATTAGTTTTATTTTAACAAATAGTTTTAATCCAACAAAATCATTTACTTCCCCTAAACAAAATGAAGATACATCTGAAGATGATTATATTAAACAAAAAAGCAGAAAAAAAATTGGTTATAATTTTGATAAAAAAAGTGAAATAGAATATAATATTACCTTTAATAATTGTACTTCAGGAAATTTTAGTGATTTTCCTGAATGTAAAAGTAAACTTCAAAAAAATATTATTGATATTTATGAATCATTTAATGAAGTAATTGATGAATTAAGAGTTGTTAAAAAAACACAAATGGATTATTATCTTAAAAATAAGGTTGAACCATTTCCTACTGCTTTTTTTCCAACCTGAAGAGATAAAGGAAAATATAAAAATTCTTCTATTTGACCATTACTAAGAGTTTATTATGGAGTTAATGGATTTAAGAATTTTCTTTATAGTGGTAATTCAACTTACCAAACATTGGAAAAAATCATTGAATATTATGAAGAATCACAATTAAGTATTAAAGAAATTAAAGAAAAGATTTATTTTAAAGATACTGCTAATGAATGATTTAATAAGGATCAAGATATTTTAATCCTACCAGCTGCTGTTGAATTATTTAGTAAATTAAAAAGTAAAAAAGTTTACTTTGACTTTGAAACAATTAATTCAGCTATTAGAGCTTTTGATGATACAACACCATTTGCTCAAATCGTTACTCAATGTTCAATTTTAATTAATGATGGTCAAAATTTTGATGATGCTGTTTGTAAAAATTTATTAACAGACCCCTTTGATATCAAACTAGATTTTTTTAAAGAAATAGTTGACGAATTATATCATGGAAGCGATTATTCTTATGTTGTTTATAATATTACTTTTGAAAGAAGTCGATTATTTGAATTTAAAAAATATATTAATGAAAAATCATATGATGAAAAGATTGATACTATTATTGATAATTTATTTGATCTAGCTGATTTCTTTAATTTCACAAAAAATAAACAAAACATCTTTTTAAAAAAATTATATGGATATTATTCAATTAAAAAAGTATTGCCACTTATTAAAGAGGAATACCCTAACCTTTTTAAACAAGCTAAATGTGTTGATTATAAAAGTTTAGAAATTACTGATGGTTTAATTTGTCAAAGTGCTACTAGTAAAAGATTTTTTAATCTTTTAAATGAAAAAGAATGAAATGATTTAAGCAATAATTTAAAATTATATTGTGAAAATGATGTTAGAGCTATGGTAGCTGTTGAATATTATATCGATGTAATTATTAAAAAACATTATCAAAAAGGATAATTAATAATGGAAAATAAAATTAATAAAGGGTTTTATACTACTGAGTATTTTAAAAAAACTAAAAAGATCTTAATTAATAATCAAATGCATGAAGAAACAACAATGCAATTTTATTGTTTAACTTGTAATGATTATATGCTTAGTGGCATTGAAGAAATTAAAAAAATTATCATTGATAATTTTCATCAAAAAGATTTAGAAAAATTAAGATTTTATTTTAGAAATGATGGAGAAATTATTAAACAAAATGAACCTGTTATTTCAATTATTGGTGATTATTCTTTATTATGTGAATATGAAAATATTTTTAATTCAATCCTTTGTAGAAACTCATCAGTTGCTACTAACGGTTATGAATTATCAAAAGTTGTTGATATTAAAAAAATAATCAATATGAATGAAAGAAGTGATCATTATTCCTTGCAAGAAATTGATGGATATTCCACTTGATTAAGTGGAATTAAATTATTTACAACAGATGCCCAAGTTAATTTGATTAATGACAAAGAAGTTAAAGTAATTGGTACAGTTCCTCATGCTATGTTTCAGCAATTTAAAAACGATACTAAAAAATTAATTGTCAAATATAATGAACTTTTTAATGATTTAATTTTGTTAATTGATTTTGAAAATGATGTTATTAAGACCCTTGATTCAATAAAAGAATATTTTAATCTTCTTATTGGTGTTAGAATTGATACTGCTATTAATTTAATTGATGAATCAATTAAAAAGCTTAATATTGATACTAATGAAAAATATGGTGTTAATTTTCATCTAATTAATTTAGTTAGAAAATATTTAGATGAAAATAATGGGAAACATATTAAGATTGTTATTTCATCAGGTTTAAATTTAGAAAGAATAAAAAAATTAGAAGCATTAAAAGCACCCGTTAATTTTTATGGAGTTGGTGCTTACTTTAATAAAACATCTACTCACTTTACATGTGACTTAGTAAAAATTAATGGTGATAATTTTGCAAAAATTGGCAGAAAGTATTTAGATACAAAAAAAATGTATTTATGAAATTTTAAAAATGAAAAATAGATTAATTGTTATTAGAGATAAATGTATTAGTTGTGGAGCTTGTATTCCTGCTAGTGAAGGCAGATGTGACTTTAAAAATTCTAAAGTTTGATGTGAAGACGGTATTTTTGAGGATAATGAAGATGTTATTGATGTTTGTCCAGTCGATGCTTTAAAAATGGGCGATGAAGAAGAATTTAATATTGAAAAGAAAAAAATGCAGGAAGAGGAAGATGAATAATTCTGAATTAGTTGTTAATCTTTTAAAAGAAAAAAATTTAACTATCAGTTTTGTTGAATCAGCAACTTGTGGACTTTTAACATCTGAACTTGTTCAATATAATAATATTTCCAAAATATTTGAGGGGTCTTTAATTACTTATAGTAATGATTTTAAATCTAAGGTATTAAATATTAATGAAAATATTATTTCTGATTATGGAGTTATTTCTGAAGAAGTTGTACTTCAAATGGCTCATAATTTTAAAAAAATGTATTTTGCTAATCTAGTAATTTCTATTTCTGGTAATGCCGGTCCTAGTAATATTTCTAATCAAGAAATTGGTACTTTTTTTGTTTGCTATTTATTTAATGAAAGGTCATTAGTTAAAAAATATGTTCTTTCAAAAAATGATCGAAGAGAAAATTTAAAAGAAATTATTGAAATTATTTATGAGGAAATACTAAACTTAATCAAATAGTTTAATATTTTATTATTTTTTTTGCATATAATAATGTAAATAAATTTTTAAGGATTTATAAAATGAGAAAAACTGTTCTATTACCAGTTTATTAGAAGGAACTTTTCTTTCATTTTCATTTGAAGTTAATACGTTTATAAAAAAACAAAAAACTTTACCAACAAATATTGAAACCAATGGTAGTGATGCCTTTCAACAATGTGAGTTTTAACTGAAATAAATTAACAAAACGTTAAAACAATTGAGTAAAATGCTTTTGTTGCTTGTACTAATTTAATTATTATTTCAGCACTTAAAGCAATTAGTATCGACAAACAAGCTTTGTTTAGAACACTAAGTTTAGAAAAAATTGAGCTTATACAAAGTGAGAATATAACTGCTAATAAGGTTAAATTTTGAGGAACTTTTAATACTAAGTTAATAATAAAAAACTTTTTGATTATTCTAAATCCTACCTAGTACTGAAATTAATTAAGTACTTTGAGGTTTAGTAATTCTACTAATTGATAGAAAATAGTTGGTGGAGTTTTAATCTATTGCAAAAAAATGAAACGATAATGATTTTAAAAAACTTACTCTTAATAGTAAGTTTTTTTTTATTCATACATATTAGTTATAAATTGATCTAAATTAATTAGTTTAGTATTTTTATATGTTTTGTTTTAGTTCATTAATAAGAGAAGAATAAATTAATAGAATTAAAATTATGGAAGATTTAATTTATTTAGGCAATAATAATTTCACATGTGATATTTATAAAATTAAAGTTTAAATTTAGATAAAATAATAAGAATAAATGGAATACTTAAAGGCATAATAATTGAAATATTTGGAAATGAATCTTCTGCTAAAACAACAATATCACTTGAAATGTTAACTCAAGGTCAAAAGGATGGTTATAAAGTTATATTCATTAATGTTAAACATTATTTAATAGCGAATATGCTAAAAATATTAGAACTTATTTAGATAATATTTCAATAGTTAAACCAAATACAGGTGAAGAATTATTCGAAGTTTTAGAGTTTTGTTATTGAGAATAAAATTGCTGACATTGTTCTCATTGATTCAGTCATAGTAACGGTTCCTAGTGAACTATAAGGAAAAGAGAAATTCTAAATAATGGAATGGTATTTTAGTAGAATCATATTTTGAAACAAATGCTAGTATTTTTATTGTTACTTTTTAAAATATAATACCAATTTATAATAAATTTTTTTAGACTCCTAAAATAGTTAAAAAAAAACAATAGAATAACTTGACTATATATAATATTATATAAAGTTTTAAATCAAAGAAAGAATAAAAAAATTTCAAAAATAACAATATTATCAGGAGGTATTTTTCTTTCAATTTTGTTATCAATTACATTATTAAGTAATAAATCAAGTTCAACTTTAAATGAAAATACTTCATCAAATATAAAATTAATAAACACTTCTAAAGTTGAAAAAATATTTACTGAATCTGATGCTGATATCCTTATTACAAGTAAAGGACCAGAATGAGATGGAGTTTAGTAGCAAATGATTTTAATGGTTATACTAGCATTGGTGAAAGAGCTTTTTTGCAGCAACTAGTTTAACTACTATTGATTTACTACCTAATACAACAAGCATTGCTGCTTATGCTTTTGAAGGAGCAACTAGATTAACTACTATTAATTTACTTGCTGCAACAAATATTGGTACTGGTGCTTTTACTGGAACAACAAGCATAATTACTGGTGGAATTAAATTAACAGAAAGTACTAACATATTTGTTAGTGTGGAAAATGCAATAAAATGAGGAACTACAATGGATAAATTGCAAATTATTCCTATTGTTAAGCACCACTACCTACTACTAATGATAATCTAGGTATTATTATCGGAGCTTTTGTTGGTGGCGGTCTTCTACTAAATGGTTTGATTATTGGAGGGGTGTTAATCCATCTTAAAAAAATAAAATAATAATGATTTTTAAAACTTACTTTTAATAGTAAGTTTTTTTATTACTTATAAATTGATTAGTTTAGTATTTTTTATATATCTTGTTTTACTTCATTAATAAGGGAGCAATAAATTAATGAAAATTGAAAACAAAATTAATGTTGATGCTAAATTAATAGAATCAAAATTAGGAAAAAATTTAATTCGTATGGGTAATGATAATTTTATATGCGGAATTTATAAAACAGGAAGTTTAAATCTTGATCGAATAACAGGTATTAATGGAATACCTAAAGGTAGAATAATTGAAATATTTGGTAATGAATCTTCAGCTAAAACAACCATATCATTGCAAATGTTAGCTCAAGCTCAAAGAGATGGTTATCGAGTTATGTTTATTGACGTTGAACATACCTTTAATCCAAAATATGCTAAAAATATCGGAATTGATTTAGATAAAATTATGGTAGCTAAACCAAAAACAGGTGAACAAGTATTTGAAATTTTAGAATTGATTATTAAAGATAAAATTATTGATCTTGTTGTTATTGATTCAGTTGCTGCTATGGTTCCTAGTGATGAATATGAAAATAATATTAATAGTCAACAAATGGGACTTCATGCTAGATTAATGTCAAAAGGTTTGAGAAAAATTCAAACATTACTATCAGATTCAGAAACTACTATTATTTTTTTAAATCAAATAAGAGAAAAAATCGGAGTTTTTTTCGGCAATAATGAAACAACAACTGGAGGAAGGGCTTTAAGATTTTATTCAACAATGAGATTAGAGTGTAAAAAAACTGAAGTTATTAAAAATGCTAATAATAAAATCGGAATTAAAATCAAAGTAAGTATGGTAAAAAATAAAATATCAACACCATATAAGATTACCTTTTTAGATATTATTTTTGGAGAAGGTTTTAAACAAAGTAATGAAATAATTGATATTGCAATTGAAAAAGGCATAATCAAAAAAAGTGGTTCATGATATTCACTTTTAAAAGATGATACAAAACTTGCTCAAGGTAAAGAACAATTAAGAGAAAAATTAACAGCAGATATTGAATTATTTAATCAAATAAAAGAAGAAACATTACGTTTAATTTAATCTTTATGTATGTTATAATTTCTAAAAATAAGATATCTATATGCAAAAAAAAATAAATGAAGTAGCTAAATTATTAGGAATTAATGAAAATGATTATTTTTTATTCAATAAAGATATTATTAAAATCAATCCTATTAATAATCCTATAAATAAATTAATAGTAATAACATCAATTAATCCAACAAAATACGGAGAAGGTAAAACAACTCTAAGTATTGGATTAAATGATGCCTTTAATTATAATAATGAAAGTTCTATTGCCGTTTTAAGAGAACCATCATTAGGACCAGTATTTGGTCTTAAAGGAACTGCAACAGGTAATGGTAAAACTTCAATGTTTCCTAGTGATAAAATTAATCTTAATTTTACTGGCGATTTTTATGCATTAACTACTTGTAATAATTTAATTTCAACAATAATTGAAAATGAAATTTACTTTGATAATAAATTGAATATTAATCCACAAAAAATTATTTGAAAAAGATGTATTGATTTAAATGATCGTGGTTTAAGAAATATTGAAGTTAAAATAAAAGATAAAATATCATATAAAACTGGATTTAACATCACAGCTGCTAGTGATATGATGGCTCTTTTTTGTTTAATTAATAATGAAAAAGAATTAAAAGAAAAGCTTGATAAAACAATTGTTGCTTATACTTTTGATAATAAGCCAATCAAAATCAAAGATCTAGAAATTACTGATGGTATTTTAAAATTATTAGAAGATGCCCTTAAACCAAATTTAGTACAATCATTAATTGGATCACCAATAATAATTCATGGAGGACCATTTGCTAATATCGCTCATGGGTGTAATTCATTAATAGCAACAAAAACAAGTATGTCATTAAGTAAATATAGTTTTACTGAAGCCGGATTTGGTGCTGATTTAGGATTTGAAAAATTCATGAATATTAAATGTAGAATAGGGAATATTTATCCTAATGCTGTTGTTTTATGTATTACTATTAAAGCTTTAATTCATCATGGAGAATTTAATAATCAAAAAGATAATCCACTAGAAAATATTTTTGATTTTTTAAATATTCATATTAATCATATTAGAAGTTTTGGTTTTGAACCAATAATTTTATTAAATAAATTTGCTAATGATTCAGATGAAGATATCAGTTTAATAGAAAAGATATTAACAGAGAAAAAACTAACTTTTAAAATTATTGATTTTTATAATAAAGGATTTAATGATTCTAAAAAAGTAGTAGATTTTATAAAAAGTAATATTATTGAAGAACCAAAAGTAATTTTTACTTATAACTTAGAAGATAATTTAGAATTAAAAATTAAAAAAATTGCTAAAAATGCTTATGGTATTGAGGATATTGAATTTTCGAATAATTCTATAAATATAATTAAAGATTTTGATTATCAAAATGCTTTAATTTGCATTGCAAAAACTCCATCATCACTTTCAAGTGATCCTAATTTATTAAACTATGAAAAAAATAGAAAACTTGTTGTTACAGGGTTTAATTATAATTCATCAATAAATATGGTTATTGTTAATTGTGGCAACACAATTAAATTACCAGGATTACCAAAAGAACCATTAGCTAAGAACTTTAAAATTTAGAATAAAAAAATCGCCTTAGCGATTTTTTATTACCTAATTAATTAAAATAAAGGAGTTTTTTTAATTCTTTCATCTTGTGATAGTTCTGATAACTCTTTAACTTTTTTTACATTTAATTTTAATTTTTCAGATAGTTTAGTTCCTAAGTCTTGAGATACTTTGAAAAATAAAGCAACTTGTCTGTATTTTAGGTTTTCATAAACTGACATCATAGAATTAGAAAGGTTTTTTATTAATTCAACTTTTTCTGAATCAGATAATACTTTTGTATAAAAAATATTTGGTTGAACAAAATCATCTTCATAAGTTTTAACTTCAGTTTTATCAATTCAACCACCATTAATATCAATTCTTGGAGGCGAAATACTTTTTGTAATACTTCCATCACTTTGTGAGTTAGGAAAGTAATTATTACTAGAACCGTAATCTCTTGAACTGGCCATAAATCCAGCTCTTTCATTAGTATAGTTATCTTTGATTTTTGGTCTATTAATATCTAATTGGTTATGGTTAGCACCAACTCTATATCTAGCAGCATCTCCATAAGAAAATAATCTACCTTGTAATAATTTATCAGGACTTGCAGCAATTCCAGGAACAAAATTACCTGGTGAAAAAGTTATTTGTTCAGTTTCTGTAAAATAGTTATCAGGATTTTTGTTTAAAATAATTTCTCCAACTTCTACTAAAGGAGCATCTCTGTGATATCAAACTTTAGTAACATCAAATGGGTTTAATTCCATTTTCTTAACTTGTTCATCTGATAATATTTGAACAAATAATTTTCATTTTGGGAAATTACCCTTTTTAATATTTTCAAATAAATCTCTAGTAGCATGATCAGGATCATTTTTAGCAACTTCATCAGCTTCTTCAGAATTCATACCATTAAATCCAAGTGTTGAAACAAAGTGATATTTCACTCATGAAAATTCACCATTGCCTTTATATCACATGAATGCATGACTTCCATATCCACTCATTTCACGGTGATTTTTAGGTGTTCCTCTATTTGTGAAAAGAAACATAACTTGATGAAGTGATTCTGGAGTTAAGCTTCAGAAGTCTCAAACCATGTTATTATCTTTTAAATTTGTTTGAGGGTGTCTTTTTTGAGTATGAATAAAATCAGGGAATTTAATAGCATCTCGAATAAAGAAAATTGGAGTATTATTCCCAGTAATATCATAATTACCCTCTTCAGTATAAAACCTAACTGCGAAACCTCTAGGGTCTCTAGCAGCATCAGCTGAACCTGATTCTCCACCTACTGTTGAGAATCTAACAAATATTGGTGTTTCCACTTTTTTGTTAGTAAAGATTTTAGCATCAGTATATTTACTCATATCATTTGTTAAAACAAATTTACCATGAGCGCCTGCTCCTTTAGCATGAACAACTCTTTCTGGAACTCTTTCTCTTGCGAAATGAGCTAGTTTGTCAAGTAAATGTGTATCTTGAACTAGTGCATAACCATGTTTTTCATTTAAATTTAAAGATTTTGTAGCTTGGTCATTGTCAACAGAAGCTCCATGACTATCTTTTAATATTTTTTCTTTCATATTTTTTTATCCTTACGTAATCTATAATTATAAGTTCATAAAGTTTTAATAAAGATAAATAGTGTATTTATTAATATTTTTTGCTACAATTTTTAAAAATAAATATAAAAAGAGAACCGATGAGAAAAGTTTTAGATGTAACAATTGAAATTGCAAAAAATTCAAAAATTAAATATGAATTTGATAGAAAAAATAACGAAATAAGAGTAGATAGAATTTTATACGGTTCTTCATCTTATCCACAAAATTATGGGTTTATAAAAAATGCATTAGATTGAGATGGAGATGAACTTGATGTGGTTTTATTTGCTGATCAAGAATTTCCACCAGGTGTTGTTGTTCCTACTAGAATAGTTGGAGCTATGGATATGATTGATGGAAATGAAACCGACACCAAACTTATTGGTGTTATTGATTGTGATCCAAGATATGATCATATTGAAGATTTAAAAGATATTCCTAACCATTTATTAAAAGAAATTCAAGACTTCTTTGAAAATTATAAAAATCTTCAAAATAAAAAAGTTATTATCAATGGATTTAAGGATAAAAAATGAGCAATCGAAGTTTATCATGAATGTGTTGAATTGATGGATAATTATAAACATTTATCAAAAAAAGACTTTATTAAAAAAATGATGATTGAAAGACCTGAAAAATATCCGAAATAATAACAGAAAATTATTAATAACAGTTTAAAATAAAGAAGAAAATTGATAAAAAAGTCTTGTTTTTATATTTTTATTTAGTATTTTTAATAAAAACCCTCTTATATAATTTGTAGGAGAAATTAATGTCATATTTTGTTAAACCAACATATCCAGATTTAAATGAATCAAATCCAAGTATTTATTATAAATCATGAATTGACAATGTTTTAATTGATGATAATTACGGTTCATGAAATATTACTGGATATTTTTATATTTATTCAAATTCTTTCTTACCAATTAATGCCTTTTATTTAAACCTCAAAACATACTTTTCATCAGTTTTAAATGTACCACTTAAATGAGAAAAAGAATATGTTGCAAAGGAAATTATTAATACTAAAAATCCAGCATATAACATTAATCAATATAGTTTTGATTTTATATTAGATACAAAAAAATCAAATCTAGATGAAAATATTCAAAATAATAAAAATATTAATTTTAATTTTGAACCAATATTTAATCAAAATATTTTAACTGATTATGTTATTACTGGTCTTGATAACGATGTTGATAGGTATATTTTTATTAATGAAGTAAATAAAAATACTGTTGATTTTAATGTTGTTTATTCTAATTTTTATGAAATTAATAATGTAAATGGGAATATTAATTTAAACCCATATATTAATGATTCAAACGATTTATTAGTATATCAAACAGATGATTTTATTGATATTAAAAATCCAATTAATACAATAATTAATTTTAAGAAATATGATATTGAAAACATCATATTGTCCCAAATTAATTATTCGATTGATTACTATATTGATAATGTTTTGAAATCATTAAAATTTTCTGTTAGTAACAAATATCTTTTTGGTAAGGATTTTTCATTAAATATTGATGAAAAATTTCATTTTAATGATGAAACTAAAACATTAGAATTAGCAATTAAAGATGGTTATTCAGGAATATTTATTCCCCATATTTCAAATGGGTTTATTAATTGTTCATTTAATATTGAATTTAAAAATAAAATTAAAAGAGTCAATATCAAAAAACCTTTTAATTTCACTGAAAACATTAAGAGTAATTTGATTAATAGAACAATAATAGAAAACACTATTATTGAAAATTTGGAGGATTATATTAATGGCAATCAAATCATCTAAAAAAAATATGTTAATTTCATTAATAGCACTTTTAACAATAACAAGTTCAGTAGTATTAACTCTTTTTATTAATTATGATTACAACAGTATAACATCCAAGCCAGATGATTCATTTGATTATCAAACATGAAAAGAAACTTTATTGGATAAACATAGTAATGAAAAACATATGAAATATAAAATCAATAAATTTATCAATAAAAAGAAATCAATAGATCTTTTTACTAATGTTAATAAACAACATATTGAAGATAAAATAGTATTCGTTTATAAAAATATTGATAATAATATTTTATTGCTATTAACAGAAACAATAAAATCTATTCCTGCTTTTAAAAATATTGATGACTTTTTAATATTACCAAAGTATAAACTTAATAAAAATGATAAAGAATTATCAATAGATGTACGTTGATCTAAAAGAAACAATATTCAAAATAATTATAAAGTTTATTATGATCAATTTAATATTTCAATTAAATAAAAATTTCCTGATAAGAATATTCTTTTTTTTCATTTAATTTACGAATGTTATTTCTGTGGGAATAAATAACAACTATATTAACTAAAAGTAATAGCATAAAAATATAAACAGTTATGTAAATATCTGTTGAAAGATAACTTCAAATAGAAGAAAATTCACTATCTAATAAATAAAAATAATTTAGACCAGGAATAAAAATAAAAACCATGGTTAATAATGAAGATACTATAGATGCAAATGAAACAGTTTTTGTAATTTTTAATAGTATATATCATAATGCAAAACCAACAATTGCAACTAAAATAGATATCATACAAACTAAACCAAAAAAAGTCGCAATTCCCTTCCCGCCTTTAAATTTAAAAAAGACAGGGGAAACATGTCCTAAAATAGCAAAAAATCCAGCTAAATAAGCTAATAAAAAAGAATTAAATTTATCAGTTTGAATTAAATAAGTACCTAGTACAGTTTTTTGAAATAAATATATTAATAAAACAGGAATAATTCCTTTTAAAGCATCCAAAATAAAAACTAATATCTTTACTTTTTTAGGCAAAAAACGACCAGTATTAGTACTACCAGCACTCCCACTACCAAAATCTCTAGGATCTATATTATAATAAAATTTACCTATTATTGTAGATCATATTAAACTTCCTCAAAAATAACCTACAAGAAATGCTAATAATACTGTTATAAAAATTGCTATTTCATTATTCATGTATAAAGTTTAACAAAAAATCATATTAAATAATTTAAATCTTAATAAGAGAATTGTATAAATTAATCATTAATTGTATAATTACAATAAATATGAGGAATATATGAAAAATAAATTATTTGTTTTCGATTTAGATGGAACCTTGTTATATAGAAATCAAGAAACTAATAATCTTAGAATAATTAATCCTTCAGCAGCAAAGGCTATTAAGAGATTAATTCGTGATAAATATCATGTTATTTTTGCAACCGGTAGACATTATAGTTCCACATTAAGTTATATTAAAGAGATAGGAATAAAAAAATATGTAATAACCTCTAATGGCGGAGTTATTACAGATGTTAATAATTCAAAACCTATTTTTATTACAGAAAAATATATTGATAAAAAAATAATTAATATCTTTGTTAATTTAGCAAAAAAATACAAAGTAGATTTTCATTGAAGTACGTTAAATGAAAATTATAAAGTAAATTTCAATACGGATTTTAGTAGTATTAAATGCCCTCATTTTTTCGGTGGAGAAAATATTGAAGAAGTTATTAAAAGTTACAGTAATTTTGAAAATGTTCAAGATACTTTAAATCAGAACATTATTCATATCGCTCTAAAAGCTCAATATTTTATAAGGGAAGAAGTTTATCAAGTAGTTAAGGAACAAGTTGGGATGGAAAAAGATATTTCTATTTTAAAACCTCAACATTGTTATATTGATTGTAATCCATTTGGAATTAATAAATACTGCTCTATTTTAAAAGTAGCTAAATTATTAAATATTAATAATAATGATGATATCTACGTTTTTGGTGATTCAGATAATGATTATAAAATGCTTAAAAAATTCAAGAATTCAGTTACTTTTGAAAATGCTTCAGAAAATGTAAAAAGAGTAGCTAATTATGTAATAGGTTCTAATGAAACATCAGCAATTCATGATTTCATAATGAAAGAAGTTTATAATGAATAAAATTTTAGAACCATCAATATTAGGATTCAATAAAGAAAAATTAATGGAAAAAATAAATTATTCTAAAGAATTAGGTATTGACACTATCCATTTTGATATTATGGATTCTTATGTTAATAGCACAGCTTTCGATATTAAACATATTCAACCAATTTTGGATATGAATTTAAAAGTAAATGTTCATACTATGGTTTGAGATCCTTTGAAATGATTAGAAGATTTATCAAAATTTAATATTAGTTCTTATACTTTTCAATATGAAGCAGTTAGTAAAGAAATTGTTTTAGAGTGTTTAAATAATCTAAAAAAACAAAAGTTTATGGGCGGAATTGCGATTAGACCAGATTCAAAATTCGAAGATTATGTTAATTTTTTAGATCATTGTGAAATTGTTACAATAATGACAGTTATACCTGGTAAAGGTGGACAGAAATTTATGAATGAAGGTGTTAAAAATTTAGAAGCTGTTTTTAAATATAAACAAGAAAAAAACAATACTTTAAAAATAGAAATTGATGGCGGAATTAATTTGGATAATATTTCTTTAATTATTGATAAAGTTGATTATGTAGTTTCAGGAAGTAGTTTTGCTAATTATAGTAAAACTGATAAATTAAAAATGATTAATTTGGTTACAAAATAATAAAAAAAAACATTCATTAGTAAATGAATGTTTTTTTTTATTAACAAAATTTAAGGAAAATTAAGCTAATAAGTTTTTCTTTTTTAAAGTTTTCATAGTTCTAGCCGAAACTTTAACTCTTTTTGTTTTGTTTGGACCATCTTTAATTACAACAGATTGTAAATTAAGATTTCAAGTTCTACGAGAGTGATTCATAGCATGAGATCTTGTATTACCAAAAAGTGGACCTTTTTTTGTTATATCATCTACTCTAGACATAAACACTCCTATATTTCAATTTATAATATACATTATTATTTAATGATTTTCAACTATTTAATTTTTATTATTTTTTATAAAATTTTAATTACTTTATAATGTATATTTTAGAAATAGGAAAAAATGAAAAAAGTAATTGCGGGAATACAACCTTCTAATAATATAACTTTAGGTAATTATTTAGGCGCTATAAAAGAATTAATTAATTTACAAAAGAATAATGAAGTAATTATTTTTATAGCAGATTTACATGCAATTACTACTAATAATTTAACAACAAAACAATTTTTAGATTATAAAATCGATTTAGCTAAAACATTAATTGCTTGTGGATTTGATTTTAATAAAAATATCATGTTTAATCAAAGTGATATTCCAGAACATACTCAACTTGGTTATATTATTGCTTGTAATACAACAATAGGTGAATTGAATAGAATGACTCAATTCAAAGACAAGTCATCAAAATCTAAAGCTGATAATAAAACAGAGTACATTCCAACAGGTTTATTAATTTATCCAACATTAATGGCTGCTGACATATTATTATATCAATCTGACCTTGTTGTTGTTGGCAATGATCAAACACAACATTTAGAATTAACGAAAAAGGTTGCTATTAGAATAAACAATAAGTTTGAAAAAGAAATTTTTAAAATTCCAGAACCTTCTCAAAATACAATTAATATTAGAATTATGGATTTAATTAATCCTGAAGTAAAAATGTCTAAATCAAATGATCCAAAAGGAACAATTTTAATTTCTGATTCTGAAAAAGATATTAGAAAAAAAATTAATAATTCCTTAACCGATAATTTTAATAAAGTTAAATTTGATACCATTAATCAAAAAGGTATTTCTAATTTAATTAATATTTATAAATACATTAGTAACAAATCAATTGAAGAAATTGAAAATGAATTTAAAGATATTGAAAACTATGGAATTTTCAAAAATAAGGTTGCTGATCTTGTTTGCAATTTTATTTTGAATATCCAAAATAATAAAAAAAAAATTACTGATGAAGAAATAAAGAACATTCTTTATATCGGTAAAGAAAAAGCCAGAATAATAGCTAAAAAAAATATGAATTTTTTTTTAAAAGAAATGAGCTTAAAATGATAAGTAAAAAAAGATGTTTAATAGTAAGTGATTTAGATGGAACTTTACTAAATTCAGAAAGTAAATTAACAGAATTTACTAAAGATGCTGTTAAAAAAATAATTGATCATGGCGATATTTTTTGTATAGCAACTGGACGACCTATAAGAGGGGCTAAAAAGATTTATGATGAATTAAATTTAGATACTTTATTAGTAACTGGAAATGGTTCAATTATTCATAATTTTGAAAAAGGTAATGAATATACAATTCCCTTAACTTTTAGTAAAGAAATTGCCAAAGCTCTTTTTTCAAATGAAAAAATTATAAGTTTAATTGATAATGCAATTATTGAGGATACAAATAACCCATGATTTTGAAAAAAATATCAAAAGTCTGAACTTTATGACAAAATGGTTATTTTTTTCCATTTAGATGAAGTTAAAATTAGACATTTAGATGCAGATATCACTAAATTTAAGAAAAATATTTGTTCAATTCTTATTTTAATAAAAGATGTAGAAAAAATGAATCAATTATTTTTTGAAATAAAAGAAATAGCACCAACACTAATTATTAGAAATTATACAATTGATAGCATTCATATTATTGAAATTAATTCTGAATATGTATCAAAAGGAAGTGCTCTTAAATATTTAAGTTCATATTATGGTATTCCACTTGAAAGATGTTTTGCTATTGGTGATGGTGATAATGATATAAGTATGATCCATACTGCTACTTGAGGAATTGCTATGAAAAATGCTTCAACAAGTCCTAAATTATCAGCAAGAAGAATAACTAAATATGATAATAATGAAAACGGTGCTGTTAGAGAACTATTAAAAATGATAAATTTGGAGTAAAATATTGAATCAAGCTATTTATAAGGAAAATAAATATTCACTATCAAAAACAACGGTAATTAATGCATCAGCATCAATTATTTTGGCATTAATTACATTAATCCTTGCGTTTACAAGAAGTTCATTAATTACAAATGCTTTTAGTCTTGGTTCATTTGGATTCTTATCAGTTATTTTAGGGTTTTTACCTTATGTTAATTTTTCTCATGCTGGTATTAATAATGTTAGTGCAAAAAAACTTTATGATCCTATTTATGAAAATAGAACTGATGATGCTAATTTAATCATTGCTAATTTAAAAGTTCAATATCGAAAGATAGGTATTTTTTATATTAGTTTTATTGTTATATTAGCCTTTATATTTCCTTGGTTTTGAGAAAGTGGTAATATTCCAACAACAAGTGTTTACCCATTTGAATTTATTCCTTGATATGAAGCAACTTTATTTATTTTAGCAAATTCAACTGAAGCTTTAATTATTTTTGGAGTAACACCTTTAACAACGATTTTATTATTTATTTATAAGAAGAATTTTTATTCAACTTTTATAAATATATTTTTTATGCTTATTTCTAATGGAATAATAATTACTCTTTTACTCTTACAAAGTAGTGGTCATATTCATATTTCATTTATGAATATTAATATAATAATAACTTTTCTTCTAGCATCTAAAACCTTATTTGTATTAATGATTGCTAGATTTTATTTAAGAAAACATCTTCCTTGATATCGAAAAGTAAAAGCAGAAACAAGAAAAATATCTAAAAATAATTTTATTTCTATTGCTACTGATTTCTTAAAACAAATGGGAACAGATTTAAATTCAATTATTTTTGTTGTTTTTGGAATTTTAACTTTAGGTAGTATTGGTATGCCTTTTCATGGAGATCATGGTAATGGTGGCGTTCTATTTCCAACTTTTAAAGCTGTTGGTGAATTTTCATTATATTTATTAATATTGATTGGATATTCAGAAATACTCCATTCTGTCTTTGATGCATCTTTACCAAGTATTGCCCAGGAATATACTGATGAAAGAAAATTTTCTTTTAAAACTTTTAGAAGATATCATTTTGGAACAATATTAAATATTAGTTTTCTTGTTTTATCATTTATTACTCTTGCACCATTTATGTATTCTTTATTAGCAAATAAAACAACGATAGTTTTAAATCTAACATTAACTATTGGTTTAATAGTTCCGTTTATTATAGAAGGGATATCATTACCATATAAACATTTAATGCCGATATTAGGCTGTTTTGATAAAATCTTGAGATATACCATTATTAAATTTATTACATTACTAACAACAACAACAATATTTCTTTTAATTTTTTGTTTTTCATTTCCGCCTGATCAAATTACAATAGCGTTATTTTTAGGAATAATAATGGGTTGAATTATTAGTGCTATTGTTGAATATTTTTTAGTTTCAAAACATATCAGATTACACATTATTAATTATGAAAAAAACTTTTTTATTAAAAATGTTTTAAAACCTTTAATTCCAATTTTTGTTGCTTATATTTCAGTAGCAATAGTTTATATAGTTAACTTCAAAAATGTTGAAGCCCTGCCTAATGATAGTAAAGTTTTAGCGTTATTATTATCTATTTTAATGCCATTTGCTATTATTGGAATCTCATTACTCAATTCTTATATTTTCTTAAAAGAAGATTTTAAATTCTTTTCACAAAGTATTTCTTTAAAATTTAGATATAAAGATAGTTTTGAAGGGAAGAGAATTAATGAATAAATCCAAAGTAGCTCTTTATAGAAAATATCGACCAACTAAATTTTCACAAATAATTGATCAAAAATTAATTACTCAAACTTTAATTAATGCAATTAATTCTAATAGAATAAGCCATGCTTATATTTTTTCAGGACCAAAAGGTTCAGGAAAAACTTCGATAGCTAAAATTTTTGCTAAATCAGTTAATTGTTTAAATTTAGAATTTTCTGATTGCTGTAACAAATGTGAAAACTGTTTAAGTATTGATCAATCAATTGATTTTTTAGAACTTGATGCAGCAAGTAATAATGGTGTTGATGAAATTAGAAAAATAATTGAAACAGTTGTTTATCAACCAATGAGATTAAAATATAAAGTTTATATTATTGATGAAGCTCATATGTTAACAACAAATGCTTGAAATGCTTTTTTAAAAACATTAGAAGAAGCTCCCAGTCACATTTTATTTATTTTTGCAACAACAGAGTTTAATAAAATTCCTGGAACAATCATTAGTAGATGTCAAAGATATGATTTTAGAAAAATAAGTAATATTTTATTAATAAAACTTTTAAATGAAATAGCTGTTAATGAAAAAATTAAAGTTGATAACGAAGCTATTATTACTATTGTTGATATTGCTGATGGTTCTGCTAGAGATGCTATTTCTGTTCTAGATCAACTAAGTACTTTATTTGAAAGGATAAAATTAGTTGATGTTGAAGAAATATTTGGGTTATTAAATATTAATAATAAAATTAATTTTATGAATTTAATTTTTTCCTATTCTTATCCAGAAATGATTATTGTAATTAATGAATTTGATAAAAAAGGAATTGATTTTTATATTCTTTTAAATGATTTATTAGAAATAATTTTAGATAAAGTTATTTATCTTAAAACGAATAACTTCTTATTATTAAAAAAATTAACATCTTTAAACATTGATGATTTTAAGACTGATAATTTTGATAAATTAATCCAAATTGCTGATATGTGAAATAAAGAACTTTTCAAAATTAAAAAATGTTATAAACCAAGATTTAATTTTGAAATATTAGCTTTAAAAGCAGCAGAAGTTTTTAACCAAAACAGTTCAGAAAAAATTCAAAATAAAATAGAAGAATATCAATCTAATATTAATGAAATTAAAACAGAAATAAAAATAAACATTCCAGTTTATGATAAAGAAAAAGACCAAGTATCTTTTGATAAAAACATCTTTAAGATAACTCCTATTAATATTGAAAGTTTAAAAAATAAAAACAAAAAAGGATCGATAATCCAGGAATTTCCATTTGAACAAACATTAGGAGAAATTAAAGAAAAGCAAAGTCAACAAACTTCTGGCTCAATCCCTTTTGATAATACATTAAAAAGAAGAATAAATATTATTGAATCAACAGAAACTATCTTTTTAAAGATTGCTAATAATATCGATAATGAAAAGAAGAAAAAATTTAATGAAAAGTTATTAGAAGTTCTTCAAAAAAATGACTTTCCTAATGAATTATATTTACTTCAATTTGCTGAGAAATTTTTAATAACATCAAAAAAAGGATGTGTTATTCTTTTTAAAAACAAAACAAGTGCCGATGGTTTTAATAAAATTATTCAATCAGAAATATTCAATAATTGATTTGAAAAAACTTTTCAAGAATTAAACATTGTAATTGGGGTTGATAGGGATCTATCAAAAGGATATGCAGCTATTTTAAAACAAATTTCAAGTGACATAAATTTACAAAAAGATTTAAATATTGATATAATAAAAAATAGTGATGATGAAAAAAATAGCACAAAATTATTGCTAGATATTTTAGATAATTAAGGAAATATAAATTATGAATATGAAAGATTTAATGGCTCAAGCCACTCAAATGCAAAGTAAAATGAAAACAGCAATGGCTGAATTCGATCTTAAAATTTTTGAATATAGTTATCAAGATGCTGTTTCAGTAGTAATTAAAGGCTCTTTTCAAATTATTGAAATAAAAATTTTAGATGAATCATTAATTGATCTTTCTGAAAAAGAAACTCTTCAAGCTGTTATAGCAACTGCTTGTAATCAAGCTGTTATGAATATTCTTAAAGGTAAAAACGATTTAGCTAATAACCTAGCTCCTGGGTTAGCTAATTTAATTTAGTTAAATGACTAAACCTAAAGAATTTGAACATTTAATAGATGCAATAAGATCTTTACCAAACATTGGATTAAAATCAGCTACTAAAATAGCTCATTTTATTTTGAAGCAAGATGATAAATATATTAGAACTTTTATTTCTAAAATAAAAAATGCTCATGATTATGTTAAAATTTGTAAATCCTGTGGAAATATTGCCACAAAAGATGAATGTGATATTTGTCTTAGTAGTTTAAGAGATAGAACAAAGATATGTGTTATATCTAATATTGATGAATTAGATAGAATTGAAGATTCGAAGTTATATAACGGACTTTATCATATTACTAATGGTGAAATTTCTTTTAAAAAGAATGTCTTAGTAGAACATACTAATATCAATTCTTTATTTAATAGAGTCAATAGTAATATTCTTGAAGTTATTATTGCTACAAATTTTACTCATGATGGTGAAATGACCGCTCAGTACATTAATAGCATGCTTGGTGATAAAGATATTATTATTAGTAGAATTGGATTTGGTATTCCATTAAATGCTTCAGTTGATTATGCTGATAATGAAACTTTAAAGCATTCTTTTAATAATAGAAGAAAAATATAAGCGAGAGAAAAAAGTACTACCTTAAGGTAGTACTTTTTTCTCTCGCTTATATTTTGAATAATAATCAATTCCAGAAGATAAAACAAAGAATAAACTTATTATTAAAAATAAATTTTGAATTAATCAATAATATAAAGTTTTAGTTGAAGATCCACCTAAAATAAAAACTAGAATGATACTAATCATTAACAAAGAAGTTTTTATTTTTCCTCAAATACTTGCTGGAATAATTATATTATTCTTAGCAACTTTCATTCTTAAACCATCTACTAAAATATCTCTTATAATAATCAAAATAACAATTCAAACTTGAATAAGGTTATTATAGACAAGTAATATTAAAACACTATTAACTAAAACTTTATCAGCAATAGGATCTCAAAATTTACCAAAGTCAGAAACAAGATTGTATTTCCTAGCATAATAACCATCAAACCAATCTGTAATTGAAGCAATAACAAATAAAATCATAGCACTAAAATTTAAAGCATTAATTGATATTAACTGATCGTCAAATGATCAAAAAGAATAAATAATATTTTCACTATATAGAGGAGATAAAATCATTAAAATAATAATTGGAATTATAATTATAATTCTAAAAATAGTAGCAATATTTGGAATATTTTTTTTAAAATTTGATGTTTTCATGAGTTCTTGCAAAAGGAATAACATCCTTTATGTTTTCAACACCAGTTAAAAACATAATTAATCTTTCAATACCCAATCCAAAACCAGATGAACTAGCATAACCAAATTTTCTTAATTCAAGGTATCAATTTAATTCTGTTAGAGGAATGTTTTTATCTTTCATAGCTTCTAACAAACGATCATAGTTACTTTCTCTTTCACTACCACCACATAATTCACCAATTAATGGAACTAAAAGATCTACTCCTTTAACAGTTTTATCATCATTTTTCTTCATATAAAAAGCTTTTATAGTAACTGGATAGTTATAAATAAAAGTTGGTTTTTGAAAATGTTTTTCACATAAATATCTTTCATGTTCAGAATCAAGATCGGTTCCAAAATTAATATTATTATTTTGGAATATAACTAATTTTTTATCTCTAGCATCTTTCAATATTTCAATTGCTTCACGATAAGTTTTTTTAGCAAATTCATTATTAATTAAATTTTCAAGTTTGACAATTAAACCTTCATTTAAACTATCTAAATATTCAATTTCATTTCTTTTATGTTTTAAAAGTTCAACAGCAAAATGCTTAATCATATCTTCCATAAAAACCATTAAGTTATCAAGATCCATAAAGTTCATTTCAGCTTCTAGCATTCAAAATTCAGCTAAATGACGACTTGTATGTGATTTTTCTGCTCTAAATTGAGGACCTAGTGTATAAACATTTTTATAACTTAAAGCCATAGCTTCAAGATGAAGTTGTCCTGTTACAGATAAACTTGTTTCTGAATTAAAAAAAGTATTATCAGCAATATTAAAAACTTCACCAGCTCCTTCAGCATCTGAAGATGATAAAACTGGAGTTGATATTCATTTAAAATCTTTTTGATAAAAAAACTTCGTAATCGAATTAAATAAAAAACTTCTAATATCAAAAATTATATTAAAGTATTTAGTTCTAGGTCTAATATGACTTATTTCTCTTAGAAATTCATTTCCATGAACTTTATTTTGTAAAGAATATTCACTAATACAATTTCCTTTTATTGAAAATTCTTTACAAACTATTTCTAATTCTTTTTTGTTGTTTTGAATAAGAGTACCAAAAATTTCGATTGCACTACCAATTGAAATTTCGTCTTTAATTTTTTCAAAGTCATTTTCAAAATTATTCTTTTTTAATACTAATTGAATAGTCTTAAAAACAGAACCATCAATAAACTCAATAAAAATAATAGCCTTATGTTCTCTAATAAACTTGATTCAACCAGTTAATCTAACATCAGTATTTAATATTTTTTGATTATCAAAAAGTGATTTAACAGATGCGTTAATATTTTTTTGCATTTCATTACTCCAATAATATATAAACTATCTATATTATATATACATTTCTAATAAAGCTTCAACACTATTGAATTTCTTCAATACTTCTTTTAACGGCATGTCTACTTTTAAGACACCCTTTTGTAAAATCATTATTCTGTCACATAAAGTTTGTATTTCATCAGCATCATGTGAAATTAAAACCATATTAATATCATTTAAATCAGTATATTCTTTAATAAATTTCTTAATTTTAGACCTAACTGAAATATCAAGACCAGTTGATAATTCATCTAAAAATACATATTTAGGTCGATGTATTAAAGAAAGTAAAATGTTTAATCTTTGTTGTTGACCACCAGAAAGAGAACGAACATTCTTTTTATATAAGTGAGTTAAATCAAAAGCTTGGACAATTTCCATAACTTCATTTTTAGGAATTTTAATATCATAAACTTCAAGAATAAAACTAATTACATCTCTTACTTTAATACCTGATGGGTAAATTGAATCTTGAAATTGAATCCCAATTGTTTCTTGATAAGTATTAACATACTCATATAAAAAATCAATTGTTCCTGATGTTGGTTTTGTAATTCCGGCAATCATTTCAATAGTAGTAGTTTTTCCAGCACCATTTGCCCCTAAAAAAGCTATTCTTTGACCATCATAAAAAGTAAAGTTTAAATGATCAGCAGCAATCGATGTTTTTGATTTCCTACCAAATACTTTAGTTAGTTCTTTAACACGAATCATTGGTGTTAAATTACTATAGTCATTCATAATAATAGTTTCAGCACCTAACTTATCATTTTGATCTAAAACTAAACTAGGATAGATTGTTTTTCGTCCTTGATTATCATTCATAAAAACTCCTATCTAGCATTTCACTTAAATAACTTTAATGAAACTAATGTTGTTATTAATATCATTATTAACGGAACAATTCAATTTAAATATTGATCAACAACACTATAAACAGGTAGTTCAGGACCACCAGGAAATAATGGTTGAGTAAAGTCTCCATTAATAACAAAAGGATTAGCACCAACTCATGACATTAAAGTTAATCCAGTTGTATATCTAAAAGGAGTTAAATAACTAAATCCATTCAAAACTTTATTTTGAACAATTTGAATCATCGGTAATAACTGACCACTTAAAAACATACAACTAAAGAAAACTATTGAACCAATAATATTAACACCAACAGTTGTTTTACTAACTGAGATAATTAATGAAGCAAAAGCTAATGTTGTAATTAATGTATAAAAAATTGAAAAAATAAAACCAATTCAATTTATTTCTCGAAAAATAACATTAACTCACAATTCACCAGTTCCAGCAATTGTATTAAAACCGAATAATAATGCTACTCAAAGTAACATTCAAAAAACTTGACTGATTAATACTAAAAAATAATAGAAGGAAATTGTAAATAAAAATAAGATTGGGGTAACAGCAGTAGCACCAATCCTTTTTAAAAGTACTGATGTTTTAAATTCCATAATAACACTTGGTAAAGTCATAATTCCTACAGAAAGAATCTGCATAGATATTACTCCAATAACACTAGCTTTAAAAGCTTCTAATTCTGCTTCATTACTAAAAGTACCACCACTAATACCACCAAAAATAGCCAACATTAAAATTGAAAAAATATAAGCATAAATAGGTTCACCGATTGATTGTCAAAATTGCTTATTAGTTAATTTAAAAAGAGCTTTTGAAGAAACGTATTTCATTTTTAATGAATTTAAATTAATTTGTATTTGTGCCACAATATTTCCTTAAAACTATTAACATTATACTTCATAATAATATATAAAAAAAAAGAAAGAAACTTAATTTCTTTCTTTTTTTTTTATATATTTAGATTAATTATTTAGCAACAATAATTGTTCCATTTTTACCATTAATTGAATCTTCAACTTTTTCCAAATGAGCAATTAAAGCTTCACCAGTTGGGTTATCTTTTAAGAAAGCAATCGCAGCTTCAACTTTTGGTAACATTGATCCAGGAGCAAATTGATTATCAGCAATATGTTTTTTTATTTCTTCAACTGTACATCTATCCAAACCTTTTTGATCTGGTTTTCCTCAGTTAATTGCAATTTTTTCAACACCAGTTAAAATAACTAATTTATCAGCTTTTAAACTAGCTGCCATTTTAGCTAAAGCAAAATCTTTATCAATAACGCCATCAACACCTTCAAAACCTGTTTTAGTTTCAATAGTAGGGATTCCACCACCACCACAAACAATAACGATAGCACCACTATCTACAGCTTTTTTAATTGAATCAATTCCTAAGAATCCAATTGGTAATGGACTTGCAACAACTTTTCTAAAACCCCTACCAGCATCTTCAACAATAAATGAACCAGGATTAGCTTTTTCACCAGCTTCTTTTGTATCATAAAAAGGTCCTACTGGTTTTGTTGGGTTTTTAAAAGCAGGATCAAGTGCATCAACTAGTGTTTGAGTTAAAATATATTGAACATCTTTTTTAATACCCTGTTTTTTTAATTCAGTATAAATAGCATTTTGTAAGTGATAACCAATATATCCTTGACTCATACCACCAGCTTCTGGGAAAGGCATATTAAATTTAT
Source organism: Candidatus Mycoplasma liparidae (assembly GCA_009884515.1). GTDB lineage: Bacteria > Bacillota_I > Bacilli_A > Mycoplasmatales > Mycoplasmoidaceae > Mycoplasma_L > Mycoplasma_L liparidae. Next base: position 296,683 of record RHHX01000002.1, on the reverse strand, counting down.
TTGATTTAACAACTTCACTGTTTGCAAATGAATTAACTATCATTCCAACTTGAGGTCCATTACCATGACCAACAATAACTTCGTGCCCTTCTTTTATTAAAGATACAATTCTAGCAGCTGGTATATTAACTAGCTCCTTTTGTTCTTGTGGATTACTACCTAATGCATTTCCACCTAAAGCAATTACAATTCTTGACATATGTCTCCTATTTTTAGTATATTTTAAAAAATATAACATTTATATTATATAATAAAAATCAAAATATTTTATTTTAATATTAAAATTTAATATTAAGCAAAAGGAGCTTTTTATGTCAAAATACGATTGAGATTTAGAAAATTTATTAGAAAATAAACCGCTTGATTTTTTATATCAAGAATGAAAAACCAAATGAACTGAAATTATTGAGCACTATAAAATATTTATTGATACTCTTGATAATTTTAAAAAGTGAATTAAATTAACGGATGAAATGGAGATTTTATCAAATAGATTTTCAAATTATATTAGTAATAAAGCTAATGAAAATATTATTGATCAAGAATGAATAGGTTGAGGTCAAAAAGTTTCAAATGAATCAAGTAACTATTCAGTAGCATTAAGTGATTTTGAAAATATCATCCTAAAGAACGAAACTAAAATATTTAAATATCTTCAAGATAAAGATTTAAAAGAATATGCAAGATCATTTGATTTAATCATTAAAACAAAACCACATACATTATTAGATATTGAAGAAAAACTAATTTCTAAAATTTCTAAATCTGCTGGTGGTGTTGATGAACTTTATAATAGTTTAATTAACGGCGACATTAAATTTCAAGATGTTCTTAACAAAAACAATAAACGTATTAAGTTAAAGACTCAATCTGATGTTTTTAAAAATTTAAAATCACCTGATAGAATTTTGAGAAGGAATGTTTGAATTAGTTTTAATAATGCTTTTTATAGTTTTAGAAATACTTTGACACATTCGCTTTACTATAATTATTTAGAACTTAATACATCATCTAAAATTAGAAATTTTGATGATTATATTCATGCATGTGCTTTTAGTGATGAAATTGATGTAAAGTTAATTCCTCATATATATTCAAATGTAAAAAATTACAAAGGTTCATATAATACTTATTTAAATTTAAGAAATAAAGTATTGAAAAAAATTATTAATGTTGATGATATTAAGCCATGAGATGGATATTTAGATTTAAGTAAAGATAATAAGATTTATGAACCTGATGAAGCTGAAGAAATTATCATTAATTCATTAGCATTACTTGGTAGTGAATATGTTAGTGTTTTAAAAAGAGCTTTTGATGAAAGATGAATATCTTGAATGCCAAAAGAAAATAAAACCACAGGAGCATATTCTATTGGCGGAACTACTGGATTAAGTAAATACTTTATTTTAATGAACTATGACTATTCAATTGATTCTGTTTATACGCTTGCTCATGAATTAGGACATTCATTAAATAGTTATTATTATGGTATTGGTCAAAAAATATACCAGTCAACTTCAATTTTTTGTGCTGAAGTAGCTTCGATTACTAATGAAGTATTATTAAGTCACTACTTATTAAATAAAGCTGATGAAGAAAAAGACTCTAAAACTAAAGTATTTATTTTAGATCAATTAATTAGTGGTTTTTTTGCAACAACAACCAGACAAATAATTTTTTCTAATTTTGAATATGATATTAATAATCTAGTTAATAATGATGAATCAATTACCTATGATGTTGTTAAAGATAAATATTTATCTTTAATCAATGAATATATTGGGGTTAAAAACTTAAAAAAATATTTAAAACCTCCTTATAGTTATTCACTTGCTACTATTTTAAGAATTTCCCATTTCTATGCTGGTAATTTTTATGTCTATAAATATGCTATTGGTCAAATAGTTGGATTAATTATTGCTGATAAGATTATTAAAAAAGAAACAAATGCGCTTGAAAACTATTTTAAATTTTTAAAATCAGGAACAAGTTTATCTCCAATTGAAACAATTAAACTATTAGGAATTGATTTATATGAAGATAAACCATGAATTTTAGCTAAAGAAATAATTGATAGTTATATTAAAATCTTCAATACTGAAACTAAAAAAATGTTAAAATAATTTTATGAAAAATATTGCTAGTAATAAAAACGCTAAAAGAAATTATGAAATATTACGAACTTTTGAAGCTGGAATAGTATTATCTGGAACTGAGGTAAAATCAATTTCAAAGTCAAAGTGTTCTATTAATGAAGCTTATATAATGATTAATAAATCAGAAGCTTTTATTATGAATATGCATGTTGCTAATTTTTTTGAAGGTAATATTCAAAATAAAGATCCCATTAGAAACAGAAAACTTTTATTACATAAAAGTGAAATATTACGTTTAGATTTTGATAAAAAAAAAGAATCATTGACGATTATTCCAATTAAACTTTATTGAAAGAAAAATAAAATAAAACTTTTAATAGGGCTAGCTAAAGGTAAGAAACTTTTTGATAAAAGAGAAGACATTAAAAAGCGAGATGAAAAAAGATTTATCGATAAAAACTATTAAAAAAAACACTTATTTAAATAAGTGTTTTTTTATATATTAAAGAAATTAACGTTTTGTAAATTGTGGGCTTCTTCTAGCACCATATAAACCAAATTTCTTTCTTTCTTTAACTCGAGAATCTCTAGTAACTAAACCAGCTTTTTTTAAGATTGGTTTTAATTCATGATTATAAGCAATAAGAGCTCTAGTAATACCTAATCTAATAGCTCCTGCTTGACCAGTAAAACCACCACCAGAAACTTTAACAAAGATATCATAAGAATTTTTAGAATTAGTAATAGCTAATGGTTGTTCCATTTCTTGGATAACAATTGAATTTGGGAAATATTCTTCAGGTGTTTTATTATTAATAGAAATTTTTCCAGTTCCAGGAACCATTTTAACTCTAGCAACAGAAGATTTTCTTCTTCCTAAACCTTTTAATTCGATTTGTGACATATTATCTTTTACCTTTTATTATTAATTCAATTGGTTTTTGTGATTCATGCTTATGAACATCATTTTCATAAACATGCAACTTAGTAATGATTGCTCTTGATAATTTGTTTTTAGGTAACATTCTTTTAACAGCATTAGTAATTAATTCAACAGAATATTTATTAACCATTTCTCGACCAGTTCTTTCTCTTAAACCACCCATATAATGTGAGTGAGTAAATCAAGATTCACCATCTAATTTATTTCCAGTTAATTTTATTTTACTAGCATTTGTTACAATAACAAAATCACCACAATCAACGTTTGGAGTAAAAATAACTTTATTTTTACCTCTTAAAGTATCAGCAACTTTAACAGATAATTTTCCAAGTACAATATCAGTAGCATCAATAACATATCATTTACGATTACTTTCAGCTTCTTCTTTTTTTAACATTGTTGTTTTTTGCATATAATATCTTTCATTAAAATTCATAATAATTTGATTAAATAATAATTTAATAACTAAATTATTATAACATAAATATTTTTCTCAATCTAAATTAAAAAATATTTTGATTGATAAATTTATTAATTTTTTCTTTGAATTCATCAATCGTTCTGTTATTAGTAAAATGATAATCATATTTAAATTTTTTATCTCGATCTAAATATAAATATTTGCTAATATGATCCATATTTAAAATAACATTTTCTCTTTCGATAAAAATTATCTTGTCATAGAGATTTTTATAATAACCTTCAATATCATTAATTAAAGTAGCTTGTTCAATAAAAACATTAACATCAGGGTTTTTTTCTTTGATTTCTTTAATGTAATTAACAATTAATTTACTAATAACTTTTTTCAATTTAATAAACTCATTTTGATCATCAACTACTAATTTATTCAACTTTTCTCGATTAACTTCAATATCCTTAATAAAAGCTTTTCCAAATTCATTTTTAATTACTAAAAAACCAACTTCATTATACCGATAAATATCAGTAATAAAATCATCAATATTAAAGACTATTTGTCCCATTGTTTTTATATAATTTAGAAAAGTTGTTTTACCAACGTTCTTAAATCCTGTAATCGCTATTATCATTATTTTCTTTCACTAATTGATGTTTCAATGTTTTCATAAAAGTCTTTCATAAAAACATTTAAAATAGTTTCTTTTAAAAATGCTATTTGAGTTGTTTTTTGATTATTGATTTTTTTTGCTTTAAAAATATTTATTTTTAATAATTCAGAAGTGTTTAATTTGTTTTGAATTACTAAATCACCATCAGTTAAATATATCAAACCATTTTCTCAGTCTGAAGTTGTTTTTAAAATTTGGAATTTTTTGAAATCTTTTAAAATAATTTCAAGAATTTTAATGATGAATGTTTGATTGAACTGTAGATAAATTTTTCTAATGTTTACTTTCAATATTATATCCTGAAATCAAACCATAAAAATAAATTGTGAAAGAATTGCAATAATAACTAATGATATATAAAGTGAAAGTTCACTAGCAATATTAAGCTCAAACTCAGACCCAAAAATTATAGGAAAAATAGCTGCAAGTAAAATCAAAATCAAAACTCAAACAAAACCTATAATTAAGGATATTTTACTAAATTTAAATCATTTAATTATTTCATCATTAAAAAGATCACTATCAATGTTATTTTTAAGTTCTTCACGAATATTTTCTTTAGACATGATTTTCCTTTATTTAAAATATAAATTTTCTAATAACGAAAATTTCATCTTTATTATATTATAATTAATAACATAGTTTTTTTTAAAGGATAAAAGATGTTTGCAGCTGTTATTATTATTTTAATTATTGCAATTATTTCAATAATATTAGGTGTTTTACTTTCAAAATCAGGTTCATCAACTGGATTAAGTAATTTAGCTGGACAAGATCTTGAAATCTTTAAAAAAACAAAAGATAGAGGCATTATTAAAGTAATGCAAATGGCAATGATTTTATTAATAATTACCTTATTAATAATAATATTAGTCTTTGCATTTATTGGATAAAGAAAGAAATTATATATTATGACTCAATCATTTGATAAATCTTTTTATAAAAATGAAATAATTGAAATTTTAAAAAAAGAAAATGACCGACCATTGCCTTTGTTTATTTTAATTAGAAAAATGACTGAAAAGCATTCTAGAATAAATCGAAATTACATTTCTAAATTAAGTGAAGAACTTATTGCTGAAAAACAAATTAAAACTACTTTTAATGGCAATTTATTATTAAGTTATAAAACTGGAAAAATAGATAATTCAAAATTTTTTGAAGGGAAAATTTCTCTAAATAAAAACCTTGATGGTTATGTTGTTTCAAAAGAAGATGAAAAAACTTATTTTGTGCATTTTTCTAATCTTTCTGGAGCTTTAAATAACGATATTGTTACTTTTTATAAAACTGATTCTTTTTCTAAAAAAGACAATATGCAACACGGAGTTATTAAAGAAGTTATTGAAAGAGATAGAAATGTTTTTGTTGGTACATTTCAATTAATCGGAAATACTCATAATGTTTTATTAGATGATTTAAAAATGTATTTTAAAATCGATTTACAACTTGATAATGATGATTTAGTTAATGGTCATAAAATCCTTTTTGAAGTTAATTATTTTGATGAAGAAAAGAAAATAGCAAAAGCTACTTTGAAAAAGATTATTGGTCATATTAATGATGTTGGAATGGATATTTTAAAATATGTCTATAAGAACAATATTGATCCTGAATTTAATCAAGAAGCACTTGATTATTTAAGTAATGTTGATTTTTCAAAAATTGGTAGTGAAAAAGTTAGAATTGATTTATCACATCTTAATATTATTACAATTGATCCTGAAACTGCTAAAGATTTAGATGATGCTATTTATGTTAAAAAAAATGAAAAAGATTTTCTTTTAAGCGTTTCGATTGCTGATGTTAGTAGTTATATTGAATTTGATAGTTTAATTGATCATGAAAGTATTAGAAGAGGCACATCTGTTTATTTAATAGACAGAGTAATTCCAATGCTTCCTCATAAAATATCAAATGATATTTGCTCACTAAACCCTAATGAAGAAAAAAATACCTTAACTGTTGATATTATTATTGGTTTAGATGGTGAATTTAAAAACATCAATCTTTATCCATCTAAAATAATTCCTAAACAAAGATTTAGTTATGATGAAGTAAATGAATATTTTAAAACTAATCTTAATTCAAAAAAATATGATGAAGACATTATTACTGTTTTAAATGATGCAAGAGAACTACACAAAATATTAAGTAAGAAAAAAGAAAACGAAGGTTATATTAATTTTGATATTAAAGAAAAATTATTTGTTTTAGATGATGAAGGTTTTCCAATTGACCTTATTATTAAAAAATCAGGTCAAGCTCAACAAATGATTGAAAACTTTATGGTTGCTGCTAATGAAGGAGTTACTATTAAAGCTGATGAGTTAAAAATTCCTTTTATTTATCGAATTCATGACACACCTAAAAAAGCTAATTTAAAAAACTTAAACATTGAAGCAAGAAATTTAAGAATTAAATATCAAAAAGATGACTTACTACCTGAAAATATTACTCCTAAAAAATTAGCTAATATTATTAAAAATAATCAGGGAAATGAAAACATTAACTTAATTAGTAAATTATTACTAAGATCCATGCAAAAAGCAATTTATTCAATTGATAATATTGGTCACTTTGGTTTAGCTTCAAAGCAATATACACACTTTACATCTCCAATTAGAAGATATCCAGATTTAATTGTTCACCGTTTATTTTGAATGTATCTTTTTACTCCTGAAAAATATACTGATGCTCAAAGAAATAAATTTAAACTTTCATTAAAAGAATTAACTGAAAGTTGTACTATTACTGAAAAAAATGCTGCTAAATGTGAATGAGATGTTAATGATCATAAAGCAACCCAATATATGTCTAAAAAAATTGGTGAAGAATTTATTGGACATATATCAACAATTAAATCATTTGGATTTTATGTTGAACTTGAAAATACAATTGAAGGCTTAGTATTAATTAAAAATATTGGTGATGATTTTTATAAATATGATGAACAAAATGGTGTAATTATTGGTTCTAAAACTAATAAGCAATTTACTTATGGTCAAAAAGTTAAAGTTAAAGTAAAAGATACAGATCTTTTAACTTCACAAATTACTTTTGAAATTGTTAACTAATTAATTTCAAAATTTAATTTTTATGTATAATGTTTATAACAATCACCAAAGAAAATAACTGCTTTTGCTTAATTTGTTATTTAGGTAATTATTTTATTTTAAATGATTTACCTTCTTATATTTATTGATAAGTATATTTTGGGTTGATTGTTAAAAATAGGAGAGATAATGAAAGATATTATTGTAAGTAAACAGAAACAAGTTTCTGATCTTTCAACTTTAATGACAAATTGCAAATCGTTTGTAGTTTTTGAATATCGTGGCTTAACAGCTCGAACAATGACATCATTAAGAAGTAAAAATACTGCTGATGGTTCTAAAACAGTGATTGTTAAAAATAACATTTTAAGAAGAGCTGCTATTGAACTTAAAATTTCAGAATTTGAAAAAATTTCTGGACCTAATGCAATTATTGTTGGTTTAGAAGACGAACTTTCTGTTTTCAAAAATATTGTTGATATTACAAAAGAATATAATTTTGTAATCATTAAAGGCGGATATTTTGAAAAGAAATATATTGATGCTGAACAAGTTATTGCATTAGCACAAATCCCAAGTAGAAATGGATTATACTCAATGTTATTATCTTGTTTAGAATCACCAATTAAAAATTTCATGTACGGTCTTAAAGCCGTTGCTGATACCAAAACAAAATAAGGAGACCAATATGGCTAAAATAAAAAAAGAAGATATCATTACTTGTTTAAAAGAAATGACTATTATTGAAATTCATGATTTAATCAAAAGTATTGAAACTGAATTTGGAGTTTCAGCTGTTGCACCAGTTGCTGCTGCAGCTAGTGCAGCTGCTACTGAAGCACCAAGTGAAGTTAATATTAAATTAGTAGAAACTGGAACTAATAAAGTTTCTGTTATTAAAATAGTTAGAGAAGTTAACGATACTTTAGGATTAATGGATGCTAAGAAATTAGTTGATGCAACTCCTTCTGTTATTAAAGAAAATGTTAAAATGGCAGAAGCTGAAGTTATCAAGAAAAAATTCGAAGATGCTGGCGCTAAAGTTGTTTTTGAATAATTAATTCAATAAAAAAAAAGTAACTATTTATTAGTTACTTTTTTTTTATTCTTTTTAATTATATTATTGATAATATCAATGCCATAAACCATACCAGAAATAATATTATTCTTTTGATATTTTTTATAAACAATATCACCAGCAGCATAAATATTTTTCATAGTAGTTTCTCTTAACTCATTTGTTTCAATGTAATTACCAAATTTTCATCAATTTGGTTTATGAGAATAATTAGATAAATAATTACTTCCATAAAAAACAAATATTTTATCAAAAGTAACAGCTCTACCATCATCTAAAATAATTTTTTGATCTTTAAGTTCAATAACTTTTTGATTTTGAATAAATTCAATGTTTTTTAATTTTTTTAATAAAGCTAAATTTTTTGGATTAGCTTTATATTCTTCACTTCGATGAATCAAAATTAAATTTCTTTTTTTAAAATGAAGCAAACAATCAATAGCAGAATCTCCCCCGCCTAAAATAACAAGTTTTTCATCATTAATTTTAATATCTTTATCACTAATATAATAAAATATCTGGTTAGAATAATCAATATCTGATTTGATGATAAATTCTTTCGGTTTATATGAACCATTGCCAATTGCAATAATAATATTTTCCGTATAAAACTTATTATTATTAGAATCTACTAGTTCATAAGTTTCTTCATCAATGAAATTAATATCAATAATTTCAGTATTAGTAATTAGTTGATAATTTTCTTTTTGAGAAATTAATTGATCTTCTAAATTTCTGATTAAATCATATCCGGTAATCCCAACCATTCCTGGAATATCATAAATTTCTTTTGAACTATATTTATGAAAAGGTTCTCCACCAATATTAGGGTCTTTTTCAATTAATAAAGTTTTAAGACCATATAAAGTTGCGATATATGTTGTATATATTCCAACAGGACCAGCTCCTAATACCAGAACATCAAACTTATTTTTAGTCATATTTGTGCCTTTTTATTATAAAATAATATTTTAATCAATATTTATGTATAATATATATTATAAATAAAAAAAGGAATGAATTATGGCTGAACAAATGAAATCAGATACAATCTATATTGATGAAAATGATGCTAGAGCATTAGGAATTTTTAGAGGACAAACACAAGCTATTACTATTAATGGTAAACCTATTAAAGTTGAATATGTTGATGAAAAAGTATTTTTAGGAATTACACCTGAAGAACAAAAATTATTAGCTGAAGCTCCAAAATTATTTGAAGAATACAAAAAAATTCAAGGTTCTGATGTTGCTAGTGGTTTTCTTGGTAAAATGAGTTCTCTTATTGTTACTAAAAGAAATGATGGATCAGCAATTGGTCAAATGTCTAATAAAGCTATTAACTTCTTCTCTAGTGCTAACAAAAAATTTGCTGGTAAATTTTCTGAATGAAAAAGTAAACTTACTAAATTATGAAATGAACCAGATCCAGCTAAAGTTGCTAAATTTAAAGTTCAAGCTGAAAATAATAAAAAAGTTTAATTTTTAAATTATTATTAAAAATATCAATTTAAATAATTGATATTTTTTTTTGTTTATATGTTATAATTTTTATGTAAAATTAAATAATTCTACAATCTTACCCTATTGGGTTTTATCCACAAGTGAGGAATTTTAAAATGGCTAAATATGAAATTATGCTAATCATTTCAGAAAATTTAAATGAAAAAGAAGCTGATGATTTATGCATGGATCTATCTAAAAATTTAGATGTAAAAATTGAAGTAACAAAATTAGGTTTTAATCCACTAGCATACCAAATAAATAAAAATACTAAAGGACATTATTTTCAATTAAATTTTAATTCTGAAAATGTAGCTGGTATTAATGAGTTTAGAAGGCTTACAACTATTAATAAAAGAGTTTTAAGACATTTAATTATTAATCTTGAAAAAGATTATAGTTATAGAGCAACAATTAATCCTAAAAAAATTGCACGTAATAAAAAAACTTCTGAAATTTATGCTCAAAAACAAATTGAATTTAAAAAGAGACAAGAAGACTATTTGAAACGAAGAGAAGAAGATAGAATGAATAGACCTTATGAAAAAAGAGACTATTCTAACTCTGGTAATAAATAATTCATGAATAAAGTTGTTTTAATAGGTTATTTAGGACAAGATCCTGATTTTAGAGAGTTTGAACCAAGAGATAATAATTCCGGTTCTAGTTTAGTTAAAATATCTGTTGCAGTATATGATGCTAGAAACTCAAGAGAAACTTATTTTATTCCTTGTGTAGCTTGAAATAATACTGCAATTTATATTTCTAAGAATTTACAAAAAGGTAGTTTCGTTTCTATTGATGGCAGATTAATTAGAAGAAGTTATATAAATAAAGACGGTAATAAAATTTACATTATGGAAGTTGTTATCGATCAAATTAAAAACTACGGTAAATCTGAACGAAGAACAAGTGAAAATAGTTATCAAGCATATGATAGTAATAAAACACCACAATACGTTAATAATAACAATAATAGTACTCAAACAGAAGCAAAAGATGATACTTTGACTTCTAAACTTGATTGAGAAAATGATTTAGAGTAAAGGAAAGACAAAAATGACAGTTTATAAAAAAAGACCAAAGAAAAAAGTATGTATATTATGTAAAAAAGGTGTTGAGCATATCGATTATAAAGATGTTCGTTTAATTCAAAAATATACAACATTATTAGGTAAAATAACTCCTAAAAGAATATCTGGCGCTTGCGCTAAACACCAAAGAAGAATTTCTTCAGCGATTAAAAGAGCTAGAATAGTAGCTTTATTACCATTCGTTAGAGATTAAAAGATGAAAGATAGATTTATATAATAAAAAAGTCTATCTTTTTTTATATAATATATTTACTTATGAAGGAGTATTCATGAAAATTATTTTATTAGCAGATGTTGAAAATATTGGTAAAAAAAATGAAATTAAAGAAGTTAGTGATGGTTATGCTAGAAATTTTTTAATTAAGAAAAAATTAGCAATAACGTATTCAGAAGGAACCTTAAAAACTCTAGAAAAAACACTTGATGATTTATTTTTAGATGAAGAAGCTAAAATTAATGAAAATAAATTATTAAAACTAGAAATAGAAAGAGAAAAATACTACTTTACTTTAAAAAATAACAATGGTGTTACTTTTCATAAAATAAGTTTAAAAAATATTATTTCTGAAATTAATAGTAAACATGATTTTAAAGCTATTAATAAATACATGTTTAAAAATTTTAGTGATTTAGTAATTGGCGAATTCAAAATTAAACTATTTTTATATAAAGAGGTTGTTGCTGAAATTGACATAATAATTAGTGAGGAATAATGCCAAAATTTAAAACTAATCTAATAATAAAAAACATTGAAAATTTTGTTATTGCAACTATTTTAATGGATAAAAATAGTATTTTAACAGTACTTTCATCATTAGAACCAAAACACTTTACAAGCGAAGAAAATTGTTATATTTATTCTAAAATAAAAGAAATGGATAAAAATAAAATTAAAATAGATCATTTGATTTTAGCTCAAATTATTTTAAATGATCCTGATGCTCCTTTTAAAAATCCTGATGTTTTCATTAAAGATATTATGAAACAATATACAACAACAGTTGATCTTGATTCTTATATTGATTTAATGTTTTCAAATTACATGATTGATTCATTAAATGATTTCTCTGAAAAATTACTTTTGCTTGAAATTGATGATTCAAATTTTTCTAATCTAATTTGAAACATTCAAAATGAATTTTTACAAATTGTTCAAAATAGATCAACTTCTAGTATTTTAGATATGAAAACTATTTCAGAAAATTATATTGAAAAACTAAAACAAATTAGAGGAAATAAAAATAAATTAACAGGAACAAGTTCTGGGTTTTTCGAAATTGATAATATTACTAATGGTTTTCAAAATGGTGATTTGATAATCTTAGCAGCAAGACCATCAATTGGTAAAACTGCACTTGCTTTAAACTTCTTATTAAATGCTTCAAAGGAATTAGAACCTAATGAAACTACTGTTATGTTTTCTCTTGAAATGGGTAGCAATCAATTAATGCAAAGATTACTAAGTAACTATTCTGAAATCCCTTCTTCCAAATTAGCAAACGGGACTTGAAATGAAGCTGAAGAATTTATTATGTATTCAGCTGCTAAAGAAATTGGAGAACTAAATATTAAAATTGATGATGATAGTAATCCAACAATTTTAGATATCCAATCAAGACTTCAAAAAATCCATAATGATAAAAAAATTAAATTAATTATTGTTGATTATTTACAATTAATAGCTGGTAGTAGTAAAATTGGTTCTAACAGACAACAGGAAGTATCTCAAATATCAAGAACATTAAAATCAATTGCTAGAACATATGATTGCCCTTTAATTGCAATTGCACAATTATCAAGAAAAATTGAAGAAAGAAAAGGCGAAGACAAAAAGCCAATGCTTTCTGATTTAAGAGAATCAGGTTCAATTGAACAAGATGCTGATCTTGTTACCTTCTTAAATCATGATGTTGATAATGTTAGTGATGATATTATTCCAGTTAATTTTTATATAGCAAAACATCGGAATGGTGCTGTTGGTAATGTTAAATTACTTTTCAAAAAAGATATTGGTAAATTTGTATCAATTAAAAATAGATCAAATTAATTTTTTAATATTTTTTTATTATATAATTAGTTTAACAAAAGGATTAAAATGCACAAATTAACCATTAAAAGAAAGATAGCTTTAGGGTTTATAACGTTTCTTGGTTTAGTACCTTTATTTTTACTAACTTCATGTACAGCTCAATCTCCTAGTAAAACTCCTTTTACTTCGACAATTGATGATAAAAATTATAAATATCTTGGTGGAAAACTAGTTTTAGTTAATAGTGAAGGAATTCAACAACCAAATCCTGTACTTGATAAAAAACGTCCAAAAGAATATTATTCATTTTTATTTTCATCTCTTTTATCAACACCATTATTAACTTTTATTGATCAATTTGCTTCATTTCAAGCAACCCAACCTTCGACTCTAAATGGAAGACTTTCTGAATATAAATATACTAGAGTAAGTGAACCATTTGCTATTTTTTCAAATCCTTTAAATGAAGGAAAATATGCTATTACATTGAAATTATCAAATGTTAATTTTACTTATGATGGACTTGAAAAAATTGAAGCAGAACACACACCAGCTAAAAAACCTGATCCAGAAAAAGATCTTTCATTTAAAGTTTCAATGTCTATAGCAGGTTCTCTTAATTTTAAATTTTGAAATACATATTCACTAGCTACTCAAGATGACTTAACAAATAGTAATTTTGCTGAAATTTATAAACCATTTTATATAGGAACACCACCATCTCCAACAACGGGACCAACACCATTTACTATTCCAATAACTGTAACTTCTGAAATTAAAATTATCAATAAATTAACTGTAAAAGACAGTATTTATTCATATACTGGCGAAGCTAATTTAGCTTCTAGTAATGAAGCACCAAAATTAAATGAAGCTTCACAAAAATATTTCGATGCTCTAACAAATGTTCTTAAGCAAAGAAGAATTAGTGTTGCTGCTTTTAATGAAGCTGTTAAATTTTTATAATTTAATCTTTAAAGGATAAAATAATGTCAAAAAAAAAATTAGAAAAAATTGCTATTCATTGTTACTTTAATTTATCAAATGATGAAATTGAAAAAATATCAAAAGAGTTTGATTCCATAATTAATTTATTAGATAGTATTAAAAAAATCAACACTGATAATATTATTCCTACTGATTTTATTAATCAAAAATCAAATGCAATTTTAAATAATGATGAATTTATTACAACAGATGAAAGAGTATTTAATAATACAAAAAATTTTAAAGGTAATTTTTTAGAAATAAGAGATGAAAAATAGTAACATTTTAAAAATAAACGACAAATATAAAAATAGCCTTCTTAATAAAGAAGACTATTTTTTAAGCATCTCAAAAAATTTAAATAATGATAATAATGCTTGATTAAATAAGAACTTAATTAGTAATGAAATAAATACTGATCATATTTTAAATGGAGTTTTATATTCTTTAAAAGATAATATTGCAACAAAAGATATTTTAACAACAGGCGGCTCTTTATTTTTAAAAAACTATGTTCCTAACTATAACGCAACTGTTTATGAATTATTAAAAAATACAGGAGCTAATTTATTAACAAAAGATAATATGGATGAGTTTGGTCTTGGTGGTAGTGGATTATTTTCAGCATTTGGTCAATTAATTAATCCAATTGATAAAGATAGAATTGTTGGTGGTTCTAGTAGTGGTTCATCAATTATGGTAAAAAAAGATTTAGTTTCTTTTGCAATTGCAACTGATACTGGAGATTCGATTAGAAAACCAGCATCATTTTTAGGAATAGTTGGTTTTAAACCAAGTTATGGAATGATATCAAGATATGGTGTTTATCCATATGCACCTTCAATGGACCATGTTGGAATTATTGCTAAATATATTACTGATGTAGCAATTGTTTTTTCAACATTAAATCAGTTTGATAAAAAAGATTTAACTTCAATAGATTTAAATAAGAAATATAACTTTAAAAATTTAAAAGCAGATAAAACTAAAAAACTTGCTGTAATTAAACAAAGTTTAAAATATATGCTTGATGATGAAAAAAAAATTTTTATCAATTATCTTGATGAATTAAAAAATAATGGGTTCTTAATTGATGAAGTTGATTTTAATCAAGAATTAATTAAAGCAATAGATCCAATTTATAAAATAATTTCATATTCAGAAGCTTATAGTTGTTATAGTAATTTAACTGGAGTTACCTTTGGTGATTTTAATAATGATTATCAAAATTGACAGGATTTAATAATTAAAAATAGAACTGAAAAATTAGGTAAACAATTAAAGAGAAGATTTATTATTGGTGCCTATAGTATTATTGGTGAAAACTTTGAAAATATTTATCAAAAATCTAAAAAAGTAAGAACATTAATTATTAATGAAGTTAATAAAATATTGGCTCAATATGATGCTTATATTATTCCAGGAGCTTCAAGAATAGCTCCATTAATGAAAGACGTTATGAATCATCTTTCAGATAGTAATCTTTGTGATGATTTATTACAAATTGCTAATTTTGCCGGATTACCATCAATAACAATTCCAGCTATTAAATATTTAAATAATCCCTTGGGAATTAACATAACTTCTAAAAACTTTAATGATGAAATAGTTTTAAATATTGCTTTAGCAATTGAAAATTTTAATGATCAAAAATATGGTGAAAATAATGAATAATTATGATGTAGTAATTGGAATTGAAGTTCATGTTAATATTAATTCAAAAGCAAAAATGTTTTCACGCGCTCTTAATTTACACAATCAAAAACCTAATAGCCAAGTTGATCTTTTAGATATTGCTCTTTTAGGAGTTTTACCAACTGTTAATATGCAAGTTATTAATAAAGCAATTATTCTAGCTGATAGTTTAAATATGGAAATTTTCTATCAAAAGATTATTTTTGATCGAAAACATTATATTTATTATGATTTACCAAAAGGTTATCAAATAACACAACAATATCATCCAATTGGAAAACACGGATTTATTACTTTAAAAGATAATAAAAAAATCACCATTGAAAGAATTCATATGGAAGAAGATACTGCTAAACAAATTACTAAGAATAATATTAAGTATTTAGATTACAACCGTTCTGGAATGCCATTAATTGAAATCGTATCTGATCCTTGTATTAATTCAGCATTAGAAGCTAGTAACTACTTAAATGAATTAAAAAAAATCTTAGTTTTTAAAGATATATCAGATGCTAAACTTGAAGATGGTTCTATGAGAGCTGATATTAATATTTCTTTAAAAAAGAAAGATACTGATAAATTAGGAACAAAAGTAGAAATTAAGAATATTAATTCTTTTAATAATGTTATTAAAGCTATTAATTATGAAATTAATAGACAATCAAAAATGTTAGATAATAATGAAGAAATCATTCAAGAAACAAGAAGATATGATGATAATAAATCAATCACAGTTTTTATGAGAAATAAATCAGATATTATTGGTTATAGTTATTGTCCTGAACCAAATATACCTCCAATCATTCTTGAAGATAAATATGTGCTTGATATTATTAAAAATTCAAAAAAATCTGTTCAAACAATTGAAGAGGAACTAAAATCATTAAATTTTTCTGAAAAAAATATTGATCTTCTAATGAATAATTTTGATACATTTTCATTATTTAATAAATTAAATGATCAAAATATTATTGATAAAATCGGTTTATTTAATTTTGTAGTTAATGAAATTTCAGGTCATTTAAACAAATTTAAAATTAATTGAAAAAAATTAAATGAAAATCAAATTAACGATTTAATTGGATTAATAAAATCATTACAAGAAAATAAGATTAATATTAAAGAAGCAAAAGTATTTAATAAGTTAATTATTGTTCATAATGAATCATTTAAAAGTTTAGTAGAAAAAAACCAAACAGAAAATATTTACGATGAAGAATTTATTGAAAAAATATTAGATAAATATTTTGAAAATAATAATGATTTATTGTTACAATATAAAAATAGACCTGAACGAGTTTCTAAGTTTTTCATTGGTATGGTTATGAAAGAAACAAAAGCTAAAGCTAATCCCAAAATAGTATTAGAAATTTTTAATAATAAAATTAAAAATTTTATTAAGTAATAGGAAAAATCATGATTAATAATAACATTCAAATTTCTAAACAATTATATTATGACTTTTATAATATTTATCATTATTCAAAAGTTTGTCTACTTTGTAATTCTGAAAATATTGAATTAAAAAATGAAATTAAGTTTGAATACAAATGTAAAGATTGTAAAAAAACTTTTAGTCCTAAAAAAAATTCAATTTTTAACAAAATAAGATTAAGCGAAGAAAAATGAATTAAGATGCTTAATTGCATGCTTAATGATTTTACTTTAGAAGAAACAGCAAAAGAATTGAAATTTACCCAAACAAATACAGAAGAAAAATGATTAATGATTTATGAAGCTGTTGATTGAAATAAATATAACATTAATGTTAGAAAGGCACCTAATAAGAGAATTTATGCTTCTTATGAGGTTATCTTTAATTAATTATGGAAATAACAAATATCAATAATGATAAGAAAACATTTCATAATAAAAAAATAAGTAACATTGTTAGTGATTTTAATTCATCAATTAAAACTGGTTTGACAATTAGTCAAGTCCAGGAAAATCGTAATAAATTTGGATCTAATGCTATTGAATTAGCAAAAGGTAAAAAATGATACAAAATCATGCTTGAACAATTCAAGGATTTAATTTTAATTGTCCTAATGGTTTCATCAGTAGTATCTCTTTTAGTATCAGGTATTCCTGGTGTAGGTGAAGCTCCTTTTGAAAAATTAAAACATATTGAAGGTTGAGAAAACTTTCTTTTAATATTAAGTGTTGTTTTTATTAATGTAACGCTTGGAACAGTCCAGAGTATAAAATCCCAGAAATCACTCGACGCCTTAAAAAGTGTTATTACTCCAATAGCTATTGTTATTAGAGATGGTATAAAAACGACAATTAATAGTGCAGATTTAGTTGTTGGAGATTTAATATCTTTAGAAGCAGGAAATTATGTTCCAGCCGATGCTAGAATTATTAAATCAAATAATATTCAATTAGATGAAAGTTCATTAACAGGTGAATCTGAAGCCGTTTATAAAACTTCAGAAATAATTTTAGAAGATCAAATTCCAGTTGGTGATAAAAAAAATATGGTTTTTTCAAGTTCATTAATTACTAATGGAACTGCTTTTGCTATTGTTGTTGGTGTTGGTAAAGATACAGAAATTGGAAAAATTAGTACTTTATTATCAGAAGTTAAAGAAAAGAAAACTCCTTTACAACGTAATTTAGATAGTTTAGCAAAAATGCTAATGTACGTAATTTCTGCTATTTGTATTATTGTTTTTTCAATTAACCTTTCAAAACTTAGTCAAGGATTTGATATATCAATAATATCTGAATCTTTAAATTTTTCAGTAGCACTAGCTGTTGCTGTTATTCCTGAAGCATTAAGTTCAATTGTAATAATTATCCTAACAACATCATCAAAAGTTTTATCAAAAAACAAAGCTATTTTAAAATCATTAAAATCTGTTGAAACACTTGGTTCAGTTTCGGTAATATGTTCAGATAAAACTGGAACATTAACACAAAATAAAATGACTGTTATTTCCCTTTATACTAATGAAGAAACAAAACTTGCTGAAAATATTGATTTAAATAATGCTGATGAAACTAAGTTAATGGAATATTTTGTTCACTCTAGTGATGCTATTAATGAAGATGGTAGATTAATTGGTGATCCTACTGAAATAGCTTTAATTGATTTTTATCAAAAATATAGTAGTAATGATGCAAGTTACTTGAGAAATAAATATGAAAGATTATCTGAAATTCCATTTGATTCTGTCAGAATGAAAATGTCAGTTTTAATTAATGATAATAATAAAAGAATCATGATCACAAAAGGTGCTATTGATAAAATTTTACTTTCTAGTTCAAAAATCGTTTCAAATTCTAAAGCTAGAAAAATAACAAATGAAGATATTGAAAAATTAGATAAAGTAAATAGTGAATTTGCTAAGAATGGCTATCGTGTTTTAGTTATTGCCTTTAAAGAAATTAAAAAAAATAAAATTCAAGTTGATGATGAAAATGATCTAACTATTTTAGGTTTAATAGCAATGATAGATCCTCCAAGACCAGAGGTTATTGAAGCTATTAAAGAATGTAAAATTGCTTCAATAAAACCAGTTATGATAACTGGAGATCACCCAGCAACAGCAGTTGCTATTGCTACACAAATCGGAATTTTTAATCCTGATGTTGATAATTATTTAAGTGGTATTGAATTAAGTAAAATGTCTCAAGAAGAACTTAATGAAAAAGTTGAACATTATGCTGTTTATGCAAGAGTTTCTCCTGAAGATAAAATTAAAATAGTAAGAGCATGACAAACAAAGAATAAAATTGTTTCAATGACTGGAGACGGTGTTAATGATGCTCCAGCATTAAAAGAAGCAAACATTGGCATTGCTATGGGGATTACCGGTTCTGAAGTTTCTAAAGAAGCAGCTTCAATGATTTTAACCGATGATAATTTTTCAACAATAATTTCAGCAATTAAATTAGGTAGAAATTCTTATAACAATATTAAAAATGTTATTAGGTATTTATTAACTGGAAGTATTGCAACTATTTTTATTATTATTCCTCTTTTAATTTTTGGTTTAGTTCAAAATATTGATGTATTACCATATAGTGCTATTCAATTGCTATTTTTAAATTTACTAACAGATCTTTTTCCAGCCGTTTCACTTGGATTTGAAAAAGCAAAAGATAGTGTAATTTATGAAAAACCTCGGCTTGCTGATGAAACTTTTATTACGAAGAAATTTACCTATCGATTAGTTTCAGAATCTATTATTATTGGTATAGTTGTTTTAAGTTCATTTTTTGTAAGTTGATTTTTCCTTTTCAATAATGCTAGTAACCCTGATGAAAGTTTTCTTTTAGCATCAAACCTTTCATTTATTACATTAGGAATGATTAGAATATTTCATAGTTTTAACTGTAAAGATTCGGGACCAACTTTATTTACTAAGAATTTTTATAATAATAAATACTTATGAGCTTCATTAGTTGGCGGATTTTTATTATTAGCATTTGTTTACTTTACTCCAGGAGTTCAAAATGCCTTTTTCATTCCATCATCATTTCCGCTTGATGATGGGGTTGACACATGAGCTCGTGCAAATTTTAAACCAGAATCCTTCTTTATTGGAACAGCTTTTGCTTTTTTAATAATTCCAATTGTTAATTTATTAAAATATTTTAATCAAATTATCTTTTCAAAAGAAAGAACAATTAAAAATCAAAGCATTAATAGTATAATTTAAAAAATAGAGGTGGAATGATGGAATTAGGTTTAATAATTGGAATTAGTGTTGGAATTCCATTAGCAATATTAATTGGTGGTGTTTTAGGATATTTTATTGCTATGAAAATCTTTAAAAGACAATTAGAAAAAAATCCCCCAATTTCAAAGGATACTATTAGAATGATTTATCAACAAGTTGGTAGAAAACCAACTGAAAAACAAATTAGCGAAATTTATAACAGAGCTGTTAAAAGGAAATAATGAAGTTTATTAAATCAGCTACTAAAGCTAGTGAATTAATTTATGATAATTTAGATGAAGTTTGTTTTATTGGCAGATCAAATGTTGGTAAAAGTTCATTAATTAATGCTATTTCACATTCTAAAATCTCGAGAGTTTCAAATACTCCTGGAAGAACTCAATTAATTAATTACTTTGAAGACAAAAATTTTAGATTAGTAGATTTACCAGGTTATGGTTATGCTAAAGTTTCAAAACAAAAAAGAAAAGAATTAATTCAAATCGTTGAAGAATATTTATTTAATTCAACATCACTTAGAGCTGTCTTTCAAATTGTTGATGGTAATGTAATAACAGTTCTTGATCAGGAAATGAGTATTTTTTTTCAAAACAACTTTGAAAACCATGTTATTATTATGAATAAAATAGACAAACAAAACATTAGCAAATATGTCAATAATTTAAATAAAACTGCTGATTTTTTAAATGTTGATAAAGAAAACATTATTATGATAAGTGCTAAAAATGGAACTAATGTTAATTTAGTTTTATCTAAAATAAAATCAATAATAAAATCATAAAAACAAGAGTTAATTATGGAAAAAAAATATAATCATTTAATAATTGAAAAAGGTAAATATGATGATTGAATTAAAAAGGATCTTTTTAAATCTTCTTTAAAAGGAAAACCCTTTTCAATTGTTCTACCTCCACCAAACATAACAGGCAACCTTCATTTAGGACATGCCTTAAACGCTTCTATTCAAGACAGCATTATTAGATATAAAAAATTGCAAGGTTTTAGAACTATTTGAGTTCCTGGAACAGATCATGCTGGTATTGCTACACAAACTAAGTTTCAAAAATATTTAAAAACTGAAAAAAATATTGATTATCGAACACTTGGAAGAAAAAAATTTAATGATGAATTAATGAAATGGAAAAAGGCGCATTCAGATTATATTCATTTACAATGAAAAAATCTTGGCCTTAGTCTTGATTATTCTTCTGAAATATTTACAATGGATAAATCAGTTAATAGTGCTGTTAATAAAGTTTTTTGTGAACTTTACGAAAATAACTTAATTTATGAAGGTGAAAGACTTGTTAACTGAGATGTTAACTTGCAAACAGCTATTAGTGATATTGAAGTTATTCATAAACAAGTTGTTGCTAAACTTTATTATTTTAAATATTATTTAAAAGATCAAAAAGAATATATTACTGTTTCAACAACAAGACCAGAAACAATGTTTGGTGATGTTGCTTTGTTTGTTAATCCAAATGATAAAAGATACAAACATTTAATTAATCAAGTAGCTATTAATCCAGTTAATAATGAAGAATTAATAATTATGGCTGATTCATATATTGAAATTGAATTTGGAACTGGAATAATGAAATGTACTCCTAGTCATGATTTTAATGATAATCTTTTAGGAAAAAAATATAAATTGCCTTCAATTAATATTTTAAATAAAGATGGAACAATGAACTCTAAAGCTGGTGAATTTGAAAATTTAGACAGATTAGTGTGTCGAAATCTATTAGTTGAAAAATTAGTTAACAATAATTTTGTTGAAAAAATTGATGAAAATTATCAAACTCAAATTGGTTATTCAGAAAGAACTGATGCAATTGTTGAACCATTAATGTCTAAACAATGATTTGTTAAAATGAAACCTCTTGTTAAAAATGTTATTAACAATCAAAAAAGAGGATCAGTTGAAAATAAAGTTAAAATGTATCCTGCTAGATTTGATAAAAACCTAATTAATTGATTAGTTAATATTGAAGATTGATGTATTAGTAGACAATTATGATGAGGTCATCAATTACCTGTTTGAATTAATAATGAAACTAATGAAGTATATATTAATGAAAAACCACCAAAACCAATCAAAAATTGAACTAGACATCCAGATGTTTTAGATACATGATTTTCTTCAGCTATTTGACCACTTGTTTGTTTTGAATGACCAAAAGAAAACTCAATAAAGTTTAAAACTTTCTTTCCAACAGATATGATAGTAACAGGTCATGATATTATTTATTTTTGAATTTCAAGAATGATGACACTTTCTTCATACTTTACTAATAAACCACCTTTTAAACATGTTTATATTCACGGATTAATTCGCGATCAAAATGGTAAAAAAATGTCTA
This sequence comes from Candidatus Mycoplasma liparidae, assembly GCA_009884515.1. Classification (GTDB taxonomy): domain Bacteria; phylum Bacillota_I; class Bacilli_A; order Mycoplasmatales; family Mycoplasmoidaceae; genus Mycoplasma_L; species Mycoplasma_L liparidae. The sequence goes on along the minus strand of RHHX01000002.1, from coordinate 274,051 downwards.
AATCATTGAATAATGGAATTGATCCTAATACTATTATTGAACAATATGGAGCTGACGCTTTAAGATATTTCTTAACATCATCTTCAACAGTTGGTGAAGATATTAAATTTAATAGTGAAAAAATCAAAGCCAACTGAAATTTTTTAAATAAAATATGAAATTCAGCGCGATTTATTTTCTTAAATTCAAAACCAAACAAAAACTATAAAATAAAAACTAGTGAACTTTCTGATTCTAGTAAGTGGATTTTAAAGAAATTAAATAAAGTTATTAAAAATGTTTCTAAATATATGGATAAATATAATTTTGTTTTAGCTTCAAAAACTCTTTATGACTTTATTTGAAATGATTTTTGTAATAGTTATATTGAATTTGCAAAGATAAATATTAATAATAAAATCTATTCTCAAAATGAAATTGCTGTTGCTCAATATGTATTAAAACAAATACTAATAATGCTTCATCCGCAATGTCCATTTTTAACTGAAGAAATTTATTCATATTTTTATAATCCTAAAAATTCAATTTTAAAAGAAAAATGACCAGAACAATTAAAAGTAGGTAATGAAAAAATTATTAATAAAACTATTAGAATTATTACTGCAATTAATCAAATTAGAGCTGAAGAAAATTTAGGTAATAGTGAATTTTTAGAAATTAATATTTTAACTAAAAAAGACATTAAATTATTTTATAAAATAATCGATAAAATTAATGATTATTTGTTCTTAAAAAAAGCAAAAATAGTTGGTGTTACTAATGTTGGCATTTTAGCTAATAAATATACTAAATTAGTTGATGATTTTGTAATTGAAATTTATGCTAAAACTAGTTTTGGTTATGAAAATGAAATTACTAAAATAAAGAAAATGACTGATTTTCTTAAAAAAGAAATTAATAGAAGTAATGAAATTTTAAATAATGAAAATTTCATTACTAAAGCTCCAAAAAATAAGATAGATGATGAAAAAACTAAATTATTAAATTATAAAGAACAATTAAGCTCAAGCTTAGAATCTTTAAAATCACTAGAAATAGAATCAAAGACTAAGGAATTAAGTTAAAACAAAAGATGATTAATATTATTTTATTTGAACCAGAAATAGCTAATAACACAGGGAACATTATTAGAACATGTCACGCTTTTAATGCTCAATTACATTTAATAAGACCATATGGATTTTTTTTAGATAATAAAAGTATTAAAAGAGCATCAACTAATCATTTTGATTTAGAAAATATTAATCAATATGATTCTTTTGATGATTTTATTTTTAAAAATAACCCTGATAAAATTCATATGTTTTCTCGTTATGGTAAAAAAATGCTTGATGAGTACAATTATCAAGATGTTAATAAAAATATTTATTTTATGTTTGGTAAAGAATCAAAAGGAATTGATAAAGAAATTTTGAAAAAATATTTAGATTCATCAATCAGAATTCCAATGAATGAAAATTCAATTAGTATGAATTTATCAAATATTGTTGCTATTGCTATTTATGAAGTTGTTAAACAAAGAAAATATGATTCTTTAATCAAATACGAAAATTTCAAGGATTAATTTATGAGACTTAGAAAAAACCACAAATTAATTGAACAAATGAATTTAGATAATAATTACTTAATTACTTATTTAGAAAATGAGCAATTAAATTGAAAAGAAATTTTCAATAATAAGAACAAAAAATTTGAACTTGAAATTGGAGTTGGTAAAGGAGATTTTATTATTCAAAAGGCAATTGATAATCCCAATATTAATTTTATTGGCATTGAAAAGATGCCAGGGGTTTTAGCTATTTGTATTAATAAGTTATTTAAATTAGAAAGAGAAATTAAAAATTTAAAATTACTAGTTTTTAATGCCCTTGAATTAGAAACTATTTTTGATAAAAAAATGATTAGCAAAATATATTTAAATTTTTCAGATCCTTGACCAAAAACAAGACATGAAAAAAATCGTTTAACTAATTGAAGATTTTTAATAATTTATCAAAACATTTTATTAGAAAATAAAGAAATTGAATTTAAAACTGATAATGAATCTTTATATTCATACACATTAAATGAAGTTATTTTAAAGAGTAAAGAAAAAATAAATTTAATTTACAATACTAATGATTTGTATCAAAATCTTGAAAATAATTATAACTTAGGCAATATTCAAACAGAATATGAGAGAAAATTTATTAATATTGGCAAAAATATTAATAAAATAATTTTTAATTTTAAATAGTGTTAAAATATTAATAAATTTATTATTTTTTAAATGGGGAATTTTATATGGCTAAAAAAGATCGTTCTAAAATAGATTCTAAAATTAACTTTAGTGACGATTTTAGTCCTGATTATTCAGGTTATTTAAACCAATCTTCTACTTCACAATTTAATAATACTAAACCTTTTGAATTTGAAGTAGATCCTTTTAATTCACCAACATCGGCACTAGTTGTTGATCCTTTTAGTTCTAATCCAGCATCAGATCCTTTCAGTTCAAATTCAACACAAGATCCTTTTAGTTCGAATTCAACACCAGATCCTTTTAACAGTAGTTTTGACTCTTCATTTAATCAACCAATCGAACCAGTTTATACTCCTGAGCCAATTATTGAAGCACCAAAATCAACTCCCGAGCCAATTATTGAAGCACCAAAATCAACTCCTGAGCCAATTATTGAAGCACCAAAATCAACTCCTGAGCCAATTATTGAAAAACCAAAATCAACTCCTGAGCCAATTATTGAAAAACCAAAATCAACTTTTGAACCAGTTTATTTTCCTGAACAAAAATCAACTATGCAAATAAGCGATGATGGCGATTTAACTTTATTATCTATTCAACAATTAAAAGATAAAATTAAATATTTTAAAGAAAACCCAGGTAATAATATTGATGATAAATTATTAGTTTTTGATAAAATTGGTAAATATTCAGATGAATTATTATTGAAATTAAGAGGACCAAAAAAATAACAAAATTTTTTAAAGGACAAGGAATGGTAATTATTAAATAATGGAAGATATGAATACAAGAGCTTCAAAAAAAGAATCCACTTCTTTTTTTAATTATTTATATTTTTTAAATATGTATGTTTTAAAAAGAAAACCTACTATAATAGTTCCTATTGCAGCACTTATATTTTTATTAATATTTCCAACAATACTTATGTTATTACCAGATAATGATCCAATATTTAAATTGACAGCAGCAAGTATTTTTATTCCGATTAACTTTAGTGTTGCTTGGTCTTTTATGATTCTATTTGGTTGTATGGTAACTCTTACTATTTTTAAAGAGGGAAAAGTTGATGGCATTGAAACACTTGTTGTTTCAAAACCAATTACACGACAAACGATAATATTAGCCAAATTCTTATATTTACTAGTTATTGGTATTATTTATTGATTATGAATTTTCTTAATCTTCCTTAGCACTTTATATATGATAAGATCACAAGCTATTTTTACTATTTTCATTGATTCTAATATGAATAATTTTATATTTGGTTTGACATTTGGATTAATTTTAATTTTCTTTATATTTGCTTTAATTTCATCTTTTATTTCTATTAAAGTATCTGTTAAAAATACAATATCTTTAGTTTTAATTACTTTTCCATTGTTATCAATAGTTGGAGCTATTTTTTCAAATCCAATTTTGTTTAGAAATAGACCAACAGAAACATTGTTTAAAATAGGTGCAAAAAATAGTGCTGGAGATTTAAAAGCAATTTTCCAAAATCCTATTATTAATATTTCACCAAATGGAATGGTTATTTTAAATGCTAATAATGAACCATTTACTGATGCTGAAATAATAAAATTTAAAAAAGCTTGAGATGAAAGTAGTGATGCTGGAATACTTCCTGCAATCAATAACTTCATTAATCCAACAAGTATGGTTTCTCAAGCATTTAGTGGTGAACAACATGTTGATCTGTCAGTTTCTTGAACTTCTAGTAGTAACATTACATCATATACATCACCAACAACTTTTGATTTAAATGCCACACCTATTAATGCTAATGCTAAAAATAATAACGTTATTAGAAATGGGTATTTAGAAGAAGAAAGTTTATTAGTTTATAAAAGAAATAATGATGGCACTTTAAGTAATGTTGATGTTAGAATTGATATTCCAGTTTTAAGTCAAGCTCTAAGTTCAAACATTGGAAATATAAAAACATCAATTGATAAAATGTTAAAAGATCCATATAATCCAACATCAGAATTGTTTCCTAATACATTAGCTTTATTATATATGAGAGCTTATGAAGTTAGTAGTGATAATAAAATAAGGAATGAATATGGCATACATTTTGAAGATCAAAACAACTTATTAAACAAGATTTTGAATGTTGATTTTTTTCAAGCTACTTTAGATATTGAATTACCAATTATTGAACCAAAAAGTTTTATTGCTAATCATATTATCGTATTTCATAATGGCAATTCTTTGAATAATATAGAACCTTTTATTTACAATATTCTTGAAAATAATGGGAACATTATTAATATTAAACCCATAGGTTTTCTTTCTCCTACATGAGGAGTTATGCTTGTATGAACTAGTGTCTTATTTTTATTATTTATTTTAAGTTCAGTTTATTATTATAATGAGGATTTTGTTTAATGGAAAATAATGAAAAAATTATTTTAGAAGTAATTAATTTAACTAAAAAATATCCTAGATCTGATAGACCTGCTATTGATAAACTGAATTTTAAAATAGCTGAAGGAGAATTTCATCTTTTTATTGGTGCTAATGGCGCTGGTAAAACTACTACTATTAAAGCTTTAGTTGGCGCTTATAAAAAATGAGAAGGTCAAATTAAAGTTTACGGACATGATATTTCAAAATTTGAAGCTAAAAGACATATTGGTTATATTCCGGAACATGCTGTTTTTCCAAAAGAATTTACAACAAAAGATTATTTAGTTGCAATGGGTGTTTTATCTGGATTAAGTAGAAAAGATGCTCTTAAGTATTGCATTGAAAAATTAGAAGAACTTAATATGCAAGATATGATTAATAAAAAACCGTATCGTTTTTCCTCAGGTCAAAAAAAGAAAATTCTTTTAGCTCAGGCTTTAATAATAGAACCATCATTATTAATAATGGATGAGCCAGCAGCTAATCTTGATCCGTTAGCAAGACATGAATTATTCGAGCTATTAGTAAAACTAAAAAAAGAAGGCAAATCAATTTTTATTGCTTCTCATATTTTAGCTGAAGTTGAAGAATATACTGATTCTGTAACTATCTTAGATGGTGGTAAAATTGTTTATACTGGTAAATATGATAAGTCAAAAACACTGTTACAACTCTATATTGAAAAAGTAAAATTGGGCTCAGTAGATTCGGGTACATCTAAAGCTTTTTACAAAAAATAAAAAATAATAATTTAAAGTAGCAGAAAAATGTTTTTTGCTACTTTAAATTATTATTTTTATTATGTTGTTTTTTCAAATAATTGTGTATATAATAAATTTATAGAATCAAATATTTAATTTTGGAAGTCTGAAATGATTAATAAAAAATTACCATTATTTTTAGGTTTAACATTAGGTTCAGTTATCGCTATAACAGCTGTATCTGTAGGTTATGTTCTAAATATTAATACAGGAGATATATTTAACTATTATGCAAATCCAACATCAGATACACCTATAGGTGTTCTTGATTCATATAGAACCTTAGCAAAAAGAGATGCTCAAATAATAACAGCTGCAGGATTCTCACATTCCAGTCCTATTAAATTAGCTTATAATCCAACTAATTTAAAAAGATTTAAAGACATTGGTTTCATCCTTCTTGATGAAATTTTTTCATTTGGTGGTGATACACCTGCTATGGCAAGTGCTAATACTGCTTCAGCTTCTTTTAGAAGTGATTTAGGAAGTTTCCAAACGGGGATTGCATCAGCTATTTTATTAAATAAAAATCAAGAATATTTCATGCCTGAAAATTTTGATGATAATCCAAACACTATCAATAGAACAAGCTTTAAATGAGCTGGTTATGGGGGAGCTACTTTTTCATCTATTTCATCTTTTTTAGGTGGGTTTCAACAAGGAATTAACTTTTTTAATGAAATAGTTTTACCAGCTTATAATAATTTACCAACATCCATAAATAAATATCTACCTATTGAACATAAAACAATTGATAATAATAACTTTTTAAATGCTTCTTTTGGAATTGGCGGCGGTTCAGAAATATCTGATTTATACCTTAATCCTATGACACCAGGAGTCAATGGAGTTGATTTATTTTTACCTGTAGCAGGTCCTCAAATAAATGATGCTATTAATTCAATTAGAAAATTTAATAATGTAAAAACAATTTTAATTGGTGTTGATTCAACTGTTGAAGATGATATTAATATTAATATACCCTTAAGAAATGGTGCTCATGTTGGTAATGGTCAAATTATTCAAATGTCATCCTTAAAAAGATTAGATATAGTTGATAAGAAAATATTAGAAATTATTCAAAACGGCAATAAAGCTCCAACAATTATAGATAAAGATGGTAATGATATAACTGATGTTTATTATGAAGAATTGATTGGTGAAAATAGAATTGGTGGTTTTGGAACCCATAGTGTTGGTAATTTAGAAAACGGCTCGGTTGGTGTTTCACAAACAGGTAATCAATATTTTCAAGAAGCATTAACTATTCCAGGAGTTCTTAAAGCTTATAATGAAAAATTAATTTTTCTTTCAACACCTGCTGGTATGATTTATGTTTGCACTGAAAAAGGAGTTCCCACAACATTTAAATATGGTGCTGATGGAGATTTTCCTTTAATACAAAATTTTGTTCCATATTCTTTAGAAGCAACAATTCCACCTTTAAATAAAAAGAATTTTATAATAAAAAATAATCAAGATTATGATAAAAAAATATTAGTTTCCTTATTAACAACTACAACATTGCTAAAAGATGCTTCCTTCTCACAATCAACATATGAAGGTATTTTTGAATTTTTAAAATCACTCGGAATTAATATTCCAAAAATTTAATTTATTTTTGTATTCTTTTATTAAATAATTATGATTATATTGAATTTATTGAAGTTAAAAATTAAATTTTTGTGATTCTGAAATATTCAATAAAATTTACCTTTATTTTTTAGGTCTAACATTATTTTCAGTTACTAATATAATAGCTGTATTTATAGGTTATGTTCTAAATATTAATACAGGAGATATATTTAACTATTATGCAAATCCAACATCAGATATACCTATAGGTATTCTTGATTCATATAGAACCTTATAAGCAAAAAGAGATGCTCAAATAAATAATTGCTACATGATTCTCAGATTATAGTCTAATTAAATTAGTTTATAATCCAGCTAATTAAAAATATTTAAAGACACCAATTTCATTCTCCCTGATGAAATTTATTTAGTATTGATACACATGCTATTGGAAGTGCTAATAATGCTTCATCTTCTTTTATAAGTTTCGAAAGATGAGTTAGATCAGCTATTTATTAAATGAAAATCAAGAATATTTCATGATTGAAAATTTTGATAATAATCCCAATATTCCTGATAGAACAAGCTTAAAATCAGCTAAATATGTTGGTGCTACTTTTTCATCTATTACATTTTAGGCTGGTTTACACGAGGAATTTAATTTTTAATGAAATAGTTTTAGATCCCTATAATAATTTATCAACATCTACAAATAAATATCTACCTATTGAACATAAAACAATTAATAATAACTTTTAAATGCTCCTTTTAGAATCGGATGTGGTTCACAAATCTTTGATTTATATCTTAATCATGTGACACCAGGAGTTAATGGAGTTGATTTATTTTTACTTGTAGCAGGCGCTCAAATAGAAGATATTATTAATTCAAAGAATTGATCGCATGAAAATAGAGTTGGTAATTTAGAAAATAGTTCTATTGCTGTTTCACAAACATGTAACTAATATTTTCAAGAGTCATTAACTATTTCAACAATTCCTAAAACTTATAATCAAAAATTATTTTTCTTTCAATTTCTGTTCATATGCTTTATGTTTATATTGAAAAAGGAGTTTTCATACATTTTAATATGCTTATAATTTGGACTTTCCTTATCAACTATAACAACATTATTAAAGGTCACTTCTTTCTCATAATTAACATACAAAGCTATTTTTAATTTTAAAATCACTTGAAATTGATATTCTAGAAATTTAATTTAAAAATTTATTTTATTTATATTGCTTTATTTAATATTTATGCTTATAATGAATTTATAAACTTAAATATTAAATTCTTGGAATCTGAAATGATTAATAAAAAATTGCCTTTATTTTTAGGATTAACCTTTGGTTCAGTTGCCGCTATAACAGCTGTATCTATAAGTTATGTTCTAAATATGAACACAGGAGCTATATTTAGTTATTATGCAAATCCAACAGCAAATACACCTATAGGTATTCTTGATTCGTACAAAACCTTGGCAAAAAGAAATGTTGAAATAATAGTTGCTGCAGGATTCTCACATTCTAGTCCAATTGAATTAGCTTATAATCCAGCTAATTTAAAAACATTTAAAGATATTGGTTTCATTCTTCTTGATGAAATTTTTTCATTTGGTGGTGATACACCTGCTCTTGCAAGTGCTAATACTGCTTCAGCTTCTTTTAGAAGTGATTTAGGAAGTTTCCAAACAGGAATTGCATCAGCTATTTTATTAAATAAAAATCAAGAATATTTCATGCCTGAAAATTTTGATGATAATACAAACACTCCTAGTAGAACAAGCTTTAAATGAGCTGGTTATGGTGGAGCTACTTTTGAATCTGTTACATCCTTTTTAGGTGGGTTTCAACAAGGAATTAACTTTTTTAATGAAATAGTTTTACCAGCTTATAATAATTTACCAACATCCATAAATAAATATCTACCTATTGAACATAAAACAATTGATAATAAGAATTTTTTAAAGGCTTCTTTCGAAATTGGCGGCGGTTCAGAAATATCTGATTTATACCTTAATCCTATGACACCAGGAGTCAATGGAGTTGATTTATTTTTACCTGTAGCAGGTCCTCAAATAAATGATGCTATTAATTCAATTAGAAAATTTAATAATGTAAAAACAATTTTAATTGGTGTTGATTCAGCTGTTGAAGATGATATTAATATTAATATACCCTTAAGAAATGGTGCTCATGTTGGTAATGGTCAAATTATTCAAATGTCATCCTTAAAAAGATTAGATATAGTTGATAAGAAAATATTAGAAATTATTCAAAACGGTAATAAAGCTCCAACAAAAAAAGATAAAGATGGTAATGATATAACTGATGTTTATTATGAAGAATTGATTGGTGAAAATAGAATTGGTGGTTTTGGAACCCATAGTGTTGGTAATTTAGAAAACGGTTCTGTTGGTGTTTCACAAACAGGCAATCAATATTTTCAAGAGGCATTAACTATTCCAGGAGTTCTTAAAGCTTATAATGAAAAATTAATTTTTCTTTCAACACCTCCCGGTATGATTTATGTTTGCATTCAAAAAGGAGTTCCCACAATATTTAAATATGGTGCTGATGCAGCTTCTCCTTTAATACAAAATTTTGTTCCATATTCTTTAGAAGCAACAATCCCACCTTTAAATAAAAAGAATTTTATAATAAAAAATAATCAAGATTATGATCAAAAAATATTAGTTTCATTATCAACTACAACAACACTATTAAAGGATGCTTCCTTCTCACAATCAACATATGAAGGTATTTTTGAATTTTTAAAATCACTCGGAATTAATATTCCAAAAATTTAATTTAAAGATTTAAAAATAGAAAGGCAAAAAGTATTCTTATGAATGTTGAAAACAAAAACACACCACCACAATATGCTATTGAAATGAATAACATTTATAAAACATTTCTAAATGGAAAAATTAAAGCTAATACTAATATTACTTTAAAAGTTAAAGAAAACGAAATTCACACAATTATTGGTGAAAATGGTGCTGGAAAATCAACATTAATGTCTATTTTATTTGGATTATATACACCTGATTCTGGTGAAATTTTAATTAATGATAAAAGAGTATTTTTTAATTCTGCTATGGATGCTAATAATGCAGGCCTTGGAATGGTTCATCAACATTTCAAACTTGTTCAAAATTATACTGTTTTTGAAAATATTATTCTTGGTGTTGAAGATAGAAATGGTATTTTATTATCAACAAATGATGCTAAAAAAAGAATAAAAGCTTTAATTAATAAATATAATTTTAATTTAAATATTAATTCTAAAATTTCAAGTTTATCTGTTGGTCAACAACAAAAAACTGAAATTTTAAAACTTTTATATCGTAATGCAAATATTTTAATTTTTGATGAGCCTACAGCCGTTTTAAGTGATGATGAAATTAAACAATTTTTAAAAATGCTTTTAAATTTTAAAAAACAAGGCAAAACAATTATTATTATTACTCATAAGTTTAATGAAATTAAAAAAATAGCTGATAATGCTACTGTTATTAGACACGGTAAATTCATTGATACTTTTGCTATTAGAGATAAAACAGTTGATGAAATGGCTTCTTTAATGGTTGGTAAAAAAATTGTTAAAGTTAAAAATAATAGTGATATTGAATTTGGTGATGTTGTTTTAGATGTTAAAAATTTAACAGTATCAAGTTTAAGAAAAGTATTTAGTTCAATTCCTGATGTAAAACAAATTAGAAGACTTATTAATAAAAAAACAAAATTAAGATATATCGATAACAATAGAAATCATATTGATGAATTAACTTCAATTGATAAAGAAATTAAAATTATTAAAAAAAGACTTTTTAATAATCTTGAGAAGAAATTAGATCAATTAAAAGAAAAAAATGATGCTAAAAATTCATCTTCAATAGAGATGAAAATTGATAAAAAAATTAATGAAATTATTAATTTTAAAAAAGAATTTCAAAGTAACGGTCATACAATAGATTTTAAAATAAGAGAAGGTGAAGTTTTTGCTATTGCTGGTGTTGAAGGTAATGGTCAAACTGAACTCGCTTTAATTTTAAATGGAATTTTAAAGGATAAAACTTCTATTATTAAGTTTTTAGACGAAGATATTACTAATATTTCTATTAAAAAAAGATTAAATATGGGTATTAGTAATGTTCCAGAAGATAGACATAGGTATGGATTAATCCTTGATATGCCTATTAAAACTAACATTGTTATTAATAAAATTGATAAAGAACCTTTTTCAAAAAGAGGATTTATTAATGAATTATCAATTAATGAATATGCTAAAAATATTATTCAAAAATATGATATTAGAGGAACGACAAGAGGAACTGCCCCTTCAAGATTATTAAGTGGTGGAAATCAACAAAAATTAATTATTGGAAGAGAAATTTCTAATAAACATAAATTAATTATTATGGTTCAACCAACAAGAGGTCTTGATTTAGGTGCTATTGAATATGTTCATTATCAAATAATGCGAGAAAAAGAAAAAGGTAACGCCGTTTTACTTATTTCATATGAATTAGATGAAATATTAGCTTTAGCAGATAAAATAGCAGTTATTCATAATGGCTATTTTATTGAAGTTGGTAACAAAGACATTATGACAAAAGCTCATATTGGTGAATTATTCGCTGGAAAGGAATTATAAATGAAAAACCTTAATTCCATTTTAGCTATTGACTCACTTCTTTATTCTAGAAGTAGAAAAACAACTTCTAAAACAATAATAGTTGTTTCACTTTCTATTTTAGCATCAATATTTGTTTCAGTTTTAATTGCAATGAGTTTTGGAATTAATCCAATTGAATTAATCGGAAAATTATTTTATGAGGGGGCTATTGAATGAGAATCATGAATTATTAATACATGTATTTTTGCACTAAGTGCTTTTGCCTTTATTTTTGCAAAGAAAGCCGGTGTTTTTAATATTGGTATTTCAGGTCAAATGTTGATGTCTGGTGTAGTTGCTTTAGCAATAATTAATTCCATCCCAAATGAAGCGCTTATTGGATGGGGACCAATCTTTTTAATATTTTTAACAATGTTAATAGGTTCTCTAATTTCTACTTCTGTGGGATTATTAAAAGTATATTTCAATGTTAATGAAGTTATTAGTTCATTGTTATTAAACTGAGTTCTATTCTTTGTTTCAAAATTTCTTATTGGTGAGTTTTTCTCGAATGATCCAACAACATTTTCAGCTTCTGAAAATTTCAATTCAAATGTTTTATTACAAGCTGGTGAACTTGGGGGATGATTACCTGCTATTATCATTACTTTAATTGTTGGTATTTTTATTTGAGTTATCTTTAAATTTACAACATTTGGTCATAAATTAAAATCAGTAGGACATTCAGAAGAAGCATCTTTAAATTTTGGTTATAATGTTAAATTTCTAAAATTGTCTTCATTTGCTATAAGTGGTGCTATTGCTGGATTATTAGGTGCTGTTTTATATACATCACTAAATACTTTCATTCCAATATCAATATCATCATCATCAGTTCCTCTTGAAGGATTCAATGGGATGGCTGTTGGATTAATAGCAACTGGAAATCCATTTGGAACACTTGTAGTTAGTGCTTTATTAGGTTTATTCCAAGCATCATCGCCTTTCTTACCAACAACACCAGTATTTACAAATGTTATCCTTGGATTTATTATGTTAGGCGCAGCTGTTTCAGTGGTCTTCTTTGATTTTAAACCGATGAGTTTATTTCTTTCGAAAAAATATGGGAATAAATCTAAGGAAGAATTAGAAAATTTTGATAATAAAATGGATTCTTTAATTTCTAAATACAAATTCATTAAATTAAATATCAAGAAGAATGATGATGAATTAACAGAAGCGCAAGAGAATGCTTATGAAGATTATCAAACAGAGCGGAGCAATATTTTTAATAACTTTAGATTTAATATTAATAAGATAAAAATTGAAAAAGAACTAAATCCTGAATCAGAATATAAAATCATTAGTTCAAATAAAAATTTAAAAATTGATGAAGATCTAACAAAATATAATTCTGATCAAAGAGCTAAGATTGAAAAAATAAAAATTAATATGATTTCAAGAACTCATAAAACCAATGATTATAAAAACTCATCAGATCAATTCTTAAAAAATAGATTATCTAGAAATGTTGATACTGAAAATAAGTTTAAAAGTCTTTCTAATAAATGACTTAATAAAATTAATAAATTGAAATTAGATAAAAAAAGTAGTAAAAAACTAAGTCAAATAATTAAAGATAAAGATTTTGATGATATTGAAGATTTTGTTGATAGAAAGGAAGATGAACAATAATGTTAAGTATAGTTACAAGTTTAATTGAAAGTATTCTTTTTATGTTTTTAATATTAGGTGCAGCTTCATTATCTGGTTATTTTTCTGAAAAAGTAGGAATTGTTAATCTTTCGATTGATGGACAAATGATCTTTGGTGCTTTAACCTTTTCTGTCTTTGCTATGATATTTTTTCCTTTAGGAAATGGAACATTTGTTATTCCTGTGATTCTCTCGATGTTGTTTTCAATTGTTTCAAGCGGTTTGTTTGGTTTCTTAACAATTAAGCTTAAGAGTAATCATGTTATTTCAGGGGTAGCTATTAATTTATTATTTGCTGGATTAGCAACTTTCTTAAGTCCAATTTTAGGACCAATTATTTCGAATGGCAATTCTAATAAATTAAAATCAAATTATGTACCTATTTTTCAAATAGGAGATACGAATATCTTTGGTAGTACATTAATTATGTTTGTTATTATTGGTTTAATATTTATTGCTTTATGATTCTTTATTCATAAAACTCCATTCGGGTTAAGATTTAGAGCTGTTGGTGAAAATCCTAATGCTATTGATGCTCAAGGAATTAATGTTGATAGAATTAAATGAATTGGAATTTTAATTTCAGGAGTATTAGCTAGTTTAGCTGGATCATTATTTATGTTAAGAAGTCCAATCATTTTTAATGGTGATGTTAATGGTTTAGGATTTTTAGCAATAGCAATTCTAATTGCTGGATCTTGAAAAATGCCTCTAGTAGTTATCTCTTCATTTGTATTTGCAATTATTTTTGAAATCTTTGATTCAAACAGTCTTATTAATATAGAAGGTTTAACTTATATTAGAGAATTATTAAGAACAATTCCATATATCCTTTCACTATTATTTTTAGTAATCTTTAGCAAGAAATCCTTATATCCTGCTGCATTGGGACAACCCTTTGATAGAACCAAGCGCTAGCATTTGTTTTTTTAATTTTTATAAAATACAGATTACTAAAATAAACAAAAAAGAATCAAGCCGATAAAAAGAAAAAATATTTTTTACTATATTTTAGCAGATTAGGTTCAATAACTATTCCTGTATTCACATCTTTTGTAACTCTTTGAGTATTAGATTCAGATACTAGTGTTATTAGCGATTCAATAAATTAATCTGAAGGTAATAATAATCAATTTACAGCTAAAATTATTAGTGATATTTTAACAAAAAATGGTGATGGTATTATTAGAATTGGTGATTTAACTCAACTTAGTGGAATTCCTGATAAGGCATTTACACTTGAAATTAAATCTCAAATAAAATCAATTGAACTTTCTAATAATATAGAAACTATTGAACCTAATATCTTTAAAGATATTCCTGATTTAACTTATCTTGATATGTCAAAAAGCAGATTAAGTGCTCAATTAAGTGGTAATTCTTTTATAGGAAGTATAGAAAAGTTAGTTACTTTAAAATTTCCACCAGTAACACAAACTGTGTTAGAGAATTTTGTTGCAACAAAATCAACAATTATATTCCCTACTTTAGAAGAATTAGATTTTCCTTATAAATGGCTTCCAACTGGAGTAGCAGCGAGTTATGAGGGTTTTAGATCTACCTTTCCAAATGTTAAACGAGTAGTTGCATCTTAAACTGCTAAAACATTATAGAAGGAATATAACCAGTAAGATCTACTATTATCTATATTAATTAAAAAAAAGTAACAATGTATTTGTTACTTTTTTTTTATATTTCAAATTCTTGATTGTTAATAATTTTTGGATTAATATATTCAACTTTCATTTTTTCATTTGAATATCTTTTTTTTATAAAATCTAGTATTTCATAATTACCATCACTTTTATTTGAAACATGGCTCATAAGAAATAATTTAGTATTTGGTCCAGGATTATTAATTAAATATTGTTCAACATCAAAACTATTCATATGGTGCTTAATATGCTTAATGTGTTTAGATTCTTTTGCTTTAGTTTCAATAACATATGAACCATAGTTAGTTTCAATAATATAACAAGACATATTATTGAATTCCTTTAAATTAAAATATTCAGTATCAGTTAGATAAAGAATTTTATTTTCACCATTTTTAATAATAAATGCGAGTGGTTCATTAGCATTATGAATTGTTTTAATTATTTTAAAACTTCAATTAGAATTTTCAATATCTACATATTCATCGTAATTTTTTATAATATTTTTTTTAAAATGAATATTTTTTATTTTTTTATCCAAAACATAAAATGTCCCTTTTGAACTGTAAACATTTAGATCAAAAGATATTTGATTATCTAGAGATTGAGCATGATCAATATGTTCATGAGTTAATAATATTGCAGCAATATTATCGATTTCTTTTTTATTTTTTCCAAGAAATGAAATAATATTCTTTGCTTTTGTTCCGAAATCAAGAAATAATAATTTATCACCATCATCTAAAACAATGCAATTTCCACTAGAAGATGATTCTATAATTTTAATAGATATATTCATTATTGAATTTTAGTTCATCTCCATTAACTGATGAAATTATATATTGAGTGTCTTTATCTAGAATTTTTTCAATTTTATTAATGCTTTCTGCATTATCTATTAAACTAAAAGTATTAATTTTAGTTTCTGTTTTTAAAAAATCATTTATTTGATAAAGTAATTTTAATTGATCACCATTATTTAAATAATTTCATTTGATGCCATTTTTGCTAATTTCAATACTTTTATCATGTTTAAATAAATCAATTTCATAATCTTTAAAAGTACTTTTTACTGCTGAATTTATAGCTTCATAATATTTTTTTAGTTCTTCCTCATTTGAAGATAGTTTAATTTTTAAACTAATAACTTCCTTAATTTTATTATTAAGATTTTTTTTATGTGTTGAATATTTGTTAATTATATAATCTTGTTTTTCATCAGAATCTAATTGTGAACTTATTTCATTTTCTCTTTTAAGCAGTTTTTCAATATTAATTTCATATAATTCAATTGATAATTTAATTTCTAATTTTTTTAAATTAGATATTTCTGAATCAAGTTCAATCATTCTTTTTGTTAATTCTGAAAATTTTTGAACAGCAGTTTGGTTTTTAACTTCGAAATTTTTATGAAATTGATCTTTTTCTATTTCTTTATCAATTTCCATTTTTTTTTGTTGATGAATCATTTTTATTTTATCTTTTTCTATTTCTTTATCAATTTCCAGTTTTCTTTGTTCTTCAATAGCTGCTTCTTTAATTATTGCTTCTCGAATCATTTTTATTTCTTGATATTTTTTCTTTTGTTTAAGCAATTCATCTTTTTTTAATCTAGTTATTTTATCTTCATGTTTCTTTTTTTTCAATAATCAAGCTTCTTTTTCTTTTTTATTTTTTAGAAATTTTCAATATATAAAATAAAAACCAAAAGTTAAAATAGTTAAGATAATATCTTTGATTAATAATACAGGTTCCTCATAATCATCGTAATCTTCATTTTTATTATTTATTTTATCAATACTATTTATTTGTTCTAACATTTCAGAAAGTTGTTGCTGAAATTTTAGAAAATCTTGTCCCTTTTGTATATCTTTTTCTTTTTTCATTTGAATATTATCTTGCTGTAATTTTAGATTATCTTGTTCCTTTTGTTTTAGTTCTTTTTGCAATTCATTTCACTGATATATTTTTCTTTTTTCAATATCTTCTTTTGAATAATTTAATTTCTCTAATTCATTTCCTTTTATTTTTTTTTCATATGTTCTATTAGAAATTTTAGATATTATGTCATCATTTTTTTGTTGTTTTATTTTATAATTAGATATTCTATTTTTTATTTCAACTTCTTCTTTTTTTAATTCTATTTTTGAGTTATCAATATCATCTTCATTAATTGTATTGAAATCGATATCTGGATATTCATTTTCAAAATGTTTTATTACTTCTTCTATTTCTTTTTTTTCTTTTGATTTATTTTTTAATTCATCAGTTATATTTGTAATATTGTCATTATTTTCATCTATTTTTGATTGTTTTATAATGTAACCATTCTTAATATTTGCAACTGTTAAAAATGATTTTTTTAATTCATTAGATTCATCACTTCTTCTTGATTTAATAATATCTAAGAAAGCAATAGGTATTATATTTTTAAAAAGAAATGAAAGATCTTTAATATATAATTTTTTTTCTAATCTTTTCTTATATGAATCATAATTACTTTCTTCAATATTATCAATATAAAGTTTTTTATTATTAAGTTCCAATTCAATATCTTCATTATCAAAATTAACTAGCAATTTAATAGAAGGGTTTTTTTTCGAAACTCCTCCTTGATCATCAATATGATTAATGTTAGTCAGTGTTGTTTTTTTATTTTCATCAGATTTATAAATTAAATATATAATTGCATCAATAATAGTTGTTTTTCCAACGCCATTTTTTCCTGTTAAATAATTTATATGTTCATTAAATGTTAATTTTATTGGATTAATGATATGACGAAAATTATTAATCTCTAAAGTTTTTATATATAATTTTTTCATAGTTTTATTATATTAAAATTAATTATTTTAATTAGATAAATTCACTATTGGAATAGAAATATTATCAGTTTTAAAATTGATAGTTATTTCAGAAAATGTTTTACCAGTTTGATATTCTAATGTTAAAGCAATATCTGTATTAATAATATAAGAAGTTCTCTTTTTATAAATAGTTACTAAATTATTATTTGGAACAATTTTTATTCAACTAATAAATAAACAGACTTTACCATTCTCAGATAAAATTGCAAGTAATGTTTTTTCTAGAGTATTTAGCTTTGTTAAAGTATGAAAATTAATTCCCAATCTGATTTAAATCAGAAAGAATATTTAATGATATATCTCTATTGCCATCCATAACTTCATTGTTATAGAAATTATTAAAAATAACTTTATTATCTGCTAAACTAGGAGAATTAAATAAATTTATAAAATTTATCTTTTTTATTCTTAAAATCATCAATATCATCAAAGTCTTACTAATAAATGATTAAATAAAGTTAAAAAATTGAAATTAGATGAAAAAAGTAGTCAAAGATTAAGTGAAATAATTAAAGATAAAGATTTTTGATGATGTTAAAGACTTTATTGATAGAAAGGATTGTGAAGAATAATGTTTAATATAGTTACAAGTTTAGTTGAAAATATCCTTTTATGTTTTTAATATTAGGAGCAGCTTCATTATCAGGTTATTTTTCTGAAAAGTAGGAATTGTTAACCTTTCAATTAATGGTCAAATGATCTTTGGTGCTTTAACATTTTCAATTTTTGAAATGGTATTTTTTCCTTTTAGGTAATGAAACCTTTGTAATTCCGATGATTCTTTCGATGCTCTTTTCAGTTATTTCAAGTGGATTATTCGGTTTCTTGACAATTAAACTCAAGGGAGATCAAGTTATTTCCGGTGTTGCTATTAATTTATTATTTACAGGATTAGCGACTTTCTTAAGTCCTATTCTTGGTCCCATTATTTCTAATGGTAATGCTAATAAGTTAAAATTGGATTATGTACCTATTTTACAAATAGGAAGAACTAATATCTTCGGTTCTACATTAATTATGTTTATTATCATTAGTTTGATATTTGCTGCTTTATGATTCTTTATTCATAAAACTCCATTTGGGTTAAGATTTAGAGCTGTTGGTAAAAATCCTAATGCTATTGATGCTCAAGGAATTAATGTTAATAGAATTTAATGAACAGGAATCATAATTTCAGGAGTATTACTAGTTTAGCTGGTTCAATATTTATGTTAAGAAATCCAATGACTTTTAATGGTGAAGTTAATGGATTAGGATTTCTAGCAGTAGCAATTTTAATTATTGGATCTTGAAAAATGCCTTTGGTAATTATTTCTTCAATTGTTTTGCAGTTATCTTTGAAATATTTGATTCAAATAGTCTTATTCCAATTCTAACAGCAAGTCTTCTTAGAGAATTATTAAGAGCTATTCCATATGTACTTTCATTACCATTCTTAATCTTATTTAGTAGAAAATCTTTAAATCCAGCTGCACTTGGAATCCCCTTTGATAAAAGTAAGCGGTAGCATATTTGTTTTTTTAAAAATAAAAAAAATATGGTATTATTTATATAATTAGGAGCATAAAAGCTATGAAAAAATTTCAATTAACTAATAAAAAGAAAAAAATCTTATTATTTAGTTCTCTTAGTTTATTAACTTTAGCAACTACTCCTTTATTAGCATCTTGTGTTAAAGATTCAATTAGACAACCAGACTTAAATGAAGTTCCAGATAACAATAATCAATTTACATCTAAAATTATCCAAGATATTTTAGATAAAAATGGTGGCGGTATTATTAAAGCAGCTGATTTAGTTGATCTTACAGGAATTCCTGATAATGCATTCACTCCTTTTATTAAGGCGCAAATAACACACATTGAACTTTCTAATAATATTAAATTTATTGGAAGTAATGTCTTTAAAAATCTTACTAAGTTAGCTGTACTTGATATGTCAAAAAGTAGAATAACAACTCCCTTAGCTTCTGATTTTTTAATAGGTAGTACAAGTAGTCTTGTTGAATTAAAATTCCCAGTAGCTGATGCTACTGTTAATGCTAACTTTGTTCCAGCAACACCAACAATTATTTATTCTAAAATTGTTGATCTAAGTTTTCCACTAGCTTGAACACCAGGTACAATTACTGTTGATTTTATGAATTTTAAAATTGCATTTCCATTTGTTAAAAAAATTACGGCACCAGGAGCAGCTAAAATTGTTCTAACTGCAATTTGACCAGAAGGTTCTGACGTTATAATTTCTTATATTAATTAAGACATAAAAAAAAAGTAGCAAAATGCTACTTTTTTTTTATGTCTTAAAATTATTTATCTAAATTACTCTCAACAACTTCTCAATCAAGAATATTTCAAAAACTATCAATTCATTCATTTCTTCTATTTTGAAATTTTAAGTAATAAGCATGTTCTCATACATCAATAACCATTAAAGGGTTTTGATTATTACTGACAGGACAATCGTGATTAGGTAAGTTAACTATTTTTAGTTGATTATTATCTTGAACTAAAAAAGTTCAACTACTACCAAAATTTGTTTTAGCTTTTGTTTCAAATTCAGTTTTAAAGTTATCAAATGATTTGAAATCTTTTTCAATCATTACTAATAGGTTATTACTAATAGGTTTTGGGTTTTGAGAAAATTGATCTCAAAATAAATCATGATTAAAAATACCACCAGCATTATTTCTAACTGTTGTTTTAATTTCATTTGGAAATTTGTCTAATGAAGTTAAAATTTCATTTAAATCTAAATCTTTAAATTGGTCTAATTTTTCAAGAGCATTATTTAAATTAGTAACATAAGACTGATGATGTTTAGTATGATGAATTTCAACTGTTTTAGCATCATAATAAGGTTCTAATGCATTAAAAGCATATTTTAGGGGTTTTAGTGTAAACATTTGTTTTTATTCCTTAATTTTGTTAATATTTTAACATTTTATAAAACTTTTTAAACATTAATATTTTAAGTTATAATTATTTGATATGAATTTAATAAAAAACAAAAATGACTATGCAGGTATTTGATGATCAAAAATAAGTATTTCTTCATTATTACAATTAATAATACTTATCTTCTTAATTACTTTTTCTATTTTAACAGTACAAACATTTGCTCAATTTGGTTGAGGAATTAATAGTCCTGATTATGATGCTCCTGATGCTATTACTCCTGATGCTCAAATTATTAGAGGTCTTTTTGTTTATTCATTAGTTTTTTATTTAGCTATTTCTGCTTACATTCAATTTAGGTTAATTCCTAAAAATAAGGATGAAGCTTTTAAAGGCCTTTCTTTCTTTGGAATTATTGCTTGAGTATTTGTTCCTTATTTTTTTAAAATCGCAAGACAGAATCAATATTTAAAAGAGTATTTTCTTTATTTAAGATCAGATATTGATTCACAATTAAATTTGACAGTTTCACATAGTCATTTCTTTTGAGTTCTTAATAATAAAGTAAAAAAAGACAAATTATTTCAAAATACTGCTTTATTTTATTTTACATTTTTAATTGCTCTTATTTCATTTATACTTGTTATGATTCCATCTCCATATGATCAATATAAAACTAGTAATTTATTCTTATTTGATGAATTAGGTTATTTTACCAATACTACTAATATTTTTTGTTTCTTATTCTTATTATTTATGATGTTTAGTCCAAAAAATAATATTTTTAAAAATAATACAATTTTAATATTAACATCAGCATATATTACAATTGTTACTTTAATCTATTGATGTTTTTTAGTTTGAACATTAGATATATTTGCAACCAAAACAGTTACTCAAAACACTATAACAATCTGAACACATACAGTATTGCCAATTGCTTTTGTTTGATTTTCTATTTCAAGCATTAGAACTAATTTATATAAACCAATTAAATTTAGAACATTTTTATTAAGTGGGTTTGTTTATCCAGCAATATATGGCACACCTTTATATATCCTTCCGTTCTTTGTTAGATTTACTCCTTATGGAATATTAACAAATCCAAATCCACAAATGATTCATTTTTGAACTGAAAATAACGGAGTAATAAAAACAATTGAAGGACAAGGTACATATTGAGCATTTACTGCGGTTTTTCTACTTGCTGGACTCCTTATCTTGTTTTTCTTTCTTTATTATTTTATTGCTAAAAATATTGTTAAAAAATATTCAAACAATATTGTCAATATTTCAAAAACAGTTCTTTACACAAAAACAGATATATAAAAAAAATAGTTGTTTATTATATTAAATATTACATGACTAACTTTTTATTATCAAATAGAGCTTGATAATTTATTCAAAAGCTATTATTGCAAGACTATATATAGCATATTACAAAATAATACATATTCTTTTAAGGATCTATTTTTATATTTATGTAATAAATAGTTTTTTTATGATCTAATGATTAAAAATATATATAAATTTTCAAAATTTATATATGACTTTTATAAGTAGGTATTTTACGGAAAAGAATAACGAATTAGAATTTAAACAATGAGCAAATACCATTTTAGATAAATGAAAAGTTACTCCAGTTAGTGAAGATTATTTATCATTATTATTAACAATTTTAAATTATGAAGATGAAGAACCATCGTATTCAAATTTTGAAGAAATCAAAAAAAATTGTGATCGTTTTTTAGCAATTAATGAAGATCCAAGATCTGATGAAAATACTACACAAATTTCTATTGTATATTATGGTGAAATTTCAGATGAAATAGGATTAGATGATATAATTTTTAAAGTTAATAATTATATCAATCAAAATATAAAAAATATTGATCTATATGAAAATGTGGTTCTTACCATTTTTTCATCAAAAGAAATTAAAGAAAATAAAAAAACGATGTTGATTGATCAATTAAAAAAGAATGGCACTAAAATTAACGATATTAAAAGTATTATTTTTTCAAATATGGAAAAAACGTATGAAAATAATAAAAATAAAAAAAGTTATATTAGTGAATTTAAATTTAACCTAGACAAGGAAAATAATATTTTACATTTTGAATCAAATGGCATTGAATCAATTGTTACAAATATTTCTGCTAAATCTATAAAGGCTGTTTATGAACAATATGGAAAGAATTGCGGACCTCTATATGGCAGTAACTTAAGATATCATATTAATAATAAAAAAATTGATGATGATATTAGATATAGTATTAAAAATTATAGTGAAGAATTTTGATTTAAAAATAATGGAATTGTTGCTGTTTGTGATGATATGGAAATCAATGGTAGTGAATTAACAATTAAGAATTTTTCTTTTGTTAATGGTGGTCAAACATCATATATGATTGGTGAAACTGAATTTTATAAAGATTTTTACATATTAGTAAAAATAATATCAACTAAAAGCTTAGATGAAGATACTAAATTAAAATTTACTGGAAAAATAGCAAAAGCTACAAATAGACAAAAACCTATAAATGAAGCTGATTTAAAAGCTAATGCTCCTCAAACAAAGATTTTGGAAGCCACTTTTAAAAATTTAAAACCATTTCTTAATTTGAATTCAAGACGAGGTTCAAAAATTCCTCCAGAATTGAAAAACAAAGGTGAGAAATGAAGAAATTTATCACTTGCAGAAGTTGGTCAACTCGGTTTAAGTTCTATTTTATTTTCACCAGGTAGTGCAAAAAATTCGAAAAAAGCAATTTGAAATGATGATAATTCTGAAATTATTTTCAATAAAGAATATGCAGAATTATATTCTAACTTAAGAAAAATTTGATTTTTTCTAAATGAGTTTAGAACAGATAAATGTAGTTATATGAAAAAAAATGATAAAAGCAATTCTAATATGTCTTATTACTCAACAGGTCAATGAATTATTTTTAATACTTTATTGGTTTGTGAATTAATTAGAAAAAATGATAAATTTAAAAATCTTATAAGAGAAGAAGAAGAATTTAATAAGTGACAAAATAATTTAAAAAATTTTTTAATTCAAGAAGCAAAAAATAAAAATTTTTTAAAAATTAAAAATTCAGATATCATAGCAAATTTAGAAGATTTAGTGCCAGAATTAATTTTTGATTTTATTGAACCAGCTTTTAAAAATTCCTCTTATTATAATAACGAAGGTGGAACATTTGCAAATTACTCAAAAGCAGATAAACATTTTCAAGCAGTAACAAAGCAAATTATTAAAGAATATGATAAAAAATCAAAATTTAAAGATGATATAGAAAATTTATTAAACGATTTATTTGAATAATAATAAAAAAATTCATATTAAATTATGAATTTTTTCTTGTTATATAATAATTATTATTATCAATAATTCTATATTTAGAATTATCCTTTTGCACCAATGATAATTTATAAAAAGGCTTTTCATCCATGTCACGTAATTTTATTAAATAAATTTGAAATATTAGGTAATTACTAGATTTTAAATCATCAAATCAATATCTATCTCCTGTATATTTATCAGTTTTACCAACAGTAATTTCAGTTATTTTATCATCGGTAAGAATACGATTATAATATCTATTTTTAATATTTTTTGAATGCAGTTCAGTTTGCATAAAAGATAACAAGACTTTTTTATTTTTGTTATTTTCTATTATTTTATCAAATAATACTTTTTCAATATCTAACATTCTATAAAAATTAGAAAATTCTTTTCAACCTACAGTTTCTTTAAATTTTTCTATATTTTCAAATTCAAGAAATGGATAATTTTTTAATTTTTTTGATTTTGATAAATTATTTAAATCATCAGACTTATTGAATTTTTTTAAAATAATTTCATTAACTAAATTTGATAGAGTTTTATCATCAGCTTTATCTATTCCAGATTTGTTTAATTTATGAGAAATAAAAAAAGATCTAAGTGTTGCTAATTTTTCAGTACTGTTTTCTTTTGATAGAAAAACTTCTTGAGATACTGCTGATGTTCTAGTTGCTATCGATAAATTTTGATCTCTATTTAAATAAATTCTATAAGGTAATTCTTTAATACTTTTTTCATCTTTTTCATATTTTAAAATTTCTCTAAAAAGTGCTTCATTTATATGTTCTATATTGTAATAATCTTTTAATAATTCAGTTGATAAGTAAATAGTTAAAAAGAATAAATATTCATCTCGATAACCTAATCATCTTGCTGCTTGAGAAATAGTATCGGCATTTGAAACACTTTTTGTTCTTCCAAAGAAAAATGTTGTTATCAAAGAATTAATCGTAATACCACGAGATAATTTATTACTGCCAATATAAAAAGTAAAAAGTTTTTTATTAGTTTCTATTTTTTTATTTTTATTGATTACTTGAACATCAATATTATCATTTCTTAATTCAGATTTAATTTTATTAATTAAATCATTGATAGAAATTTTATTTGCAAAAGGATCATTAGTTTTTATTAAAAAATCATTAAAATCATCTAATTTATTTTGAATAAAACTAACTATCTCTTCATCCTTTTCAGCAATCTTTGGATAAATATTAATTTCTATAAACTTGAAAAGATTATTTTTAGCATGATCATGTAAATCATTTTTTCTACCAGGATTAATCAACATTGTTGGTATTTTATGAATAATATTTTCTTTTTTTAAAGATCAATAATAAAATAAAACCGAATGAATTATATGAGTTAAAATTGCTTTATAAAAACTTTTACCTAAATACTGACCTTCTTTAAACTGTTCAATTTCATCATCATCAATAATATTAGTTACGTCATCTCTATCATAGGTATCTTGAGTTAAAAAATAAGATAAAGGAGTATATCCTTTTCCAGGTTCTATTAAAAAAGCATAATCAGGTTTTAAGTAGTCTTCTTTATCTAAAAGTATTTGTACATAAGGTGTTGCTGTTACAGAAACAAATGTATTTTTATTTTTCAATACTTTTAATAAAGAATAAACTGCTTTATTAGTTGCTGCTCTTTCACCTATTTCTTCTTGATTAATATTATTGGGAGTAAATTGATCAGATTCATCATCAATAATAATTGAATTTTGAATAAATTCATTAATTTCTTTTATAAAGTTTGTTCAAGCGTTTATAACTTGATGATTTTTAATCGAAACAATAACTACTTTTTTATTGTTTTTTAATAAATTGATAATTTCTTCTTTTTTATTATTATCTTTATAATCACTTTTACTAAAAACAGTAATTTCATTATTAAGAGATATATGATTAAATAAATTAAAGATTCTTTCATGGTTCTGACTATAAATATCATTATCAACGCCACCCATAATGAAAATAAAATTAGATTTTTGATCTAGAGATTTAGATATTGTTCCTAAAAATGAATTAGTCTTTCCAGATTGAACATTTCCAACAATTAAAATATTTTTATCAGTACCATCAATATGTTTAACAATTTTAGATATTTTTTGATCTAATTTTTCGATACTAATTTTGGGAATTCCTTTTCTTTCTAAACTATTTATAAAATTATCATAAAATTTTCTTGGGTTTTGAAAGAAATTTTCTTGAATTTGAAGATCATTATTTAAAAAACCACTTTGAATTGAAATTTTACTTTCTTTTTCAAAGGGAGAGTTTTGTTTTGATATTAATTTAGTCATTATTTGTAAGTTCCTTCACTTTAGATTCAAAATCTATTTTTGTATTTTCAGCTGCAAAAATTTCAAAAGTAGCTTTTATTAATACGTTCTTTTCATCAATAGTTATTTTAGGTAACAAATCTTTGTTGAAAAAAATAAAATTTGATTTTTCAATTACAATTTTGAATTTTTCAAATAGTTCAATATTTTCATCTTTCAGTTCATCAATTAGATCTCTTTCGTGTTGAAAACCTTTAATACCGTCAATACTGTTTAATAAATCTAATAAATTCATTCCATTTATAGAATCTCAATTAGGGAATATTACACTAATATCATGTGTTTTCTTTTCATCCGTTAAATTTTCTAATTGTTTTAAACCCAATTTAAAAGAGCCTTTATTAATATTGCCTATTTTAATATCCAAATGATGATTATTTTTAAAGTGAAAATCAAAACGATCAAAACCACCATTTGAATAAAAATCTAATATGTTATTTATTCCCAATAATTGCGATTTTTTTATAAATGCAAGTTCACCTAATAAACCTAAATATTTATTAGTAACTTCATTATTTCTTGTTTTCTTAAAAATATCAGCAACATCAATAAATAAGTCACTAAAATTAGAAAATTTTCTTGTTGACCATTTATTATTGAAAATATTTTTAATCATTTCGATGGAATTTATATCCACATTATCAAAAGCAATTCCTCGATAAAGACCGGGTTCATTTTCAATTTTTATATTGTCTTTATACTTAATTCATTTGTATTTATTAAGATTAGATAAATCACCTAATTTAATTTCATTATTAAAAATTATTCCAGAATCCTTACCATTTATATATTCATATAATTTAAATATTTCCATATATTATCCTTTTCGATCTATGTTAATTTTAACATATTGCAGATCCTCGAAATTATTTATTTATATTACTTTTATATTAGCAAAAAAACCAACTCCAGAGAATTGGTTTTTTTGCTACTCAATACTAAATTATTATTTTTAAAAGAATATTTAATGAGTGGTTATGGAAATGAAAAAGAAAATAAAATTCAACTTAATCAATTTTATACAAATCCTTTAATTTATGATAAATTAGTTTTAAAAATAAAAGAGATACTTCCAAAAGAATTTAAGAAAGCTATATTTTTAGAACCATCTGCTGGAACTGGTAGTTTTTTGTTTTCACTTCAAGAATTAGGAATTAAAAATAAAAAAATTAAAGCATATGATTTAGAACCTAAAAATAACTTGATTGAAAAGGCTGATTATTTAAAAACTATTATTGAGTTTAATAAAAATAGAATTGTTTTAGGAAATCCTCCATTTGGAAAAAGAGGGAAAAATTAGCTTTAGATTTTTTAAATAAATCTTTAAGAGAAGCAAATATAGTTTGTTTTATAGTACCAAATACTTTTAATAGATATTCAATTCAAAAAAACATCGATCCATTAGCTAAATTGATTTTTTCTGAACCTTTAGAGGCTAACGCTTTTATTTTAAATGGAAAAAAATACAATGTTAATTGTGTCTTTCAAATTTGATCAAAAAAAAATACAAAATTAATAAATAAAAGAATAAAAACTCCGCCATTGATTAAACATGATGATTTTAAAACATACATTCATAACAATACTAAAGAAACTTTAAAGTATTTTGATAAAGAAGAATATAAATGAGATTTTCGCTGTTCATAGACAAGGATATTATGATTATTCTATTCTTATTGAAGATGCTAAAAAATTAATAAAAAATAGACAATACTTTTTTATTAAAGTAAAAAATGAAAATGCTTTAAATATTATCAAAAAAATTGATTTTAGTAAATTATCAAGAACTAATACACAAATATTAGGATTTTCTACTTCTGATTTTGTAAAAGAATACATTGATATCAAAGGAAAATCACATGATAATGCATAATAGTTTACTTTTGTTTTTTGAAAAAATTCAAAAAGATTCTATTAAATATAGTTTAGCTACTAGTGAGAAAAATTTGAAGAAATATTTTTTTCATTGCTTAGAGAAACGAGAATAATTGAAATATTAAAAGATGATAAATTATTTGAAAATATTCCAGATATTGAAGGTATTTCTTTAGAGAAAACCAAAGAAAATTTAAAATTAATAAAATCTCAATCCTTGATAAATGATTCTCTTGAAATTTTAAAAAATCCTTTCAAAAACATTAGATCAAATTATATTTATCAACCTAATGGTAGTTAATAATTTCCTGATTTTTTGGTATTTTATAATGAGCATATAGTTGCAATAGAAATTAAATTTTCAACAAAAAATAATAAAGATAGCATTGCAAATAAAAGTCCAATGTGAAACTCTAATTTACCAAAAGACAATCCAATATATATTTATGGTATTTTAGGAGTAGATGTCACCTTTTTTAAAGGTGTTGATATTTTAGATAATGAAACTAGAAAACCATTAATAAACTATTTTAATACCATAAAAAATTTAAATAAATATCAAAATGATCTTAATGATAAGTTATCTAAAAATAATTTAGGATTCTATCCTTATATAAGAATAACTTATAAAAATCAAAATAACCAACAAAGAATAGAATCACTTTTTAGTGAAAATAGAACAGAACGAGAAAATAATGTTTTAGATTTTATTAAAAAATTAGATATTAAAAGGGATAGCAAAATCAATGTTTTTATTTTATAAACAAAAATGCTTTTTTTACTCAATAAAATGTAAAATTTCTATAGTGAGCAAGTGAAATAAGTATGATTTAAAGCATTTATATAAAAAATTATAAAAAAATAGTTGATAGTGAAATTATTTTTCAACAAGGAATTAATATTTTTATTGGAGAAAATAACTCTGGTAAAACTACTATTTTAAAACTTATCAATTCTTTTTTAGATAATGATATTAAAATATTTGATTCTATAAAAGAAAATTAAGAGAAACATCAAATAGAAATTAATTATGATAATAATATTTGATTTTTAAATACAAATTCAAAAACATGAAAATGATTAAGTAAAGAAACATCTAATAAACATGAGCAAATTTTACATGGGTTTTTATTAGCTCATTTAACTACTGATGAAATTAATAATTCCATTAAAATTTTACTTATTAATAAAATTAAAGAAAAAAAAGAAATTCTTGATTAACTAGATGAAGAAATAAATGGTTTTAAAAAAGAATTAAAAAATATCATTAAAACAACAAGTTTTATAAATGAAGATAATGATAATTATGACATCAATTTTAGTATAGATTGATTGAAATTAATAAAATGCGATTTTGATAAAAAAAATCCACTTAATATTATAAATAAAGGTTTAGGACAACAAAAAGAATTTATTATGAATAATTATTCTTTGCCTTCAATTTCTCCAAATCAAAAATATTTAATTATTGATGAAATTGAAAATTCTTTATCCCTTAATTCATTATCAAAAATTATTAATTCTTTTATAAAAAACTCTAAAAAAACACAATATTTCTTTTCATCTCATTCACCCGAAATTTTAAGATTAATAAAGGAAAATTTAGTAACAGTAATCAATATAGGTGAAAAATACCTCCAACATCAATGTTACCTAAAAACACAATATTTTGCGAAGGAAAAATAGATACTTTAATTTTGAAAAAAATATGAAATAAATACTTATTTATTTCAGGCGGCGACACTAATTTACCACTTATTGTTAAACAGATTAGTGAATTTGAGGATAATAATATATCTATTAAAATTATTGTAGACGGCGATCTTCAAGGAAGCAAATATGAAGAGAAAATTTTTAAATTAAATAATAGTCGCATAAAAGTACATAAATTAAAAAAAGGCACGATAGAAGACTATTTTCCATCTGATATCATAACAGAAATAGTTAGGGATGAATCAAAGATAGAATTAGATACTAATTTGCCATCAAATTTTTTATCTTTTGTAAAAGAAAATTTAAATAATAATAATGTAGATACTTCAGAAATTAATCGTATTATTAGCACAATAAAAAACAAAATAAATGATAGAAATGTAGATATCCACAGTATAAAAGAAGAATTAGATAATTTTATTTTAGAAGATTAAGATTAGATAATTTTATTTTTTATTGCTCAAAAATTAATTAATTTGATAATCAATAGAATTATTTGGTTCAATATTTTTTTTCTATTATACCAACCATATCTAAAGATAGCTTGTTCATTATCAACTGGACTTCATGTATTTATGAAGAAAAATAGTTGTTGCTGTATCAATAGTTAAACCAAGACTTGCTATTTTTATATTTACATATAAAAACTCTAATTTCTTTATTTTAAAATCTTTTAATTGTTCTAATTTTTTAAAAACATTATTTAAATTAGTAACATAAATTTAGCAATATTCAGTATGATAAATTTCAGCTTTTTTATATATTATTTTAGACATCAATATTTTAAGTTATAATTATTTAATATGAATTTAATTAAAAACAAAAATGACTATGCAAGTATTTGATGATCTAAAATAAGTATTTCTTCATTATTTCAATTAATAATGCTTATCTTCTTAATTACTTTTTCTATTTTAACAGCACAAACATTTGCTCAATTTGGTTGAGGAATTAATAGTGATGATCCAAATGCTCTTGATGTTATTACCAGAGACGCTCAAATTATTAGAGGTCTTTTTGTCTATTCATTAGTTTTTTATTTAGCTATTTCTGCTTACATTCAATTTAGATTAATTCCTAAAAATAAAGATGAAGCTTTTAAATACCTTTCTTTCTTTGGAATTATTTCTTGAGTATTTGTTCCTTATTTTTTTAAAAAAGCAAGACATAATCAATATTTAAAAGAATATTTCGCTTATTTAAGATCAAGTATTGATTCACAATTAAATTTAACAATTTCACATGGCCATTTCCTTAAAGTTCTTGGTAATAAAGGAAAAAAAGACAGATTATTTTGAAATACTGGTTTGTTTTATTTAGCATTTTTAATTGCTTTAACTTCATTTGGATTTGTTATGAAACAAGCATCACCTGATCCATTAAGCATTGATAATTTATTTTTATTTGCTAAATTCGGTTATTTTACTAATACTACTAATATGCTTTGTTTCTTTTTATTATTATTTATGATGTTTAGTCCAAAGAATAATATTTTTAGAAACAATACTATTTTAATAGCAACATCAGCATACATTACAATTGTCGGATTTATATATTGAGGTTACTTATTTCCATTTGAAATGGGAGGTCAATTAAAAGGTACGACTACTGGTAATGTTATTTCAATATGAACACATACAGTATTGCCAATTAGCTTTGTTTGATTTTCAATTTCAAGCATTAGAACTAATTTATATAAACCAATTAAATTTAGAACATTAGCAGCAAGCGGATTTGTTTATCCAGGAATATATGGAATATCTATTTTTATTCTTCCATTTTTTGTTAGATTTACTCCATATGGAGTAATAACAAATCCTAATCCATTAATGATTTATTTTCATACTAGTGAAAATGCGCTTGGTTATACCACAACCCAAGATGGTGAATATTGAGCATTTGCTTTAATATTTGTATTTGCTTTAATCTTTACATTGTTTTTCTTTTTCTATTATCTTATTGCTAAAAGAATTGTTAAAAAACATTCAAATGATATTGCTGATATTTCAAAAACAGTTTTATATACAAAAGTATAATTAAGTAAAAAATAGTTATTTATCAATAACTATTTTTTTATATATTAAACCTGATTAAAAGTTTTAGAATCATTTTTAATAATATTCTTCCATTTCATAAACAAAAGAAGTATTTGACTTCTTATTACTTAAAACTTGATTAATACGATCATCAATAGAATTATTACAAATTACATTAATTAATAGTTTGGGTTCAAGGTTCTTTCTTTCAATAGTATCGACCATTCTAAAGCTGGCTTGTTCATTATCAACTGGACTTCATGATTTATCAAGAAAAATAGTTGTTGTTGCCGCATCAATAGTTAAACCAAGACTTGCTACTTTCATATTTGCATATAAAACTCTAATTTCTTTATTTTGAAATCTTTTAATAATATCTTGTTTTTCTTGTGAGTTTTGTTTACCTGTTAAAAAAGCATAAGAATGATTTTTGATACTTAAATCATTCTTGCTATATAAACTTGTAAAGTTTGTAAAAACAATTGAGATATACTCATGTCATTTAAAAATTTTACAAAAATAAAAGAATATTTTCTAGAATAGAATTAATCCTATATCTTAGACAAAAGAAATGAATTTGTAAAAAATTTACATGAGAAAGGTTATGTTGCTGATGATGAAATGTAAGAATAATCGTTAAATTTCTAAATTAAAAAAGACAAAGATTAATTTAATAATAGTGATAGATGGTTTGCTTCTATCTTTAATCGCCTAAATTATTTATTTATATATAATATATTCAGGAGTAGAAAATGACAAGAGTAGAAAATGACAAAAACAAACAAAATTAAATTAGGAGTAGGTTTAGGAGTTGGTGGGGGTAGTTGTATTAGCTACAGCAATAATTGTTCCAATTGTTCTAAACAATGAAGCAAACAAACCAACAAAGTGATATACTTGAACTTATTATAACCGAGGTCCTCATAATAATAGGATAGCTATTATTTTAGAAAATGGAGAGGTTGCACTTGATATTCGGAACGCACGATCATTTTCAGACCTTGTAAAAACAGCGAATGCAGTTGCAAAACAATTACATGCACAAGGTTATGGTGATGGCGGTCAAATGAGATTTTATACAAGAACAAGAAGTGTTAAATCTCTAAACTAAATAAAAAACAAAAATAATTTAATGCATATTTTAATAAAAATATTTAAGCACCAATTTGGTGCTTTTCATCTCTAATTAGCATAACCATTGACTAATAGAGACTAAATATATTTGAATAGAGAAATAAAATAAACTTGATTAAAAATAATTATCTATGAATCAGGAATAAAATTAGATGACAATTTACCAAAAAATATTCTATTTTTTTTTAAAATATTATGAATCATGAAAAAGATATTATTCAATGCATATAAAAACAATGAAAATCCAAATATTGATAGTAAAAACAAAGTTTGATAATTTTATTTTCAATTAAAGATATTAAACGCTATCTTTATTACTCTTTTTTAATATATTCTTCCATTTCATAAACAAAAGAAGTATTTGATTTTTTATTACTTAAAACTTGATTAATTCTATCATCAATTGAATTAATACAAACAACATTAATTAAAAGTTTAGGTTCTAAATTCTCTCTTTCAATTGTATCAACCATTCTGAAGCTAGCTTGTTCATTATCAACTGGGCTTCATGATTTATCAAGGAAAATTGTTGTTGTTGCTGCATCAATAGTTAAACCAAGACTTGCTACTTTCATATTTGCATATAAAACTCTAATTTCTTTATTTTGAAATCTTTTAATAACATCTTGCTTTTCAATACTATTTTGTTTACCTGTTAAAAAAGCATAAGAATGATTTTTGATACTTAAATCATTTTTGCTATATAAACTTGTAAAGTTTGTAAAAACAATGATGTATTCAGTTTGATCTTCAAGAGTATTTAATAAATATTCTTTTAATCAATCAATTTTAACTGAATTTGAGTTTAAATCTAAAAGTTTGGGATCAAGACAAATTTGTTGTAATCTTTTAATTTGAACTAATTTATTTTTTTCGTACTTTTCAATATTTTTATTTTTAATCATTCTTCTTGATTCAATTAGCATTTTTTGATAATGTTTTAATTGTTGACCGGTCATTTCTAATGAAATAGTTTTTTCAATAGTTTTAGGTAATCATTTTAAATAATCATGAGTTTTTTTAATATCACAAAAACCTTTAATAAATTCTTCTCATTCAGTTTTTTTATCTTCTTTTAAAAATCAAATTTTTTGGTTTTTTAAATTTCTACCAGAGTAGAAAAATTTCTTTTTATAATAATAACGAGAACCATAATTTTCATTTGGAAATAAAAATTGAAATATTTTTAAAATATCTAATGAACCATTAACAGCAGGAGTACCACTTAAAGCTAAAGCATATTGAGATTTGCTTCTTACTTTTAGAATGTTTTTACTTCTAATTGTTTTTCTATTTCTTAAAAAATGAGCTTCATCTAAAACTAGATAATCAAATTTATTTAAAATATTTGGATTTTCTAAATAATCTTTTGCCAGTAAATCATAAGAAATAATAATTCACATTTTTGCTTTTTGATTAAATTCTTGATATATTTTTTCTCGATCTTTTTTATTAAAATCAATTATTTTACATTCAAAATCAAGCTCAAGATTACTCATTATTTCTTGATATCAATAAATAGCGACATTGTTAGGTACAGCAAAAATTACTTTATGATAATCTTCAACTGCTTTAATAGCAACAATAGTTTTACCTAGTCTTTGTTGTCAAAATAAACCAAAGTTTTTTTTAGTTTTGATTAATTTTAAACCTTCTTCTTGATAAACTCTTAGATTAATTTTAGATTTTAAGTTCATTGATAATAAAATCTTTTATTTCATCTATTTCAGTATTTAATTTTTCAATAATAATTTCACTTGTATCATCACAAGTTTCATTTCTTAAATTAAAATACATTTTAAATTTTGGTTCAGTTCCAGATGTTCTGAATTTAATTCAAGAATTATTTTCTAAATGTCATTCAATACATTCTCCAGCTTCATTATATAAAATATCAATAATTCTTCTTTTTAGGATTTTTGTATTTTTATATTCCAAAGCTAATTTTTTTAAGTTTTCTGCTCTTTTTAATCAATCATTACCTTTGATAACAGTTGAAATAGTTCTATTAGCAATAAAACCAATTTGAGAATAAATTTCATCATATAAATAGTCAATCAACGTCATATTATTTTCTCGACATTTTTTATAGATTTCCATAATTAAAGCAGCAGTTTGAAAACCATCTTTTTCTCTGTTTAAATCACTAGGACAAGAACCAATCGCTTCTTCAAAACCCACACAATAGATTTTTTTATCATTGTCTAACAAATCAATAGCTGCACCAATAAATTTAAAACCAGTTCCAGTTCTAATAATTTCAACATCAATAATTTTTTTCAAGTCATCAATAATATTAGTTGAAACATAAGTTGAAATAATAACTGGGAGCTTATTTTCTAAATCTTTATTTTTAAGAAGATAATAACTTAAAATAGTTCCTGCTTCATTACCAGATAAGTAATTTCATTTGTTTTTATGTTTAACTACAATTCCTAATCGATCAGCATCAGGATCAAAACCTAAAATAATATCAGCATTATTTTTTTCAGCGTATTTTAATGATAAATCAAATGATTTTGCATCTTCTGGATTTGGTAATGGAGAATTAATAAAATGATGATCAAAAAAACATTGTTCTTTTACTTTGATAACATTATAATTAAGTTGACCGTTTAATAATTCTTCAGCAACAAAACTAGCTGTTCCATGATGAGCTGTATAAATTACCTTTATTTTGTTATTATTTTTAATATTTTTATCAAAAGTTACTTTATAAATTAAGTCTTTGAAATAATCTTTAATAATAGATTTATCAATATACTTAACTTCTTTAACTAAATTAATAATTGGTTCATTTAAATTGGTTTTTCAATTTTCTAAAAGATTTGAAATATTATTAGATTCATTAGGCAATAATTGGCCACCTAAATTGTTATAAGCTTTAAAACCGTTATATTCTTTTGGGTTATGACTAGCTGTAATATTAATTGCACCATCAAGATTATTTTTCCTAATAATATAAGAAATAATTGGAGTTGCAACAGGTTCATTATTATCATAAAAATAAACTTCAAATTTTAAGGATATTAAAACACTAGCAATAATTTCAGTAAAAAATACACCATTTTCACGGTTATCATGACCAATTAAAATTTTTATTTTTTCTTTATTAGGAAATTTTTCCTTTAAAAATTTAGCATAAGCAGTTGCTAATTGTTTATAAGTTCATTCATTTAAAAACTTATTACCAGGTCCCATAGGAGCTCGATATCCAGCAGTTCCAAATTTAATTAAATCATTACTAAAAGAAACCAATTTATCATCATCACTCATTGTTGAAATTTGATCTTTTAATTCTTTTGAAACATTTTCATTTTCTAATCAATATTGTACATTATCTTGCATATTTTATCCTACCTATTTAGCTTTTAAAGAATCTATTTTAAATGAAAATGGAAGTAATTCTTTTAACATGTATTTTTTAAATTCACCTTTTGAATTATAAATAGTAATTTCAGAATCATCTTGCATAAATTCACACATCACTTGTCTACATCCACCACATGGCGAAGTAAACAATTCTGTTTGACTAATAATTGATATTGAATCTATTTTTCTTTTCCCACTTGTAATAGCAGAAAAAATAGCGACTCTTTCAGCACATATTCCAGAAGGATATGCTGCGTTTTCAATATTTACACCATAATATTTTTTGCCATCACAAAGAGCAATAGCTGCTACTTTATAATGTGAATAATCAGCATAAGCAAGCTCTAATAATTTTAAAAGTTCGTTAAACATAATATTTCCTATTTTTAATAAAAAGTAATAATATTGTATGATATTAAATTCTTTTTTTTATAATATCAAAAATACTATCAACATCGAGATCGTTTTTATTAATATTATTACTTGTTAAAAAACCATTATTTTTTTCATATTTTGGAATAATATGAAAATGAAAGTGATTAATTTCTTGACCAGCTATTTTTCCTTGATTAGAAAGATAATTAAAACCTCAAGGTTGTAATTTAGTACTTTCTAATAATCTTGCTGTTTCTTGAACTAAATCAATAACCGCATTTAATTCTTTTTTAAAACAAGTAACTAAATCTAAATGATGTTTTTTTGAAATAACTAAACAATGCCCTTCACTAGTTGGATTTAGATCTAAAAACGCAATGGCATAATCATTTTCCTTAATTATTTTAGCACTCATTTTTTTGTTTGCAATTTTGCAAAAAACGCAATTATCATTCATATATATTCCTCCGAAAATAAATTATATGTACTTTTGATGTTTAGTAGGTATTCTAGAAGTTATGAAAAAAAGATAATTTAGATTTTTAATTTTTATTTAAAATTTTAGTTAATTTTTCGATAATTAAATTATCAAATTTTTCAGTAAAATATTTAGCAGTTTCTCTATCATATAATCAAGGTAATAACACACATCATCTTAAAATATTCATACTACCTTTATTTTTAAATTTGGTTATTTCAATAACCAGCATTTTTAAAATGTTTAAAGGTACATCACCATAATCTTCTTGGCTAAAACTAGTATCCAATAAAATTAAGTCATTTATATAGGTATTTCCTTCTACAAAAGAGGTGTGTTCATAAATTTGTTGATTTAATTCATTCATTTCGCTTAAATCAATATTTCCTTCTAAATTAAAAGCAAAATTAACCATATTAAAATCAGGTTTAGCTAGTAAATATATATTTACTTTTTGTTTAGCAGTAAAATTAAGTAGATGATAATGGAATAAAATTAGTATTCAATACTACTAATATAAATTATCATATGAAATAGTATTCTGCGATTTTTAAATAAAAAAATATTTAGAAATAATTTCCACTTATATTCTTTTAGTTATAAACAAAGGCAGCAAGTTCTGTTTATTTTTAAATTGTAAAATGTTCTTAAGTTGCAAATTATTTTATCGTAAAGCTGATTTTAAATATTAATATTTTATTTTAATGAGTTAAAGAAAAATGAGATATTTCTTTTATATTTAATTTTTTATTACTATTTTGTTAAATATAATCTGTTTTCAATCAAAAATTAAGAATCAGGATTACCATATATTGATCATTGCAATTTTTAGTTCTATATAAAACAAAAAGTCTAAAGAAATTTGTAATAAATCAAAACTATTTTTTCTTTTATTACTTATATTAGATTTAACAAGATGACGAATCCAAAGTTCAAGAGTTTGATTTAAGGTTGTAGTGTACTGTTTTTATAAAAGTAATAGTACTTATAAAAACAGAAAATTTTTATTTATTTTATGTAATATAATTAATTTTATTTTTTATAAAAGAGTATTTTTACAATGTAATGTTCAATTTAAAATAGACTATTCTGAATAGTTTCATCATTTATGTATTGTTTTAATAATTTAATTTTATAAAACTATTTATTCTAAAAAAAATAAATGATTGTATAATTACAAAGTATTATGAAACACATGAAAGGTGATTCCAACGTGGAAAAAATTAATGACAAAAAATCGTCTGAATCTACTGAAGTTCAAACAATCAATATTGAAACTGATGTAGCAAATGCAAATATGGCACCATCTTTAAATAAAGATAACGATGTCAGTGCAAATTTAGACAAAAAACCCAAACCTAATGAAGTTCAACAACTTGTTAGTTTAAACAAATTAATCGAAGTTGGAGCAACAATTGGTCTTCAACCTAGAAAATGAAATCCAAAAATGGCTGATTATATTTTTGATAAAAAACCATCTAACCATATTATCGATTTAAGAAAATCTTTATTCTTTTTAAACAGAGCATATCAATTCTTAATTGAAACTACACAAAAAGGTGGGAAAGTTTTAATTGTTGGTACCAAGGGAAATAAAATCAATGATTTAATTAAAGAAGAAGCAAATAGATCACATTCTTATTTTGTTAATCAAAGGTGATTAGGTGGTACTTTAACTAACTTTAAAACTATTAAAAATTCAATAAACAAAATGAATGATAATCTTCAAACTATTCAAGATAATTCAATTGATAATTATACAAAAAATGAACAAATTAAAATCCATAAAGATACTGAAAAATTACAAAAATTTTATGGTGGAATTAGAACAATGAGAAGACTTCCTTCAGTGCTATTGATTCTAGATCCAGTTCATGATTTAAATGCAGTTTTAGAAGCAAGAAAATTGAACATTCCAATAATTGCTTTTGCTAATACAAATGCTAATCCAGATTTAATTGATTATATTGTTCCACTAAACAATAATTCAATTCGTTCAATTGCTTTATTCTTAGGTGTATTAAATGATGCTATTTGTAGTGTTCTTGGTGAACCTATGAATTTCGTTGGTAAGAAAGACAGTGAAATAATCCTTCCTCCAGTATCAGTTAAGAAAACTTGAAGAAATAATTACAATAGTAACTATCGTGGTAATAACAATAGTACTTACAATAGAAATAGGGAATTTAAACCAATTGACAGAGAAGCTAAACCAATAGATAAAAAATAATTTTAATGTTTATCAAAATATTAAAATATTTTTAATGTATATAAATAAAACTAAAAATCGATATTATGTTTTTAACATAAACAATAAGGAAAAACATGAACAATAAAACAAATAGTTTTAAAATTGAAGAAATTACAAATAGAGTTGTTAGAAGAAATTATTCAAAGATTGATAGTAACTTTGTAGGTCCTGATTTATTACAATCACAAATTGATTCTTATAAAAAGTTTTTATCATCTGAATTAGAAGGTGTTATTAAAAATATTTCACCAATTATTCATGGTAAATACCAATTTAAAATCAATGGAATTTCTTTACAAGAACCGAGATTTTCAGAAGAAGATTCACTAAATAATGGCATTACTTATTCAGCTCCATTATATGTAGATGTAGAATTATATGATTCTGAAACTGGAGAAGTTACTAAATTAGATAAAACTGGTAAAAAGAAAGCTAATGGAATTTTCTTTGGTGATATTCCATTAATGACTAAAAAAGCAACCTTTATTATTAATGGTATTGAAAAAGTAATTGTTTCTCAAATTGTAAGATCACCAGGTGCATATGCTTTATCAAAAGCTCAAATAAGATTATCAAATGCTAGAAAAAGAATCATTGAAGGTAAAGTTTGTGAAGTTTTACCATATAGAGGTTCTTTGATGATCATTGCGATGATGAAAGATGCTATTAAAGGTTCAAAAACTAAACAACAAAAATTACAAGTAATTTTTAGAGATTCTATGGGCGATAGTGCTCCTATTTTTACTGTTACGCATTTATTAAAAGCTTTTGGTGTTTCTACAAATGAAATCAGAAATATTTATGGAGATTCTTTTTTAATTGATGATTGTTTAGAAAACGATATTATTAATGAAACATTTGATAACTATGAAAGTAGTGAAGAATGAACTGAATTAAAAACATATATTAAAAATAATAAATTAACTGAACCAACAGAAGAAGACTTTAATATTTATATTGAACGTGGTTATAAAATTGAAAAATTAATTAAAAAATTATTTGTTGAATTATATTACTTAGAAAATATTAAAAATGATTTAATTGCTCGTAATCAAGAAAAAAGTAAAGACTTTGAAAGCATTAAAAGTAAATACGATGAAGTTATTAAAAAAATTATTGTTGAAAAATCTGCTAAAGTTGTTGTTACTAAAACTAATATCAGTGCTAAAGTATTTGATAACAATAAACATTTTGATGATCAAAATATTTCATACCAAACACTATTATGATTACACTTTTTTAGTGAGCGATATTACAACATAACAAGTGCTGGTAGATATAAAATAAATAATAAAATGAGAGTTTCTCAACGTATTTTTGGAAAATATATTGCTGAAGATATTTATGGAATTGATGGTGAAATTAAGTTTCCTCGTGGAACATATATTAACCATGAACAATTAATTAGCTTTAAAAATCTTTCTAAAGAAGGTAAATTAGATATTATTAAAAATATTAGTTTAGCTAATAATCCTTTAATTAAAGAAGATGATAAATATTTTAAAAAATTAAAATACCAATATGAAGTTGTTTCTATTTATGAAGATAATGAAAAAAATGATATTGGTAATAAAGATATTAGAATTATTGGTACTCTTAACAGTGTTGAAAATACAACATTACAAATTGCTGATTTATTAGCTATTATTTCATATAACATTTGTATGAATGTTGGTATTGGTGAATTTGATGATATTGATCATATTGGTAATAAAAGACTTAAACTTGTTCATGAATTATTAAAAAATAAAATCAATGCTGGAATGATCCGAATTGAAAAATACATTAAAGAAAAATTAGCTGTTCTTGATGGTGGAACTAACATTAATCAAAATCAAGAAGAAAATGTTGAAGTTGTAATTAAAGTTCCTTCTATTAAAACATTAGTTAATACAAAAACTTTTCAAGTAGCTGTTAAAGAATTTTTTAACTCTCACCCGTTGATTCAATTTATTGATCAACAAAATCCCCTTTCTGAATTAACTAATAAAAGAAGAATTTCAGCAATGGGTCCCAATGGAATATCAAGAGATGATCCTAACTTAGACGTTAGAGATGTACATTATTCTTATTATGGAAGAATTTGTCCAATTGAAACACCTGAGGGTATGAACATTGGTCTTGTTATGTCTTTAGCATCATTTACAAAAGTTGATGATAGAGGGTTTTTAATTACACCTTATTATAAAGTTGTTAATGGTCAAATTACTGATAAAATTCACTGATTAACTGCTTTACAAGATGATGAATATATTATTTCAGAATCAGGCGTTAAAATTGATGATAATAAGAATATTATTCAAAGTACAGTTGTTGCTAGATATCGTGGTTCTTCTGAAATTTTTTCACCAAAAGAAGTTGATTTTATTGATGTACTACCTAAACAAGTAGTATCAATTGCTTCATCTATTATTCCATTTTTAGAAAATGATGATGGTAATAGAGCTTTAATGGGTGCAAATATGCAACGTCAATCAATTCCATTAATAAATCCATATGCACCAGTTATTGGTACTGGTAGTGAATATATAATTGCTCATGATTCTGGAATGGCTATTATTAGTGAAGTTGATGGTGAAGTTGTTTATAGTGATAGCACTAAAATTATTGTTAGAGATAAAGATAATGTTGAACATGAAAGTAAATTGATTAAATATGTAAAAACTAATCAAAGTACTTGTAATAATCAAAAAACAATCGTTCGTGTTGGTGAACAAGTTAAAAAGAATGACGTTATTGCTGATGGTCCTGCTATGAAAAGTGGAGAATTATCATTAGGTCAAAACGTAATTGTAGCCTTTACTACTTGAAGAGGTTATAACTATGAAGATGCGATTATTATTTCTGATCGTTTAGTTAAAGATGATGTGTATACTTCAATTAGTATTGATGAATATACTATTAAATGTTCTGGTACTAAAAATGGAGATGAAGAAATAACTAGAGAAATTCCTA
Organism: Candidatus Mycoplasma liparidae; assembly: GCA_009884515.1. GTDB lineage: Bacteria > Bacillota_I > Bacilli_A > Mycoplasmatales > Mycoplasmoidaceae > Mycoplasma_L > Mycoplasma_L liparidae. The sequence continues at coordinate 231,407 of RHHX01000002.1, read as the reverse complement.
ATGTTTCCGAAGCTGCTAAAAAATATTTAGATAATGACGGCATTATTATGATCGGTTCTGAAGTTAGAGAAAACGATATTTTAGTTGGTAAAACAACTCCAAGAGGAAAAATTGATTTAAGTCCTGAAGAAAAATTACTAGAAGCTATTTTTGGTGAAAAAACAAAACCAATTAAAGATTCATCTTTAAAAGTTCCTTATTCAGGTGCTGGGGTTGTTGCTAGTGTTAAAAGATTTAGAAGTAGTGATAATTCTCATAATTTAGGTGATGACATTATTGAAATCATTAAAGTTTATGTTGTTCAAAAAAGAAAAATCCAAATTGGTGATAAAATGGCTGGGCGTCATGGTAACAAAGGAATTGTTTCTATTATTGTTCCAAGTGAAGATATGCCATTTATGCCAGATGGAACTCCAATTGATATTATGTTAAATCCGCTTGGTGTACCTTCAAGAATGAACATTGGTCAAATTTTTGAATTACACTTAGGAATTAGTGCTAGAGAAATTGCTAAAAAGAAAATAATTTCTTTAGCAATGGATAAAAAAACTAAATCAGAAGATTATCGTAAACTATTTGATTTACATCCTGCAACTGCTGAAAATTTACTTGCAGAATTAAAAGCATTTATTAAAGATAAAGGCTTTAAATCTGAAGAAGAAGCTTTAGCTGCAACTAAAACTATCGATATTAATATTATTCTTTCTAAAGTTGGTATTAGTTATGATGATATTGGTTATAAAATGGCGACACCAGTATTTTGTGGAGCTACTCGTGAAGATTTAGAAAATACTATGATTGAAGCTGGTATTGATCCATTTAAAACAAAAGGTAAATTTAAATTAACTGATGGTAAAACTGGTGAAACATTTGATGGTGATATTTCTGTTGGTTTAATGTATATGTTAAAACTTGACCACATGGTTGATGATAAAATTCATGCTAGATCTGTTGGTCCTTATTCTAAAATTACGCAACAACCATTAGGTGGTAAAAGCCAAAATGGTGGTCAAAGATTTGGTGAGATGGAAGTTTGAGCACTTGAAGCATATGGTGCTGCTCATAATTTAAAAGAAATATTAACAATTAAATCTGATGATGTTAATGGTAGAAATAAAGCTTATAGTGCAATTATTAAAGGTCAACCAATTCCAACTGGAAATATTCCTGAATCGTTTAAATTATTAATTAAACAAATGCAAGGTTTATGTCTAAGAACAACTGTTATTGATTCTGATGGAGTTAAGCAAGATACTAATGATTTTATTAAAAATCAAAATTTGAGAAACTCAATTTATGATTATGAACCGATAAAAAAACCTGAAAATCAATGAAATGATGATAGAAAATCAACTCATGAAGATATCTTAGAACAAGAAAAAGTTTTTAATAGACAAATTTTTGAAAATATTTCAGAGCAATCTGAAATTAACGAAAACATTAGTGAATCTAATGAAACAACCGAATTAGGTGATTCAAATAATGAAAATTATAACGATTAATAAAGGAGTTTATAATGGAAAAAAAAGAAAATAATTTTAATGGTAAAATTAGCAAAATTCAAATTAATATTGCATCTCCTGAACAAATTAGAAATTGATCTTCTGGTGAAATTACAGAATCTGAAACAATCAACTATAAAACATTAAAACCAGAAAAAAATGGTTTATTTAATGAAGTAGTTTTTGGTCCAGTAAAAGATTATGAATGTTCTTGTGGCAAATATAAAAAAGTAAAACATAGAGGAATCAAATGTGAAAAATGTTCAGTTGAAATTACTGAGTCAATTGTTAGAAGAGAAAGAATGGGTCATATTGAACTTAATGCACCAGTTGCTCATATTTGAATGATTAAAGAACTTCCTTCTCCATCTAAAGTTTCACTATTATTAGATATTTCATATAAACAAGTTGATAAAATTGTATATTTTGTTAACTACATCGTTATTGATGAAGGTATGTATGCTAATGATCCTGAAAACAGAATTTTTTCTAAAAAAGAAATCTTAGATCTTTCTGCTGAAAAATCTAAGAAATCTCGTGGTAATTTAAGAAAAACCTTAAGAATTATTATGGAAATCATTAAAGCTAAAAAAGTATTTAATGAAAGAGATTATGATCGAGCAAGAGCTTATTATGACCATTTAAAATATTCAAATTTACCATTTTCAATTACTGAAGTTTTTGCTTTAATTCAAAAATATACTGGTGTTAAATTTGCTACTGGTGCTGAAGCTATTCAAATTCTTTTAAAAGAATTAGATCTTAAAAAGGAAAATGAGCTTTTAAAAAGAACTTTAAAAACATATAAATCTTTAGATGATCCTAAAGCTAAGAAAGTTTTAAGAAGACTTGAAGTTCTTAAATATTTTCTTGATTCAAAAAATAAACCTGAATGAATGATTTTAAATGTTATTCCAGTAACACCACCTGATACAAGACCAATTATTCAATTAGATGGGGGTAAATTTACGACTAGTAATATTAATAATTTCTATCGTAAAATAATCATTAGAAATGATCGTTTGAAAAAAATGATTGAAGCAAAAGCACCTGCAACATTAGTTAACAATGAAAAAAGGATGTTACAAGAAGCTGTTGATGCTTTATTTGATAACTCATCTAAGAAAAAACCACAATTATCAAAAGACCGAAAACCACTTAAATCTTTATCAAATTATTTAAAAGGTAAACAAGGTTTATTTAGACAAAACTTATTAGGTAAAAGAGTAGACTATTCTGGTCGTTCTGTTATTGTTGTTGGTCCTGAACTAAAAATGTATGAAGTTGGAATTCCGACAATTATGATTTTAAAATTGTTCAAACCTTTTATTATTCATGAATTAATTAAAAGAAGAGAACATGATAGTTTAATTGCTCAAACTCCAATTGCTAAAAATATTCGTGATGCTGAACAATTAATTGCAAAACAAGATGATGTTATTTGAGATATCGTTAAAAAGGTAATTAAATCAAGACCAGTTATTTTAAATAGAGCACCAACTTTACATAGACTTGGTATTCAAGCTTTTGAACCAAGAATGATTGAAGGTAAAGCAATTAGATTACATCCATTAGTAACACCAGCATTTAATGCTGATTTTGATGGAGATCAAATGGCTGTTCATGTTCCTTTAGGTCAAAAAGCAATTGATGAAGCTCGAAATATTTTACTAGCTCCTTGACATATCCTAGGTCCAAAAGATGGTAAACCAATCGTTACTCCAACTCAAGATATGATTTTAGGTAATTATTACTTAACAATTGAAGACAAAGATAAAGTTGGTTCTGGTCTAATATTTAATGATCTGAATGAAATTTATAAATATTTATTAAATAAAAGAGTGCATACTCATTCAGTTATTGCTATTAGAAGTGATTTTTTAAAAGAGAAAAAAATTAATGCTAAAGGGTTATTAATTACTACTCCCGGAAAATTAATTTTAAATGATATTTTCCCTAGTACTTTTGATTTTATTAATAATGCTGAAGTATTACCTTTAAATATTGATGAAGATATTGCAAAACCTGGAACTGATATTAGAGAATTTATTAAAAATAGAACTAACAAAAAAGCTTTTGATAAAAAAACTTTTTCGAAATTAATTAATAAACTTTATATTGAACTTGGTAGAACTGAAATTCCACCTATTTTAGATCAAATAAAATCTTTAGGATTTGAATATTCAACAAAAAGTTCAATTTCAATTTCACTTTTTGATATTCCAAAATACGAAGATACGAAAGAAAAATATTTCCAAGAAGCTAATAAAGCTGTTGCTATGTTAAAAAGACAATATCACAAAGGTCTTTTAACAGAAGATGAAAGATATAAAAAAGTTATTGATAAATGAAATGATGTTAAAAAATTAGTTACAAATGATATTGAAAACCTAGTTTCTAGTGAAGAATATAAAAATAACTCAATTATTATTATGTCGCAATCAGGAGCTAGAGGTAATATTTCTAACTTTACACAATTAGTAGGGATGAGAGGATTAATGTCTAAGTCATATAACTATGACCAAAAACAAAAAACTTCGATTATTAGAGATACAATTGAAATTCCAATTAAACATTCATTTATGGAAGGTTTATCAATATCTGAATTCTTTAACTCATCATATGGTGCAAGAAAAGGAATGACTGATACTGCTCTTAAAACTTCTAAAGCTGGTTATATGACTAGAAAATTAGTAGATGCAGCTCAAGAAGTTATTATTAATAATGCTGATTGTTCAACAAACTCTGGTTTAGTTGTTAGAAAAATTATCAATGATGTTGATAATTCACTAGTTGAATCGCTATATGACAGAATTTTTAATAGATTTTCTTTTATAGATATTATTCACCCTGAAACGCAAGAAAAAATTGTTTTAATGGGTAAAATAATTGATGAAAATATTGCTCAAAAAATTGAAGATGCTAACATTGAAGAAGTAATCGTAAGATCTCCACTTCATTGTCAAAATAAACATGGTATTTGTCAAAAATGTTTTGGAATTGATTTATCAACGAATGAATTAATTAAAACAGGTACTGCTGTTGGTATTATTGCTGCTCAATCAATTGGTGAACCTGGTACTCAACTTACAATGAGAACGTTCCATACTGGTGGTGTTGCTGGTGGTAGCAGTATTACTCAAGGGTTTGAAAGACTTAAACAATTATTTGATTGTATTCCTCCAAAGGAATGAGAAAAATCAGTTATTTCTGAAATTAGTGGAAGAGTAGTTGAAATTAATTTTGATGAAGAAGAAAACAAAAAAATTGTAGTTGTTGAAAACACTATTGAAAGAAGAGAATATATTGCTAACTCAAAACAAAAAATTAAAGTTAGGGTTAATGATATTATTTATTGCGGTAGTAAAATTACTGAAGGTTCAATTGATTTACATGAATTATTATTAATTGCAGGTGTTAATGCTGTACGTGAATATATGATTAGAGAAGTTCAACAAATCTATCGTTTACAAGGAATTAATATTTCAGATAAATACATTGAAGTTATTATTCGTCAATTAACATCTAAATTAAAAATTGTTAATCCTGGAGATTCAAAATACTTTATTGGTTCACCAATTAATATCAATAATTTAAAAGCTGAAAATAATGCTTTGTTAAATAAAAATAAACAACCAATTTTTGCTGTTTATCAAATCTTTGGTTTAGAAGATGTACCCGGTAAATCTGATTCATTTTTATCAGCAGCATCTTTCCAAGATACAAAGAAAATCTTAACAAATGCAGCTGTTAGAGGTCAAGTTGATGAATTAATTGGAATTAAAGAAAATGTTATCTTAGGACACTTAGTTCCAATTGGAACAGGTCTTGAAGTAATTGATGAATCAATTGATGCTAAAAAACCTGAAGTTTACATCTTTGATTATTAAAAATAATTCAAAATATGTTAGTATTAAAGTGTTAATTTAATACTAAAAAAAATTAATATGGAGGTTTAAACTCTATGTTATTTTTTTCATTTACTCGGAGATTTATGCAAAATTCAAAATTAAAAAAAACTATTAAAGAACTAATGATTCAAATACCAATATTAACAAATGAAACTGTTGCTCTAAAATATTTAGAAAAACATAACTTCGATATTAATGATGCTATTAATGAATACAAGTCTAAAAACATTGTTGACTATATTAACCTTTTAAGTAAAGAACATAATATTTCAAGAAACAAAGTTGCTGAACTTGTTGAAACAATTTTTATTAGAAACTTTGATAAAATAATGAGCGAAGAAAGATGTATTTTAGAAATTAAAATTGATCCTGATTTAGGTACTATCTTTGCTAAAAGATTATTTAATGTCGTTAGTAATGATACTGATATTGATGATTTATTTGAAATAAAACTAGCTGATATGAAAAATCATGATCCTTTAAAAGATTATAAAGTTGGTGATATTTATTATGAAACATACAATATTAATGATGAAAAAAATCTTCAAAAAAGAGATGTTTTATATATTTTTCAACAATTAAAACAACAAATTAATGAAATCAACAACCAAAATGTTTATGATGAATGAAAAGACAAAATTGGTGAAATCATTAAATGTTCTGTTGATAGAAGAGATGGTTCAAGTGGATTTTTAATTGATTTGACAAAAGCAAGCAATTCTAGAGATAGAGAAAAATACGTAAAAACTTTTGGTTATCTTGCTAGAAAAGAAACTATTCCTGGTGAAATCTTAAAAGAAGGTGAATCATATAATTTCCTAATTAAAGAGGTTAAGGAAAACTCTAAAGGTTGACCTGTTGTTTTATCAAGAGCTGATAAGGATTATGTAAAAAAAATCTATTCAACCTTAGTTCCTGAAATTCAAAATGGTGATATTACGATTAATGCTATTAGTAGAATAGCTGGTTTTAAAGTTAAAATTGCTGTTAGTTCAAATTTTATTTCTCATAATCCAGTTGCAATTTGTATTGGACCAAAAGGTAGTAGAGTTAAACAATTATCTCAAGCTTTAAATGGTGAAAAAATAGAAATCATTAGATATGATGAAGATATTAAAAAAATGACAATCTTAGCTTGTGGTGTTGATAATGTTATTGGTTTAGAATATCTTGAAGATAAGGAAAACCCTAATGAAAGTCAAATGACTGTAATTGTTACTGATGAATCTTTTCCAATTATTTTAGGTAGAGAAGGTAAAAATATTAAACTAATTGCCCAATTATTAAATTTAAAAGTTGATTTAAAAAACTTAAAAGATGCTCAATTTGAAGGAATCATATTTGAAACAATTGAATCATTTGGTAACCTAAACTATGTTTCTCCAAGATATAATCACCAAACTAATGATGATGCTATGCAATCATATAACCGACTTTCAGAATATGAAAACAGTGAATATCAAGTTGCTAATTTTAATATGAGTAATAATTTTCAAAGTAATAATCAAAATGACTTTCAAAACACTTCTGAAGAAAGTTTTTATTTCTCAGAAGATTTAAAGGAACTTGAAGAAGAATTCTTAAGTGAAATTAAGAACGTTAATAATGATAAAAAAGACGAATAATAGAACTTGTACTTTTTCAAGAACTAAAACTGAAAAAAAAAATTTAATTAGATTAATAATTCATGAAAATGAAATTATTATTGATAATGATAATTTTTTTAAACACCGAGGGTTTTACATTCTTAAAGATAAAACTTTAATAATGAAATTAAAAAATAATGATTTAATTTTAAAAAGGTTTAAAATTAAAACAAAAGATGAAACATTTGATGAAATGTTTAAGATGTGTGAGGTTATATAATGGCTAAAAAAAATAAGAAAGTTGATAATCGAAAATTAATTAATATTAAAGATTATATAAAAGAAGTTGATATCGGCGTTAAAAATAAAGTTTTTACTTATACATCTCCGCTTTCAGTTAATGATTTATCAGAAAAATTATCAATATCAGCTGGTTCAATTATCAAATATTTCTTTCTTTCAAAACCAGCAATCATTTTAAATGTAAACTCTATTTTATCAAAAGATCAAATAGCTGAAGTTTGTCTTGAAAATGATCTTGATTTTCAAATTGATGAAGAAATTAATTATGAAAACGTGATTGATTTAATCAATTTTGAAAAAGAAGATAATGCAGAAACATTAAAACCAAGAAGTCCTATTGTTACCATAATGGGACATGTTGATCATGGTAAAACGACATTATTAGATAGTATTAGAAAAACATCAGTAGTTGATTCTGAAGCTGGTGGCATTACACAACATATTGGTGCTTATCAAGTTGAAACTGGAGAACATAAAATAACATTTATTGATACTCCAGGACATGAAATATTTAGTGAAATGAGAGCTAGAGGTGCTAATATTACCGATATTATTGTATTAGTAATTGGTGCTGATGATGGCTTAAAACCTCAAACAGAAGAAGCAATTGATCATGCAAAAGCTGCTAAGGTTCCCTTAATTGTTTTTATTAATAAAATGGATAAAGAAAATGCTAATCCTGAAAAAATATTAAGCATGCTTAATGAAAAAAATGTTATTAGTGAAGAATGAGGTGGAGATACTATTGTTATTAAAGGTTCAGCTAAAGTTGGTACTGGTTTAAATGAATTATTAGAGGCAATTCTTTTAACAAGTGAAATGCTTGAATTAAAAGCTAATCCAGATCGTTTTGCTAATGGAGTTGTTATTGAATCAAATCTTGATAAAGGATTTGGCCCAGTTGCTACTGTTTTAATTAAAGGTGGAACTTTAAATAAAAATGACTTTGTTGTTGTTGGTTCTAGTTTTGGAAAAATTAAAATCATGCATGATGAAAATAATAAAATATTATTGAAAGCAGGACCATCTCAACCTGTTAGAATTGCTGGTCTTGATATTATTCCTGAATTAGGAACAAATCTTTTAGCTTTTAATAATGAAAAAGAAGCTAAAAAAATAGCGGATATTCAAAAAAATAAAATCAATAATTTAACTAATGCAAATAGTCAAAATAGTGAAATAAGAGCAAAAATTATTTCTGGTGAATATAAAAATATTAACTTAATTATTAAAACAGATTTTCATGGATCACTTGAAGCTGTTAAAGCTATTATTAGTAGAATTAATGTTAATGGGGCAACTACAACCATTATTAGAGCTGCTACTGGCGGAATTACTGAAAGTGAAGTTAAATTAGCACAATCTTCGAAATCTTTTATTATTGGTTTTAATATTAGACCTAATAAAAATGTGCTTAATATTGCTAAACAAACTAATGTTGAAATTTTAACTTTTGATATTATTTATAAATTAAAAGATGAAATTGAAAATATTTTAAAAGGTTCTTTAGATATTATCTATTCAGATAATATTATTGGTGAAGCTAAAATATTACAAATATGAAGACATAGTGATGTCGGAACTATTTGTGGGGTAAAAGTTGATAGTGGTAAGATCGTTAAAGGAGCTAAAGCTCGTGTTATTCGTGATAACGTTGTTATCTATACTTCTGAAATTAAAACTTTAAAAACAAATAAAGAACCTGTTAATGAAGTTAAAGAAGGACGAGAATGTGGTTTTACTATTAAGAACTTTAATGATCTTAAAGAAGGTGATGTAATTGAAATTTTTGAAGTAGTTGGAAAAAAACAATATGAATAATTACAAAATTCAAAGATATGAATCAGTTATTCAAGACCGAATAAATAAAACTATTGTTTTTAAAATTACTAATAAATACGTTAAGATGGCTCGTGTTAGTTATGTTAAATTAGATCGCAATTTAAATAACGCTAAAGTTTATCTTGATTGTCAAAAACGAGAAGAAAAAGCATTAATTTTAGAAAACTTTCAAAAATTAACTGCTCTTTTCAGAGCTGAAATTGCTCATGAACTTGATCTCTTTAAAACACCTAGAATTACCTTCTTTCATGACTTATCTATTGAACATGCTGAAAAAATTGATAAAATTATTAGTGAAATCCATAAAGAGGAAAAATAAATGGCAGAAAAAACTTTTAGAGTAGAAAAAACATTTATTGAATCAGTTGATCGTTTTTTAAAAACAAAAAATGGTGTTAAAAAATCTTGAATATATTCAAGTATTTTATTATTAATGAGCTTAATTACTTTTTCAATTTCTCTAATTTTTATTTATGGAAAATTTGATGAACAATTAGCAATTATTTTTGAAAGAAATAGAACATATATTGATGCTGCTAGTTATTTAACTTTTACTGGTTTTATTTTAATGTTTGCTCCAGTAATTTGACTATTTTCATCTTGAATGACGGGAGTTAATGGGGTCAGTAGTGATAAGAGCTTTCATATCTTTATGTGAGTTGTTTATCTAATTGGATTATTAATCGCAATTTGTGTTGTGATATTAATGATAAGAGCTTCATTTTTCCCGTATTTCACATAATTTAAATATAACTTTTTGTTCATTATTTGCATTATTTAATGTATAATGAAAAAGTTATATTTTTTAAAGATTTTTTTGCAAAAAAATCCACTGATACAAGTTGTTTGTTAAGAGCAAAAACTTACATAATAAAAGAAAGAAAAAAATGCCAACAATTTCACAATTAATTATTCATGAAAGAAAAGATAGAGTTAAGAAAACAAAATCACCTGCTTTATTAAATACTTATAATTCATTAAATAAAAAAACAAAATACAATCCAGCTCCATTTAAAAGAGGTGTTTGTACTAGAGTTGGTACTATGACTCCAAAAAAACCTAACTCTGCTTTAAGAAAATATGCAAAAGTAAAATTAAGTAATAACCAAGAGGTATTAGCTTATATTCCTGGTGTAGGTCATAATCTTCAAGAACATAGTGTTGTAATGATTAGAGGCGGACGTGTTAAAGATTTGCCTGGTGTTAGATACCATATCGTAAGAGGTACTGCTGATACAGCTGGTGTTAAAGATCGTAAACAAGGACGTTCACTTTATGGTGCTAAAGCTCCTAAAGAAAAGAAATAAAGGTAAAAAATGAGAAAATCTAAAGCGATAAAAAGAGATGTTTTACCAGATCCAATTTATAATTCAAAAATAGTTACTAAATTAATTAGTTCAATTATGTTAGATGGTAAAAAATCAAAAGCTCAAAAAATTATTTATGATGCTTTTAAATTAATTGAAGAAAAAACTGGTAATAAAGCAATTGATGTCTTTGATAAAGCAATTGAAAATATTACTCCAGCTCTTGAATTAAAAGTTAGAAGAATTGGTGGAACTAATATTCAAGTTCCGCTTGAAGTTTCTCCAGTTAGAAAAAAAACATTGTCCTTAAGATGATTAACTCAATATGCTAGATTAAGAAATGAAAAAACAATGGTTGAAAAACTAGCAAATGAAATTATTGATGCTTCAAAAGGAAATGGTGCTTCTGTTAAGAAAAAAGATGATACACATAAAATGGCAGAGGCTAACAAAGCATTTGCACATTTAAGATGATAATTTTAGATTAGGATTTAAAAATGGCAAGAAAATTTTCGATTAATACTTTTAGAAATTTTGGTATTATTGCTCATATTGATGCTGGAAAAACAACAGTTACTGAAAGAATTTTATTCCATTCAGGAAAAAAACATAAAATCGGTGAAACTCATGATGGTCAATCAACAATGGATTGAATGGCTCAAGAAAAAGAACGTGGTATTACTATTACTTCTGCTGCTACTTATGTTGAATGAAAAGTTAAAAACGATGATAATGCTTATCAATTAAATGTAATTGATACTCCTGGACATGTTGATTTTACTATTGAAGTTGAAAGATCATTAAGAGTACTAGATGGTGCTGTTGCTGTTCTTGATGGCCAAAATGGAGTTGAACCACAAACTGAAACTGTTTGAAGACAAGCTACTAAATATAATGTACCTAGAATTGTATTCATTAATAAAATGGATAAAACTGGCGCTGATTTTGAATATTCTGTTAAATCAATTAAAGATCGTTTAGGAGTTAAAGCAACTCCAGTTCAATTACCAATTGGTGCTGAACAAGACTTTATTGGAATTATTGATTTAATTGAAATGCATGCTATTTATTACGATGGTGAACAGAGTGAAGATTTTAAAATCAAACCAATTCCAGCTGATTTGTTAGAAAATGCGAAAAAATGAAGAAGTAAAATGCTTGATGATATCGTTGAATTTGATGAAAAAATAATTGAAAAATATCTTGATGGTAAAGAACTTTCTAATGATGAAATCAAAACATGTATTAGAAAAGGTGCTTTATCAACTAATTTATTTCCAGTTCTTTGTGGATCTGCCTTTAAAAACAAAGGTGTTAAAGCTTTATTAGATGCAATTATTTGATTCTTACCTTCACCAGTTGAAGTACCAGATATTAAAGGAGTACTTGATAATGGTCAAGAAACTATTAGAACTAATAGTGATGACGAACCATTATCAGCTCTAGCTTTTAAAGTAGCAACTGACCCATTTGTTGGTCGACTTACATTTGTAAGATTATATTCTGGTGTTTTAACAAAAGGTTCATATATCTATAACTCTTCTAAAGAGAAAAAAGAACGTGTTTCACGTTTAGTTAAAATGAATGCTAATGAAAGAGAAGAAATTAATGAAATAAGAGCTGGAGATATCTGTGCTATTATTGGATTAAAAGATACTACTACTGGTAATACTTTATGTGATGAAAAAAATCACATTATTTTAGAAAAAATGGAATTTGCTGAGCCAGTAATTTCTTTAGCTGTTGAACCTAAAACTAAAAATGACCAAGAAAAAATGGGTGTTGCTTTACAAAAATTAGCTGAAGAAGACCCAACCTTTAAAACTCATACTGATGAAGAAACTGGTCAAACTATTATTGCCGGAATGGGTGAACTTCACCTTGATGTTCTAGTTGATAGAATGAGAAGAGAATTTAGCGTTGATGTTAATATTGGTGCTCCTCAAGTTTCATATCGTGAAACATTTACGATTGAAAATGAAGCTGAGGGTAAATATATTAAACAATCAGGTGGTAAAGGTCAATATGGTCATGTTAAAATTAGATTTACTCCTAATCATGAACAAGGCTTTAGTTTTCAAAATAAAATTGTTGGTGGGAAAATTCCTGGTGAATATATTAAAGAAATTGAAACCGGTCTTAAAGATGCAATGAAATCTGGACCATTTGCAGGATATCCTTTAATTGATATTAAAGCAACATTATTTGATGGTTCTTACCATGATGTCGATTCATCTGGTATGGCTTATAAAATTGCTGCTTCTATTTGTTTAAAAGAAGCAGCTAAAACTTGTAAAGTTGTGCTTCTTGAACCAATGATGGCTGTTGATGTAACTACTCCTGATGAATATTTGGGAACTGTTCTAGGTGATTTATCGAAAAGAAGAGGATTATTAGAAGGACAAGAACAAAGAGGTAATGCTCAATCAGTTAAGGCAAAAGTTCCTTTAAGTGAAATGTTTGGTTATGCAACTGATTTAAGAAGTAATACTCAAGGTAGAGGGACTTATATTATGCAATTTAGTCACTATGCTCAAGTACCAAAATCTATTTCAGAAAAAATAGCTTTATCAAAAATAAAATAAAAACAACTTTTAAAATAAACACTTATTTTAAAATACAAAAAAATTTAAAAATTATATTATAATACTTAATGATAAGTAAAATTGGAGACCAAAATGGCAAAACAAAAATTCGATAGAAGTAAACCACATGTTAATATCGGTACTATTGGACACATTGATCATGGTAAAACAACACTAACTGCTGCTATATGTACAGTTTTAGCTAAAAAAGATGGCAAAACAAAAGCAATGAGTTATGCTGCTATTGATTCAGCTCCTGAGGAGAAAGCAAGAGGTATTACAATTAATACTGCTCATGTTGAATATGAAACAACACCAAGACATTATGCTCACGTTGATTGTCCTGGACATGCTGATTATGTTAAAAACATGATTACTGGTGCTGCACAAATGGATGGAGCTATCTTAGTAGTTGCTGCAACTGATGGACCGATGCCTCAAACAAGAGAACATATTCTATTAGCAAGACAAGTAGGAGTTCCTAAAATCTTAGTATTTTTAAACAAATGTGATATTATGACTGATCCTGAAATGCAAGAATTAGTTGAAATGGAAGTTAGAGAATTATTAACATCATATGGTTTTGATGGCGATAATGCTCCGATCATTAGAGGTTCTGCTCTTAAAGCTCTTCAAGGTGATCCTGATTATGAAAAAAATATCCTTGAATTAATGGATGCTGTTGATTCATATATTCCAACTCCTGAAAGAGATAAAGATAAACCATTCTTATTAGCTATTGAAGACGTATTTACTATTTCTGGTAGAGGTACTGTTGTAACTGGTAGAGTTGAAAGAGGACAATTAAAACTTAATGAAGAAGTGGAAATTGTTGGATTAACTGATACTAAAAAAGTTGTTGTAACTGGTATTGAAATGTTTAGAAAACAATTAGACCATGCTGAAGCTGGTGATAATGCTGGAATCTTATTAAGAGGTATTAAAAAGGAAGAAGTTGAAAGAGGTCAAGTATTAGCTAAACCTAAATCAATTACTCCTCATACAGTTGTTGAAGCTGAAATCTATGTTCTTAAAAAAGAAGAAGGTGGTAGACATACTCCAATCTTTAATGGTTACCGACCACAATTTTATTTCAGAACAACTGATGTAACTGGTGCTATTAAATTAAAAGAAGGTACTGAAATGATTATGCCTGGTGATAACACTTTAATTACAGTTGAACTGATTAGACCTGTTGCCCTTGAATTAGGTTCTAAATTTTCAATTAGAGAAGGCGGAAGAACTGTTGGTGCTGGAACTATTACTAAAATAGTTAAATAATAATTTTTATTCAATATTTAAATTTAAAAAAATAAACTTATATTACTATAAGTTTATTTTTTTATAATATTTATAATCTCTATTAAAAAAGAAAATTACTAAATATTTAATTGGTATTGAAGATATTGATGAAGCTAAAACATTTCTAATAGCAAATATTATTTCTCAAATTTGAGATAATCATTGAAATTTATCTTTCATATATCAAAAGATATTTTCAAAATGAAATTATAAAAATACTCTATCCCTAACAAAATAATAAATAGATAATTTATTACCATAAACTTATAAAAATTACTTTCAGGAATAAAAATAATCTAAAAATATTGATATATATTGGAATTCATTTATGATCAAAAGAAATCGTATTACTTTTTAAAATCACAAAATTAAAGAAGATATTAAAAGTATGACTTTATATACAGCGATTTAAGTAAGGAATTAAATTGAAAATAACATACTTATAATAAATTTTTTTCTTAAAAATAAAAGATAATTAATAATTTTTATTAAAGCTAAATAATCCTATTAAAAACAAAAAGCAGAAACTTTATTATTGATTAAATTACTATTGAAGATATTAGTAAAAAATATATTAATATAATTTAATAATAAAATTAACTATTTATACTAGTTCTTAAAAATTTAGATTTTATTTTTATAAAAGGAAATTATTTATATGAAAAAATATTTATTACAATAAATACCATTCAAACCTAAATTAACTATTAATTTAGAATTTAATTATGATTCTGATTTAATTCAAGTTTATTATTATAAAGAAATTGAAAAAAAAAACTTACATTATCTAATAAAAATATTAAAAATCATATTTTTTATCTAGAAATTTTTAGTAATAAGCATCATCAATGAATTATAGATGCTTATGATAGTGGTTATTATCATATTTCAATAACTTCTATTAATAGTACATTTAAAAGATTAATTTTATTAAAATAACAAATTTTAACTTTTTTTAATACTATCTAATCATATTATTATCATAAATTAACTTATAATTAGAAAGTATACTAATTAAAAATATTTACTTTTTAATTAAATATTATATATACATAAAAAAGGTTAAATATGAAAAAAAATTACAAATTTTTTGCTTTACCGCCATTATTCACAATGGGAGGCATAGTTGTTTCAATTTTATTATCTACTATTTTATTAAGTAATTTTTATTCAACTTCAAATGAAAATACTTCATTAAATACAAATCAAAAAAATATTATTAATCCAAGAACTGTATTTACTAAATATAATGCTAATGACTTAGTTAATAAAAAACTATTAGAAGATCCTAATTGAGATGGTTCTTTAGTTGCTAGTGATTTCCCAGATGTAACTAGTATTGGCAATAGCGCATTTATGTACAATACGCTTGTTAAATCAATTATTTTACCAATAACAGTTAAAGCAATCGAAGAATACGCTTTTGCCATTACTAAAAATTTAAAATGAATAGATGCTAATTCTGTAACAATTGTTCGTAAGGGGGCTTTTGGTAATTCTGAAAGTTTAAGATCTATTGATCTTAGTTCTGCAACAAGTATTGGTTCGGATGCTTTTAAAGGGTCGAAATCAATCCGTGATAAAGGTATTTTATTAAGTATGAAACTTGAATTTCCGGGAAATTCCGCTAAGTTTTGAGGAACTGAAGTTGCTAAATTAAATTTACTTACTCCTCCAACTATTAAAGATGGGATTATTGATTCTAAATTTGTTAGTGAAATAATTACTTATAGAAAAGCATCAGCAGATGGCCCGTGAAAGGGTGTTTTAGCTGCTAATGATTTTGAAGGTGCAACTAGTGTTGCTGATAGTGCTTTTTTAGGTAAAACAGAACTAACTCAAATAACTTTACCACCAACAGTTTCAAGAATTGGTACTAATGCTTTTAGTGGAGCAACTAGTTTAACAACTATATCAGCAATTGGTGCAGCAAGTATTAGTAATAATGCATTTGCTGGAACAGAATCTATAATTAATTTAACATATAATACAAATATTAATTATGCACAAGCTAAAAATTGAGGAACTACTCGTGATAAATTAATTTTTGGTGATACTATTCCTGTTATGCCAACAGTTTCACCAAATGGTATTATTACTCCTGAATTTGTTAATCAATTAATTGATTATAAAGTAGGAACATTACAAACTGGTGTTTGAAATGGTGCTTTAATTGCAGATGATTTTATTGGTGCAACTAGTGCTGCTGCTGCTGCTTTTCAAAATAATACTGAAATAACTTCAATAATTTTACCAACAGAAGTCACAGAAATTGGTGCTAATGCTTTTAGTGGAGCAACTAGTTTAACAACTATATCTGCACTTGATGCAACAAGTATTGGTAAAAATGCTTTTAGTGGAACAACAAGTATTGGTGCTGGCGGAATTAAATTAACATATAGTACTAATATAAAACCAAGTAATGCTAATTTATGAGGAACTGAAGTTGCTAAATTATCAATTACAGGCACTACTCCAGGAATACCAATAATAATTGATGGTATTATTGATAAGGTTTATGTTGATAAATTAATTGCTTATAAAAATTATGAATCACCATCTAATGATTCTTGAAATGGATCTTTAGATGCAGCTGATTTTATTGGCGCAACTAGTGCTGCTGCTGCTGCTTTTCAAAATAATACTGAAATAACTTCAATAATTTTACCAACAGAAGTTACAGAAATTGGTGCTAATGCTTTTAGTGGAGCAACTAGTTTAACAACTATATCAGCACTTGATGCAACAAGTATTGGTAAAAATGCTTTTAAAGAAACAACAGGCATACTTGATGGAGGAATTAAATTAAGATGATCTGATAATGTAAGTGCTGCTAAAGCTGGTTTTTGAGGAACTACTGCTGATAGATTAAGTGTAATACTTCCTCCTGTTCCAGAAGTTCCTGCAGGTGGTATTATTACTCCTGATTTTGTTACTCAATTAATTAAATATAAGCAAACAACAGATCCAATGGGTATTTGAAATGGTGCTTTAATTGCAGATGATTTTGTTGGTGCAACTAGTGTTGCTGATAGTGCTTTTTTAGATAATAATAATATTAAATCAATAACTTTACCACCAACAGTTTTAAGAATTGGTACTAATGCTTTTAGTGGAGCAACTAGTTTAACAACTATATCTGCACTTGGTGCAACAAGCATTGGTACCAATGCTTTTGCTAAAATAACAACCATGGCTAATGACGGAATTAAATTAAAATATAGTATTGATATAAAGCCGAGTAATGCTAATTTATGAGGAACTGAAGTTGCTAAATTATCTATTGTAGGTACTACTCCAATAATACCAACAATAATTGGTGGTGTTATTGCATATCAATTTGTTAATGACTTAATTGCTTATAAAAAATATGAATCACCATCTAATGATTCTTGAAATGGTGCTTTAATTGCAGATGATTTTGTTGGTGCAACTAGTGTTGCTACTAATGCTTTTTTAAATAACACTGATGTTAAATCAATAACTTTACCATTAACAGTTTTAAGAATTGGCACTAATGCTTTTAGTGGAGCAACTAATTTAACTAATATATCTGCACTTGGTGCAACAAGTATTGGTAAAAATGCTTTTAAAGAAACAACAGGCATACTTGATGAAGGAATTAAATTAAAATATAGTATTGATATAAAGCCAAGTAATGCTAATTTATGAGGAACCGAAGTTGCTAAATTATCAATTACAGGCACTACTCCAAGAATACCAATAATAACTGATGGTATTATTGATAAGGTTTATGTCGATGAATTAATTGCTTATAAAAATTATGAATCACCATCTAATGATTCTTGAAATGGATCTTTAGATGCAGCTGATTTTATTGGCGCAACTAGTGTTGTTGCTGCTGCTTTTCAAAATAATACTGAAATAACTTCAATAATTTTACCAACAGAAGTTACAGAAATTGGTGCTAATGCTTTTAGTGGAGCAACTAGTTTAACAACTATATCAGCACTTGGTGCAACAAGTATTGGTTCAAATGCTTTTAAAGAAACAACAGGCATACTTGATGGAGGAATTAAATTAACAGAAAATGCAAATATAAATAAAGCTAAAGCTGGAGATTGAGGGATTATTGATCTTAATAAATTATCCATAGTAGTACCTACTAGTGATTCAATGATGTATATAATTATTGGCGCTTCTATTGGTGGTTTATTATTAATTGCTTTGATTATTGGAATAATAGTTCATAAACATAAAAAAAGAAAATTAACTAGATAATGCAGATATAAAAAACCATCTATTAGATGATTTTTTTATAAATTAATCTTCTTATAAATGAAAATAAGAAAAAATTGAGTCATGAAGAAAAAGAATCTAAAGATATTACTTATATTGGAAATGATTTAGGATTAAAAAAGACAGGTATTACTTTTTGAAATAATAAAAATAAAGAAATAGATGATAATCAAGATATATTTGATGATATTAATAGTAAAAATTTTAGATGTAATTTAGATGAATTAAGACCGTGCTATACTCCTTATAATAGAATCTTCTAAATTTAAATATAATGAATAAAAAGAAGAATTAGCTCGTGAATCTATTATCAAAACTTTTAAAATTTTATTAGATGAAATTGATATTAATAATGAAATAAAAATCATTAATGCTATACCCTATTCGAGAATTTATGATAATTGAAGACCAACTAATGAACCAGAAGTAAGATTTTTGTAAATTTAGATAACATTATATACAGTATCCGATTTTTTTAAATATTGTTGTAGGCAAAGTAATACATTAATAATAAGTGAATTTATTAATCCGTTGATCTTGAATAAGGTTATAAATTATCAACTCCAGAAAGTTGAATAATTGTTAAAACTGAACTATTACTAAAATAGTTAAATAACAAAAAAATAAACTTATCTATAGATAAGTTTATTTTTTATTTTACAATACTTATATGTCGATAATTGAAAATAAAAAAAAGTTAATTAGAAAAGAAGAAGAGTTCATAAATTATGCTTTGAATAATCTTTTTGATCCACTTCTTTTATTAAATAATAATAATCTTAAAATAAGAAATTTAACAGCAGAAGAAAAAGAATCTAAAAACATTACTTACATTGGAATCCGTTTAAGATTAAAAAAAATTGATTTTGCTTTTTGAAATAACAAAAATGAATTATCAAATAATAATGATAATAACTTTGATGATATTACTAGCAAAAATGTTAAATACAATAAAAGCGAATTAATTTCAAATTCACTTCCATATGAAATAATTGAAAAATATTTTAAAGATAATATTAGATCTAATGCTGATATAAGAATTATTATCGAATTACCTTTTTTTAAAGATAATCAAGATGATGAAAAATCAGCTATTTTAGCAATTCTTAAAAGTTTGAAAAATTTATTAGATAAAATCAGCATTAATAATGAAATTAAAATTATTAATGCTGATGTATGAAAAAGTTATTATGCTAATTTAGAGTTTGATAAACATCCTGAAACATTTCTAATGCTTAATAAAGCTAATCTAATATGAATTGATTCTTGAAATCCATTTTTTTTAGATCAAAAAAATTTAAGAAGAAGATTTAAAAATGTTGTTAACACAACAGAAGATGAAATACAATTCTTATTATCAAATACTTATAAAGATTGTATTAAAGAAGAAACAAGAAATATTACATACATTGGAATTGATTTAGGATTAGGTACAACAGGTGTTGCCTTCTGAAATAATATTAATAAAAAAATTAATTGTAATAAAGATAAGTTTGATGATATTAATAGTACTTTCTTTAAATATAAGTTAGAAGAATTAAGACCAGATTTTGAACCTTATGAAAAAATTAAAAATTATTTTAAAGAAAATATTTTTCACGATTCTATTGTTAGAGTTATTATTGAATCACCATATTTTAAAAAAAATCAAAATAAAGAAAAAGCAGCTCTTGCATTTATTATTGAAACCTTCAGAATTTTATTAAATGAAATTAATATTAATAATGAAATAAAATTTATTAATGCTAATACTTGAAGAGCATACTATATTGAATATGATTCAATATTTGATGATTATAATTTAGATCATGTTTCTTTAATTAAAAATAATCGAATTAAAAATATTTCTAAAAATAAAACAGGTGTTGAAAATGATGATGAAGCTGAAGCAATTTCAATAGTTAATAAAGCTGAAGAAATTTGAAAAGATTATTAATGTAGTTTTGTAATATTAATTCTTAATTAAGGATAATGAACTAAATTCAATTATATTTATTAACATTATTTATTTTAATTTACCTTCCATTAAATAAAAATAGTGATTCATCATTTCTAAGTCTCTATTTTTTAATTCAATTTCCTTTTTCTTAATTACTTTTAAAAAAGATGGCTTTAATATTTTTTGTATATCTATGTCTGGTGATTCTAAAATTTCTAAAAAAGATCGATGTTCATATGTCAATTGTATATTATGACCAATATCAGTGTTTTTATTAGAAATTGAACTTCTTCAAATTTTTAATAACTGATTTCCTCATTTTTCTTTTCTTTCTTCAAAAACAAGAATTTTATCTGTTGGTTTTATAACTTCTATTCAAAATTCTTCTATTAGTATTTTTATAGTTTTTCTTGATATACTCACATATCAATCAACAATTTGCAATCCGATATTATTTTCACTTTTTCCCAATAAAATATTAAATTCTGTTTTAAAAAATTCTGAAATACTTAAAATTTTATTTTTAAATTGCAGTTCATCATCAGTTTTTTGTTCTAAAAAATTATCAATTATTAAATTATATTTAAAATTTTTTTTCAAACAGATATTGACAAGTGGCATTAATAAAACTTGATAATTATCTTCAATTATATCTTCAATTTTACTTTTGCTAAAATTTTCTTTCAAGAATAAAAGCGATTTTTCCAAAGGAATTCTTTCAACAGGATTTTTATTTTTTTTTATTTCATCTATACCTTTAATAATTAATTCATAATAGTCAATATTAGACGCATTACTATATTGGTTTTTAAATTTTGTTACTAAAAAATTAACTAACAAAAAATGGTTTTTTATAAAAAAATCCCAATTTTCAATTTCGGGTGCTATTTCCATAATATAATTCGCAGTTAAATCTAGTAATTTTTGTAAAAAAAAGTCATAAATAAAAAGACTAGCATTAAGTTCAGGGAATATTTTTTCAATTATTTCTAATCTTACATCAGTATATTTTTTAGTCATGAGATCTGATCCTTTGATTTCAAAATTTATTTTATGCTTAATTAAAATCTTTTTAGCTTCTTTAAAAAGATTTAAGTCTTCAATAATATAAGCAGATGCAATTAAAAAATTTTTATCATCAATATCATTTTTTGATATATTTGATTCATCAAAATACAAAGTTTTTATTATCATTTCATTCCTTAAACATGTTTATTAATAATAAAATTATGTTAGCAAAATTTCACATATTAGAGTAATTTATATTTTATGATATATTCATTCTTTAACACAAATAAAATTTTTTAAGATCCTTTTATCAATTTTAAAGTTATCTAAATTACTTTTTCTTAGCATTAAGCAACACAATCATCAAAGAATATAATCTATTTAAATTATTAGTTAAAGATATTGATAAATTATAAAATCTCTTCTTAATTTTCAATTTTTCTCAAAATATTCACCCTTGAAGATTCCTTTTTCAAAAGTTTCTTCAAATTCTTTATTTAATTTTTCACAAAGTCATATTTAGAGTTAAAATATTCATAAATTTTCTTAATTTTCAAATTAAATTCAGAGTTATATTTTATAGTGACAGCATAATTATTTAAATCATTTGTTCATTTACTTGTTCTAGTAAAAGATAAATTTTCACTTTTAAATAGATTAAGGATTAAATCATCTTCTTTAAATACTTCATTCATTAAATTTATATATGGTTTTATAAAACCATATAGTTTAGTAATAGATTCATTGTAATAATTTTTAAAAATTAGATGTTTTTTAAATCTAATTTTATTTTATTTATCATATCCTGATTAATAAATATTGATACTAATCCACAGTCAGTACATATTAAATGTTAATTATTTATTGAGTAATCAATTTTATTTAAAACTAAAAAAGTATTATGAGCAGCATGATACTCTTTCGTTACCATATTATCAGCTATTAATTCATTATCACAACTTGAACATTTTTTCATATTTTCCTTAATTATTAATAAATTGTATAACAAATAATTAAAAAAAATATTTATACAAGTATAAGGAAAATAGTCTTTATAGAAACTCCAAAGTTATTAAATAGTTTTTAGAAAGAATATTAATATATTGTAAGTAAAATGATTAAATAAAATCTTAGGATGCATTTATGAGGTCTTTAAAAGACAAGTAATAGATTATAAACTCATCAATGCTAATGATTGATGAGTTTATAATACGAAAATATGATTCAATTATTTGATAATGATTTTTTAGATCTAAATTATTTAATTAGAAAATATAAAATAAAAAGTTGGCAAAGATTTAACCTATATTAATAATAATGATGAAGACAAAGCAATTCTAATAGTTAATAAAGTTTGAAGTTATTTTTTAATTAACTTATTATAATATGTTTATAGGAGAAATTTATTTTTATTCAATATAAAATAAATTTTACAAAATGGAAGAAATAACAAAATTAGATACAATAATAGAAGTTCAAGAATGAGTTTCTAAAATGATGAAAAATAAATTTAAAACAATATACAGAGGACAAGGAGATTCTGATTGAAAATTGGAATCAAAATTTATAAGAGAAACAAAAAAAAATTTAGGAAATACCTATTATAATAATTATGATTTATTTCTTTTTCAGAAAAAATATTTTTCAGAAAAAATAAAATATTTAAGTAAGGAATTAAATCAAAATAATCAATTATTTTTATTGAGTCAAATGCAACATTTTGGTAAAAGAACACCATTAATTGATTTTACTAGCGATATTTTAGTTTCATTATATTTTGCTGCATCATATGAAAATATTTGAGAAAAAGATCATGAATATTTTAAGATATTCTATCTTAAAATTAATGATAAAATCGAGGATTCATTAGAAATTGATGACGTTAATTTTGAGGAAATTAAAGTGCTTAAACTTAAAACTATTGAAGATTTTAATAGATCAATAAGTCAAAAATCTCACTTTCTTTTTGATACTTTAATTTTAAATAAAGATGTTAAAAGTATTTGCATAAAATATAATTTACGTATAAAAATTTTGGATTGATTAGAGAAAATGGATATAAGTTTTATATCTCTATTTCCAGATTATGAAGGAATATTAAAAAACTATGATTCTTTATCTACATTACAAATTTTTTTAGATGGATTAGCATTAACTAATGCTGGTAAATATGAAAATGCTATTAAAAAATATAAAAATCTAGTAGATAAAGAGCCTTATAATGTAATTTATTACAATAATCAAGTTTATTGTTTATTAAAATTAAAAAAAATTAAAGATGCTATTGAATTATCTGAAGAAATTATAAAAAAAAAGATTGCAATCAGTTCTACATATTCAAATTTAGGTGAAGCTTTATTTATGAATTATAATTTTGATAAATCTATTAAAAACTTAAAAATAGCAATAAAAGAAGATTCAAAAAATGATGATGCTTATGCAAATTTAGGATATGTTTTAGTTATGGAAAAAAATTTCAATAATGACCATATTGAAGAATTTAAAAACATACAAAAAATTGATTTCAATAGTACTCGTACTTATAATAATTGAAAAAATAAAATTATCATTAAACATGAATTTATTGATAAGGCAATTGAAAACTTAGAAACAGCAATAAAAATTAATAGAAATAATATCGCAGCTCATAATATGTTAAATTTTTTAATTAAAATAAAAGAAAAGGTGAAAAATGAATAATATTCAATGAAAAAATCTTATTGATTGTTCAAATATCTCTAGAGGAAATAGAATAACAAAAAGTGAACTTATTCAAAATGCTAAATATTCGGTTATAAGCGGCGGTTCAAAAGAAATGGGTAGATATGATAATTTTAATAGAAGTCAAAATACAATAACAATTGCTCAATATGGAACAGCTGGTTTTATAGCTTGACAAGAAAATAAATTTTGAGCAAATGATGTTTGCTACTCTATTAATGCAAAAAGTAATTTAAATCAGAAATATTTATATTACTTTTTAAAAAACAAACAAAACAATATTTATGCATTACTAACAAATGCAATTCCTCAACACTTACCTTTTGAGAAATTAAAAAATTTATTAATCCCTATCCCTTCTATAGAAATCCAAGCCAAAATTGTCGATATATTGGACAATTTTGCAGAGCTTACAGCAGAGCTTACAGCAGAGCTGTTAGCTAGAAAAGAACAATATCATTATTACCGAAATAAGCTTTTATCTTTTGATGCTCTTGAAGATAACGATATAGACAGCAAAACAAAGAATCATTCTAATTATTACTATGAACCAGTTCAATGAAAGAGTTTGAGTCAAGTTTTAAAAATAAGAGGAGGATATACACCTTCTAAAAATAATTCTAATTTTTGAATAGATGGGAATATACCATGATTTAGAATGGAAGATATTAGAAAAAATGGGAATATCTTGTCTAATTCTATTCAAAAAACAACAAAATCAGGTATTCGTGGAAATACTTTTAAAGAAAATTCTATAATTTTAGCAACAACTGCTACAATTGGTGAACATGCTCTTATTAAAGTGCCCTTTATAGCTAATCAACGATTCACAATTTTCACAATATTAGATGATATGGAATCAATTATTAATCCAAAATTCTTATTTTATTATTTTTTTAAAATTGATGAATGATGCATAAAGAATACAAATAATTCAGCATTTCCATCAGTTAATATGAAAAGTTTAAAAAAATTATTAATCCCTATCCCTTCTATTGAAGTTCAAACTAAAATAGTTAAAATCCTAGATCAATTTGATACTTTATGTAACGATATTTTAAAGGGCCTTCCAGCTGAAATTAAAGCTCGACAAGAACAATATGAATATTATCGAAATAAACTTTTAACTTTTTAACATAAAAGATTTAAAATTATAAAAGTAGAGGAAATATAAGATGGCTAACAATATAAAGAATGAAGAAAAAAAAGAAATCCATAATACTATTTGAAAACTAGCAAATGAACTTCGTGGTAGTGTTGATGGATGAGATTTTAAACAATATGTTTTAGGATTTTTATTTTATCGATATATTTCTGAAAATATTACTAACTATATAAATGAAGATGAACATAAAGTTGGTGATTTAGATTTTGATTATAAAAATTTATCTAATGATCAAGCTGAAAAAATAAGAAAAACAATGATTGAAGAAAAGGGGTTTTTTATTTTACCAAGTGATTTATTTCAAAATATAGCAGCTCAAATATTAAAAAATGATAGTAATCATGATGATGACTTAGATAATTCACTAAATGAAATATTACATAATATATTTAGAAATATTGAATCATCAGCAATTGGTGAAAAAAGTGAAGAAAATTTTAAAAATTTATTTGATGATATTGATGTAAATAATAATAAATTAGGTTCAACTGTTATTAATCGAAATAAAAAACTTAAAAAAATTATCATCGCTATTTCTCAAACAAACTTAGGTAATTATAAAAATAATTCAATTGATGCATTTGGTGATGCTTATGAGTATTTAATGGGAATGTATGCTTCAAGTGCTGGTAAAAGTGGTGGCGAATTCTTTACACCTCAAGAAGTATCAGAATTATTAACAAGAATTACATTATTAGATAAAGATGGAGAATCTAAAAAAGAAATAAAAAATGTATATGATCCAGCAGCAGGAAGTGGTTCACTATTATTAAATTTTGCTAAAATACTTGGAAAAGATAATATAAGAAAAGGTTTTTTTGGTCAAGAAATAAATATTACTACTTATAATTTATGTCGAATTAATATGTTTTTACATGATATTGGTTATGATAAATTTGATATTCAAATGGGTGATACTTTAATTGAACCCAAACATTTAGATGAAGATAAATTTGAAGCTATAGTTTCAAATCCGCCATATTCTATTCATTGAGAAGGTTCAGATAACGGAACATTAATTAATGATCCTCGTTTTGCTCCTGCAGGTGTACTTGCTCCAAAATCAAAAGCTGATCTTGCTTTTGTGATGCATTCTTTAGATGCTCTTGCCATAAATGGAACTGCAGCAATTGTTTGTTTCCCAGGAATTATGTATCGTGGTGGTGTTGAACAAAAAATCAGAAAATATTTAGTTAATAATAATTTTATCGAAGCTATTATCCAATTACCTGATAATTTATTTTATGGAACAAGTATTGCAACTTGTATTATGGTTCTTAAAAGAAATAAAGTTAATAATAAAACTTTATTTATTGATGCATCTAAAGAGTTTATGAAAGTTACTAATCAAAATAAATTAACAACAGATAAAAATGATCCTGATAACAATAATATTAAAACAATCTTATCTCTTTATAAACAAAGAGATACTATTGAATATAAATCATACTTAGCAACAAGAGATGAAATAGAAAAAAATGATTATAGTCTTTCTGTATCAACTTATGTTGAAAAAGAAAATAACCAAAAAATCATTGATATTAAAGTATTAAATTTAGAACTTGAACAAATAGTAAAAAGAGAAAATATTTTAAGAGAAGAAATAAATAAAATTATTACTGAAATAGAAGAAAATAATTAATTTATGAAAAAAGAAATAAGCATCGAAAAATTAATTAAAAAAATTTCATTCGAAGATATTGAATGAATAGAAATTTCAAAATTAATAAAATATATCCAACCAAGCAAATACATTGTTGAAAATAAAAACTATAATGTTGAATTTAAAACACCTGTTTTAACACCTGGAAAATCTTTTATTTTAGGATATACTAACGAAACAAATGGAATATATAATGCATCTAATAATAACTCAATAATTTTATTTGATGACTTTACAACATCATTCCATTGAGTTGATTTTGACTTTAAAGTTAAATCTTCTGCATTAAAAATATTAATTAACAACGATGACAAAATTTCTAATTTTAAATTTTTATATTATTCAATGAGAAATATAAAAAACGAGGTACAAGATCATACAAGACAATGAATTAGTAAATATTCAAAATTAAAAATACGACTCCCTTCTATAGAAATACAAGCCAAAATTGTCGATATCTTGGACAATTTTGCAGAGCTTACAGCAGAGCTGTTAGCTAGAAAAGAACAATATCATTATTACCGAAATAAGCTTTTATCTTTTAATATTTTTGTAATTAATGATTCAGAGAAAGAAAATACAAAAAGAAGCAATTCAAATTATTATACTGAACCAGTTGAATGAAAGAGTTTGAGCGATATTTCAACATTAACTAGAGGGGAAGTAATGTCAAAAGATTATATAAGAAATAATCAGGGCATATATCCTGTATATTCATCTCAAACTAGTAATAACGGTATAATAGGAAAAATAAATTCATATCAATTTGATGGAGAGTATTTAACTTGAACAACAGATGGAGCACATGCAGGAACTATTTTTCACCGAAATGAAAAATTTAATTCAACAAATGTTTGTGGGTTAATAAAAATTAAAAATAATGAAGTTAATATCAAATACATTTACTATTATTTAACAATCGTTGCTAAAAAATATGTTAAATCAGGTTCAGGTAATCCTAAATTAATGAATAATGTTATTGGTAAAATTTTAATCCCTATCCCATCTATAGAAGTTCAAACTAAAATAGTTAATATCCTAGATCAATTTAATACTTTATGCAATGATATTTCAAAAGGTCTTCCAGCTGAAATTAAAGCTCGACAAGAACAATATGAATATTATCGAAATAAACTATTAACATTTTAAATAAAAGGGAATTTATCATATGAAAAATTTTAATATTATTGCTGAATCAGATAAAGACACAGTAGTATCATTCTATACTCCACTTGAAAGAAAAAATAAAAGTCATCAAAGTGAAGATGAACTTGAAAAGGATTTTATAAATAAATTAACTGAACAAGGATATGAATATATTTCTATTAAGAGTGAACAAGATTTAATTAGTAATTTAAGAAAACAATTAGAAGTATTAAATAAACATTCTTTTTCAGAAAAAGAATGAGAAAAATTTTTCAATGATACTATTGCAAATAGTAATGATGGAATTGTTAAAAAAACTAGAAAACTCCAAGATGATAGTGTTCATTCTCTTATTTTAGATGATGGTAGCACTAAAAACATTCATTTAATAGACAAAAAATATGTTCATAATAATCATTTACAAGTTATTAATCAATATAGTGAAAATAGTGGAACACATAATGCTCGTTATGATGTAACTATTTTAATTAATGGCTTTCCTATGGTTCATATTGAACTTAAAAAAAGAGGAACTAACATTAGAGAGGCTTTTAATCAAATTAATCGTTATCAAAGAGAAAATTTCTGAGCAGGCTCACGTCTTTTCGAATATATTCAACTTTTTATAATATCAAATGGAACTCATACAAAATATTATTCAAATACTACAAGAGAAAATCACATAAAAAATAAGTTTAAAAATTTAAATAAAAAGAAAACCAGTAATAGTTTTGAATTTACAAGTTATTGAGCAGATTCTAAGAATAATAATATTCCTGATTTAGTTGATTTTACAAAAACTTTTTTTGCCAAACATACATTGCTTAATATTTTAACAAAGTATTGTGTTTTTACTTCTGATGATCAATTACTGGTAATGAGACCTTATCAAATAGTAGCAACTGAAAGAATAATTAATAAAATAGAAATTTCAACAAATCAAAAAAAATTTGGACATGGTGTTGGCGGTTATATTTGACATACAACAGGTTCTGGAAAAACATTAACAAGTTTTAAAACAGCTCAAATTGCTTCAAAATTAAATCATATTCAAAAAGTTTTATTTGTAGTAGATCGAAAAGATCTTGATTATCAAACTATGAAAGAATATGATAAATTTCAAAAAGGGGCTGCTAACAGCAATACTTCAACTAAAATTTTACAAAAACAAATTGAGGATCCTAGTGTTGAAATTATTATTACTACTATTCAAAAATTAAGTAACTTTGTTTCTAATAATGTTAAACATGAAATATATAACAAACATGTTGTTATGATATTTGATGAATGTCATCGATCTCAATTTGGTCAAATGCATAAATCAATTACAAGATCATTTAAAAAATATAATTTATTTGGTTTTACTGGAACACCAATTTTTTCTATTAATTCAAGTAGTAGTTATAAAGACCCTAATTTAAAAACAACAGCTCAAGCATTTGGTGGTGAATTGGATAAAAATGGTAATAACACTTTAGCATTACACAAATACACAATCATTGATGCAATTAAGGATAAAAATGTTTTACCTTTTAGAATTGATTATATAAGTACAATAAACTCTAAAAAAATTATTCATGATAAAGAGGTTAAATCTATTGATAAAGAAGCAGTTTTATCTGATCCTAAAAGAATTAGTTTAGTTACCGGATACATACTAGAACGTTTTGATCAAAAAACATATCGTAACCAAAATCATTCTTACTATGATCATTTAATAGTAACTAATATTAACGAAATGTCAAAAACTAAAAGTAATAATGTTTTTGAGAAAAAAAGATTAAAATCCGTTAATGGATTTAACTCAATTTTTTGTGTTGCTTCAATATCAGCTGCAATTGCTTATTACAATGAATTTAAAAAACAAATGGATCAGGAAAATCCTAAACTAAAAATAGCAACTATTTTTAGTTTTAATCCTAATGAAGAAGAAAACAATAATTTTAATATTGATGATGTTTTACAAGATGAAAATTTCGATGTAAAAGGTCTTGATAATTCATCTAGAGATTTTCTTGATAAATCTATTGCTGATTATAATAAATTATTCAATACATCATTTGATACATCTAGTGATAAATTTCCTAACTATTATAAAGATATTTCTTCAAGAATGAAAAATAGAGAAATTGATTTACTAATAGTTGTTAATATGTTTTTAACTGGTTTTGATGCTACAACCCTTAACACCTTATGAGTTGATAAAAATTTAAAACAACACGGTTTAATTCAAGCTTTTTCAAGAACTAATAGGATATTAAACTCTGTAAAAACTTTTGGTAATATTATTTGCTTTAGAAACCTTGAAGAAAATGTTAAAGAAGCAATAAGTATTTTTGCTAATAATGAGGATATTGAACTAGCAATTTTAAGAACATATGATGAATATTTAAATGGATTTATAGACAACAAAAATAAAAAACACGATGGTTACATAGAAATTATTAGCAAACTTGAAGAAAATTTTTCTCCAGGTGAAATAATTATTGGTGAGGAAAAAGCAAAAAAATTCATAATTTTATTTGGAAAACTTTTATCAATTAGAAATATTCTTTCATCCTTCGATAATTTTATTGATAATAAAAGTTTATCTAATTTTGATTTTCAAGAATATAAGAGTATGTATCTTATGTTATACGAAGATCATAAACGAAGAAATGGAACTGAAAAAGAAAGAATTAATGAAGATATTGTTTTTGAAATAGAACTTATGAAACAAGTTGAAGTAAACATTGATTACATTTTAAAGATAATAGTAGAATATCAATCTGAAGAAAAAGATTTTGAAGAAATTATGATAAATATTACAAGAATTATCAATTCAAGTGGTTTTTTATTGAGTAAAAAAACTTTAATTGAAAAATTTGTTCAACAAATATCTAATGTAAATGATAGTGAAAAAGATTGATATAAATTTATAGAAAAAGAAAAGAAAGATGATTTAGAATTAATTATAAAAGAAGAAGAATTAATTCCAAACAAAACATATAAATTCATAGAAAATTGTTTTAGAGATTTTGAAATAAAAACTCATGGAACAGATATTAATCAAATAATGCCTAAGATGTCTAGGTTTAGTGAAAATAATGATAGAACAGAAAAAAAGAATAGAGTTATCAAAAAAATAACAGATTTTTTTGATAAATATATAGATTTAAATTAAAAAGAATCTAATAGTTAATCTAAATTATCTTAATTTTAATATATTGTTTTAATTTTCTTTGAATATTATTAAAATTATTTAATAAATTAGATGCTTCCATTAAGTAATCAATTAAGGTAAAACAATTAATTAAAGAAATATTTTTTCTTCATTAATGTAAATTTTTTTTAAAGATAACTTTTTTATAATTTCATCATTAAAATATTCATATTTAGATACATTTATACTTATTTAAAGCAATTCAATCTTTATGAATAATTTTTATTTCTTAATATTTTATATAATTCTAGTGTTATATAGAATTTACAGCATAATTATAAGCCGTGTTAACTCTTTTTTCTATTATTAAAATTGTTGCAATAGTGTTTTATATATAATTTTTTGAATAATACTCATATAATTTATAAAATTTTTTATATTCTTTTCAATTATTAAATTCATATTTTTTTGAAGTACACTATCATTATAATTTAATAATACTCTCTAAATTTATTGCCTTCATTTCCTGCTAATTCAATATCTTATTTTTCTTCAGTATTTTATTTGTTTTTCTTTTACTCATAACTTAATATATATTAAGTTACCCCTTGATATTTTTCTTATAATGTATGATCTGTCATCTTTTTCATTTAAGATTCATATCTTTATCACTATTTATTTATCATGAATTGCCATTTGTATTATCAAAAATAATCTAAAATACTCATTTTTTTCCAAAAAATAATATGTATTTTCCAAAAAAAGATTAAAAATAAGTAACTTTTCATTAATAAATGTTTATAATTATTAATGAAAAGTTATAAGTGGGAAAACAAACGTGAAGAAAAACGAATTAATTCAATTAATAAATTTTTTTATAGATGGTAAAGATATTGAAGCATTAAATTTATTAGAAAAAATAGGGAAACATTTTAATCAAAATGGAGATATTAAAATTGCTGAAGAAATTAAAAAGATAGTTATGAATAATAGAGTTATGCAATATTCATCTGAAATCTCTGATAGAGAGAATATTATCTTGTCTGATGATCTAAAAGATAATACTCAAATACTTATAAATTCGATAAATAATGGTGATAGATTAATAAATAAAATAATGTTTCATGGTAATCCAGGAACTGGAAAAACTTTACTTGCAAAAAAAATTTCTAAATTACTAAATAGAGAATTAATAAACATAACTTATGGAGGTATAGTTGATTCTAAATTAGGCGAAACAATAAAGAATTTAGAAAATATTTTCAAAAAATACAATGGATCAAATGTAATATTATTTTTTGATGAGTTAGATGGTATTTCAATCAATAGACTATCAAATAATGATATTGGTGAAATGTCTAGAATTACTACTAGTCTTTTAACATTACTAGATTCATTAGATATAAGAACTCTATTCATTGGAGCAACTAATTTATTAAGTATTTTAGATTCCGCATTAATAAGAAGAATGGATATGCTATTTGATTTTGATTCTTATACTAAAAACAACTTATTAGATATAAATAAATATTATGCAAATTTTTATCAATTAGATTATGCTGAAAAAATTCTATCTGAAATTATTTCAGATAAAAACATAAGTATAAAACCTTTTGAAATTAAAGCTTTATATAAAGAAATGCTTATCAGAAAGAATGCATCTTATTCGATAGGAAAACCTATTAATAAATTTATTAATAATAAAATGAATTTTAAAACTGAAAAAGAATTAGATGATTATATGATTAATAATAAAAATTACACTTTAATAAACTTACAAACTATTTTTAATAATAAATATTCTAAATCAACTATTTCAATAATGAGAAATAAAAATGAATAATATAATAAAATTTAATCCCAAACTTACTAAGCACATAGCAAGAAATATTCCACCTCCTTATAAATGTAATAATTTTTCTTATCTGTTAAAAAAATTATTACAATTTAAAGATGAATTAAAATTATTACTTCTTGATACAAATAAAGATATAGCTTTTGAATTATTTAGTTTAAAATTTATTCCATCTAAAACCAGTAGAATTTCAAAAAATTGTTTAAATAATTTGAAATGACATAATGATGGTAGTAAATTTAATGAATTAGAAAATAGAATTATTTTAGTATTATGAACGAATAGATCAATTATAGAAAAAAACATTATTTTTATTGATCAAGTTTTAAATATACTTAATAGTACTCCTCTAATAGAATCTGAAAATCTTATAGCTTTATTCAAAACTCAAGTTTCTTCTAACACAAATACAGAGGCAAAAAAATATATAAGTTCATTATTTTCATTTGTAGAAAACTTATATGATTTTATTAGTATGAAAGATGAACTTGTTTTAGAACCCGGTATAGAATACATTTCTGATATTATGTGCAATCATTCTCTTTTCAATGGTAAAGAAACATTAAAATTCAAAAAAGAAAATATAAGTCAAGAAAATACTAAATATTTAATAAATACTAATAAAGATAGCATAATTAAGTTTGAAAATAATGATTTTGATTCTATTTTTTTACAACCCCTTGATATCCCTGACGTTACAAATAAAAGTGTAATAGGAATATTAGATGGAAGTTGTCCACCAACTAAAAATATTATTATTAAAGACTATATAAACTCACCTGATGACAAAATATATCATGGTCAATCTGTTTCTTCTATTGCTATGTGTGGTGATAAGATGAATGGTTTTGATGATGGCTGTGGAGTTTTTAATATATTACTTTGTAGAGTATTTAATAATGGTATGAAAGAGAGTGAAGTATTAGAAGGAATAAAAAAAGCTTTGAACGATAACCCAGACATTAGAGTATGAAATATTTCATTAGGTTCTAATAATGAAATTAATCCATTACATTCTACATCATATTTAGGTTCACAACTTGACCAACTTTCTTATGATAGTAATGTAATATTTGTAATATCTGGCGGTAATGACAAAGATAGTTCCAAATCTAAACTTCTTTCTCCACCAGCTGATTCATTGAGAAGCATAATAGTAAATGCATTAGATTTTGATAATAAAGTTGCTACCTATTCAAGAAAAGGAAAAAAGTTTCTAAATTATCAAAAACCAGATTGCAGTATTTTTGGTGGAGATATAAATAAAAAAGTATGTATTATTTCTGGAAATAATTATACTACTTCTTTTGGAACAAGTTTTGCTGCTCCATTTGTTACTAGATTAATTTGTGGAATTATAGAAAAATTCCCTAAATTAAATAAGTTAGAAATATTAGCTATATTTTTCAATGGTTTAGAGCATGATAATTCTGATGAAGATTTTTTTAAAAGTAGAATTGCTCCTCAACATATAGATAATTATATTAAACAAAAAAATAATGAAGTATTACTTTTATTTACTGGTATTACAGAACGGAATAAAAAAATCATTATTAATAATGATTTTGAATTACCATTAGATGGTGGTAAATTTAATAATAAATTAAAAGTTACTACTGTCTGCAATGGAAAAATTGATAATAGATATGGAGTAGAATCTATAAGAACATGCATAACTTCTTCAATAGCTGAATTAGAAAATGAAAATAAAATGAATCAATCAAGAAAAATTAAAAACGTTTTTAAAATTGATAGAAATTTATCTGAATGAGAACTTATCAAAAACTTAGGAAAATGATCAATCAATAATACTAAAATTTTTGAAACAAAGGTTTGTAAATCTTACAATAGTGAATTTGTAAAATGAATTATAAAATTAGAAAATCAAAATAGAAATAGTACCGATTATGATGAGTTAACAGTTACTCAAATAGAATATGCAATAGCAATAAAAATAACTAACTCTGCAAATATCAATAATTACAATAAATTATTTTCTAGATTAGAGATATTAAAAATGTTGCCTGTTAAATTAGTTGAATGAAATATAGACTTAGATCAAGAAATTAAATTAACAGGTAAATAGCAAACATAAAATTAATTATTTTTATCTTTATTATTTCAATGATTTTTCTTTATTAAAAACATTATGTAAGTCAGTATTTTTGCTAATTACATATTATTTGTAGAATAAAAAAGTTTCTAAAAATTTTAAATGAGAGTCTCATAAAATAATGATTAAATAGTTCTGATATCATATTATAGAATTAATTTTAAATGAATATAATAAGGGTAAAAATATCATTGCCTTATTATTAAAATATAAAAATAAAAACTATATTCTAATTTTTAACAAGAACTATCACTAATTAATAAATTTGAACCAACATTAATTGATCAAATTGTATTTAATTTTTCTTCACTCAAAGAATTAATCTTTTCTGAAAGCATAATATCAGGATTGATTTGAAATTTATTAAAAGAATTATTTTGATGCTTATTATTAATATGGTTTTTTTGAAACTCAGCATATATTTCATTAATATGTTTAATTTTAAATTTAAATTTTTCTAATGTATTGAATATTTTTTTATTTTTTACTTGATAATCTAAATATGTAAATAATACAGAAACAAATTCATTTTTTGCCTCTTGTAAATCATTACTAGTAGATTCTATTTTTAATTTCATTTTTTCAGATTTTAAAATATAAAAATCACCATATTCATGAAAATCAACAGTAATTGATAAATTAAATAATTCACCATAACTTATACTTAAAAGTTCCGATTTTAAAGATATTTTTTTATTCATTATTATTCTTTCTTTTATTAAAAAATTAATTTTTATTGTTTCTAATTTTTTTAATAAGCTCTCTTTTGGTTAATCCCATTGTTTTAGAAATGTCACTCAAAGCATCTTCTGCAATACCTAGACCTTTATTTCTATGAAAATTTATAGTAATTGACTCTTCATTTATATAAATTCAAAGTTCATGGCTATTTGCTCTTTCAAAATTCCAATTATTTCTTTTCATTCAAGATTTCAATTTTTTAGCATCAATATTTGAACCACTATTACAATTAAGCTTTCCACTAAAATTTATTATAATAAATTTTACCATACATATATTACTTTATATGTAGTTTTGATTTTCATATATATACTAATAAAATTCTGTAAAATGATGATAATTATTATATATAATTCAGAGAATTAATAATTGTTTGATATTTTTAAAATATATATAATGATATTAGTTATTTATAAACTAATAAACAAAAAAAAAATATGATGATGACAACAACAGATAATATACCAGATGTAGAATACAGAGTTATAGAACTATGAGTATTTTTAGCTAAAGTAGAAATTGATAAAGTTCGCATTTAAATTAATAATAGAAGCTCAGCGATTAGGAGCTGATGCTTTATAATAAATTATTTCAAACATCATTTGATACATCTAGTGATAAATTTCCTAACTATTATAAAGACATTTCTTCAAGAATGAAAAATAGAGAAATTGATTTACTAATAGTTCTTAATATGTTTTTAACTAAATTTGATGCTACAACTCTTAATACTTTGTGAGTTGATAAAAACTTAAAACAACATGGATTAATTCAAGCTTTTTCAAGAACTAATAGGATATTAAATTCTGTAAAAACTTTTGGTAATATTATTTGCTTTAGAAACGTTGAAGAAAATGTTAAAGAAGCAATAAGTATTTTTGCTAATAATGAAGATATTGAACTAGTAACTTTAAGAACATATGATGAATATTTAAATGGGTTTATAGATTTTGCCGAAATGGAAGAAAGTGAAATTGAAAAATATATTTTAAAAAATAATAATATTTCTAATCAAATAAAAGTAAACTCAAAAAAATTAAAAACAAAATATTATCGTTATATGCATTCACTATCTATACAATTTTTAGGATTGCCATACATTCTTCTTCTTTTTAAAAAGAAGAAAAAATAATAAAAATATCTCGTCTTTGTTTAAATAAATAATTTATTAAAACAGTATAATATTAAATATTAGAAATTTTAACTTCAAATTATTTATTTAATTTGAAAACCAGATTGTTTTACTATTTCAACTAGTTCATTTTTTAAGAGTTCAAATTCTTGTTTTTTTAAATTATTAATTAAATAATTTGCTAATTTTACTTTTGATTTTTTTTCAAAGGTAAAATAATCTTTTTTCGAATGATTATCTGTACTTCATTTGAAAAATATTTCATTTTTATAAATAGATTTTTCTATTGGTAAAAAATTTTCAATGCCTTTTAAACCTGAATTTTCTTGGCATCCAGAATTTTCATTTCTACTTTTTTAAAAATATATTTATTTTCAAAACTTGAAATTTGTTCTTTTTGGTTTGGTTTTAAATCTGAATCATATATAAATCAGATATATTTAGTTTGATGCATAAAAATAGAACCTCTATTAAAAGATATTAAACTTTCATTGCCTCCATAACCTCCATTATCATCTCCAAAGGGATAAATAATTTCTATATTTTTAAAAATATAATATTCACTTTTAAATTTTTCTATTACATGTTCCAAATATTGTTTGTCTGTTTTACCAGCTACTACTAATTTTAATTTGTTTGGATCCGGAATTATATTCATTTTATGAGAAATTTTTTTTATTTCAGAAAGACCATAATATTCATCTGAAGTAGAATCAATTTGATTATCATCTTTTCTTTTTAAAATTATTACTCTATCATTATCATCTGCTGAATTAATAATAAAAGGAGAATGAGTAGAAATTATTAATTGGTTATTTTTTGATAATCCTTTGTAGTAGGGCAATAAATTTAATTGTCATTCTGGGGGTGTAATCCGTTTTCAGGCTCATCTATTAAAATAATAGGTTCTTTTTTTGATTTATTTTTTAAAATTTCACAAGAACCAAAAAATACTTGATATTCTCCTTTACTAAAATTACTAGTATCAAATTCCTTATTTTTTTTTAAAAAGTATTTTAGATTCACCTTCTAAAGAATAATCTACTTTTTCAAATTTCAAATTAGTTGATTTAAAAAAAGCATTAAATGATTTTTTAAAAATACCCATTCTTTTATCTAATACAAGATTACCTTCATTATTTTTAGTATATTCTCTAATTTTTTCTGTATATTCTAAAGAATCTTGTATAAAAATATTTTTCAACATTTCCTCATTGTTAATTTTATTATTGTCATTAAAACAACATCATCTATATTAAAATAAATATTTTGAAAAATAGGAATTATTCCGTCTGCATATTCATAAGTATCATTTTTTAATTTTATATAAAATGCATGGACACCACCATTAATATTATCAATTTCACGTCAAAATAAGTTTAATCTATTTGATATTTCAACATTTTTAAATTCAACTAATTTTTTAATTAATTCTAATTCTAATTTTGAAATTCGTATTATATAATTCTTGTCCATCAAATTTTAATATTTTCAATAGTGTTGATTTACAAGTGCCATTATCTCCTGCAATAATTATACTTTTAGCAGGTACATCTTTTGTATCTTTTTTACAGGTACATCTTTTGTATCTTTTTTACAGGTACATCTTTTGTATCTTTTTTAATAGTTAAGTTTAATTCTAAGTTTCCAAGAATTGGGTGATCTTTAAATTTTAATTTTCATAAATTAATTATTTACCTTTTTTCATTATTAT
The DNA here is from genome assembly GCA_009884515.1 of Candidatus Mycoplasma liparidae. GTDB lineage: Bacteria > Bacillota_I > Bacilli_A > Mycoplasmatales > Mycoplasmoidaceae > Mycoplasma_L > Mycoplasma_L liparidae. Next base: position 192,470 of record RHHX01000002.1, on the reverse strand, counting down.
GCTCAAATTTTTCTGTTAAAATTAATCATTTTAATTCATTTTTTTCTATAATTATCTTTAACTTTTATTGTTTAGAATTACTTGACATAAATTTTCCTTTTTCATTATATATCATAAAGTATTAAGTTTTTTTTAAAAATCATAATAAATTATTAGCGGACAAATTATCTTTATTAAGTTCTATTGTTTTCTCTAATTTTTGAATAGCTTCATCAATAAATTCGTTTTTAATATGTAAAATATTTTTTCAATCAATACCATCAGAATCAATATTAATTGTTTCTTTAAATTTTTTAATATGATTAAATCCATCTTTTATAACTAAAGCATATGCTAAATTACTATAGGCATCATCATTTTTGGGATTCAATTCTATTGCAATTTCTATTTCTTTAATAGCTGTTGGATCTTTTTCCATAAATAAAGATTCCCCTAAATTAGATCTATAAATAGAAAGACTAATATTATTTCAAGTATATGATATTGCTTCTTTAAATTTCCGAATAGCTTTTTTATATTTGCCTTGTTTTAATAAACAATATCCTCAATTATTATAAGAAGGATGATGATATTCATTTATCTCCGTTGCTTTTTTAAATTTCTCTATAGCTTTGTCAAATTTTTTTAAAATTGTTAATTCGATTCCGTCTAAATAACATTTTTCAGCTGAAAAATAATCATAACTTTTGAATACTCCTTCATCATCCGGAAATAAGGAAATAGCATTTAATCCTAAAGAATTCAATCAACTAATAATGCTGACTCGTAAATTATAAGATATACAAATACTTTTAATTTTTTCATCTAAATTTAAAGTGTCAAAAATAAAAATAGATTTTTGACTTATTGATCTGCCGAATTTTTGATTAGTTCTAAATTTTAAAATTTTTATTTCTTCAAATTCTATTTTATTAATATCTAACTCAAATTCAATATCTTCTTGATTCGTTCTAAAATAAAATATTTTAAAATAATGGGGATCAGAATTTGAAATATCATCATAAGAATCTGAAGCAGCAAATCATAAAGATACTAAAATATCCTCAGTAAAGTCAATTAATGGTGTATTATTTCCATAATGTTGCATTTTACCTAATAAAGATAATTCTTCACCCTTTTGGTTTAATTGTTCTCTTAAAAACTTAAATTTTTTAATAAAAAAAATTTTTAAAAATATAAATAACTCATTATTAGTGTAATTACTTTTTTTGAATCTTTTTTTATACTCTCTTATAAATGTAGATTCTAATTTTCATTCATAATTACTCTGTCCTCTATAAATGAAATTCTTTCCTTCTTTCATCATTTTAAAAACTCAATCTTGAACTTCTTCAAGTTTAGTAAATGTTTTTGTTGCATCTTTATTTTTCATATTTTTATTATAATCCTGATATTTTTTTGTTTACAAAACATATTTTATTCTTTTTTAATTTATAAAACATATTTTTCAAAAAAACAAATACACTATTTATTTTAAGAACAAAGATTATCACTTTTTTAAAAGATAATTTAGAATATAATTAATTGTTAAAAATTTTTAATAAAAGAATTATTTATTTTTCGAATTCTAGAGCTCTTTTTCTAATATATTTTAAAAATCTAATATTTAAAATTTCTTTTATGTCAATATTTTCTTCTATCAAGGTGAATAAAAAGCCATTAATTCATGTGTCAATTGTAAATTAGAAGAAAAACCAATATCTTTATTACTAAAAAAACTTCTTAACATTTTTAGTAACTCATTTCCTCAAATTTCTTCATCTTTTGTAAAAGTAATTGCCTCTTTTTCATTTTTTAAAACTTTTATTCAGAAATCTTCTATTAAATTCTTAATAGTTTTTCTAGATATGCTCACACATAAATCAGTAATTTGCAACCCGATGTTATTTTTATTTTTTTCAAAAATAATTTCAGGCTTTATTTTATCTTTAATAATAAAAATATTTAATATCATTTCTTCGAATTTTATTTTTTCTTTTGCTTTTTTATCTAAAAAATTATCAATTATTAATTTATATTTTATTTCTTCACTATCTTGACTAATATTTTCGATTACAAACAATAAAACTTGATAATTATCATTATTTATTTCTTGTATTTTATTTTGAGTAAAATTTTCTTTTAGAAACAAAAGCATTCGTAAAAAGTAGAGTTTTTATTCATTTTCTTTACTTCTAGAATAGCTTTATTAATTAATTCATAATAATTTATATTTGAATTATTACTATATTCATGTTTGAACTCGCATGATAAAAAACTAATTAATCCGTTACGATGACTTGCCAAAAACACGACTTCACTTATATATTCTTGTTTTGTTAAATCAAGAATATAATTAGATGTAAAATCTAATAGTTTTTGTATAAAAAAATCATAAATAAAAAACGAGCATTAAGTTTTGGAAATATTTTTTCAGTTAACTCTTTTCTTAAATTACTATACTCTTCAGTCATTAGTGAAGAACCTTATTATTTCTGAATTAATTCCACGATTTTTCAAAATTAATTCTGCATCTTTGAAGATTTCAAGATCTTCAAAAACGCAAACAGAAGCAATTAAAAAATTACTTTTATCACCACTATTTTTAGATATATTTGATTCATCTAAAAATACTTTTTTATTTATCATCAAAAACTTCTTATAAAAATATTTATCTTTTCTTTCTTTTATTAATTATTATTATAATAAATTTAAATATATTAAAATTTATTATAATGGAAAAATTGATTGCATATATAGAATATGGTCCTTCAAATGAATCAATAAGAGAAAGAGACAAAAAAAGAACATGCACCTTTGTTAATTATTCTAATAAAGGTTCAGATTTTTGTTGTAATAATGAAGCGAAACCATATATATTTTTTATTCCTCTAAATAAACCAATATTAATTTGAATAAAAGAATCTATGATATGTGATAAATGTATAAGAAAAATAACAAATATATATAATATCAATTTCATTAAAGAAATACCAAATTTATATTATTTAAAAGGTTGAAAAGGAGAAAAATTTAATAGTATTCAAAATTCACCTTTTTTAAAAAGTTTAAAAAAAGTGAAAAGTGATCCTTTTGATCCGGAAACAGTTTGATTTAAACTAATTCATTTTTTATATGGCATACCTAAAAAATGAATTTATGAATATAAATTAAAAGAATCTATTATATCTAATTCAAAAAAAACAAGGGGAAGTTAATGGTCCTGATTATATATTTGAAAATATAAAAACCAAAAAAACAATAGGTTTAGAAATAGTTTCATGAAAATGAAATCTCTTTAATTCGTTTAATAATGAAGAACAAATAGAAAAGTTTGCTAAAAATAAAATTTATAATTGTAAAAATTTTGATGAAATATTAAATGAATTTAAAAATATTATAGATAAAAAATCAAAAAATAAATATAAAAAATGTGATGAACTTTATTTGGGAATAGTTGTTAATGATACTTTAGTGGATTATCAATATTCTATTCTAGAATTAATTTTAAATAAATATAATAAAGATAAAAATAATCATTTTTCTTCTATATATGTCCTGTAATAAAATCTCATTACATTTTAAATATTTTAAAAGTATTAAGTAACAAAGGATTATTTATTTTGAGATCAATTCGTATTCAATTTTTTTGATTTAAAGAATTAAACTTTTTTGAAAGGATGATATCAGAATGAATTTGAAATATATTTTTATTAAATATGGTTTTTTTGAAATTCAGTATATGTTTTACTATTATCTTTAATCTTAAATTTAATTTTTATAAATAATTATTATTTTCAAATATAAAGAAAAATTAGAACTTGTTTTTAAGTAATTAATTCATTTAAAAAAATATTAGCAATATTATTACTTATATTTATGTAAAAATTTACTTTAAAGAAAGAAAAAATTAATTATGAATGAACCTTTAGCAAAACATAAAATAATAATAGAAATAGATGATAGTGATTTAATCAAACCATGTGAAAAATTTATTAAAGATTTAGAAAATGAATATTCTAATTTTAAAGAAAAATTAGAAATAGATATAGAAAAATGACATAGAATTTTATGCTTGAATGAAAAAGATAAAATGCTATGCTTAAATAGCGAAAATAAAAGATCAAAATGTTTAAATAATAAAGATATTTTTTTTATTCCCGAAGAAATATCAATTAAATCTCCACTAACAATAATTGATGCTCCATGAGGTTCTGGGAAAACTTTTTTTATAGAAAGTTTAGCTAAAAATATTATTGAAAAAAAAGTAAAATTTTCAATATTTAAAAAAATAATACTAATTGATATTTGGAAATATTCTAATTCTAAAAATCTTCCAGATGATATTATAATTGAACTGTTTTCTATTCTTGCTAATCAAATGGGTGATTTTTCAAAAAATTTTAAAAAAATAGCAAAAAAATTATTTAATATAACAGTGATTTCTTGATTAAATAAAACTATGTCTACCAATATTGAAGAGATATCTTCTGAGGAATCAATTGAAGAAATAATAAAAGGTTTTAAAAAAATGCCAAAAACAATTATTTTTTTCGATAATTTAGAAAGAGTAGGCAATGGTTCTTGAGATATTTTGAAAGCTATTCAAAAATTATCTATATTAGATCATTTTCTTTTTATTCTTCCAATGAATAAAAAGAAAATGATAGATCCTACAAATAAAAGTAATCCTGATGAATCTATCATTGAAAAATATTTAACATTGCCATTTTTTTACTTTTGAACAAAGTTATTTTGGAGTTTTAAAAACTATGGGATTTGATGAAAATATTTCAATATTATTTAATGATTTTTTAACTACTCCTCACTTGAATACAAAAGCACTTACTGCTAGAGAACTTAAAAAAAGAATTGATGTTTACAACTTAAAAGATTCTTTTAATAAAAAGAACAAATACTCCTTATTAAGAAAATTTTTAAAAATTTGACCAGTTAATGATCAAGTTATTAAATACATAGAAAAAGATATGAATATTTTTATAGAAACATTTAGAAATATAAATGATGATTTACATAAAATAGAAACAGGAATCGATCAAATAATGGATATTATTTATCGGAAGAATGAATATCACTATAATTCTATGATGAAAATAGTAATGAAAATTTTTACTAAGGATTAAAATTTGAATTTTGTTTTATATGATTGACAAACTGCTCTTAAAGAAATAAAAAAAGAAATAGAACTTAAAAATATAGAATTAGAAGAAAATAAAGATCATTTAAATAAGAATAAAATATGAAAATTAAATGAAGAATTAAAAGAATTGAAATCTAATTCTGAAAAAGATGAAAATATTAATCAAAAAATAATTTTAAAGGAAAAAGAATTAGAATCAATGGAACAAGTTGACATTGATCTCGTTTTAAAATTAGAAAAAATAAGCAAAAATAATGAAGAGAGTATTAATAATATGGAAGGGTCCTTAAAAATATTATTAAATAGCAATATAGAAGTAAATATAAAAAAAGTCTATAAAGAAGAAAAAGAATTATTAAATTCAAATGATAATATAGAAATTTTAGAACTTATAAAGAAATTATCTAATAAGAATATATTTTTAACTATTGATCAATTAAAAATAAATAATTATGAATTTTTACAATATCTTTTAAAAATTCATATTTTATCTTAAAAATAAATATCAAAGATATATTAAATTATAGTATGTCTAATTCATTGTATAATAATGTCTATGGAAAAGAAAAAAGAAATATTAACCACACTTAAAGAAGTTCAAAAATGAGTTTCTAAAATGATGGAATCTAAAAGTAAATTTATTTATAGAGGTCAAGGTGATGATAAATGAAAATTAGAATCAACATTTGTAAGAGAATATAAAGAAGGTTTAAATTATGTTGGTAGTAATGAATTATTTCTTTTTTTAAAAGAATATTTTAATGATAAAATTCTTTTTTTAAAAAAAGAATTAAGTAATGAAACTGAAGAGTTATCTTTATTTGGTAAAATGCAACATTACGGTAACGATACACCATTAATTGATTTTACAGAAGATATTTTGGTTTCTTTATGATTTGCAGCATCACATTCTCCAAGAAATATTTTAGATAATGACCCTGAATATATTAAAATATTTTATTTTGAGACAAATGATAAAGAAATTAAAACAGAGCTAAAAATTGATGAAATAAAATTTGAAGATATAAAAATTTTAAAGTTTAAAACTAATCAAAAATTCGGGAGATCAATAAGTCAAAAATCTCTTTTTATTTTTGACACCTTAAATTTAAATGCAAAAATTTCAAGTATTTTAATATCATATGATTTACAAATTGAAATAATAAAATGATTAGATAAATTAGGATTAAATGCTTTCTCATTATTTCCTGATGATGAAGGAATATTTCAAAACTTTGACTCTTTATCATCTAAAAAATTTAATTTAGACGGTTATAAACTAATTGCAGCAAAAAAATTTCAAAAAGCTATTAAAAAACTTGAGAAAGCAATTGAAATTAATTCTGATGATGATCTTGCTTATATTAATTGAGGAGTTGCTTTATCTAAAAAAAATCAACTTGACGAAGCTATTGAAAAATTTAAAAAAGCAATTGAAATTAATCCTAATAACGATCTTGCTTATACTAATTGAGGAATTGTTTTATCAGATAAAAATAAACTTGATGAAGCTATTGAAAAATTTAAAAAAGCAATTGAAATTAATCCTGATAATGATCTTGCCTATACTAATTGAGGAATCGCTTTATTTGATAAAAATAAACTTGATGAAGCTATTGAAAAATTTAAAAAAGCAATTGAAATTAATCCTAATAACGATCTTGCCTATACTAATTGGGGGACTATTTTATCTAAAAAAAATCAATTTAATGAAGCTGAATTTATTGAAAAATTTAAAAAAGCAATTGAAATTAATCCTGATAATGATTCTGCCTATACTAATTGAGGAACAGCTTTATCTGGTAAAAATAAACTTGATGAAGCTATTGAAAAATTTAAAAAAGCAATTGAAATTAATTCTAATAATATTATTGCTAGTCGTATCTTATTCGTCTTAAAAATGAAAATATAGTGAATTATTATTTTTAATAATAATTAGAAATTTAAATGAAACTATTTTAATAACATATACTTAATATAGATATAAAATAGAGCAAATAGAACAAATCAAAGGCAAAATATGAATGAAAATAATAAAAAATTAATAATTGGATTAGATTTAGGTATTGCATCAGTAGGGATTAGTGTAGTTGATAAAGATACTAAGAAAATTATTCATCGTCAATCACATTTATTTCAAATATTATCAGAACCAAAAACACTAACTAGTCCAGGCGGATATGGTGAAGGTGCTAGAGGGGATAAAAGACGTCAAAGACGAACTATCTCAAGAAGAAAACAAAGAAGACTTGATTTCATATCTTTAATTAATGACACTGAAATAAAAAGTGGAAAAAGAAAAGGTGAAATTAGAAAAGCAAACCCAGAATATAAAGTAATATTTAATTTTAATGCTAATGTTGAAAAAAATGTAGCATATCCTATTTATGAATTAGCTGTTAAAGGTTTGACTACTGAACTAACACCAAAAGAATTGTTTAAAGTACTATATTCTAAATTATCATTCAGAGGAGTGAATTTTACTCTACCAAATGAAGATGAAAATTCACTATCAGTAGCAGAAGAGTTATTAGATATTTTAAATAAGAATAAAAAGCTAAGATCTCCTTCTGCAAGAATAGTTATTTCAGACGTTGAAAAACAAAATGATAAAGCAATACCAATGCAATTTTCACTAAAACGTAATAAAAAAGATCTAGTTAAAATAATAGATAATTGTTCTTATTTAAAAGGCACAAATTTTAAAAATGATTTTTTAGGAGATGATGAATCAGATGATATAGTAATTAAATCTGGTATTTTCAGTCGAGTAAGAGATTTTTCACAAGGTCCTGGAAGTGAAAAATCAACAACTGATTATGGTGTATATAAAAAAGATGGTCAACAAGTAAATAACTTATGAGAAGAATCTATTGGTAAATGTCCTGTTCATACAGGACAACAAAGATCATTGAAATGTCAATCACTACCAGAAATTGCTAATTTACTATCACAATTAAATTCGATGAAAATATCTAATGAAAAATTGACACCAGAACAAAAAGAGAAAGTAATAAGTAATGTTATTAAAGAACTTGTACCCCCTTCTCCAACTAAAATAATCAATTGATTAAAGTTAGATAAAAATAGTTTGACCCACTATCCTAAATCAAAAGATAGAAAAAAACATAATATTGAAAAATGTGAAAATCTAATTAGACTTTATAAAAGACAAGCATTAATATTTATTGATTTTGCTAAAGCAATTGAAGAAATTTACTATGTAGATAAAATAACATCAAAACATTTAATTCATTTTTATAACAAAGATGAACTTGTTAATGCTAATAAGGATTATAAATTATCAATATTAGAAATTAAAAAATATGATCATAAAAAAATAATCAAAGATTATGAAACTTATTGTTGTCTAAACCCAGTAACTACTACTAAAACTCCAAAAGCAATGTCTAAAGAACTTGAAAATTTCCAAAAAAATAATATTAGCGGAACACATTCTTTTTCATTACTAGCACTTAAGGAATATATCAACAAAAATATCAATGATATTAAAAGTATGTCAACTTTTTATAGAAAAGAAACCAATATTTTTGAAATGAATCAATATATTTTTGAAAAAAATGGTAAAAAAATTAAATATATAAATAATCGATTAATGGACAACGTTGATTTCATTTCTCCAAATATTAAAAATACTATGAGTGAATGTTGCAAATTAGTAAATAAAGTATTGAAAAAATATGTTTATAACGGTTCTATGTATGATTTAGATGCAATTATTATCGAAACAACTAATGATACAAAATATGCTTTAAACGGTTTAGAAAATAATAAAGCAATTATCAAAGAACAAACAGCAAATGAAAAAATAAAAGCTGAAATTAAAAATAAATATCCTTCTATTAAAGATGTTAATATTGAAAAAATAATCTTATTAAAAAAACAACAAGGTGTAGATTTATATGATGGTAAATCAATAAATGAGTTAGATATTATAGATAATCCTGCTAACTATGAAATTGATCACATATTACCAATATCTAGAAGTCAAAATAATAATAGAGAAAATAAAGTAATTACAAAAACTGAAAATAACCGTAGTAAAGGAAATAAAACACCTATTGAGTGATTATCTTCTAAAACTAATTTTAATGATTTAAAAATTTTATGAAAAGAAATATTAAAAGATGAACCCAAGAAATTAAATTTCATGGAAATGGAAAATTTTTCTATGAAAGAAAGATCTTTTATAGCTCGTAATCTAACTGAAACTCAATATATTATGAGAAGAATTAAAATTGCTTTTGAGGCTTGAAAAAGTTATATGAAAGAAAATTTTAATAGTGATAATAATATTTATGGCAAGTTATCTAATTTAGAAATTATAACTGTAAGCGGAAGTGTTACTCAAAGATTAAGAAAAGAAAAATATTTAAATCTTCCAAAAAAAGATAGAAATATTTTAGCAGAACATCATAGTATTGATGCATCTATTTGTGCTGTTTTAGGAACAATAGAGGAATTTAGAGAAACAATAAGATCATTTATTTTAAGTATAGATGATGAAACTGGTGAAGCTAAATGAGCTTATAATACTAAGAAACCCATAGATATTTTTGATCAATCAAAAGTTAAACATGAAATTTGAGAAAACCTTTCAAAAAGTATTTTAGAATCTAATTGATGACTATCACATAAAGCTTCTTGTAAATTAAATAAATGCAAAACTATTGAAGAAAAACAGAAAAAAATCGAATCTTGAATACCTAAAAAATTATCTGGTGAAACAATCTATGGTTATGTAGAAGTAAACGGTCTTAATAAAACTAAAGACCGTTTTGATTTATTAGAATTAAAAGATACCGAAATACAACAATTAAAAAACTATTTTGGAAAATCATATAAAGAGAGCAAGTGTCTTAATGCTAATAATTATTTTGAATCACTTAAAAAAATATGAAACAAATACTATGATTCAACTAATCCGAAAATAAATCCTTTTAGCAAATATATGGATGAGTTTAAAGATGAAGAAGATTTTAGATTAGCTATATTAAAAGGATGTGTGAAAATATCTGATGATAATTTACAAGCGGATATTTCGAGACTTACATTTATTGGAGAAAAATCAAGCGGAGTGAATTTATCAAAAATTTCTAATAATGCATTCGTAACACAATTAACTCCTAAATGTATTTATTTAATTGAGGATAAAGAAGGTAAGAAAAAATTTCTTAATGTAAATTGATTTGATGATCATATAAAACAATTAGATGAAGAAGGTTATATTATTATTGATATTATAGAAATAGGTACTATATATTCTATTGAAAATTCCTTATATAGAGTAACAGGTTGTCATAAAACTAATGGTTATTTACAATACACACCTATTCATGGAGAAAATGTGCCACAACAAAAACCCTTTAGTACATTTTCTAAATTGAAAACAGAAAAAATAAACATCATTAAAATTATTTAATTTTTAACAAATAGATTAAAAATATTATGAGTTTTAGGTTTTAGCTTGATTAAGAATCTGACTTATTAAAAACCAATCATCAATATATATTAACGATGTTTTTGTTTTAGCTTGATTAAGAATCTGACTTATTAAAAACCAATCAAACAGGTTATATCTAAGTTGATCAGTTTTAGCTTGATTAAGAATCTGACTTATTAAAAACTCCTCCGATATATTCAGCTCTATCTAGTCTGTTTTAGCTTGATTATGAATCTGACTTATTAAAAACATTATCATTGCACTATCAACCATTCAGTTAGTTTTAGCTTGATTAAGAATCTGACTTATTAAAAACAGATGCTATTGTTTTACAACAATATGCCGAGTTTTAGCTTGATTAAGAATCTGACTTATTAAAAACTACTTTTACAGAATTATTTACACCATTATTGTTTTAGCTTGATTAAGAATCTGACTTATTAAAAACGCATCAATCAATTTTTCTTCATTAAAGTAAGTTTTAGCTTGATTAAGAATCTGACTTATTAAAAACATAGGAACCTATATTTCGTTATCGACTGGTGTTTTAGCTTGATTAAGAATCTGACTTATTAAAAACGAATAACTTAATAAATAATAAATATTCACAGTTTTAGCTTGATTAAGAATCTGACTTATTAAAAACTTGTCGTTAATAAAGGAGTATCATAGTTTAGTTTTAGCTTGATTAAGAATCTGACTTATTAAAAACCTTCTAGATAAAGGTGTCAGACCATTTTTGTTTTAGCTTGATTAAGAATCTGACTTATTAAAAACTGACGACGATTAAAGAACTACAATCTCTAGGTTTTAGCTTGATTAAGAATCTGACTTATTAAAAACTGATTCTAATGTTTTATTTCAACGATTTTTGTTTTAGCTTGATTAAGAATCTGACTTATTAAAAACTAAAGGTGCTAATAAGACTAAAAAAATTAAGTTTTAGCTTGATTAAGAATCTGACTTATTAAAAACTAAACACCCATCGATCGACGACTTAATAAAGTTTTAGCTTGATTAAGAATCTGACTTATTAAAAACAAGGTAATTAAATGTCTTGCTGTAATCCAAGTTTTAGCTTGATTAAGAATCTGACTTATTAAAAACGTTGGAACAATACGATTAATTAGATCATTGTTTTAGCTTGATTAAGAATCTGACTTATTAAAAACGGTACGGTGCTTAGTATCGATAGAACAGCTGTTTTAGCTTGATTAAGAATCTGACTTATTAAAAACAATCAAGGTGATGAAATAAGTGTTATTTTTGTTTTAGCTTGATTAAGAATCTGACTTATTAAAAACACTGATGCATGAAAAGAGGCGACCTTAAGTTTTAGCTTGATTAAGAATCTGACTTATTAAAAACAAACTTGCTTGTTTAATACCGTTAACAATAGTTTTAGCTTGATTAAGAATCTGACTTATTAAAAACTACATGATTACAAAGCGTTCAGTAATAGGTGTTTTAGCTTGATTAAGAATCTGACTTATTAAAAACATCACATGTTTCTATAACACCATCACCATTGTTTTAGCTTGATTAAGAATCTGACTTATTAAAAACTTCAAATATAAAAAGTGGTAATAAAATTATGTTTTAGCTTGATTAAGAATCTGACTTATTAAAAACTGTTGCTTCAGCTGGTTTTAAAGCTATAAAGTTTTAGCTTGATTAAGAATCTGACTTATTAAAAACTCTTTGTGCTAATTTTCCATATGAAGCATGTTTTAGCTTGATTAAGAATCTGACTTATTAAAAACAAGTCAAATTATCTATTTCATTTTTTAAAGTTTTAGCTTGATTAAGAATCTGACTTATTAAAAACAAGGTACGAGCATCCCGTTAATCGTCAGTTGTTTTAGCTTGATTAAGAATCTGACTTATTAAAAACTAGTTACAGGAGTGTTTATAATAGCCCTTTGTTTTAGCTTGATTAAGAATCTGACTTATTAAAAACAAGACCTTTATTCGATAGAGGCCAAATTAGGTTTTAGCTTGATTAAGAATCTGACTTATTAAAAACGATTATACAAATTATCAATTACAAGACATGTTTCAGCTTGATTAAGAATCTGACTTATTAAAAACATGATCATATATGCAAAAGTGATATGAGTTGTTTTAGCTTGATTAAGAATCTGACTTATTAAAAACAAATCAAGTGTTGGTGCAATTTATACCGCTGTTTTAGCTTGATTAAGAATCTGACTTATTAAAAACAATTACACTCTAGACTTAGAGTTCTTAAAAGTTTTAGCTTGATTAAGAATCTGACTTATTAAAAACTTAAAAATGCTTTTATGCCGACTGTTGTTAGTTTTAGCTTGATTAAGAATCTGACTTATTAAAAACAAACAAGCATTTAAAAAAACTGATTGATTTGTTTTAGCTTGATTAAGAATCTGACTTATTAAAAACTACATAGTATTGGGAACATTAACGAAACCTGTTTTAGCTTGATTAAGAATCTGACTTATTAAAAACTAGCTATTTGGTGATATATATATAAATATAGTTTTAGCTTGATTAAGAATCTGACTTATTAAAAACACATGAGAAAAGTTCCACAACATAAATTTAGTTTTAGCTTGATTAAGAATCTGACTTATTAAAAACAAGCATTATCAACATAACTTTTAGATGTTTGTTTTAGCTTGATTAAGAATCTGACTTATTAAAAACAGAAAGATTGAGTTATTAAAATGAAGTTTTGTTTTAGCTTGATTAAGAATCTGACTTATTAAAAACGGTTAAACAAAGTATCACAGGAGTCAATGCGTTTTAGCTTGATTAAGAATCTGACTTATTAAAAACTGATTCTTCTAACAGCCATTCTATCACCTTGTTTTAGCTTGATTAAGAATCTGACTTATTAAAAACTATTGGTATTATGAATTTATTAAGGACTTTGTTTTAGCTTGATTAAGAATCTGACTTATTAAAAACTATCTCGGAATATTCTGCACGAAAATTATAGTTTTAGCTTGATTAAGAATCTGACTTATTAAAAACTTCCTGATAATGTTAAAGAGCAATAAATATGTTTTAGCTTGATTAAGAATCTGACTTATTAAAAACATATCATAAATTTTAATACTCATTTGTTTTGTTTTAGCTTGATTAAGAATCTGACTTATTAAAAACTAATTAGTTATATATATGTTAATATTACTCGTTTTAGCTTGATTAAGAATCTGACTTATTAAAAACCACCAGTCCCAGTTGCAGTAATTACATTATGTTTTAGCTTGATTAAGAATCTGACTTATTAAAAACTGGACCTCAGGGAACAATTTCATTAAACACGTTTTAGCTTGATTAAGAATCTGACTTATTAAAAACTGAAGGTGCCTGATGATGCTAAAATACAAGGTTTTAGCTTGATTAAGAATCTGACTTATTAAAAACTTGTGGAGTTGGTTAATGAATGATGCATTAGTTTTAGCTTGATTAAGAATCTGACTTATTAAAAACAAGACTATTAATAATAGTTGAATTACCATTGTTTTAGCTTGATTAAGAATCTGACTTATTAAAAACGAACTCAATGCATTATTTGTTTTTCATCTCGTTTTAGCTTGATTAAGAATCTGACTTATTAAAAACATATGACATTGCATGTATTAAATCATTTAAGTTTTAGCTTGATTAAGAATCTGACTTATTAAAAACGAAATCCTTTAAATTCGTTAAGTGTTACATGTTTTAGCTTGATTAAGAATCTGACTTATTAAAAACTTCCTGATAATGTTAAAGAGCAATAAATATGTTTTAGCTTGATTAAGAATCTGACTTATTAAAAACCGAAGGCGATTGTAATAATTCAATGCGTGGGTTTTAGCTTGATTAAGAATCTGACTTATTAAAAACGTTAAAGAGGTAATAACTAAAGCATCTAGTGTTTTAGCTTGATTAAGAATCTGACTTATTAAAAACAACTTGCTGACTTGGTTTCATATTTTCAAAGTTTTAGCTTGATTAAGAATCTGACTTATTAAAAACGTACCCATTAGTTAAAATGTAATCCATTAAGTTTTAGCTTGATTAAGAATCTGACTTATTAAAAACTACATAGTATTAGGAACATTAACGAAACCTGTTTTAGCTTGATTAAGAATCTGACTTATTAAAAACTATTAAGCTGGCTTTTGTCGACATTGATTTGTTTTAGCTTGATTAAGAATCTGACTTATTAAAAACGCGATGTATACGAAATAATATCATTTATAAGTTTTAGCTTGATTAAGAATCTGACTTATTAAAAACAACAACATAAAGTATATACAAAGAGTTTAAGTTTTAGCTTGATTAAGAATCTGACTTATTAAAAACAAAAGAACATAGATATGATGACTAAAATAAGTTTTAGCTTGATTAAGAATCTGACTTATTAAAAACAGTCAACATTATTATATATGCAGAATTATTGTTTTAGCTTGATTAAGAATCTGACTTATTAAAAACAATCGCACACCTCTATTAAAGAGTCCATTAGTTTTAGCTTGATTAAGAATCTGACTTATTAAAAACGAGATTGATTAATACTAGTTAATGAACTAGGTTTTAGCTTGATTAAGAATCTGACTTATTAAAAACTACTAACAATATTATGATTGGTGGTAGTGAGTTTTAGCTTGATTAAGAATCTGACTTATTAAAAACTTGATGAAATAAATATCGGAATCAATATTAGTTTTAGCTTGATTAAGAATCTGACTTATTAAAAACCACTAAAGACATAATTAACAAGGTGCTAATGTTTTAGCTTGATTAAGAATCTGACTTATTAAAAACAGGAACTCAAACTATGGAAATGCTTGAATAGTTTTAGCTTGATTAAGAATCTGACTTATTAAAAACAACGATTGGTCATTATTGGGATATTGAAATGTTTTAGCTTGATTAAGAATCTGACTTATTAAAAACAGACGCTTTGCCTGGTGATATTTTTGATATGTTTTAGCTTGATTAAGAATCTGACTTATTAAAAACTATGTTTAAATTTATCTGTAATTATATGTAGTTTTAGCTTGATTAAGAATCTGACTTATTAAAAACAATGTCTTAATATGTATGTTAGCAATATAAGTTTTAGCTTGATTAAGAATCTGACTTATTAAAAACAAGGTACAAGCATACCAATAATTGTTAGTTGTTTTAGCTTGATTAAGAATCTGACTTATTAAAAACGATATATGACCATCATATGTAGAATTTAAGTTTTAGCTTGATTAAGAATCTGACTTATTAAAAACAGTGTCTAAGTTAACTGAGGCACAGATGGAGTTTTAGCTTGATTAAGAATCTGACTTATTAAAAACCAGACGACTCAACACCTAAAGACAGATAACGTTTTAGCTTGATTAAGAATCTGACTTATTAAAAACAATTGGCTTAGGACTTCCAGCAACTTCTAAGTTTTAGCTTGATTAAGAATCTGACTTATTAAAAACGCTTTAACAGCAATATTTAAATCACTTTCGTTTTAGCTTGATTAAGAATCTGACTTATTAAAAACAAAAGAGTTAAGTATTCACGACACTCAAAAGTTTTAGCTTGATTAAGAATCTGACTTATTAAAAACTGATGCAATGAGTGCTTATATATCAAGGGAGTTTTAGCTTGATTAAGAATCTGACTTATTAAAAACTATGAATTGCTGATATTTCGGCTAATACAGTTTTAGCTTGATTAAGAATCTGACTTATTAAAAACTTGAAGAGTTTTGAACAACGTTGCTAATTGTTTTAGCTTGATTAAGAATCTGACTTATTAAAAACTGTAATCATATGGAATAAATTTATTGTTTTGTTTTAGCTTGATTAAGAATCTGACTTATTAAAAACTGAACAACATACTTATCATATTTGAGGTTTGTTTTAGCTTGATTAAGAATCTGACTTATTAAAAACTACAGGAAAATTAGGTTTTGGTGAGGGTACGTTTTAGCTTGATTAAGAATCTGACTTATTAAAAACAGTGGGGGTTAGGTTATTATTATTTGCTGTGTTTTAGCTTGATTAAGAATCTGACTTATTAAAAACGACATTTTGACTCTAATAAAAGTCTATTCAGTTTTAGCTTGATTAAGAATCTGACTTATTAAAAACGTTATGCAACAAATGAAACTAAAAGTTTTAGTTTTAGCTTGATTAAGAATCTGACTTATTAAAAACGATTCAATATTATCGTCAAGAGCGATTATCGTTTTAGCTTGATTAAGAATCTGACTTATTAAAAACAATCGGTTTAGGACTTCCTGCAACTTCAAAGTTTTAGCTTGATTAAGAATCTGACTTATTAAAAACCGTTAAAGACTTTAATCAATGAGTTTCAATGTTTTAGCTTGATTAAGAATCTGACTTATTAAAAACTTGCTGGAGTTGCTGTGTCTCAACTGGTTCGTTTTAGCTTGATTAAGAATCTGACTTATTAAAAACTAATCCACAAATTGATAAAAATAAATTAAAGTTTTAGCTTGATTAAGAATCTGACTTATTAAAAACTATGCAAGTGAATCTGGTTATAATGATTTAGTTTTAGCTTGATTAAGAATCTGACTTATTAAAAACGGGGTGATTGGTTTTCAAAACTTAGTTAAGGTTTTAGCTTGATTAAGAATCTGACTTATTAAAAACTATATGTTTTATACCATTGAAAACTTAACAGTTTTAGCTTGATTAAGAATCTGACTTATTAAAAACATTTCACTTGTTAATAAAGTAATATCATTAGTTTTAGCTTGATTAAGAATCTGACTTATTAAAAACATACAAACCCTCAATATTTCTTATATCAAAGTTTTAGCTTGATTAAGAATCTGACTTATTAAAAACAGCAGCGAAGTATTTTAATTTTTGTTTAGTGTTTTAGCTTGATTAAGAATCTGACTTATTAAAAACTAAAATAACTAATAAACCTATTTCTGCTTTGTTTTAGCTTGATTAAGAATCTGACTTATTAAAAACAGGCTATTAAGTAAGAGATTATTCTTTTATGTTTTAGCTTGATTAAGAATCTGACTTATTAAAAACCGAGGCTTTACCTGGGGATATCTACGATATGTTTTAGCTTGATTAAGAATCTGACTTATTAAAAACCGTACACGGTTATGGTACTATTAAATGTAAGTTTTAGCTTGATTAAGAATCTGACTTATTAAAAACTATCGGACACTTATGTTTTTTATTTAAAAGTTTTAGCTTGATTAAGAATCTGACTTATTAAAAACATAGGGCATTACTGATAAAATAGTTGTTAAGTTTTAGCTTGATTAAGAATCTGACTTATTAAAAACTATTGATTCTTGTTCATAACCCAAAACTTTGTTTTAGCTTGATTAAGAATCTGACTTATTAAAAACTGACGCAATGAGTTCTTATATATCAAGGGAGTTTTAGCTTGATTAAGAATCTGACTTATTAAAAACTTCACCCTCGCCAGTTAAAGTAAGTGTATTGTTTTAGCTTGATTAAGAATCTGACTTATTAAAAACCGATTCAACATGTCTATCGCATTACCTTGTGTTTTAGCTTGATTAAGAATCTGACTTATTAAAAACAGCGGAATGAAGAAAGCTGTTGGTCAGATGTTTTAGCTTGATTAAGAATCTGACTTATTAAAAACTGGGGTTGGTTTAGATATTATTCCATATACGTTTTAGCTTGATTAAGAATCTGACTTATTAAAAACTATTCTATTGCTAACCCAAATGCTGTATTAGTTTTAGCTTGATTAAGAATCTGACTTATTAAAAACTCATACCCTATTAATTTTTCCATTTTATTAGTTTTAGCTTGATTAAGAATCTGACTTATTAAAAACCCAAAATCGGAAATTTTTAATTTTTCTTTTTCAAAATACAAGCTAAACTACTTTAATTTTACCATAAATAATCTATTTATTTTTAGAAAAAAGATCATACATTAAGCTATTTTTAACGAATATTAAAAAATATTTATAGTCAATTAAATTTTTATAATATTCTTCATATTCATTAATAACATACAAAAAATTAAAAAATGAAATGTATTGATCAAGTTCTGATATTTTAATATATTCAACATCATTAAAAATGATAAGTTTCTTACTAGTTGTATTTTTTAATATTTCTAATATTAATTTTATATTTTTTTCAGAAACGAAATTATCATTTATATCTACATAATTAATTAAATCTATTTTTGATAAGTTGAGTTCAGTTAATTGTTCAATCTTAGTAAATTTATTAAATTCATCAGTAATACTTTTTTCGATAATTGAATTACTATCAATAACTTTTTCATCTTTTAAGAAATTATGTAAATTACCATTTGTTCTAGATGATAAAATATCATTAATTTTAGTAAATGGAGAAATGATTATAATATCTTTGTTCTTAATACGATAATTATTAATTGATATATTACTATCTATTTCATCATCATTTAATAATAATCTTATTAACTTGTTTGTATTAACATGTTTCATTATTTTTACACCAAGATAATCAAAATTATAATAATTATCCAAATAGTTAAATGAAATAGTAGTTGCATAATCTATTGTTTTAATTTTTGATTTTTCAATAATAACTTCAAGTTCATCTTCATTAAAATAACTGAAATTTATTTTATTCATATTTTATACTTTCCGATATCTTTTACAATCATTAACAATTTCATTATCTAAAATTTCTCCACGTAAAATATACATATCATTATATTGTCTTTCTGTTAAGACAATAGCCCTAACAGATCCGTTGATTGGTAAGACTTTCTTTACTTTAGTAATATGTTGTTCAACCATTGATTTAGTTTGAACTACTCTTGAATATATCGAGTATTGAATTAATGTATAACCAAGTTTTAAAAGGTTATTACGGAATTTTGTATATTCCTTAGTATCAGCTTTATTATCAAAGGGTAAATCGTAAAATAATAATATTCTCATATATGTATATGTGCTCCTCATTTTATATAATTTCTCCATCTAAGTTTATTTTGAAGTCATGTAAATTTAATTCATCTTTAATGATTCAATCTACATAAGTATCAACAGCATTATTTAAATATTGGTATTTATCATCAATCTTAATTTTAAAGTTAGCTAAGTAATCTAAAAAGCATTCTTTAAGTTGCTTTGATAAAAACTTGTCTTTCATACTGATATATTCTTTATCAAATAATTCCTTAACAAAAAAATCAACAATAATTCTAAATGGTTCAACGATGTCATAAGCCAAAGGAAATTGTGAATATTCACTTCCGTGAAAAAAAGAGATGTGTTGGTTCAACCCTTTTTTAATAATACTTCTAGTTACCATTGATGTCAAAATAGTATAACCATAATTTAAAATGTAATTAATTTCACAATCTAAGTCTCTATTAAATTCTTTACCATATAAACTATGGAAAAATAAATTAGCAACTTGACTTTCTGTATTATCATTAACTATATCTTTAAATTCTAAAATGTTTTCTCAATTATTAGTTTCTAGACCATATTTCTTTAATAAATTTATCTGATTTAAAATCTTTTTTATTAAAATAATTTTTCAACATTCAAATTTAAAATCATCTGTTCATTTTAATTGATTTAAGAAAATTTTATGACTTTGCTTTTTTACATTAAATCCTACTACACATGATCTTGGAACGAATTTATTATCACAAAAAATTACATTAACACCTTTACTACATAATTCATTCAATAAATTAATAGAAATATTTATTCTATTATTGGAAATAATAATAGTGTCAATATCAGCAATTGGAATTGATATTTTTTTATCTCTAATAACGATTAAATTATCAAAAAAAATTTTTAAATAACATTCCCTTTCAATATCTATTATTTTTCAACCCATTACAGCTTATCCTCTCATTTTTTCATTATAGCTCTTTCTAAAAAAATGAAAAACATACTAAAATATTAAATAAAAAAAACCCATCATATTTCAGATAGGCACTTACGGGATAAACCCTTATTTTTAATTTTTCAGATTCTTAATCAAGCTAAAAATTTTTGTTAGAATCCAAACTATTAGATTCTAACTACTATTATTATATAGTAGTATTTTAGAAAATTAAAATAAATAATAAATGATGCCAACTAATTTATTTTATTTTAATGAGAAATTACTAATATATTACTAGCAAAAATTAATCAAGATATTATAAAGCGAAATAGTTATGGAAGAACAATTCAAGATCCTAGTAAAGATAAGAATTTTTTACTTTTAGATTTTAAGAATAATAATTTATTAAAATCACTTTATCAATTAAATATAAACAAATAGCTGAAACATTAACAAAAATAATTAATTTACTTATTAAATATTATGTAAGATAATATCTATAATTTATATATTGAACTATAGAAAATTAAGAAAATAACTTCTTGTGTATTTTTACTATTCTTAGTCAAATTTCATTGATTATCATTACCATATTCTTAAAACTATTTAACTTCATCATTAACAGAGAAATTTAAGTCAATTTTTTTTATAAAGTGATTATTTATAGTATTTTATTAATAATAATTATATCAAATAGTGATTTTTATATTTACTTTATTTTTTAAAATATAATTTATATAGTGAATTATATAAATAAGGAAATATTATGAGAGAACAATTATCAAAATATAAAATATTAATAGAACCTGATGATAATGATTTTATAAGACCTTGTAAAAAATTTATTGAAGATTTAGAACACGAATATAATGTTTTTCAAAATGAATTAAAAGAAAATGAAATAAAATGGATGCTATAAATAATAAAGATATGGTACGGCAGTAAAGTTTATTAAATAGATTAATTTAAGATAAATATAATAATAAATTGATTTAGGTTTAAAAAGAACTGGTATTGCTATTCGAAATCTTAGATCAGATAAACCTAAAATAAGAAAATAGAAAGTGCTAATTTTATCCATAAAGATTTAATGAAAGAATTAAATTATAAAAATAGAAAATTTCCTTAAAGAAAACATTACTTCTGAATCAAGTGTTAAAGTTATTATAGAAACATCTAAATTTAAAGAGAATAAAGAAGATGAATTAACTCGTAAAATAATTTTTAAATTCCTTAAAGTTTTATTAAATATAATTAACATCAATAATAAAATAAAAAATATTACATCCAATAGTTGAAGAAAATATTATGATCAATATAGATGATTTTTAATAATTATGATTATGATCCAAAATCTCCAAAGAATAGAAGAAAATTAAAAAAAGATGGGTCAAGATATAACTAATATTGATAATGATGATGAAGCTGAAGGATGATTAATAGTGAATGAAGCTCAAAAGATTTAAAAAACAAAAACCTCAAAAAGAAATAATAATAAAAAATCTATTATTGTAAAAAATCAAGAAATATTAGAAATTCAGAAGATAAAGATTATTAAATCAATAATAATTCTAATTCATTATGATTTTTAACTATAACTTTCAGAGAATTCATATTTAAAATCAATTTTATTTAGATTATATAGGTTTTGAAATCAGTCTAATAAAATACTATTTTATTTTTGATTTGAATTTTATTTCTTTTGCTATTTTAAATTTCTCTATAGCTTGTTCATCTTTGCCCAATTTATCTAAAGAAATTCCTCAATTATAATAAGCTTCTGCAAAATCAGGTTTTATTTCTGTTGCTATTTTATATTTTTCTGTAGCTTCTTGATCTCTACCTAATTTATCTAAAGAAATTCCTCAACACACAAAAGCATCTGCAAAATGAGGTTTTATTTCTGTTACTATTTTAAATTTCTCTATAGCTTCTTCATCTTTGCCCAATTTATATAAAGAAAAACCTCAACCTAAAAAAGCTTTTGCAAAATCAGGTTTTATTTCTGTTGCTATTTTATATTTTTCTGCAGCTTCTTGATCTCTACCCAATTTATCTAAATAAATTCCTCAATTATAATAAGCTTTTTCAAAATCAAGTTTTATTTCTGTCGCTATTTTATATTTTTTTGCAACTTCTTCATCTCTGCCTAATTTACCTAAAGAAACTCCTCAACCTACAAAAGCTTCTGCAAAATCAGATTTTATTTCTGTCGCTATCTTATATTTTTCTACAGCTTCTTCATCTCTGCCCAATTTATCTAAAGAAATTCCTCAACTATAGTAAGCTTCTGCAAAATCAGATTTTATTTCTATTGCTATTTTAAATTTCTCTATAGATTCTTCATCTTTTCCTAATTTAGCTAAAGAAACTCCTCAACCCACAAAAGCTTCTGCAAAATCAGATTTCATTTCTGTCGCTATCTTATATTTTTCTACAGCTTCTTCATCTTTGCCCAATTTATCTAAAGAAATTCCTCAATTATAATAAGCTTCTGTAAAATCAGGTTTTATTTCTGTTGCTATTTTATATTTTTCTGCAGCTTCTTGATCTCTACTCAATTTATCTAAAGAAACCCCTCAATTATAATGAGCTCTTGAAAAATCAGATTTTATTTCTATTGCTATTTTAAATTTTTCTATAGATTCTTCATCTCTGCCTAATTTACCTAAAGAAATTCCTCAATTATAATAAGCTTCAGCAAAATTAGATTTCATTTCTATTGCTATTTTAAATTTTTCTATAGATTCTTCATCTTTGCCTAATTTACCTAAAGAAATTCCCCAATTATAATAAGCTATAAAATCAGATTTCATTTCTGTCGCTATCTTATATTTTTCTGCAGCTTCTTCATCTTTTCCTAATTTAGCTAAAGAAAATCCTCAACCCACAAAAGCTTCTGCAAAACCAGATTTCATTTCTGTCGCTATCTTATATTTTTCTACAGCTTCTTCATCTTTGCCCAATTTATCTAAAGAAATTCCTCAATTATAATAAGCTTCTGCAAAATCAGGTTTTATTTCTATTGCTATTTTATATTTTTCTGTAGCTTCTTGATCTCTACTCAATTTATCTAAAGAAACCCCTCAATTATAATAAGCTTCTGTAAAATCAGGTTTTATTTCTGTCGCTATTTTAAATTTTTCTGCAGCTTTTTTATTATTTTCATATGATTCTTTTATTCCATCAAAAAAATATTTTTCATGAGAAAGGAAATCAAAACTTTGAAAAACACCTTCTTCATCAGGGAATAAATAATTAATATTTATTCCTAAGCGATCTAATCATTTAATTATTTTTATTTTTAAATTCGCTTTTATTTCAATAGAATTAAATTTATCATTTAAATTCAATGTATCAAAAACAAAAACAGATTTTTGAACCATTGACCTTCCGAATTTTTGATTTGTTTTAAACTTAAAAAAAAATAATCCCTGGAATTTAATATCCTCAATTTTAACTTCTGATTTAAATTCTTCTGTTTTATTTATTTTTTTATAAAAAATTTTTATATTTTTTTTATTGTCTTCTTGATTTTTAGAAAAATGTGATGCAGCAAATCATAATGCAATTAAAACATCTTCTGTGAAATCTATTAACGGTGTAGGTTTCCCATAGTGTTGCATTTTTCCGAATAGAGAAAAATTATCAATGTTTTTACCTAGTTCATTCTTTAAAAAACTAATCTTTTTTTCTGAATATTCTATTAAATATTTAAAATCAACTAATGAATTGTTTTCTTTATTCCTAATTTTTTTTTTGAATTCATCTCTATTAAATGTAGAGTTTAATTTTCATTTACAATTACCTTGACCTCTATATATAATTTTACTTTCTTCTTTTTGCATTTTAAATACTCAATCTTGAACATCTTCAAATTTTTTTAAAAGGTTTACATTATTCTTCATTTTTCTCCCCATTTTAAGCTTCAAAAATAATTATATTAAATATAATTGAATACCTTTAAAATTTATTTATGAGTAACAATATAATTAATCTTTAATTAGGAAAATATTTTATAGATTATTTGAGTATTTTTGTTTAATTTTCTTAAATATTTTTCAACTATTTTAAATCTGTTAAAATTTAATTAATTAATAAATTTTTATATTGTTCATAAGTATAAATATATTTTCTCCAATAATATCTTCAACTGATTTATTTAATTTTATATTAAAAGCACTATCATTATTTTCTAAACCACCTATTAATTTTTTTATAATATTAATATGTCTACAAATAAGAAAAGGAAATTAATAGGAAAAGAAAAAGAATTTAGAAATTACGTTCTTAATTCAAACTTTTGATCCACTACTTTTATTAAATCAACAAAACCTTAAAATAAAAGATTTAACCGATAAAGATAAAGAAATTGAAAAACATTACTTATATTACTGTTGATTTAGAATTGAAGAAAATAGATATTATTTTTTGAAATAATAAAGAGAAGATAGTTAATAATAAAATTAATGATATTACTATTGAACATATTCAATATATGAATTAATATTACAATGATGGTATGTAAAAAAAATTATTTTTATTTTTGGTTTTATGTAACTTTTTGACATATAAAATACTTACTAATTTTATTTAATTATATAAAAATTTTAAAAAAAAATATCAATTATCTAATATAATTATATGATATACATTGAAAAATGAGGAATTATGAGAGAACCCTTAGAAAAATATAAAATAATAATAGAATCAGAGGATATTGATTTAATAAAACCATGTCAAAAATTTATTAATGATTTAGAACAAGAATATATTTTATTTAAAAGTAAATTAGAAAAAAATGAGAAAAAATGAGAAAGTTATTTAAATAATGAAAATATTTTTTTTATTCCAGAAGAAATTTCTATTAGATCACCATTAACAATAATTGATGCTCCTTGAGGTTCTGGAAAAACATTTTTATTGAAAGTTTAGCTAAACATATTATTGATAAAAAAAATAAAACCTAAAATATTTAAAAAAATAATAATAATTGATGTTTGAAAATATTCTAATTCAAATAATCTCCCAGAAGATATTTTATTCGAATTATTTTCCATTCTTGGAAGTAAAACAAAAATTTCTTCAGAAAATTGAAAAAAAATATTTAAATCATCTTTAAATACATTAATAATCTCCATGATAAATAAAACTCTTGGTACTGATTTAGAAAAAATATCAACTGAAAAATCAAATGAAGAGATAATGAAAAATTTAGAAAACTTACCTAAAACTATTATTTTTTTCGATAATTTGGAAAGAGTAGGTAAAGGTTCTTGAGATATTTTGAAAGCAATTCAAAAATTATCAATATTAAATAATTTTATTTTTATTTTACCAATGAATAAAAAAAGAATGATTGACCCTTTTCAAAATAATGAAATTAAATTTGATGAACATACAATAGAAAAATATTTAACATTACCATTTTTTAGTTTTAAACAAAACTATTTAGGTATTTTAAAAGATTTAAATTTCAATGATAATATTTCAAAAATGCTTAATAATTTTTTAGAAACTCCTAATAAAAATTCTGAAGTATTAACCGCAAGACAAGCAAAAAAAGAAATAGAAAATTCTGAAATGCATTCACTTTTTAATGAAAAAGGTAAATATTCTTTATTAAGAAGTTTTTTAAAAATTTGACCAGCGAATATAAAAAGCATAATTTATTTATATAAAGATATAGAGATATTTATAAAAACATTTAAAGAAATAAAAAAAAATTTAGAAATAATTGAATTAAAAATTTTGGAAATAAAAAGAATGGTTGAAACTTATGATACAGATGAATATCATTATATTGAATATGATCATAATAATGATATTTTTATTAATAATATGATTAAAAATATTCATGAATATTTTAAATATATCTTAAAGGATTGAAAAAAAGATTATCAAAAAATTATTAAAGTAATTGAAAGCATAAAAGAAAAAATAAATTTTCAAATTGAAAAAAATATTAATAATATGCAAAAAGAAGATTTATTAATTAATAATCATTTAAAAGACTTAATTAACATCAAAAATATAATTAAAGATAATTATAAAAAAATTATTGATAAAAATTCATTTTTATCAAATTCCAATGAAAATATAGAAATTTTAGAGATTATAAATAAATTATTTGATAATGAAATTTGTAAAAATATCCAATGAATACAAAATAATAAATTAAAAATTATAGAAGAAATTTTAGAAATAAAAATCGAATTCATCTCTAATGGTGAATTAGAAAGGTTTTAATATTTTTAAATAGCGAAACTATATTTTAGGATATAGAAATAATTATATTTATCATTTTATTTGCTTTTAAAAAAAATAAAGAAAAAGAACAAAAATTGATAGAATGTCAAATCAATCAATAACTAAAAGTGTTGATGAATTTCTAGATTACTATAATTCATTAGCTTCAAAAAGAGATGGTTCTATTATAAACACGGACTTTTCAGGTATTTATGTTATTTTACAAAACAAAAGAACTTTATTATGTAGGACAATCTAAAAATGTACTAAAAAGAGTAAGATCTTATTTCACTGGAAAAGATAATGGTGATGTTTATGCTGATTTCAAATACAATGATCAATTTGAAGTTAATATTCATAAATGTTCAGAATGAGAATTAAATCAAATAGAAAAAATCTTTATAGAAAAATATAAAAGTTCTAATAAATTTAGAGGTTATAATAAAACACGAGGTAATAATTAATAATTTAAGAATCTATCTAATAGATTTTATTAAATATAAATTAAAGATATATCATATGAAAAATATAGATAGAAGAGATTAATGAAATTAGAAAAAATTAAAAATAAATTTATAAAAATAGGTGATTTAGTTTGTTTTGTTTCGGATATATATCCATATACATTAGAAACAAAAAAATTTAAAATAACTTCATGAATATTTGCAAATGATATTTCAAGTTATCAAAAAATAATATTTCGTAATAATTATTTATTAAATGAAAAAAATTTAAAAAAATATGAATTATTTAATTTTAAAGGTAATATTTATTGATTTGGAGAGAGTTATAATTGTTTAGGAATAGATGAATCAAATCAATATATATATCATTGTCCTAAATTAACTTTTGCATTTTCAAATACTTTTTGTTTGGAATTTGATAAAAAAATTAGTGAAAAAAAATATATATCAACATATATTGAAATAGAAAATGGGATCTTGATAAAAGAAGAAATTATTGAAATATTAGAAAAAATTGAAAATAAAATTATAGATTTTATAAGTTATAAATTTAGTTTCAATGAAAGTAAAAACATTTTTTTAAATTCTAAATTTCTTAATAATAATTTTGATATTGAAGTTGAAAAGAAAATAAAAGAAATTTTTAAAATGGAAATTTTTCTTAAATCAAGTAAAGATTCATCTAAAAGAATTAATGATGTTATAGAAATTATTAAATTTAATATAAAAAAATCTGATTTTGTAAGTGCATTAAGATCTTCAAGAACATTAAGGAATTGTATAATGGAATTTATATATGACGATTATTTTATGCCTATTTCTTTAGAATTACAATTATTATTAGGAGATTTAAAATACGCTAAAGAAACTTTAAATGGATTAAATGAAAAAGAAATTGAAGAAAAAATAAAAAAAATTATAGAAAAGATATATTATCCTTCAAAAATATATATATCATTAGCTAAAAAATTAGTTAATGATAGACAAAATTATTATGCTATTCCAACCTATTTTTCATCTACTAAATTCGAAGATTTAAATATTAAAATTTTTGAATTTAAAAAATCAGAAATTGAAATTATCGATTTTATCAAAAATAAAATTTTATCAAATGAAGACTGCAAACTTTGAGATTTATGCAGTGCAATAACAAATAATGCAATTCATAAAAATAATTATGATTTTGAAAATTTTGATGGATGATGAATTAATAAAAATGAAATAGAAATAATTACTAATATTATTGAAATATTTTTGAATGTACTAATTAAATACAATAAATATAAAATATTAGACAAATAATCTTTTTTTATCTAAAATATTTATTTTAAAATATAAAATTTCTAATAAATTTAGAGAGTATAATAAGACCAGTGGCAATTTTTAATCAATAATAAAATCATTATTAATTAATAGATCATGAGGAGAAATATATGTTAGTTATAACATCTGCAAATATACTAGGTAAAAAATATGAAATCATTGGATTTGTATCAGCAAATAGAATTTGAAGCATTTTTTCTAAAACAGAAATTGATAAAGTTCAATTAAAATTAATTGAACAAGGTAAATCGATAGGAGCTGATGCTATTATTTCTGCCAGAATTTTTTCTACACCTAATGGTGGCACTGCTATGTATGGAACAGTTGTAAAATTTATTCAATAAATTTTCTATTTTAAAAATATAATAATTAAAAAAACTCATTTAAATAAATGAGTTTTTTTAATATGTTTGTTTTCAGTGTTTAACTTTATTTTTATTTATTAGAGTTTTCTATACTTAATATTTCAACATTTGTCCGGAACAATTAAAAATTTAGTTTATTAATATTAAGTATTTTCAATAAATTTTTTATAGTGTTTAACTAGATGTGTTTTAGTTTGATTAGAAATTATTTTTTTATTATTTTCATCTATCAATTGGAAAATGCTTTCTTTCTTTTCTATTATTTCTTTTTTGATATGACATTTTTCCAGAATATCCTTAATATTTTCTTTATAGTCTATATACATAAATACTTTATTCACAATTATCTTAATATTTTAATTTATTAAATTTAATGAATGTTTTAAAAATGACTTAATGATTGCGTGGAGATATCGAACAAAAGATAAGAAAATATTTAGTTAATAATAATTTTATCAAAGATATTATCCAACTACTTTATAATTTATTTTATGGAACAAGTATTGCAATCTGTATTATGGTTCTTAAAAAAAAGTTAATAAATCTATCTAATGAATCCCAACCAATATTAAATACTCATGTTGTTCTTTTATTTAATAAATGATAAGGATATGTTGTTAAATAATGAAAAATATTTTTCAATTTTGATTTTTTTAAAGGTATTCACCCTTAAAATTAGTAGTCTTAAAAGCTTTATTAAATTCTTTACCATATTTTTTAAGATCATCTCTTTTATTATTTATTTCTGCAAAAGGAAAATTTTCATTTAACGCTTCATCAAGCATTAAAACGAATAGTTTTAAATAATTCATTAATTAAATCTATATGTGGTTGAATAAATTCAATTAATTTAATATCGCAAGTATTATAATAATCTTCACTATTTGTACAACTTGAGGATATTTTTGATATTTTTTATCCTTTTCATTTATTGAAGCAATTTTATAGAATCTATATTAGTTATAATAAAAAAAATTTAAAAATTATAGTAGCTCTAATACTTAATAAAACAATAAAATTTCAAAACAAAATTAAACTTTATAAAAAAATATGCAAATAAAAAAATGATGAAAAACTCAGCAACACATAGTTCAAAATTAGCAAATACTAACTTTCAAATTAGTCATGTAGAAATCTGTTGCATTTTAATACTGAATGTGCTATAAATAATTTAAATATATAAATGAACAAAAATGAGATTTTTTCTCATTTTTGTTATCTTTTTAATAAAAGAGGTAATTATGATAATAAAATATCAAGTAGAAAATTTTGGTCCATTTTCAAGTAAAGAAAAAATGGATTTTAAATCTGCTTCTATCAAGGAACATCAAGAAACACTGATTAATATCCCTGATGAGAAAATTACTGTATTGCCAGTTATAGTACTATATGGCCCTAATGGTGGTGGAAAAAGTCAATTTTTAAACTCATTAATATTAATAAAACATCTTGTTTATAATCATAATATCTCAAATTTTTGATCAAATTATTGTAATGTTTATACTAATTATAGTAATCCAGATAAAAATGTTTGCTGAACAATTGAATTTTGAACTAAAACATCTGGATTTTTAGAATATAAATTAAAAATAAATAAAAATGGAGTTGAGCATGAATCTCTTTCTATAAAAAATAAATATAAATCAAAATATAAAGAATTGTTTTCTATAAAAAAATCGGAGATTAGTCTATCTGATGATAATAAAAACAATTTATCTATAATTGAAAACATCATGAAACAAACTAACTCTTTATTTTTATTTACTATGGCTAATATGATTGGAAACACTGATGCTAGAGTAGCACTTAATGAAATTTTTAATATCAAATGAATAGATAATTCTCTAGATAACACTAGAATAAAAGACCCTTTTTTACCTATAATAAATATTAAATTTAATGATATTAAATTTTTAGAATCTAATAAAAATCAATATTTAGAAATTTTCAAAGATATCGATATAAACATAGTGGATTTAAAGTTTATACGTAACCCACTTAATGATAAAGATATTCAAATTTCAGTAGTTAAAAATGGTGAATTCGGAGAACTTCTTGAGAAAAATTTGTATAGTGAATCTACTGGTACATTAAAATTTATTTTTATAATTACTGATATTCTAAAATCTATAAAAAATAATTCTATAATCGTGATTGATGAAATTGATTCTGGTATTCACACAAAATTATTGGAATATATAATTAAAATTTTTACTAGTCAAACAGAAACAACTGCTCAACTTATCTTTACATCACATGATATGGGTACACTGTCTAACAAAGTTTTTAGAAGAGATGAAATATATTTTTCATCAATGAACGAATCATTTTTTTCTACTATTGTTAGCCTTTATGAATTAGGCATTAGAAATGATGTTTCATTTTCTAAGAATTATAGAGAAGGAAAATTTGGGAATGACCCCTATATAGATTTCTCCTTAAAAAGTTTTTATGGAAAATAAAAAAGATAGCAATATTAAAATTTCATTAATTTATGAAGGTGAAATGGATAAAATAATTTTTATTTTTTTTAAAGACCGTGTATTTTGTTGAAAAGATGTTAATATTTGTAGATTTCATAGTAAATGTATCGGTGGTACGATAAAAAGTAAAGATATAAAACCATCAAAAAATGAATGTTGTAATGCATTATATATTTTTGATAAAGACGAAATAGAATCTAAAATTTTTGATAAATTGAATTTTGATATTAAAGATAAAAATAATCAATGTATATCCACCACTCCATGTATAGAATTAATAATACTATTGTTAATTAATGATATAGGAGAAATAAATGCTGATAAAAAATGAATTGAAAATAAAATAAATGAATACTTAAAGACAAATAATAAACAAATTAAATATGAACATGAAGTAAAAAGCTTGCAAGAGATATTAAAAATAATATTCAAAAACGAAAAAGATATTAAGAAAATTTTTTTATCTAATTTGCAAAAGATCAAAAATAATAAAAACTGCAGTACAAATATATTGAATTTTATAGAATGAATAGAAAAGGAAAAAAATGCCAAAAATAGAATATACAAATAAAGTTATTGATATTTGAGAAAAAGCACCAGAATGTTATTGTGGAAATGATGATTGTTCATTAAAAAATCATAGAAAATGTGGAATTTGTGGGGAAATTATGTTGTATGGTTCTCATCAAAGTAACAAGCAACAAAATAATAGTTGATATGCATGAAATATAGATCATATAAAACCTATTTCTAGAGGCGGAACAAATAATAATGCTAATTTACATGCAGTTCATATTAGATGCAATTGAGATAAAGGTAATGGATAAATTTGTTGATATCAAATATGAAATTTTATATATTTATTACTTGAAAGAGTTGACAATAAAAGAATAAATTTATTTAATTAACAAAAATAAGATGATTTAATCAATAGGTTTGTTTTTAATAATTAAAATTTTAATGTTTAGTTAATAAAAATTAACTTTTCATAAACATGTGCAAAAAAAATGATTAAAATAATTGTCTTTTTAAAGAGACGGTATTAATAACTATAATGATAATAGATATTTTTGAAAAAGAAAGAAAGGTATAGTCAATTAAAAAATTTGAATAAAATTTCAATAATAAAATTAAATAAACAATTCAGTGAAAATAAATTGGAACTAAATAGTTGAATATTAGTTAATAATATTAATTAGTAAGTGGGACAATTTATAGCAAAAATAAAAATAAAAGATATAAATAAATTAGAATAAGATGCAAAATCAGGAAATTATATTTTTATGAATGATGTTCTTAATGAAAACTTTGATAATTTCAATGAACAACTTAACGAAATTTTAAAAAAGAAGAAAACACAATATATAAACGATATTAAAGATAGAGAAGAGCCTAATTGAATTAATAAATTTAAAAATTCCAATGAATATACAAGCATTCTTAAGAAGAGAGATAAGTTAAAAACTTCTTTTAATGATAATTTAAAAATGAGATAAAATGAAAATGAAAATAATAAAAAATTGGGTAAATTAACTTCTGAATTTGAATCAAAGATAAATATCATTAATTGTTATGAGGCATTATATGTTCAACAGTCATATGTATTTATAATAGCTTTAGTATTATAAGGGGTTTCTCAACTAGTTATTTGT
Source organism: Candidatus Mycoplasma liparidae (assembly GCA_009884515.1). GTDB lineage: Bacteria > Bacillota_I > Bacilli_A > Mycoplasmatales > Mycoplasmoidaceae > Mycoplasma_L > Mycoplasma_L liparidae. The sequence continues at coordinate 159,489 of RHHX01000002.1, read as the reverse complement.
TGCTCAATGCCTATTAATAATCATTTTGTTTTTTCTTTGCTCATAGTATAAACTGATGTTGATGAAATAAAAGATTTAATTTCATCTTTTTTTAATAATCTTATGTGATTTTGTTGTTCTCTTGATTCAAATCATTTAGAAAATTTTTCAATTGAAAAATCATCATCATTAATTTCTTCAAATTTCTTATAAATATTAGGTGTATCTCTTGTAATATTTTTTTCACCTACATTTGAAATTAATAAATTGAAAATTAGTTTTGCAATTATTTTTATTATTTCACTAAATTCATTTTTATCAATTGAATAAGTTTCATTTTCTTCTTTAATTAGTTGATTTGTTAATTTATGAATAAGAACATAATAAGTTTTTATAGAATTGAAAAAACATTGGTAAAAGAATTCAACCTTTTTACTACTACTAAAGTTATAATTATAGTTTTAAATAAAAGCATGTTTTTTTAATTCAGTTAAAACATTTTGAACTTCTTCTTTTGAAACAAATTCCTTATTTTCATAAATCTCTTTAAAATATCGCCTCTTCTAATATTATTTATTTTTAACTTTGTTTCACCATTTTTATTATTTGATCTGTAAAATATTAAATCATTAATTTTATTTATTATGTATTGGTTTTCTTTATCAAGATTCATTTCTTTTAAGACATATTTAGTTGCTGATAAAATTAAAATAGCAGTCGTCAATCTTTGTTGACCATCGATTATAATATAATCTCCATCACTTGTATTATGTAACACAATAGTTCCTAGAAAATATTCAATATCATCACTTCTTGATAATTCTCTTGTATCAATAAAATTATCATAAATATCTTTTATAAAAATTAAACAATCATCAGAATTTTATGTATAGTTTCTTTGATATATTGGTATTTGAAATAAACCATCATGTTCTAAAAGTTGATAGATACTTCTGTCTTGAATTTTTGCCATAAATAACCTCACTGCTACCAGTATAATAGGATATAAATAAAAAATCTTGTTTTAAAAACAAGATTTTTACTAATGGTTGAAAACACAATTTTATTATTTATTTTTTATTGATAATTGCCAATATTTTTAATGTTTAATTTTATTTTTATTATTTATTTTTTTAACAATAAATGGATAATATTTATTATTTTTAATTATCTCATCAATTGATTTTTGGATTTCATTAGCAATTTCAAAAAATTTAGAAAAATAAACATTGTGAAATTCTTTGTTCTTATTATATTCTTTTTCATTATTGATATAAGGTCTTAAAATCTTAATTTCATTATTAATAATTTCAAGACTTTTATTTAATAGCTTAATAATTCTTTCAATTTTAATAATATTTTTAAATACATTAGGATCTTCATTATAATCTCTATCTAAAATTCTTCTAAAATCATTTCAAAAAATTAAATCAGTATAAATTAACGTAAGCTGATCATAAAGAGAATTTATTAAATTAATAACACTTAAATCTTTTCAACTTTTCTTATGCATTTTAAATACCTCTATTTAACTTAAAATATTAATTTAATTACCAAATGAACATTATTGTATTTATAACAAAGTTAATATTTAAAATAATTTTAAATTTACAATAAAAAAGACACGTTTATTTAAACATGTCTTTTTTATTGTTTCACATTAGAGTTTAGCTAAGTTTTAGCTAAGTGCTTCATTTCAAATCTTAAAAGTGCTTTATCTTTATAAGTTAAATCTTCATTATCAAAAGGATTTGGAATTTTAAATTCTGTAGTTTCTAAATCTAATTGAATTTTTTGTATTTTCATAAAATGTTTCTATCTTTCCTATATTTATATTTTAAATTATTTTTTATTTTATCTTCATTCTAGTGCAATAACAGAATTTTTTTTAATAAATTCAACAATTTTAGTTTATTCTGTTTCAAATTCTTTTCGAGTTTTAAATCCATTAATAGATGATAAATTTATCACACATATTTCTAAAAATGATTTATATACTTTCAGATACATTTCAACGCCTTTACTTCACTTTAAATGGTATCCAAAATATCTAAGTGACATTATCAAATAAGTAAGAGCAAATCTTTTATTACCATTTGCAAAAGGGTGACTTTTCAAAAGATTAGTAAATATATGGGCTACAAAGTCAAATATTGTTTTATATGATTTATCAATATAACAATCATAACTTTGTAGTGCTCTTTCAATTATTCCTGAAATTTCTTTTTCTGTTGTATCTTTTTTTTCAATAGGTTCGTTTTTATTAATTTTATTAGCTTCAGTAATTGCAAAATTAATCATATCTATTAAACTTTTTAATAATATTTCATCAAAGTTAATGTTACGAAATTTAACAGAAATCTCTTCATTTTTGGTTTTAAAAAGACTTGTAAAATAATATTTATTATTTTTATTATCAAAATGTAATAAAGAATTTTTATGTTTTCTTAAAAAGTACTCATATGGATCATCTAAAGAGTTTTTCAATACATAATATATTATTTTTTTCATTTGCATATTCCTCCCTTTAATTTATAAGAAATTTCTAAAACTCATTATTAATAAATAATTCAAAAATTATTAAAGTTTACTAAATATTATATCAAAAATTCACTTTGTCTAAAGCTAGGTTTCATAGACGAACAAGATAATAAATAAAAAAAACTCATTTAATTAAATGAGTTTTTACTATTAACAATTTATTTAAATAATTATTTTTTAATTGGAGGAGTTCCTTCAGCATTACCAACAACAGCATCAATTTGAATTAATGCATCATGAGCAATGTTAGCAACTTCAACAATTCTACCTGCTGGAATTAAAGCTGGGAAGAAAGTTTTTAAAACTTCAGAAACAGCATCAACATCAGCAATATTTTTAACGAAAATATTTAATTTAACAACATCAACTAAATCATGTTCAATATGAGTTAAAATTTCTTTAATGTTTTCTAAAACTTTAGTAGTTTGTTCTTTGATTCCACCACTAACTAATTTATTTTCATGGTCAACTGGAAATTGAGAAGAAATATGATTGTAATGACTAAAAGCAACTGAATGAGTTAAACAACCACATCTATGAACTTTATTACAGTTATTAGCTTCAATAATAAGTCCATGACGATCTTCAACTAATTGAGGAGGAGTTCCATCACCATGAGAAATAATTGTTTCAACTTGAACTAAAGCATCTTGAGGTAAATCTACAACTTCAATAATTGATAAAGCTGGTAAATAATCAACTGCTCTAGCAATCGCTGAATCTGGAAAAAATGTTTTATATGTTTCTAAAATTTCAGTTGTACATTTTAAATCTTTTGTATAAATATTAACTTTTACAATGTCATCAAATGGAACATCAATGTTTAATAAAATATTTTTAACATTTGTTAAAGCTTGTTTTAATTGGTCTTTAACATTTGTTCCAACTAATTTTTCTGTTTTGGGATCAAGTGGTAATTGAGTTGAAACATTATTGTAATGACTAAAAGCAATTGAATGTGAAGATAATTCACATGTTGGAGCATTTTTAGTATTAGTAATAACTTTAACAATATCACCAGCTTGAGGTGCATTAGGAATAGTTCCTTCTCCAAAAGTAATAACTGCTTCAACTTGAACTAAAGCTTTCATTGGGATATCTTTAACTACAACTTGAGTTAAAGTTGGTAAATGAGAAGTAAAGATTGCTTTATAAACAGCTTCAACTTCTTCCATATCTTTTAAAGATTTAGTAAAGATAGTAATTCTAACAACATCATCCATTACATGGTTAACGCTTTTAATCACTTCCTCTAAATTTTTGAATGATTGAATTGCTTGTTCTTTAATGCCACCACTCACTATTTCATTTGTTGCTGGGTCTAGTGGTAATTGAGCTGAAAGATGATTATAGTGACTAAAAGCTACTGTTTGTGAAAAATCACAAATACCTTTAGCTGCTTTATCAGTGTTTCTTGCTAATACTTCATTTAATTTACTCATATTTTATTCCTTCTATTTTTCTCTTGAAAAATTTGTATATGTAATTAAAATATTATCACTATTTTTATTGATTTAATTTTATTTAAAATATTCTTTTGAAACTTATTCCTTTTTTAGCAATTAATTAATAATTTAATTTTGAATTATTTTTATATTTTAAATTTATAATTAGAAATATGGAAAATTTTAATAAAGAATTAACAAATAAAATAAAAAGACATTTAAAAGAAAGTAATAGTTTGCGGAATATTCATTTTTCAAAGGGATTTGTTAAATTATCATTTATATATGATTTAGTTGATAACAAAATAAAAATGCCAAGTAATGATCCTAATATTTATTTAGAAGTTTATACATTTTTTATCAGAATGAGGCGTTTTATTTTTAAATGAACAAATTATATTGAAGATTTTTTAACAGCTAAATACATTGATAATAATTCACAAACATTAACATCTTTAGAAAATATTTTGACTAAAAAAACTTTTGGAGTCAAATCAAATGAACATTTCAAAGATGAATCTTTTTATAAACTCTTTGAAAAAGTTAAAAAGATTAATAAAATAAAATCTTATGATGAATATTTAGTTTTTTTAGATAAAATAATCAATTTGAGAAATTTAGTTTCACATATTGATTTGTTTTTTTTATCAATCAAGGATGAAGAAGAAAATAAAATTAAAACTATTTCAGAAATTCAAGAATTGATTAAATATTTTCTTCCTAAAAAAATGGACATCAAATATCAAGAAAAAGATTGAAAAACATTTGATAATCAATGAACTGAAGTAGTTGTAAAATTTGATGAAATTAAAAATAACAAAGAAGAACTAGAAAAAATAATTAACAAAATAATTGAATTAGATTTTTCTAAAATTAATTTTTTTAAAGAATAATATTATCAGAAATATTTAATTTTTAAATTTATAATAGAAATATAAAAATTATGAAAAATATCAAATTTATGGAACTTGCAATTTTAAACGCTAAAAAAGGAATTGGTTATACAAACCCAAATCCGATAGTTGGTGCTGTCCTAGTTAAAGATAATCAAATAATCTCAACAGGTTATCACCATCAATATGGCGATAACCATGCTGAAATAGATGCTATTAATAATGCTAATACTGATTTAACTGGCACTGAATTATATCTTACGCTTGAACCATGTAATCACTTTGGTAAAACACCACCATGTATTGATGTTATTATTAAAAATAAAATTGGAAAAGTTATTATAGGTAGTTTTGATCCTAATCCTCTTAATAATAATAGAGGTATTGAAATATTAAGAAAAAATAATATTATTGTTGAAACCAATTTTTTAAATGAGGAAACTGATAAATTGTATAAAATTTATTTTTATTATATAAAAACAAACAAACCCTTTATTTTAATGAAATATGCCATGACTATTGATGGTAGGATTACTACTAATACTGGTAAGTCAAGATGAATTAGTAATGAAGCATCAAGATTAAGAGTTCATGAAACTAGAAAGATGTTTTCAAGTATTATCGTTGGCATTAATACGGTTTTAAAAGACGATCCCTTATTAATAGCTAATATTGATAATGCTAATCAACCAATTAGAATAATTTTAGATAAAGATTTAAAAATCCCTTTAAATTCTCAAATTATGAAAACAGCTTACCTCTATAAAACCATTATTGTTACTAACAATGTTGATGAAAAGAAATTAAAATTAATTAATAACCATCAAGTTGAAACTTTATTTGTTAATTTAAAAGCAAATTTAATCAATCTTCCTGAAATGATTTTAAAATTAGCAAAATGAAAAATAGACTCTATTCTTCTTGAAGGTGGTGGAAGATTAAATGCTAGTTTTTTAGAAGAAAAACTAGTTAATGCGGTTGAAGTTTATATTGCTCCTAAAATCTTTGGAGGAACTGGAATAAGTCCTATTTTAGGAAAAGGAATTGATTTTTTAACTGATGCTATTAAACTTGAAAACATTGAAGTTGAAAACATTAATAGTGACATTTTAATTAAGGGAGATATTGTTAATGTTTAGTGGTTTAATTGAAGATGTTGGTATAATAAAATCATTAACCAAGAAAATTAATTCAATGCAAATTGAAATATTAGTTAATAAGATCAGTGATGATCTTAAAATTGGTGATAGTGTTGCTGTTGATGGCATTTGTTTAACGATTAAAAAAATAATCAAAAAAAATATCTTTTTTGACGCAATGCATAAAACAATTGAACTAACAAATATTAAAAATTTTTATTTAAATAAACATGTTAATTTAGAAAGAGCCATGAAATTTACTGATCGGTTTCATGGTCATCTTGTTTCAGGACATATTGATAATATAGCTCGAGTAAGTGCTATTAAAAAAATAGGTATTAGTTATGAATATGAAATTATTGCTAATAAGAAAATATTAAATTATCTTATTAAGCAAGGATCAATTGCTATTAATGGTGTTAGTTTAACTATTAGTAATATTAAAAACAACCATTTCTATGTTTCAATTATCCCACAAACATATGAAGAAACTAATTTTCAGTATCTTAAAGTTAATGACATTGTTAATTTAGAAATTGACATGATTGCTAAATATGTAGAAAAATTAGTTAAAAAATAAAAAAGGAGTTTTATGAATCAATTTAATACTGTAGAAGAAGCTGTTATTGATCTTAAGAATAATAAAATTATTATTGTTATTGATGATAAAAATCGAGAAAATGAAGGCGATTTTATTTGTGCTGGTTTAAATTGTACTGATGAAAATATTAATTTCATGTCAATTTATGGAAGAGGTCTTATTTGTACTCCAATTGATGAAACAATTGCTGAAAAATTTAATTTAGAACCAATGACTAGAATAAACACAGATAATCATCAAACAAATTTTTCAGTTTCAATTGATCATTATTTAACCTCAACAGGAATATCAGCAAAAGATCGTGCTTTAACGATTAGAAAATTAGCTGAACAAAATACCTTAGTTACTGAATTTAGAAAACCCGGACATATCTTTCCTTTAATAGCTGTTAAAAATGGTGTATTAGCAAGAAAAGGTCATACCGAAGCTACAGTTGATTTAATGAAAATAGCTAATTTAAAACCTGTTGGTGTTTGTTGTGAAATTATTGATGATGATGGCAAAATCATGAATCTTGATAATTTAATGAAATTTAAAGATAAACATAATTTAAAAATCATTAGTGTTAAAGATATTGAAGAATATCGTAAAAAACACGAAACATTAATAACCCTTGAAGCAGCTCCTATTATTCCAACAAAATATGGTTTATTTAAATACTATGGTTTTAAAAATACTTTTAATAATGAACATCATTTAGCAATAGTTAAAGGAGACGTTAAAAATGCTGAAAAAGTTTTAACAAGAATCCATTCAGAGTGTTTGACTGGCGATATTTTTCATTCTTTAAAATGTGATTGTGGTAATCAATTAATAAAAACGCTTGAATTAATTCAAACAAATGAAAATGGCATTATTTTATACATGCGACAAGAAGGAAGAGGAATTGGTTTATTAAATAAACTGAAAGCTTATGAACTTCAAGAAAAAGGGTTAGATACTGTTGAAGCTAATGAAAAACTAGGTTTTGCTGATGATTTAAGAGAGTATTTTATTTCAGCTCAAATGCTTAAATTTTTAGAAGTAAAATCAATTAATTTATTAAGTAATAATCCAGCAAAAATAACAGAACTTAAAAAATACGATATTAAAATAAATCAGTCATTACCGCTAATAACTGAAATAAATGAATATAATAAAAATTACTTATTAACAAAAGAAACTAAGATGAATCACATTTTAAATATTAAGGAGAAAAAATAATGAAAACATATGAAGGGAATTTAGTAATTAAAAAAGCTAAAGTTGCAATTGTTGTTGCAAGATTTAATGAGCTTATTACTACTAAATTATTAACTGGTGCAATTGATAGTTTAAAAAGACATAATATTAATGAAAATGATATTGATGTTTATTGAGTTCCAGGATCATTTGAAATACCAGCAACAGTTAATAAAATCTTAGAAAAGAAAAACTATGATGGAGTTATTACTCTAGGTTGTATTATTAGAGGAGAAACAACTCATTATGATCATATTTGTAATGTTGTTTCAAAAGCAATTAACGATCTTTCTTTAAAACATCCTTTACCAATTATCTTTGGAATATTAACATGTGAAGATGTTAATCAAGCAATGGATCGAACTGGAATCAAAAAGAATGTTGGTTCTAATGCAGCTTTAAGTTTAATTGAAATGGTCAATTTATATAAAAATATTGAAGAATAAGATATCATTCAATATTTTTTAATTGTTGTTTAATTATAAAAAAGAGGAAATCAAATGAAAACTAAATCAATTAAACAACAATTAAAAAATATTAAAATCACATCATACATTATGCTTTCTATTATTCTTATTTTTGAAATTATAGGTGCTATTTTAATTGGATTTATTGCTACTAATACTGCTGGTCTTATTCTTATTGTAATTGGATTAATAATATTATTTGTTCATGATATTGAATTAGCTTTAAAAATTATAACTACTGATTGAAAAAATGCAGAAATCAATCAAGATAAACTTCTATGAGTAGGGATGACATTTATTCTTCAAGGAGCAATAGCTTCTATTATCTTTGTTATTAAAGCTGAAAAAACATTAAAGAAAATATGAGAAACAAAAGAAGTCTTAGAAATAGAAAATAATATTAAGTAAAATGAAATAATATCTTATTATATTTTTCTAATTCTTCTTTATTATTTGAAGATATTTCTTCAGTTTTTGAATTGTATTTTTTCATTGATCATCAAAAGATGCTCATTTTTTCTGGTCTTGCATCTAATATATTTTTAGTTTGATTTTTATTTTCTTTTTTATATATACATAGGCAAAATAAACCTGTCTAAGAAATTGAATTTCTTAGAAATATATTTTATCTAAACAAATTTCATATTCTTCAAATGATTCAAATTTGTTTATCTTTTCAAGATTATTATAAATATTATAAAATTCATTTTTTTAAAATCTTCTTCTTCTTTATTACGAAATGTTTTTTCACAAAGTATTTTTTTAATCAATCACCTTCACTTTTAAGGCTATGACATAAACAGATGTCAAATGTCTTCAATATAATTAGTTCATTTAAAAATAAAACATCTCATTTCTAATAAAGAAACTATAATCTTCCGAATAAATATCGGAATCATTACTATCCATATTAATTTTATTATCAATTAAATAATATATAAAATACAATTTTCTTTTTCCTTTTGGAAGATAAAATTTTGTAATTCATTATTTTGTTCTAAATGTTTATTTATTTTTTAAATAAATCTATATTCTTTTTTCGATAGTTTATAATTTTATAATAATAAAAATTTAAAATAAGGAATATATGATTTTTGAAGTATTAACTAATGAAGAAACAAAAGAAGCAAGAAATGAATTTATACAAATAATAAAAGAAGTTAGAGAATTATTAAAAGGAAAATATAAATTTATTATAAAAAGTAGTGGATCTGATAAATATAATTTTAATATTAGAAATAGTAATGGCGAATATAATCTTGACTATTTAATGATACTTACAAAAAATTCTGAATCTGAATATTATCCAAAGAACCCAATAAAAATAAGAAACGAAATTTTTGAAGCTTTTCAAAAAGTTGTAGAAATAAAAAAATATCAAACTTATAATACTGAAGAATCAACAAGTGTTATAACACTAATTAAAATGGACAAAAATAAAACAACATGAAGCTATGATATTTGTATTATAAAAGAATTGTCAAATAATAAAGATGCTAATATGGAAAATATAGTAAGGAACTCCCAAGGAAATAATAATGGAGGAAAGGCTTATGCTTGAAATCAATTAGGTCCAATTAATAAAGGTGAAAAGTGATTCCAAAAACTTAAATCTGAAAAAAGAAAAGAAATAGTAGATAAAATTATTGAAAAGAAAAAACTATCTAAGGAATTGGGAGATAAAGATGATCCTAAATATAAAACTACTTCTCAAATTTTCTTAGAAGTCTATAATGAAAATAAATAATTCATTAAAATAAAGGTAATAAGGATGGACATAATTAAAAAAGATCTTAATAAAATTAAAAATATTTCAATTGTTTCACTTATTTTTATGATTGCTATTTTTATATCAGCTATCGTTAAGATAAGTCTTATTTTAATTGAATATCCAGAGTCTTTAATTAGTTTTATAACTTATTGAACAATACTAGGATTTTTTATCCTAACAGGTATTATTTTTGATATTTATTTAGCTATTAAAATAATAAATACAGATTGAAAAAATGAAGAAATTAATCTTCAAAAGAAAAAATGAGGATTAATGAATCTATCAATATTAGGTCCTATATCTTCTTTTATCTTTATTAAAAAAGTTAAAAAATCTAAAAAATATTAACAAAAGAGTCTTAGAGTTGAAAAATAATCTAAAAGATTCAAATCATCTTTAATAAAGATGATAATAAAATAAAATTTATTTAGAAAAATCTAATAATGAGTTTTTATTCTTATAATAACATAGACAATAATATTAATCTTTTTATAGTCCATTTCTTTTTCTAATTATTTTGTTTACTCAATCATCTTTAAATTCTAAAATAATTAATCTTTTCAAAATTCTTTCATATAATGCTGTTCTTCAATTTCTAATTCTTTTAATTTAAACATATATAAAGAATTTAAATTAGCTTGTGAGTGGTATTGAAGACCATCATCAATATCACCATCAATAATATTTAAATCAAAATTATTATTTTTACTAAAAAAACTTCCAATATTTTCATCATTTTCATCATATTTTACTGAAGAAAATTGAATAAATAAGCCTCTTCCTTTATTGCTTCCAAAATATAGGAAAGGATGTTTTAAAATTTTATTATTAATATTATCTTTATGAGGATGAAGCATTTTATAAAAATGTCCTATTAGTAATTTTTCACTCATTTTATTTTAACCTCCATAATATTTATTATTTTAATAAAAATATATTAATTAATTTAAAATAGTTATTATAGAAAGATTTAAAATGAATATAGAAGAAACAAAAATTAAAGAATTAAGTCGAGAAACAGAGATTAAAAAATTTATTAAAATAATGAATGAAAAACATAAATTTAATAATGAAATGCTTTCTTATAATATGGTTATAAATGGTCGTTGAGGTGATGGTAAAACTACATTTTTAAATCAAATAAAGGAATATATAAAAAATAATGCAGATACAGGTATTGATCTTAATAAGATCATTACTATTAGTGCTTGGGACTATGATTATTTGGATAACCCTGCTGAAATGATTCTAAGTATTTTTAATAAAAACGAGAATGAAGTTATTAAAAAGATATGAGGTGTGCTGATTTCTTTTTTATCAAGTTTATCAGATGAAATGATCCAACAAAACAGTTTTTTAAGAATAATTAATTCAACTTGAAAAAAAACTAAGGATAAAGCAAAATGAAGTCAAGAAAAATCTGGAATTAGTAATATTTTAAGTTTCAATGATTTAAAAAAAGCACTTCAAGATGGTATTAATATTGATTATGGTGATGTTTATATTTTTATTGATGATTTAGATAGATGTAATCCAAACTTTACTATAAAATTATTTGAAGTTTTAAAACATTTGTTCAATATTAAAAATGTTGTAATTATCTATATGTTAGATTTTAAAAATGTTAATGAATCTATTATGAATTATTATCATTTACCAATACCAAAAAATGATAATGTTAATGAAAATTATTTATCAAAAATTATTGATTATGTACATGATTTAGATGAAGTAGATAAAACAACATATTTATTAAATAAGTATGGACTATCTGAATTTGAAGATTTAAAAAAATTAAATATTTTTTCTGATGATTTTTCAAATTATATTTTAGAAGTTACAGATTATCAAAATATTTTAAAAATATTAAAAGAAAAATCATTTAGGGAGCAAGAAAAAATTATTTTAAAAATAGCGGAAATTTATAATATTGAAAAAAAAGAAAATATTAATGTTATTTCTTCAAATACTAAATCTTTAAAATTTTATTTTATAGCATTATTTTTTATAGAATATTTATGTAATAAAAATATTTCAAATAGTAAGGATATATTACAAAAAATAAAAAAAACTATTTATGAATCAGATTGATTTGAATTAATTGAAGAAATAATTATTTTTTCTCAAAAAATATACAAGAATTTAGGCTTTGATGAAGATTTTAAAATTATTGGTATTGATCAACTTTTAAATTCTATTAAGCGTGTTAATTTTCTGATACAATTAGGAAATTTAAAAAATTATAATAATAATCAAGATTGAAATTATATAAAGAATAATTTTGAAAAATATTTTCTAAATTTAATTAAATTTTGTTTTTAAAAAATAATAGTAATATTTTATTATTATTAAATTTATAAAAATGGTGATAATATTTTATATATAATAAATTTTTTAAATTAAAAATAAAGGACAAATATGAGTAACTTCAATGTAGTATTAGCAAGAAATACTGATAAAGCAGCTAAGGGGATTTGTGATTTTTCACAAACAGTAGCTTTTAGTCATTATAACTATCTTTCAGCTCAATTACCATTAGACCAGGTAACAAACGAATTAGTAGCTGGCGGAATTAAAGAACAAGCAATTCAATCATTCAAAAATCTTGAAGAAGTTATCAAAAGCATTAACCATGTAAATGATGATGTTATTAGAATAACAATGTTTACTAAATCATTAACAGATATGGCAATTGTTGCAAAAGTTTATAAAACAATCTTTACTTCACATTTACCAACAATAACACAAGTTATTGTTAAAGATATCCCATTAAACGCATTAGTTCAAATTGAAGCTGTTATTACTTGTGGAGAGGGAACTATTCCTAATGCTCCTCAAGCTGGTGATATTGTTCAAGTTATTACAAATACTGATAAAGCACCTAAATGAGATTTATGCTCACAATCAATTGCTTTTAGCCATTATAATAACATTACAACTCAATTACCACTAGATCCTAAAACAAATAAAGTTGTTGGTACTACAGTCAAAGAACAATTAAAACAAGCTTTAACAAATGTTAAAAACATTTTATTAAACATTGATGTTCCATTTGATGATATTGTAAAAGTAAATATTTATACAAAAGATTTAAAAAATACAGTTGCAATTAAAGAAATGTATAAAACATTCTTTCCAGATTCAGCTATTGCTAGAGCAGTTGATTACTTTCCAGCTTTAAGTATTATTGAAGTTACTGATTTACCTCAAGATGCCTTAGTTCAAGTTGAAACAGTTATTTCTCATGGAGATGGAACTCCTCCTCAATTAATTGAAGATCGTCATGGACTTGTTATTGAAGCTAATAACACTACTAAAGTTTATAGATGTGGACATTTATCACATTCAGTTGCTTTTAGTCATTACAATCATATTTCTTCTCAATTTCCAGTTGATGCTGATAATAAATTAGTAAGTGGTGGAATCAAAGAACAAACTGCTCAATGTTTAGAAAATATGAAAGCTATTCTTGAAGATGTTGAACATGATTTAGCTGATGTTGTTAAATTGAATATTTTCGTTAAAAATATTGTTGATGTTGATGCTGTTTCTGAAGTTTTAAAAACTTTCTTCCCTAAATTAATTCCAGCGGGAAGAATTGTTGAAGTTGCTAATATTGATCATGATGCATTAGTTCAAATTGATGCTGTTGTTGGTAATGCTGAAGGAACTCCTCCAGTTGCAAGAAAATGTTGTAAATAATTTAATTAAATATAATTTATAAAAAAAAAACATTAACTTTTAGTTAATGTTTTTTTTTATAAACTTAATTTTATACGAAATATTGGTTTTTATTACATACTTAAAATATTGTTATTTAAAAGGTAAAACTACATATGAAAAAAATAGTATATTTTGTATTAGAGACTCTTTAGACAATCCAACTGAATATTTTCATAAAACACATAAAAATTCTTTATTAATATTTGATGATGACCTTAATAAATTTTTATTCAAAAGTAAATTTAGTGATGCTGAAGAAATATTTGTTACTTTTGAATTCATTATTTTTCATGATCTTTTATTAGAAACTTTAACATCTATTATTGAAGCTATCAGAATAAATAATGAAACTGTCGAACTCAAAAATACAACGAAAAACAGAATTATTGGAATAATAAATAATGCTATTTTGATTTATCATAATAACTATATAAATATACCTAATAAAACAATATTTGATTTTATAGGTCAAATATTTATTAATCTTTTAAGAAGACATACTTTTGCAAATAGAAATAAAAGATTTTTCCTTATTTAATCAATATACTTAGACATTTTGGATATCATTTAAATTGAAGTAAAGGCATGAGAAAATATTTAGAAATATATGAATCTATTTTGGAAAAATAAGTTGTATGTTTATTCTTCTGCTAATGAATTAAAAGATGAAAAAGAAGGTAATGAAATTGAAAATAAAATAATTGAATTTATAAAAGATAATTCTGTTATTGCTTTGGAATGAAGATCACTAAATTGTTTTAATTATTGAAATAATAGAATAAGTAATTTAAAATGTAATACATATAAGTTATTCAGAGATTATGAGATCCACAAAATAAAAAGAAATAGTGAAAAATAGAATTTAAAATGCCAAGTGCTTTTGATAATGAAGATTTAACTAAAGAGGATTTAGAAGATTTAAAATTTGAAATGATGCATTTAGCTAAAACTTAGTTAAATTCTATATAAAAAACTTGTTTGTTTAAATGTTTTTATTAAAATTTAATAGGTGTCTGAGTAGAGTTATTAAAAATAAAAAAGTTTGAGATAAAGCTAAAGATTGTAAGTGTACTGAAAACAGATGTGATGAAAATCACAAATTATGTATTATAAAAAGTTGCGGAAATATGTTATATGCAGCTCATGAAAGTGAATAACCTAATAGTGAATATGCTTGTACCTAAATCTAAAGGTTGATCTCTATTGATAATTTACAAGCTGTTAATATCAAGTGTAATAGAGACAAATCTAATAATTAAAACAATAATAATAAAAAAAACTCATTTAATTAAATGAGTTTTTTTTATTATTTACATTTTTCTTGAAGCACCTATTCAACAAACTTAACAGCAGTTCCATACATAGCAGTTGAACTATTAGCTGTAGAAAAAAGTTTAACAGCAATAATAGCATCAGCTCCTAATGCCTCTGCTTCATTAATTAGTTTATTTTTAACTTTATCAATTTCTGTTTTAGCGAAAATACTCATAGTTCTATTTGCTGATACAAATCCAATGATTTCATATTTTTTACCTGGTATATTTTCAGATGTTATAACTAACATATATTTCTCCTCATGATCTATTAATTAATAATGATTTTATTATTTAATAATAATTGCATTTAGTGATATTATACTATCTAAATTTATTAGAACTTTTATATTTTTCAATAAACATTTTTTCTATTGAATTTAATTCTAATTCTGAACATTTATGAATGTGATTTCAAATAAATTATTATATTTGAAATCATCATAAACATCACCATTGCCTTTTGCAATAAAATAAGATCTTATTCTTTTTAATACATTTTTTGATTGTCCAACATAGTAAAGTTCTTTTGTTTTATTTAAAATAACATAAATATCTGGAGAGTTCGTACTTATAATAGAACTATCTCTTTTTGAAGCTAATCATTCAATATTAAAGTATTTATTTTGCTTGAAAATACTTTGGAATCAAAGTTAAAACATTTTTCATAGAGATGGAACTTCCCATCAATTAATTGAAGATCGTCATGGACTTGTTATTGAAGCTAATAACACTACTAAAGTTTATAGATGTGGACATTTATCACATTCAGTTGCTTTTAGTCATTACAATCATATTTCTTCTCAATTTCCAGTTGATGCTGATAATAAATTAGTAAGTGGTGGAATCAAAGAACAAACTGCTCAATGTTTAGAAAATATGAAAGCTATTCTTGAAGATGTTAAACATGAAATGGCTGATGTTGTTAAATTAAATATTTTCGTTAAAAATATTTCAGATATTGATACAATTTCAGAAGTTTTAAAAACTTTCTTCCCTAAATTCAATTCCGGTAGGAAGAATTGTTCAAGTTGCTAATAGTGATCATGATGCATTAGTTCAAATTGATGCTGTTGTTGGTAATGTTGAAGGAACTCCTCCAGTTCCAAGAAAATGTTCTAAATAAAAATTAAAATCATTTATAAAAAAACTCACCTATTAGGTGAGTTTTTTTACAGCATCATTAGTATTGACATAATAAATTTAAAAATAAGAGATATTGATGGAAAAAATTTGAAAATGGTAGATCTAATATAGATAAATATTTAGTTGGTAATCTAATGTCTAAGAAAATAAACATAATTTATTTAAAGTAGTATTAGCAAAAATTAAAGAAGATATTGGTCCTAATACTAATAATGTTAATAATCCTCATAATAATTTATCATTATTAATTTCTTCATCTTTTCAATCAATAGATAATATTTTAATACCAAATACTATAGAAATAATAATTGTTGCAAAAATTCCAATAACTGTAAAAATAAGAACAATACCAACAATTGATAAAGTTCTTATTTTAGTTGCTTCATTAATAAGCGGATTAGTAATTATTGTTAAATTTTTTGATTCCATATTTTAATACCTCATAAATTATAATTTATACTATATATAAATAATTATTTTATTTCCTTAGTTTTAGATTTTATCATCATGATTATCTTCTTGTTTTTTATACTTCTTAACATCATTCAAAACAGCATCATTAGATTTATAAATATTTATAGATTGAATAGAAAATACTAATGAAGATATTGGTCCTAATAACAATAATGTTAAAATTCCTCATATAGTTTTATTATTATTAATTTCTTTATTTTTTCAATCAGTAGCCAAAATTATAATTGCTGAAACAAAACTAATAATAGAAGGAACTATTACTAATAATCAAGATATTATTAGTAGCAATAGCATATTTGCAAAGAAAAAAACTACTACACCTAAAGGAATTAAACACAATGAAATAATTGCTAATACTTTAATAGTTGAAATTTTTTTAATTAAGGATATTTTTTCATTATTTGTAATTTTATTCATTTTTAACTCTTATCTTTTAAAATTATAACTTTTTAAAAATAAAATAAGATTTTTATATTCATAACTATAATTAAGTTATTTTGTCTTATTTTCTATAAACTTGATTAAGAGTTTCTCCTTTTTTATTTTTTCAGTCTTCTCAACCACTAGCAGAGTATTGACCTTTTGCATACATTGCTGCTTTAGTTGGGAATAATAGTTTAATGTCTATAAGAACTTTATATTCTCCATTATCTCTTTTAATAATACCTTCTGTTTCTCAATCTATTAATTGATTTTGCATATCTGATAGTATTTTATAATTTTCATGATAATAAGTATTATTAACATCCATTTTATCTTTTTTTTCTTCAATAAAAGGAAGAGTAGAATTAGCTAAGATAGTTATTTTTCCGTTTTCAAATACAGACTCTGATTTATTACAAGTAAATATTTCACTTGTTTTATTAATATTTTTTCTTTCAGTTAAAATAATTCCAGTACAAAATAATAAAGAATCTATTTCCAGAATTAAATTTAATATTTGAATTTCTTCAAATTGATCAATATTTGGTTTTTTCTCTCTCTTTTCTTCATTCATCATTTTTCATGATTTTCCATTTTTTAATTCTGATATATAATATCATTCTAAGAAATCAATAAATGTTTTTGATAAATCATTATTATCAGTTACAAAGGCAATAGCTTTTGTAAATTCTTTTTCACTTCTATTATGATCAGTTAATCGATTTAAAATATCAGTTGTTTGACCAATATATAAACTATTATTTTCTTCATTAATCAAAAAATAAATACCTGAATTATTTATATGTTCTATATCTTTTACAGCTTTAATTAAATTTCTTGGAATTTCAAAACAACTTAAATTAGTTCTATTTCATCTGTGAATTTTAAAACCTTTTAATTCACCCATATCAACTATTGTTCTTAAAATATTTTTTTTGATATCAGTATTCATTGTTGAAACCCTTTTTTTATGATTTAATAAAAAAATAACAAATCAAGTCATTATTCTAATTTATATTATATTAATTTTTACTTAATAATTATTATTAAATTTAAATATCTTTATCTAATTAATTATCAATTTTTCTAAAACTTTTTCCTTAAAATCATGAAAATTAGTTTTATTCTGATTCAGGTTTTTTAATATTAAGTTTATCTCTTTTCAATCGATATATAGAATTTGAACATAAACATCAAGGTATTATTAATCTATTGTATCTCTTGATCTTGTTTTTCACTACTTGAATTATCAATAGTTTCTAGTGATTTTAGATTTTTAGCTCTTGATATAAATATTAAAGAACTTATTGGTCCAGGTATTATTAATATTAATGTTAATAATCCTCAAATAAGTGCGTCTTTAATAACATCTTTATTTCTTCAATTAGTAGTTAAAATTAAAATACCTAAAATAATATTAATAATTCCTGATAAAGAAATGCCAATGATAGGAATTCAAATTATAAATGGAATTGTAAATGAAAAAATTATTAAAAGAATTGTTGATAAAATAAAACTAACCAATGAAGCAATTGATAAATTTTTAATTTGTAATAATCTTGAATGTATTAAATAAGAATTTATATCTTCTTCTTGATTATCAGTATATTTAAAATATTGATTTTCAGATTTATGACTAATTCTTTCTTCAACATAATTATCTGCTTGTTTTTGATTGTTATCTATATCATCATAATTATCATTAATAGATCGATAAATATTTATAGACTGAATAGAAAATACTAATGAAGATATTGGTCCTAATAACAATAATGTCAAAATTCCTCATATAGTTTTATTATTATTAATTTCTTTATTTTTTCAATCAGTAGCCAAAATTATAATTGCTGAAACAATATTAATAAAAATAATAATTATTCCACCCAAAGGAATTACAACCAAAGGAATTAAACATAATGAAATAATTGCTAATATCTTAATGATTAAAAGTTTTTTATTCATTTTTAACTGCTATCTTTTAAAAATTATAACTTTTTAAAAATAAATATTAGATTTTTATATATTCATAGCCATAATCAAGTTATTTTGTCTTATTTTCTATAAACTTAATTAAGATTTTTCACCTTTTTTATTTTTTCAGTTAATATCAATGATTTTAATTTATTCAACAGAAGTCAATGAATTAAAATTTTTTGCTCTTGCAACAAAAATTAAAGAAGATATTGGTCCAAATAATATTAACGTTAATATTCCTCATAAATTAGCATCTTTAATAATTGCTTCATTTTTTCAATTAGTAACTAAAATAGCAAAACCCAAAAAAAAGTTAATCAAAAAAGTTAATCCAATTATAATTAACGGAATTCATCAATAAGGATTAGAAATTAAAACTATTAATGTAATTAAACTTAAAATAAAAAGTCAAATTGAAGCAAGTGACCATTTTTTAAGAATTGATAATCTTTTACTCATTAAATAATATTCTTCAATTGTAATTGTTTTTTTACTCATTTTAATCGCCTTGATATTTATAAAATGTTATTATATTAAAAATAATAGGATAACAATCCTATTATTTTACCCTTATATATTATATTCAGATTAATTTTTACTTAATAACTATTATTAATTTCAGTTTCTTGATTACTCATTTTTATTTTTACTTTTATCATATAATAATTATATTAATCATCCCCATAAGTTAACTTATTTTTAAGTTTAGATAGACGTGTAGATGTTAATATTTGAGATATAGGTATGAATGGTATGAATGCAGTGCATATAATCAATGTTCTTCATTTTTCTTTATCTTCTATTTCATTATGCAAACTTCCAACTAAAATTCCTACTTTTATATTGAAATAAATACTAACTGGTGGGAATCAAAAAAATTTTCATGCTTTACTATTGTTGGAAGTTATTTTTCTTACTTTTTCCATAAGAAATTCACTAGTTACTCAACTACTAGATGTTTTTTTATTAACATTAGGATCAGTAACATTTGTCCTTGTTTTTTCTAATTTTTCTTTGTTTTCCATTTTATTCCTTTAAATTATTTTTGTTTCTAGATAATTGTGCAATCATAATATTATTTATTAATTTAATCATCCTTATTTATGTATAACATAAAACATCTAAAATAATTCAATTATTTTAGATGTTTTATCTTAAATTAATTTTTTAATTTCGTTTAAAAATTGTTCATGATTATAAATAAAGTCATGATCAATAAATTTTTCTAAATTCTTTTTAATACTAGTCATTCCTTTGCCATCTGCTAATCAAATAAATTTCAAATTATCAATTTTTTTAATTAGTTCGTTATATTCATTATATTCTTTAGCATTTGAATTTATTTTAGATCCACCAGCATTAAATCAAGAAATTTCAATTAAGATAATTTTATTAGTTTTAATATTTTTAATTACTATATCAAATCTTTTATTATCTAATAATTCAATTTCACCATTTTTTAAAACAATCGATTGAGTAGTTATTATTATTTCTTTTCGATCTTTAAAAATATTTTTTAATTCAGATTCAATATAGAGTTCAGGTTTTGAACCCCCTCTATTTTTACGAGCATTAGTATCCATACCAACTTCAATACCATAACAGTAATCAACTAAGTTTTTAATACTTCCATTTGATAGTAATTCAATCATAGAAGTTTCAATTAGAAGAGTTTTAACTCCTTCTTTAGTTTTGATAAGTTCTTTAATTTCAATATCAATGTTATTGTGAATAATTAACATCTTATTTTCTTTAACGGCTAAAATTAATAGAACAGATTTAAAGCAATTTTCATTTTCTGCTCATAACTCATCTATTTTAGCTAAAGTTTGTTCAACTGAAGTTGATAAAATGTAATTTAAAGAATTTAAATCCATTTGGATTTTAGCCATATTATTTTTAACTTTATCAATATCAACTAACTTATCTAAAGTTCTGTTTGTTAATGTTAAAGTTTCAATATATTTTTGTAATTTTATATTCATAATTAATCAGGTATTGTTATTTTTAATTAGTAATTAAAAATAACAACTTCATCTCCTGTTAATTTTCTATCTAAACCATTAGAATTGATACTTCTATTAGTCTTGATAAATTCCATTTTAAAATCTTTATATAAGCTTTTAATTAAATCAGTATTGTGATTAGTAGCCATTCACTTTACATCTTTTTTATCTAAATTAATTAGTTTATTAGTTAACTCTTCTTGGTTTTTTTGATTAAAACCGCTTTTATTATAACTAGTAAATCCATTTATTCCAATTTCATAATCATAAGGACTATCAATGAAAATAAAGTCTCCTTTTTTAGCACTTGATATTGATTCTAAATAATCAATATTTAAAAATTTAATTTCATTATTATTAAAATATTGATTTAATCTTAAAAGATTTTCTTTACTATACAGATTTAATTTTTCTTTAGTTACATTATTAAATGGAACATTAAATAATCCCTTAGAATTAACTCGATATAATCCGTTAAAGCAAGTTTTATTCAAATAAATGAATCTTGCAGCAATTTCAATTGAATCAGTAAATAATTTACTTCTCATTTCATAGTAAAATTCTTTAGTATGTTTTTCCTTATGAGAATTAAGCAAATTCATTAATTCAGTTACATTATTTTTAATAACTTTATAAGCAGTTATTAATTCATTATTAATATCATTAACAATAGCTTTCTTAGGTTGAAGATGCAATAACATACTTCCTCCACCTAAAAAAGGTTCATAATAAGTATTAAACTTATCTGAATATAAAAGATTAGGTAGTAGATTATCTAGATAATCTTTGATTACCTTTCTTTTTCCACCTACTCATTTAACAAAAGGTGAAAGAACAAGAAGCTCTCTCTCTCTCTCTCTCTCTCTCTCTCTCTCTCTCTCTCTCTCTCTCTACTGTTTTATCCATTTATTAATCCTTAAAATAAAATCTTATCTATTTTATTTATATGATCTTTTAGAAGAAATGATCATATAAAATCGATCATTTTCAAGATTTGTAAACAATAAAAAAATAACTCAAAGATATCTTTGAGTTATTTTTTTATTGTTCTAGTATTTTAATATATCTATAAAAATTAAATTTATACATTTTGCATCATTATAGTTTTCTAAATTTAGATTCATTTTTCAAAAATATATAGGTAATTAATAAAATTCAATTATATTTTATTCATTTTATCAGCTTGAACATCTTCTCTAAAGTCATTTGCCACTTTTTGAGCTTCTTCATTAGCAATCATAGCTTTATTAGCGAAAATTAAAGAAAAAACTGGACAAAATAAAAATAATGTTAAAAATCCAAACTTTTTTTTGATACTATCAATTTCTTCAAAAGCATCAACTTTATAAAGACCTTGTGTAATATATTTTCAACGATGTCTTAATATTGTTAAACTATTTTTTATATTTAATACTAAAAATATAATAAATAAAACTAATCCAATAATAATAACAATAAGATTATTACCTAAACTAAATCCAATACTAATAACAATAATAGCAAGAATTATAAGTACAATATTCAATATTGAAGTTCACTTCATACGTGATAATATACTATTAAGATTCTGAATATTATATTCAGCCCTTTTCATAATATTTATCGTTACTTCTGCCTTTTCATCAGCTAATTTAATAGCAACACGATCAGCTACTAATTCTTCTTTTCTATTCATAAACAACTCCTTTAGATTTAGTTGAACCTTGAGTTTTTTTACGATACATTAAGATTCCTCCAACAGTTAAACCGATTAATAAAAGACTACCAACTGAAGCACCTATAATAATATAAAAAAATACATTATTACTTCTAAATCATTGAATTTTATCACTAGTAGTTCCCCAAAAAGTAGCATTAATACTATTTGTTTCAAAACTGGGTTTTAATTTAATTCCGCCATCAACTATGCTTGTTGTTCCTTTAAAGGCATTTTTACCAATAATTACAACAGCAGGTAAACTAATAGTAGTTAAACCAATTGCATCTTGAAAAGCACCATCACCAATACTTGTTGCAGCAGGTAAATCAATAGTAGTTAAACTAGTTGCTTGCATAAAAGCATAATCACCAATACCTGTTGCAGCAGGTAAATCAATAGTAGTTAAACTAGTTGCATACATAAAAGCATAATCACCAATACCTGTTGCAGCAGGTAAATCAATAGTAGTGAAACCAGTTGCTCCAAAAAAAGCACCAATACCAATTGTTATAATAGTATCTGATAAAGTTACTGCTTTTAATTCTTGATTATTAACAAAAGCAAAATCACCAATACTAGTATAACCAATAAAATCATTTGCTACTAAATTACCATCTCAATTTAATCCCTTACTTGCAATAAGCAGATCAGCATCAGCTTTAGTAAATATTTTTTCTATTTTAGAAGTATTTCTTGATTTTATACTTGATGAAGTATTTTCGTCTAAAGTTAGATTTACATTATTACTTAATAATGTAATTGGTAATAAAATTGAAAGAAATGCACCTCCCAATAAAACTGATAATAAGGTTTTGCTAGTACTTTTATGCATTTAATTCCCCTTTGATTAAAACTATATTTAATAAAGACATTATATATATATATATATATACAATGTCAATACTTATACAAAAGAAAGCAATAAAACACCTTTATCTCAAGATAAAGGTTTTTTATTATATTTTAATTAAGTAAATTATTTATCGCATTATTAAAACTTGAATTTTCAACTCATACCCCATCAATCATAAGGGATAATTGACTATTTGTTTGATCATGTTTATATACAACTAAATTAAGATTTGTATTAGAACAATTTTGCATATACATTTTATATGCAGTAACTAAATTATCAGTTTTTTTAGGATCATAATCATTTTCTTTAGATTTTATTTCAACCATAATAATTTTATTTTTATATTCAATAGCAACATCCATATAAGATTTTTTAATTGAAGCATCTTCACTTGAATAATATTCAAAATAAATTCCTGATCCAAGTGTTGGCATTTTTGCAAAAAATTTTATTTCATCTTTTTTATCTTGAGGTAATTCTTTCATAAATTTTTCAAAAAAAACTAATTCTGGATTTGAGTCTAAAAATTGAATATTATTTTTCTTATTACTTTCATTAATAAGAAAATAACCATAATTTTTAAATTTTTCTGAATTAAATTTTTTTGGTTTTTCATTATCAATTCAAATACTATAATTGGATAATAATCTTCCATTATCCCTAATAATATAAGGATCTTCACTATGAATTCAATCAGTATTTTCTTTCATAATTTCTTTAATTTTTGTTATACACAAATTATAAAAAGCATATTTTATTTTTTCAATATTTTTATGTGTCTTATTACTAATTTCTTCTAAATATTTATTAAATAAACTAACTTTAAATGCTTTTTCTAATTCAAGTGATTTTTTGATATTATAAATTTTTAAGTCAACATAATTTACAATTTTATTAATTTGAACTACTGTTCCATAATTTATAGAATTATATATTATTTCATCATCATTTAAATCTTGAATAATATTTCTAAAATCAACACCTTTAATGTAATCAATAATAGAATTTCTATATGATTCATTATTTTCAATAAATATTTTTGACTCTTGGTTAACTTGTCCAAAATATAATTTTTTTTCTAAAAATTCATCTTTTAAATTATAAGTAGCTAAATCTCTACTAGGTTTTTGATAATTTGAATATAAATAATATTTATCAGTAATTTTGTTTCATTCTAATGATGGAATAGGATTTCTCATAATTCTTCCCACAGTTTGAGTATTAAGACTTTCAGAAGAAACATTTCTTAATTGCAATAACATATTAGCTCTAGGAATATCTCAACCTGTTGCAGGTCCGACTTTAAATATAATTACATCAATATGTGAATCAAGTTTAGAGGCATATTCTAAAGTTGCAGGAACATTTGTATTAAAAACTTCTGGTTTACTATTTAAGTATTTTAGATATTTTAAACCATTTTGATTTAATTTTTTTTCTAATAGTTCTAGTCCTTCCTTGAAATCCTTATTTTTTTGAAAATTCTTTTTATTATCAGCATCATTCATAATTTGAATTAACATAGCTGGTTGAATAATAATATTTTCTATCTTTTCATATTCTTTTTTACTTTCAATAAAAGTCGCTATTGCATGATCAATTAATTCTTCATTTTCTATTTCATTAGAATTAAAATCCAAAGGCGCTTGTTTAGTTTTAAGTAAAAAGACATCATCTTCACTAATTTCTTTCATCGTTAATTCAACAAAATTTTTATCTTTTTTTGGTGTTGCAGTCATTTCAATAACAAAACTTGCAGCTGTTTTAACTTTATCATCAAAGTTTTCTAATAAATCTTTAGGTAATTCTCTCCTAGAACCTATATGTGCTTCATCTCTTATAAAAATAATTTCATAATTTTGATTTTTAGCTTCTTGAATAAAATTTTCTAATGTTTTATTTTGATGAAATAAGGTATTTTCTCTAAATGAAGAAGTTCCAAAAACAAAAACTTTATTATCTTTTAAATCAAATTCTTTTATATCTTCAGATTTATTTGATTTACTAGTAGAAGGAGAAAAAATATATTCAATTGTATAATTTTTAAATTCATGATATTTTTTATAATTTTCTAGTTTTAATGAAAGTTGTTTAGGTAATTCGGCATTAGAAACAGTAGCAAAAACTATAACAGTTTTTGTTTTGTTTTTTCCATATTCTTCAGAAAAAATTCTAGAAATAAGTTCAGATGCCATAAATGTTTTACCAGAACCAGTTGGAGCTTTAAATGAAACAAATTTATATTCTTGTCTTTTTAAGTATTTATTAAATAATTTTGAAACTACTCTGTTTTGTGAATTAGTAAGTTGCATAAATTATTCACAATCCTTTTCAAGAGGATTTAAAGCAGCTAAATCATAATATAAATTCAGATCTTTTTTATTATATTTATTATTTAAAAGTTTTAGTCCATTTTTACAGTCTTCAAAGACATTGTCATGTATTTTTGCATCTAAAGATATTCTCACACTATCATCAATATTAATAACTCTTAATTCACTATTTTTATATGCTTCATTCTTTTTAATTCACTTAAAATCTTTTTCATTTTCAGTTCCTTTACCTTTAATAATTCTATGTAATCTTTCATAGGTAATATCATGTGCAATATTATTCTCATTATTGGTAACTAAAATGAACTTACGATTTCCGCCATCATCTTTATTCAAATCCATAACAGCATGGCCAGTAGTTCCAGATCCAGCAAAAAAATCAAGAATAATAGCATTTTTATTTAAATTTAAATTTATTAAATATTTTATCAAGTTAATATTTTTAGGGGTAATTTCAAAAATATTAAAGCCAAAAATAGATGTCAATATATTTGCTCCATTGCTTGAAGAATACTTCAATGTATCAAGATTTATAATACTTCTAATATTAGATTTTTCAGTAATCAAATCAAAATAATCCCCAACCTTTAATTTTGTAAGTATTCGATGCTTTTTTTCAATTTTATTATTTTTATTTATATATATATATTCTTTATTTTCCACAAAATTTTCAAAACTTCATGTTCATCTACCAAGTGCTCCACCAATCCTTTTAGGAGGTCTTATTTTAATATATCCCTTCAAAATTAAATCATATCTTTCTAAAGAAGGCAAATAGACTCTATCCTCTTCAGTTGAATATTTTTTTGCTGCTTCAAAGTTATAATCATTGACAGGAATAAAATCATTATTTAAGGAATTATAATAAATTGTATAACCACAAAGATGATGTTTTTTTAAAATACTATCTTTGTTTCCGTTTGTTATACTACCTTTTAGAATGAATTTTCCAATATTATCTTCATAAATTTTATTTTGTCTAATCCTATCACTACCAAAAGAAAGTTTTTGGATATTTTTGCTATAGACTAAAACATAATCATGGTTTGATTGAATAAAATCTTGGTCTAATATTGAATTTTGTTTATCTTGTGCTAAATTTCCTACAAAATGTTCTTCACCAAATATATCATCCATTAAAACTTTTAAATAAGCTTGTTCAGAATCATCTATAGAAACAAAAATAACTCCATCATTAGTAAGTAAATCTTTTGCAAGAGTTAATCTATCTTTCATCATATTTAATCATCCGCAACGACCAAATTTATCTTTATAAATAAATTTTGATGAAGAACCATCTTTATAAGAATCATTATTACCATCATTTTTAGCTGATTCAGTATTATATGGTGGGTCAATATATATAATATCTATTGAATTTTTATGTGTTATTAATAGTGCTTTTAATGCATTATAATTATCACCAATAATTAGTTTATTTTCAGAACTTTTAATATCATCAGTAACATTTATTCTTCTACCTATATCTTCTCTAAGAGTTATAATTCTACCCTTTGCTATTTCAGGTGAATAGTCAAATGCAAAGCCTGTTCTTCTTTTCATAAATAAAAAATCAGCATATGCTTGAACTTCAGTTTCAGGAGCATTTTTCAAAATATTTATTGCTATTATTTTTTGATCTTGGTTAAAATATTTATTATCAAAATTTTTAATTTGTTTTATTAAAGTATCTTTTTTGGAAATTAAGGAATTAAAATCTCTCTCTCTCTCTCTCTCTCTCTCTCTCTCTCTCTCTCTCTCTCTACTAGTTTACTCATGTTTTATTTTCCTTATTTTAAATATATTATAAAACTTATTAAAGATTTATCAAAAATTAAAATTAATTAAATCATTAGATACTATATATTTTTCTTTTGTGGAGTGTACATATTTAAAATAAATTAAATATTATGAGGAAGAATAATTGCATAAAAATTGAATTGAAAAAAAATAGACAAATATAATAATGAACCAAAATCTTTAGGTAAAATACTTGATTTTTATCTGAATAACTAGAACATGGAAAACAATTTAAATATTATATAAATATAATAAATAATCCTAAATCAAATTTTATTGATTTAATTACAATTTTAGAAAGAGGCAATGGATGATTAAAATAGTAGAAAATTGTATCAATGGGGATGTGATTGTCATGTTTATACTTTGTATCCAGGATGTTGTAATGAATGTTTTTCTTATGAAGAAATAGAAGTTAAAGAATAATGGATAAATATAATAATAAAACAAAAACAATATGAAAAAACGCTCCATATTGTAGTTGCAGAAATAATGATTATTCTCCTAACGATCATCGATTATGTGGAATCTGTTGAGAAACAATGTTATATGGTTCACATGAGAGTGTTATTTCTCAAAAAAATAGTTTATACGCTTGAAATATAGCTCATATAATACCAAAATCAAAAGGTGTTAATAACTCTATTGATAATTTACAAGCTGTTCATATTAGATGTAATAGAAGTAAAAATTAGTTTTCAATTTAAGATCGTTACATTTTTACTAATCTTATTAAAGTTTCATAAAGAATAAAAAAACCTTTATTTAAAATAAAGGTTTTTAATTTTAGAGAGTTGGTGCCGAATAGCAGAATCAAACTACTATCTAATAAATTTATAGATTATAAGAATTAAAATTATTTTATTAAAAGTAATAATTTACTTTTAACACTATCAATATCCATGTTTTGTGCTTTATCAAGTTGATTATTGTTACCAAAACCAACATCATTTTTATATGATATATCAATAATATTATTATTAGTTTTTTAATCAAAAGCTAAAGTATTTTTATGATTAATTCTTTCATAATTGATAATATTTTCATATTTCATTAAAATATTATCAATTTCATATTGCACATATTTATTCATAATTTCATTATGAATAAAATCTATATATGGACCATAAGATATGATGATTGTTTTGATGGATAATTTTCAATCAATTCTCATTTACTTTTGCAATAAGATAATTTTCATTAAAAGTTTTTCTACAAAATGTTTTCAGGAAAACAAATGATAAATATTTCGGATTTTTGTTTTAAACTCAAGTTTAATAATTGTTCATTTCGTTTAAAGTTTCTTCCAGAAACATTATTAGTATTATTGTTTGTTTTTAAAAAAATAAACATCATAAATTCCTTGATGTGAATTCCCTTCACTAGCAGAAATATAATGAAGTAACTGATCATATGTTCTTTGTAAAAAAGTTTAATAAAAAAAGAAAACAACGCAAAACAGAATAAAGTAACCATCAATAAAAATCAAAAAATGATTGCTTCGGTATTTTAACTAAAAATTTATAACCATTACCATAAAGCATTAGAAGTAGAAACGTATTATTGAAAAGGGTATTTATTTTTTATTTTAATAACTTTTCTAGTTCTTTTTATTTCTTTATGATTTCTCCTAATTAAAAACAAGGTTCATGTATAAACAAAGAGAAGTAATAGAAAGAATTGGACCTACTACCAAACATGTAGCTTTGTTCCTTCATGATTTTTTAAAGAAGATAATAAAAAATTTGCTTGTTTTTTATTATCTATTCACTCTGTTAAATTTGTGAATAATTACTTGAACAAAAATCGTTATTGCTGTTGTTACGAGAATAATCATCCCAACTACTATAACTGAGCAGTTAATTATTTTCATATTAAATTTCTATTTATTTTGTTTTACAACCGTTTTTGTCCCAACTACTTTTAAACCCGCAATAATAAAACCATTAATATTAACAATATTTCGTTTTACACCATTAACTTTTAAAATTAATGAACTTGTTATTTGAGAATAAGACAATGTTATTCTTTCATAAGTTCTAGAATTTTTTGAAAAACCAATCATATTTTCACTACTATTTTGATAAGAATTAAAACTAATATTTGGCGCTCCATAAGAACCGCTAAAAACATAACCATCAAAACCATTAATTAAAACTATTTGATTATACGAATTAAATAAATTTGGAACAGCTGTTATTTCACCATTAACAATCGTTAATTCAGGTTCTTCTCAAACACCACCAATACTAGAACCACCTGTTGCACTAATAGTATCACCAACAATTGTAATGTTATCTCCTGCAATTAATTTTTCTTGTAAGATATTTATTTGATTTGAAAAATTACTATAATCAATGTTATTATTTAACACACCATTTTTACCAGTAATTTCAAAACCAGGTGTTAATCTATAAATATTATTTATTTTGATTAAACCTTCAATTTCATTATTAAAATCACTTACAATCATTATTGCGTTTAATTTATTCCCTATAAAAATTGAACTTTTTAAAAATGGTGATGCTATCTTACAAAACGATGTTATCGAATTTTGTAAAATATTATTTCTAAAAATAATATCGCCATTTAATATCGTATCATTTTTTGATAATTCAAAATATGGAGCCGTTGTAGTTCCAAAAAAAGTATTATTTTCAAAAATAAATGTTTTGTGATTAAATTGATCGATATGGATTCTGTTTGTTAAAATATTGATGCGATTATTTCTAAAAGTAGGTGTTGTGTTTCTCTCTAATTTATCAAGTGAATTGTTAAAATTTCTTTCAGCAGCAGTTCAATCACAATTTTCCATTAAAGCAATATCACCTAGGTTAGAAATAGAACCTATCAATTTTGAGTTTCTAATGGTAATTTTTTGTTCTCCAATTGAACCTGGGTTTTCACTGCTAATTCCATAAATAAGATACTTACCTTGTGAAACACAGTTATCAACATATACCCTATCAGTGCCAGTATTGATCGATAATAAAGAAGTAGATGCTCCAATAATTGAACTGTTTAAAACAGTTACACTTCTAACGTTATAAGCACCTAACAACTGTCTATTACCACTAACAACTTTGTTATCGTATGCTTTAATATTATCTAAGATTATATTTTCAGCCTTAATATCACTTGCTATTTTTGTTCTAAATTTAACAACGTTAATTGTTCTCGATTCATTAGGTGCACCAGTTCCAAAACCATTAACATTAATATTTTTAAAATAGAAATTTTTGTAATTTGTCCCACCAAAATAAAATGGGTGCTCCCCAATATCTTCAAAATTAATATTCTCAAAACTAATATTTGTTAAATCATAATCGCCATTAATAGCAGTTTGATGAGTTTGTTTAAAAGTTAAATTAATGAACTTTAATCTATCACAATTATTTAATCTCACTAATGATTGTAACCCGATATTAGTATCAGGCGTGTTATCTTTATTACCCCAAAAGTTCAAACCTTCAATAATACCGTCAGAACAATTAACCATATCAAACGTTCCAATTTGTGGTTCTTGTCCATTAACTGGAGCAATCGTGCCATCACCTATAATTCTAAATCTTTTTAAACCGGTTAATGTAAATCTACTATTAATGTAATAATTATTTTCATATTTTGGAATGAAAATTGATACATCACTTTGATTGGCACAATCAGTCGCCATTTTTATAAACGCGTTCGTTCAATTTGAACCTGACGCTAGTTCTTTATAATCTTGTATATTATAATTATTTGTATAACTACGTCCGGATTCAGTATGAGTTGAAATCACATCGCCGATAATAGTAATGTTAGTTCCTGCAATTAAGGTATCCTGTTTATCTTTGATATTCACTTCAACAGTATTAGTGATGTAATCAGCATTAAAATTAACTACCGATTTTATTTCGTTTAAATTTTTAGCTCTAATTTGATTAACAAGATCCATTCTCGAATCGACATCCTTAATTAATGTATCTACAAATTCTATTTTTTTAATTATATTCATTTTTATTTTAGCTTTCCATAAATCTTAAACTCATTAACATCAATTATTAAATAGCTTACGTTACCATAATATAAAGTTAATTCATTTTTTGAAGTTAATCGCAAATGAAAAGCATAAACATCATTTGCATCAATACCACTTATTATATCACCGTTTATAATCCCTATTGTATAATTTTAACTAATACCTTTTAAACTAGCTCCGACGCTTATGTTGAAATGAACTTGCCTGTTTCCTTCTTTTAAAATCCTTTAAAACTTAATGCAGAATAACTGTTTCAAGCAGCAGAATTTGTCCCGAAACATTAGCTACCGAAATTGATTTTGTGTTTCTTTGTAAAATTATACTTTTATAAAAAATTTCATCTTGAGGGTTTGAATAACTTATTTTATTATCAATTATTGTTATTCTATTTCTGACTGTTAATTTATTTTGTTTATATGATTCAAAATAATTTGAATTTGTATTAACAACATATTTAATTTTGTTGAAATATGAACCCATTATTTTGTCTTTTGGAATATTAGGGATGACAATTTCAATATTCTTATTTTCATAATTGATTGTTAAAATATTACTTTTATTTTTTTTCATCATTTTCCTTAATTAAATGTTGTAGTAAATTTAGCATCTATTGTTTGGTTTATTCCCACTAATATTTTTTTATTAAAAATTTGATTACCAGCACCATTCATTAATAATATAGTGCTAAGGCTTTATTTTGAATAATTGATTAATGAAAAATTAACATAAACACCATTGGAATGATAACTAATATAATCACTAACATCAAAAACATTATATTCACCATTTGACGGAATTTATTCTAATTATTTTAAAAATATTATTGCTTATAGTTGCTACATCATTTTGTCCTTTAATATCTTAAAGAGTGCCAGAAGCTTTCGGTTTAAATATTGATTGAGTATATTTAGTTTCATCTTGAAAATAATTTAAATTAATAGAATCAAAATTAGGGAAAGATTTAATTTATTTAGGTAATGATAATTTCACATGTGGTATTTATAAAACAGGAAGTTTAAATTTAGATAAAATAACAGGAATAAATCAAATACCAAAAAGCAGAATAATTGAAATATTTGAAAATGAATCTTCAGCTAAAACAACAATATCACTTCAAATATTAACTCAAAGTCAAATAGTTATAAAGTTATATTCATTGATCTTAAACATAGATTTAATGACTGGTATACTAAAAATTTAGGAATTTATTTAAATAATATTTCAATACCAATCTATAATTATTATATAAAGAAAGAATAAAATGAATAAAAAATTTCACAAAACAACAATATTATTAGGAGGTATTTTTCTTTCAATTTTGTTATCAATTACATTATTAAGTAATAAATCAAGTCGAACTTTGAATGAAAATGATTCATTAATTATAGAATTAATAGACATTTCTAAAGTTGAAAAAATATTTACTAAAGCTGATGCTGATATCCTTATCGCAAGTAAAGGACCAAAATGAGATGGTAGTTTAGTAGCAAGTGATTTTATTGATTATACTAGCATTGGTGAAAGTGCTTTTCAAGGAGCAACTATTTTAACTACTATTAATTTACCTAATATAACAAGTATTGGTGCTACTGCTTTTCAAGGAGCAACTAATTTAACTACTATTGATTTACTAGCTGCAACAAATATTGGTACTGGTGCTTTTACTAGAACAACAAGCATAATTCCAAAAGGAATTAAATTAACAGAAAGTACTAACATATTTGTTAGTGTGGAAAATGCAATAAAATGAGGAACTACAATGGATAAATTGCAAATTATTCCTATTGTTAATCCACCTACTACTAATGATAATCTAGGTATTATTATCGGTGCTTCTGTTGGTGGAGGTCTTCTATTAATTGGTTTGATTATTGGCGGGGTTTTAATCTATCGTAAAAAAATGAAACAATAATGATTTTAAAAACTTATTTTTGATAGTAAGTTTTTTTTATTTATAAATTAATAGAATTAAAATTAGGAAAGATTTAATTTATTTAGGTAATGATAATTTCACATGTGGTATTTATAAAACAGGAAGTTTAAATTTAGATAAAATAACAGGAATAAATCAAATACCAAAAGGCAGAATAATTGAAATATTTGGAAATGAATCTTCTGCTAAAACAACAATATCACTTCAAATGTTAACTCAAGGTCAAAAGGATGGTTATAAAGTTATATTCATTAATGTTAAACATATATTTAATAGCGAATATGCTAAAAATATTAGAACTTATTTAGATAATATTTCAATAGTTAAACCAAATACAGGTGAAGAATTATTCGAAGTTTTTAGAGCTTGTTATTGAGAATAAAATTGCTGACATTGTTGTGATTGATTCAGTCATAGTAACGGTTCATAGTGAACTATAAGGAAAAGAGAAATTCTAAATAATGGAATGGTATTTTAGTAGAATCATATTTTGAAACAAATGCTAGTATTTTTATTGTTACTTTTTAAAATATAATACCAATTTATAATAAATTTTTTTAGACTCCTAAAATACTTTAAAAAAACAATAGAATAACTTGACTATATATTTCTTTCTTATATTATTAGTATTCACCTTGACTATACCTTTTGTTATTCATTTTGGTTAAAATAATTAAGAAAAATTGAACAAATTTAATATCTATAGTCAAAAAAATGATAAAAATATCAAAAATAAAGAAATAAATACACACTTAAAGTTAATAAATTTTAGTGTGTATTTACTATTTGTAAGAGTATGATTAGCAAGTTCGCCATGAATTAACGTAATACTTGATGTTTTTTAAATATGTCAACTGTATTTTCTTCTTCAATTGCTTCTAATTCTTTAATTAATTTATCAACTTTATCTCTTGATATTAATCGATATTTTGTAATATTTTTTCATTAATTTACCTTCACTATTATCATTAACTAAATTTTGTTTTATTTTTTTATCTATTTCATTTCTTTCAGGAATTTCTTTGGATTTAAAACTAATTTTTGAAAATTATTAATTACAACAACTTTAATAGAGTCTTTTAATTTGTTTACTTCTAAATAAAAATCCGAATTTCTTGATTCAATATCTACATCTATCTGATTTGTTATTTCTAAAAAAGATTGATCATAAATATCAAGAATAATGTTTTTAATAATTCTATTAATTTTGCTTGAGGAATTAAATTATTCTTCAATTTTATATAAAAGTTTTTCGATCATAATATTTATTTTTCATCTTTTGAATCATAACATGAGCTAATTTTTATTTAGATTCTTTAACTAATTTTTTCATTTCATTTTCAGAAAAATTTAATTCATCATGATGGTTAATATCACCATTTTCATCTGTTAATTCTAAATGTGAAGTAACAAAAGATATAACTTATTACTTTTAGAAACAAAATCATCATATTCAGCACTAACTTTTCGAGATTCTCTTGCATTTTTAAAATCACTATATTTCTCGTTAGAAACATATTCATTATTTTTAAAATGCCAATTTCTTTTTCAGAAAAAATTCATTTAAATCTTTATTATTTTTAATATAATTTTTGACATAGTTATTATTTTGTTCTAATACTTCTAATTTATTGAAGATATCTTGACCTGTTGAAAAATTTTAATCTATATTTTAATTCGTTAATTATAGATATTTGATATATTTTTTCTTTTGTTAAATATTTAACAAAAAAACTTGGTACTCAAAGTGCTGCTAGTTTAGGTATTTTAAAGAAATGGCTAGAATACGCATGACCTTTTTTTCTGATCTTTTCTACTTTTTTTATTTAATTAATCAGCATTTAACTGGAAACTAAATGCGTTAGGACTTTGATCTATTTGATCTAATATTTTTGATTATCATTATTTGACATAATCATCTTTCTGGTATTAAAACATTTTAATTTATTCATCTATGAAACTTTTGGTTCATAGGGCAACCTTATGGTTGTTTCGTACAGTTTAAAGATTTGAACTTTATGGTTTTTCAAATATCTAGGATTACCATAAACCTAGTTTATTTATTAATCAGTTCAGTCAATATTTTTTTGGACTATAATTTTTATTATATGCATTTCTATTTTTTTTAAGTTCTGTTAAATTAGCTCAATAAATTGGTAATGATAACCCATTTATTGATTGAGAAGTTTTTAATATTAAATTTTTTCTAATAGTTTTTTAAAGATCTTCGCATTGAACTTTTTGTTTATAATGGTTAAATATTTAAGACTTCCTGTAAATTTTGAATCAACCTTCTTTGGGAAAACCAAAAATAATTGCTAAGACAATTAATTCAGTTAATGAGAGATCTAAATATTAAGATATTCATCCTTATAATAACTACATAATTATTTAAAATATTATTTTTTTTTATTATTAGTTTTTGATTCATAAATTCCTTTTGTTTTTATTTATTTGCATAAGTTACACAATAAAAAAAAACCATCACATCTATGGTTTTAATATTTCAATAATATAAACTTGGATTTTATCCAGTAATAAGTCCAAATTATCTTGTCCCAAATGTATGTAAAATAAACACAATTAAATTAAAATATATAAAATAATTGTTACTAACAAGAGTATCACCTGTATCTTAATTAGCAAATACACAAATCAATTATATTTTCTAATATAAATGAGATTATTATTCTATTTATTTAGAATCCATATCAATCTCTTTAGGATTTGTATCAACTTTAGAATTATTTACTTTTTTACGATAAAAGATAAATCCGCCTGCTAATAAAGCAATTAATGCAACACCACCAATAGCAGCTGACATTCCAATTATTAAATCACTAGATAAACCATCTTCTACAACTACAAAATTTAAATTAGTACCTACTATTCCTCAGTCTGCAGCTTTAGATATATTTACTCCAGAAGAATTTGTTAATTTAATACCACCAGTAGTGATAGCTTCTAACCCAGCAAAAGCATTGGTACCAATGCTTGTTGCACCAAGTGCTGATATAGTAGTTAAATTAGTTGCTCCATTAAAAGCATTAGCACCGATTTTTTTAACTTCTGTTGGTAAAATTATTGAAATTATATTTGCTTTATTTTGAAAAGAACCATCCGCAACACTAGTTGCATCAGTAAAATCAGCTGCAACTAAAGTACCATCTCAAGTAGTACCAGTTTGTGATGCTATTTGTTCTTTATAAGTAATTAAAGCATTAACAAATGTTGGAGTAATAACACCATCTATTATTGGTGGTAAAGTTGGAGCATCAATAAATGATAATTTATCAATAGTAGTTCCTCAATCAGTAGCTTTAGTATTATTTACATCAGCACTTCATGTTAAATTAATTGTAGATGTTGTTCTAGCAAAAGCATTGGTACCAATGCTTGTTGCACCAAGTGCTGATATAGTAGTTAAAGTAGTAATTCCCGCAAAAGCATTAGCACCGATTTTTTTAACTTCTGTTGGTAAAATTATTGAAATTATATTCGCTTTATTTTGAAAAGCACCATCAGCAACACTTTTTGCATCAATAAAATCAGCTGCAACTAAATCGCCAGTTCAATTAGTACCACTTGGTAATAAATAATTTTTATAAGATATTAATTGATCAACATAAACCTTATTAATAATACCTTCAGTTATTGTTGGTTTAGTTGGCAGATTACCAGCAATATCTAATTTAAAATCATTAGTTCCTCAAATATCAAAATTACTTGGTTTTATATTAGTACTATATGTTAATTTAATTCCAGCAGGAATAATTGCATCTGTATGAGCAAATGCATTAGTAGCAATGCTTGTTGCACCAAGTGCAGAAATAATAGTTAAATTAGTTGCTCCACTAAAAGCATTTATACCAATATTCATAACTTCCATTGGTAATGTTATTGAAGTTACTTTTGTATTACCTTCAAAAGCACCATTAGCAACACTTTTTGCATTAACAAAATCAGCTGCAACTAAATCTCCTTTTCAAGGATCGTTAGATGGAGATTCATGATTTTTATAAGCAATTAATTCATCGACATAAACCTTATTAATAATACCATCAGTTATTGTTGGTTTTGTTGGAGCAGTACCTTCAATAGATAATTTATCAACAGTGGTCCCTCAAGTAGTAGCATTACTTGGTTTTATATTAGTACTATATGTTAATTTAATTCCTTTTGGAATTATATTTGTTGTTCCTTCAAAAGCACCATCACCAATGCTTTTTGCAGCAAGTAAATTAATAGTAGTTAAAGCAGTTGCTCCATTAAAAGCACTATTACCAATGCTTTTTGCACCAAGTGCAGAAATAGTAGTTAAACCAGATGCTGCATTAAAAGCATTAGTTCCAATTATTTTAACTGTTGTTGGTAAAATTATTGAAATTATATTCGCTTTATTTTGAAAAGCACCATCAGCTACACTAGTTGCACCAGTAAAATCAGTTTCAAGTAAAGTACCATTTCAATTAGTACTAGTTTGTGATGCTATTTGTTCTTTATAAGTAATTAAATCATTAACCAATCTAGCATCAATAATTCCTCCAACTGTTGGAGGAATTGGTTCACTAGCAAAAATAAATCTTGATGTAGAAGGTCCTCAATCAGCAATTTTTTCCTTATTTACATTAGCACTTCATGTTAAATTAATTGTAGCATTATTAATACCTTCAAAAGCACCATCGCCGATGCTTGTTGCAACAGGCATAGAGATATTAGTTAAAGTAGTAACTTTTTTAAAAGCCGATTTACCTAATGTAGTTAAATTAGGAAAAGTTACTGTTGATAATTTTGTATATTGAAAAGCACCATCACCAATGGTTATTACATCTTCAGCAACTATAGTAAGTAAAGAAGCAATACCATTAAAAGCATTATTACCAATTTTTGTAAGTCCCTTTGGTAAAGTTACTGAAATAATTCCACTATCTCTTAGAAAAGCATTAGGAGCAATACTTGTTGCTGATTCAAAATCTGTTGCTATTAAACTACCATTTCAATCAGGATTTGATTTTTTCTTAGCAATAAGAGTAGTAGCCATATCTCTAGTAAATTCAGTTTTTGGATTAGGAACATTTTCTGATCTATTTAATGAAGTATTTTTATTTGAAGTTGAATGAGAATTACTCAATAAAACAGTTGATAATAAAATAGGAGTAATAATACCTCCTAATGTAAGCAATAATGGTAAAGCAATTTTTTTATATTTTTTTTTCATTTATTAATCCTTATTTTATATAAATATTTAATTTAAATTATAAGACTTTTTTATTAATCCTTATTTTATATAAATATTTAATTTAAAATACCATTGATTCGATCTTAAAATATCATTTTTTAAAACTGACTATTTTTAGTTAAAATAAATAAAATTATTAATTACTTAATTAATTTTTAATAAATATAGATTAGACAGTAAAATATATGTTAAGAATATTTTATTAGTTGAAAATAATTTGGAAGAATTGCAAATGAAACTAGAATAGATATAAAACCTGGTCTCAGAGCAAGATTAAAATAAGAAGATGTTAGAAAAATCACCAATAATTATTATACCTAATATGCTAAAATAGTTTTTAAATTAGTAATGTTGTTAAAAGCATTGTTTTTGATTGTAGTAACTATAAATTAAACACATATGCTGCTTTAATTGGTTTAATAAGAACTAGAAGTGGTGATTTTAAAATTGAAGATGTTATTGATATAGAAAGCTTAATTAATGAAAATTTATAATGAGATGATTTGATTTAAAAGACAAATTATAAAATTATAAATGTTGATTCGAGATCTAGTTGTTTTGGGAAATCAAATTTATCTTCTGAATTTAATTCTCTAAATTGCTTAGAACCTTTTGAAGTTGTTATAAAAGTTACTAAGTTTTTCATAATTTGATATTTTGTTAAATCTTCCATTGGGAGTATATCTTTTGTATATATTCTTCATTCACCATTTTTATTTTTATGAAATCAAATTTTATTTGCTAAAAGTCTTTCTTTAAAAGTATCGGATGGTAATATTCACTGACCGTAAGTATTTTTAAATTCACGCGGTTTTATTGCTTCAAAACCATCATTCATAAGTTTTTTGATAAAAAATATATTTGATCATTTAATATTGTAGTTTCTGATATTATGGTCTTATCATAATCATCTTGAACTACAACTTTTGTTGTTTTTGGATTGTAATAAATAACATACCCTAAATTTGGTCTTTGTCATAAAAATTCATCTCCACCACCCTTTTCTAATTGCGAACCTTTTTTTCAATATCATTGATTTTTATTATCGAATTTATAATGCTTTTTTTCTTGTTAAATAGCTTTCTTTTCAAAAACTAATTTTGTTTTATTTTTAGCAAATACCAAAATATATTCACTTGTTTGTGCAATGAATTTAGCATCTGACTTTCCACCAGGATTTCTAACTCAAACTATTTCACTAATAAAGTTTTCTCTACCAAATTTCTCATTCATTATCATTTTTAAATCCTCAATAGAATTATCATCCATACTTATGAAAATTACTCCATCATCAGTTAAAAGTTCATGACACAATTTCATACGTTTTTCAACCATACTAGCTCATTCAGATTTTGATCAACCATCTACAAATACAAAATCATCACTACCTGTATTATAAGGAGGATTCGTATAAATTACATTCACCTTATTTCTATGAGTTTTTAACATCATATTCATACAAGCATAATTATCACCAACAAGTAATAAATTATTTTTTTTGGATATTTTATCATTAATTACATCATATTTTTTATTTTCATAATTTTCAAATCAAAAAGCATTAGTATCTTTTAGTTCATCATATTCTTCTGAAAATTCATCAAAATTTAAGCCATATTGAGATTTATTATTTAATAAATTTTTGTAATTATTTAACAAATTATTTAATACCTCTTCTGGGAAAATAGAATTATTTTGATAATTAACAATATTTTCTATCTCTTTTTTTCT
This sequence comes from Candidatus Mycoplasma liparidae, assembly GCA_009884515.1. Lineage (GTDB taxonomy): Bacteria > Bacillota_I > Bacilli_A > Mycoplasmatales > Mycoplasmoidaceae > Mycoplasma_L > Mycoplasma_L liparidae. Next base: position 118,761 of record RHHX01000002.1, on the reverse strand, counting down.
ATGTAGTTTTGTTAAGTTTATTTTAGTATAATTTTTATTCATACTAACACCAATTTATTTTAGTATAATTTTTATTCATACTAACTACCAATTCTATAATTGTTCAGTATTAAAAATCTACATATAGTAAAAACTATATGTAGATCTAAATTGACAACACTATTATTAATTAATTTTAAATTAGAAAGCTCTCTCTCTCTACTGTTTTACTCATGTTTTATTTTCCTTAATTTTAGATTATTATATAACAATATATTTTCTTTGAAGTAATATAAAATCATTATAAATGCAATTGATGTATTTAGAATATAGATATCAATAAAAAAGCATAATATACATAAGTTATATAAAAGTGTAGTTTTTTTACACTTTATAAAACAACCTTTAAATAAGTTATGTATAATTTATTTAAACTAAGAAATTTAAATAAGGTAAAAAAAATGTTATTAAAATATTCAATCGAAAACTATAAATCAATTAAAAAAAAAGAAACAATTAATTTTAATGCTAAACCATTAAAACAACATAAAGACCATTTATTAAATAAAAAGGTATTGCCTGTTATTGCATTATATGGTCCTAATGGTGGTGGAAAAACCGCTATTTTAGAATCAATTAGAAGATGTAAGGCTATTATTTTACCAGAAAGTATCCTATCTTCAGAGTATTTTAAAAAATTAGAAAATTTAAAAAATGATGAATCAAATCCCATAAAATGAGAATTCACATTTTTAGATGATGCTAATAGAGAGTTAAAATACAATATCCATTTTTCAAATAAAATCACTTTTGAAGAATTCAAAATAAAAGATCCTTTAATTTCTGTCAATGAGTGAAAAATTATTTTTAGAAAAGATAATAATTTAGAGGATGATGATATTTATGATTTAGGTGATGAACTAAATTTAAATGAGCAAATGAAAAAAATGATGACTAATCCAACAACTTTAAGTCTTCGAAAAACATCTTTATTATTTTTCTTTTCAGAATTTATCGGAATTGAAATAGTTGTAAATTTATTTAATCAATTTAAAAAAATTATATGAATAGATAATACTTTTGCAATAAATAAAAAAATAGATAATTCAGGAAATCCGTTTTTTAATATTGGAAAAACTACACATATTGAAACAATCGTTGAAAATATCACTGAAAGCAAAGAAATAATTTTAAGTATTTTTAAAGATTTGGATATAAATATTACTAACATTAAAATTGAGAAGCAGTCTTTTAAAGGACCTGCCAGTGGTTCTGTTATAATAACTTTGTGTAAAAAAGATCTATATGAAGAAGAATATTGAATTAATTATAATGATGAATCAAATGGAACTCAAAAATTAATTATATTATTATCTGAGTTTATTAAAGGCATTAATAATAAAAATATATTTCTTATAGATGAACTAGATTCTGGTATCCATACTAAGATATTAAAATATTTAATTTTGATGTTTATGAAAAAAAATAAAGGAGCTCAATTACTTTTCTCTTCTCATGATATGCCCACATTAAGTAGTTCTATTTTTAGAAAAGATGAAATTTATTTTGCAGCTATTAATGATTCTAAATTTACTTCTATTGTTTCTTTATGAGAATTTGGGTCTGATGTTAGAGAAGCAAATAACTTTGCCAAAACTTATTTAGATGGAAAATTAGGATATGACCCTTATGTAGATTACTCTTTAAAAGGTTTTAAGAGCGATGAAGAATAAAAAATTCAAAAATTCAATTATTACTGAAAGAAAAATGGAACTAATATTTTTTAGTTGATTAAAAGATAGTAGTATTTTTAAAAATAAAACATTTTCAAATTGTAAAACACACACAAGAACTGGCAAAGGATCTATTAATGAAAAAATAATATTTAATACTGGTAAAAATTGTTGTGATTAATATTTTATTTTTGATGTTGACAGTGTAACTAAAGAAACAATAGAAAAATGTAAAAAAAATATCTAAAAAAGAAAATATTATATTAATTATAAATAATCCTTGCTTAGAGCTCATTCTTCTATCATTCTTCAAATATGTGGAACAAGAAGGAATAGATAAAAAATGGATTGAAGACAAGTTTAATATTGAATTGAAAAATTTAGGATTAGAAAAATATAATCACGATATTAAGTCTTTAGGTAAAATACTTGATTTTTTATCTAACAATTCAGAACATCAAAATCAATTTAAAGATAATTTAATTAAATATAATAATAGAATAAATAATCCTCAATCCAACTTTATTGATTTAATTATAGTTTTAGAAGGAGACAACAAAATGGTTAAATATAATAATAAAACAGAAGTAGTATGAAAAAAAGCCCCATATTGTAGCTGCGGAAATGGTGACTGTTCTCCCGATAATCATCGTTTATGCGGAATTTGTCGAGAAACAATGTTATACGGTTCGCATGAGAGTGTTAATTCCCAAAGAAATAGCTTATATGCTTGAAATACAGATCACATAATATCAAAATCAGTGGGCAGCAATGACTCTATTGATAATTTACAAGCTGTTCATATTAGATGTAATAGAAGTAAAAATTAGTTTTTAATTTTCGAGGATGGTACCGAATAGCAGAATCAAACTGCTATCTAAACATTATCATTGTTTTGTTTAAAAATATTAAATAATAAAACAAAAAAACAAAGCGATTTATTTTATTAATTATATTTATATCAAATAATAGTTTTGATTTTATTGAACTTAAGCCTTCCTCAAATTCATCTTTATTTTATCACTTTCAAAAATTATTCAAGAAATAAAAGTAGATATAGATATAAATGTTTAAAAAATTATACTGATTAGAAGAATCAAATAATTATTTGATTTTAAAAATTCAAAAGAATTATATTTTATATTTTTGGTAATAAATCTTTAATTCTTAAAGATGCAAGTATATACAATAAATCTACAAATATTTCTTTAAATATTTTCTCTTTTTCTGCTTTATTTAATTTATCATGTTCTTTTGTTTCTTCACCTTTACTATCATTAATTGTGTGTCTAAGAACATGCATCATTCCACAAAATTTTAAAGTTTTATCTTTTCCACCTAATTTTGATTGTATAAGTTCAAAGCTGCCTTTTGGTGATTTTTTTTCTTCAAATAAAAAAACAACTTTTTTACAAATAGCAGCAATACTATTTTCTTTTTCTTCAAAAGTTTTAGAATTTACATATAAAAAAAATGAAGTAGATAAAAATTCATCATTAATAGTATCTATTAAATATTTTTCATCATAAAATTGAAAATGATTATCATTAAAATTAATAAGATAATTTTCTGATGCATTTATTGAACTAGAAACAGCTATACTTTTTTCTGAAAATACTAAACTAAATTTATTAGAAAATCCAGAATTATCAATATCAAAAATATGAGTAGAAAGATGATTATATCTATCATACAAAACTACAATTTTTAAAATTATATCTCATAATACATTTGCGTAATTTAAACTTTCTTGATCAAATAAAAAAATATTTTTTTCTAAACCAAGTAATTCTTTGATTTTTTCTAATCCATTATTATAAAAATCAAAATTTCCATCACTCTCAATTAAAAAAACGCTGTTAATATTGTTATTTTGATGAATAGTATAAGAATATTTAATTAAATTTTCAAGATTACTAATTAAATTACTCAAATATTGTTCTTTTGATAATTTTTTTCTAATTATTTTTTTTAAATTTGACATACTAATATAATTATATATGAAAGTTAATTTTTTAATCACAATATTCTGTACTAAATTTATTGACTATTTTTGAATTTAATTATTTTAATTTATTCAATAAAAAATCAAATATATAATATAAAGGATAATAATTACCAAAATTAGATAGAATGACACAACTTCCATAATTATGATAACATCTAAATAAATTAATAATTTCTTGAAATTCTTTTCCAATAATACTAATATCACAATTAATAGCAGTATTAAATTCAGGATATTTAGAAAATGATTTATTAAATTTTTCTTTTCCATAATAATGTTCATTAAAATTATGTAAAGTTAAAGATAAAGCATTAAATGCTTCAGAACCCATAAAAGCAGAAATAAATTTTGTTGAATCAATATATTCTTGTATTTTTAAATAATTTTCAACTTTAATTATTTTTCCATTTTCTTTTTTATTTAATAATCCATATAAAATATCTGAATAATCTCTCATTAAATTACAAAATTTATTTCAAAGTAAATCTATTTTTAAATAATTAAAACCATAACCAATTATTTCTTTTTCATCATCATTAGCTAATTTTATAATTTTATCGTATTCAATATTAATATTTTTCATTTCTGATAAAAGTCTAATTAAACTTGATGATAACGTATCTAAATAATTTTGATTATAATTTTCATTATTATCAAATGATTTATATGATTCATAAAATTTTTTAATCATATATTTATATATCCTTAAATATCAATAATAAATTTTTAACATTAATTACAATTTAATCTATTATTAAAATTTCACTACAATTTAAAATAAATACTTTTAATTTTTCTAAGGTAATTTGAAACATTACTTTTTGATAAATTCAAATTATGATCACTATTCATAATTTCAGATATTTTTTTGTAATGAAGCTTCAGGTTCATTTAACCTTTTTTACAATAATTAATGAAGTAATATGATGATAGTTCAGAATTAAAAGAGTTTTTAGTCATTTCTTCTATGCAAACTATAAATTTATTTTTTTCCATATTTATCATTTCTCTCAAATATTTAATTGTAAGTTAAATATATTACTTTATTTCTAAAAATTTTTCTAAAAATAATCTTATTTTGGCTGGAGGTACCAGAAATTGGTACTAATAATAATTATAAATATATTTATAATTATTATATAAAAGAAAGAAAAAAAGCAAATAAAAATATAGATATTATAAAAATAAATGCTTTAAATCATATTTGAAGATCATTGAACATTAAAAATTTATTAATACGAAAACTTAACAACTAAAAATAGCTATTTTAATCAAATTCAATATTTATGCATAAATTTTTTTCATATATTTAAATAAAGTGATAAATATGAGTTAAAAAGATAATTTAAATGCTTATTAAGACCAATAAAATTAAATAAATTTCTTAAAATGACTAAACATTTCATCTTTATCTAAAAATATATACTTAGTTGTAGTATTAATTGAAGAATGTCCCATCATTTTTTGAACAACTGCAATATTACAACCATTTTTAATTAAATTTGTACAAAATGATCTTCTCAATGAATGAGGAGATATATTTTTATTAATCATTATTCCTAAATTTTTAATAATTATATATAAACTACTTTTAGAAAGTTTATTACCATTTTTATCAGAAACAAAATAATCAAATTCTCAATTTAACATTTTAAAGATTAAGTCATCTAAAATAAAAACAACACGAGTTTTATTCCCCTTGCCTATAATATTAATTTGATTCTCAGAAATATTTGATTTTTTTAAATTTAATATTTCATCACTTCTCAAACCTGTTTTAAACATTATTTCTAATATTAATGAATTTCTTTTATCAATTCACTTTTTTAAATCTAATAATTTTTGTAATTTATCATAATCTTGTTTTTTTAAAATTAATCTTGGTTCTTCTTCAAAATTCGGGAGGCGAATATCATATACTCATCCAAAAAATCATATTTATTAAATTTAATATATTGTCTTAATATTTTGAATATTGTTTTTATTGATCTAGGTTTATGATTTTTGAAATTTCTTTTATAAAAGAAATTAAATTAAGTTTATTTATTTCCTTTTTATCTAAAAACTTTATAAAATTTTTTACCCAAATTAAATAATTATAAACAGTTACGTTTGATAAATTTTTATTTACTAAATAAATTTTAAAATCATCTATATTTTTTTCCATTTGAATCCTTTATGTCGTATTTGACATAAAGGATTCTATATGTTTTTTTACATAGTTAAAGGCACAAAAAAAGAACACATAGTGTTCAAATTTTTAATTATTTCCATCATTTATAAATTTTTTCTATTTCAGGAATATCATAATATTCAGTTGAAGAAGAATCAATTTCATTATCAATTACTTTTCCTTTTTTGAATAATTATATTAATTCATTCTGATTTAAAATTAAGATTATTTAATTTAACTAATATTTCTCCATATAATTTATTTGAACATTCTTCTAAATACTTAATTTTTCATTCTGACAGACTATTATTATCAATTTTAAAGCTATATAATTCATTCAAGTTTCCCTTAGAATGATAATTTAATCCATCATCAATATCTCCATCTACAACTTGTGAAACAATATTATTATCAAAAAAGCTCATTTGGCTTCCATCTTCTTCATACTTTACTGAAGAAAATTGAATAAAAAGCCCCCTGTTCTTATCTCTCTTCCTAAATATAAAAATGGGTGCTGCATAAGTCGTTTATCATCAATCATATGATGAATTTTATAAAAATGGCCAATTAAAAAATCTTCAGTTTTCATTTTTTATTTTATTCCTCCAAGAATCTTAATCATTTTTTCATAACCTTTTTTTAATATTAATCTAATTATTTGATTTTATTAACAATAACTATTCAGTGTTCATTTTATCCAAATCTAGATTCAAATCCCAAGATTCTTAAAATATATGTGAAGTCTAAAACAAGTTTCGGCTCTATTCACATATTATATATATCTTCTCTTTCTTTTTTATTAAATTAATTCATATATTTTATCAAATATTTCTTGATGACAGATGACACTTTAGTTTTTGATATTACTTTTTAGGTTTAATTTTTATTTTCTTCCAGAACTTTATTTTAATTCTTCTAATGTTTTTAGATCTGTAGATTTCTCTTTATAATTTGAGATTTTTTTTATTACTTCGTTATATGATTTATCATCTTTTTTATTATTGATCATTGAATATGGGCCCTTTTTAAATTTAATATTAATATATTATCCTTAATTTTATCTTTTAAACTATTTTTCATTTCATTTTCTAATCGTTGTGTCTTCTAATTTTAATCATCTTTTATTTCAATCAACATCATTAATATTAATTCCATTTAATAATAGTAATTGTCTATTCAGTTTCATTGCCTACTAGCGAATTAATAGAATATTTTATTTTATTTTTGTTTATATATTTCTTCGATTTTTTTTATTTCTTTTTCCTTTTCCTCTTCTGAGAAGGTAATAGAATGTGTAGGATTTATTGAATATTTAGTTTCTATTCAATTGCTTTCTTTTTTATTAAAACTAAATTCTTCAAAAATTCAATCATCATTAATATCAAGTCTAAAATTTTTTATAATATAGCTTATATCTATTTTATTTTCATCTTTCATATATTTTTTTACTTGATTTCTATTTCCAGTTATACTTATTGTATTTAATTTATATCTTTCACTAAGATAATAATTTTCTCTATTTTTTTTAAATGGGTTAGGGCTAAATATTGGATTATTTTCAAAATTATGGATTTGATGTTTATCTATAATATCAAATTGTATATCTAATAATTTTTCCAAATATTTATTAATTATTTGATGATCATCTAATCTATAATGTTTAATTTCAATAGCAACTTTACGCATAATTTTTATTTTTTTATATACTTCTGATTCAAATAATATTTTAAATTTATCTTTTATTAATTCAGATACTTTTCTATATTCAATATTTATACTTTCTTCATATTTTATAAAACCACATAAAAATAGTATTTCACTAATCTTTTTCTCTCATTCAATTGAAAAATTAACTATGAAAAGACATTGAGTTTTGAATAAAACTTTATTAAGTAGATCATCATAAAACTTTTTTAATTTAGTAGTTTCCTTTTCTTTCTTATCTTTAATTTCTTTATTAGAACTACCAGAATGAAGAATTTCATCATGAATATCTATTGAAAGATTATTAAAAGGTCAATATTCATCTAGAATTTGACAATCAAGAATTTGCATCACTTTATCATTTTCTTTTTCAAATTTATTTTTATAGTATTCAAATAGTGATTCTTCAATTATTTCTAATTCAGAATAATCAAATCAACTATTAATTAAATCATATAATTTTCTTTGTTTATCACTATTATTTTCAAATTTTTTCATTATATTAATAATTTTAAAATATTTTATTAATTATATTTTTAATTTAATTATAAAATGTCTATTTTTATCGCATTTACCCGATTTTTTTCTCTCTTATTTTGTTAAAGGCATTTCAACTATTTTTAATCCACCTAAATTTAGTGAATTAATAAAATTCTATTTTTTCTCTGTTAGAAATTTAATTAGAAGATCAGCATTCCAATATTCAATTATTTATTTTACATTTTCATTTTTAAAGATTGATTAGTAAAATATTTTTCTTGAAATTTTTTTTGAATTCAATTGCAGTTAAATATTCGTCAACGTATTCTTCTGATTCAGCATTATATAATAATTTACATGCTCAATCTTCTTTTTCAGATAATTTTTCTAAATATTCAAATTTTTCTGGACATAAGTACAATAAAACTCCTTTTAATTTATCTCCTATTTTATAAACTTCAAGAATTGACAAATATGAGGTTCTTCATTAACGCAATCATTTATTTTATTTAAAATAAGATTTTGTTAATCTTTATTTAAAATAGAAGTTTCATTATATACCTTAGTTTCTTTATCAAATAATGATTCTAATAGATCAGCATCTATTTTAAAAATTTGACTACAATCAATATATGATTCCTTTTTTAATAAACCTATATCATTTCTAGAACCATTAAAAATTGTCTTGCCATCTTGTGTAAAACCAAAAATCAATGCAAATAAAATGAATTCTTTTGTATCAAGATCAAAATATTTAATCATTCATCCTCGGATGGCTATAAAGTTTTTAGAATTCATATAAGATAAAATCCTTCTAAATTTTTATAAAAATAAACACAAAAAAAGCAAAGCTATTAATAGCTTTGCTTTTCAGAATTTATATTTTTAATTTTTAAAATTTATTTGGTACCGAATAGCAGAATCAAACTGCTATCTAAACATTACCATTGTTTTATTCTATCGTTGAACTAAATCGGCAAAATGGTGGAGATGACGGGAGTTGAACCCGTTTCCACAAATCTATTTCAAATAAGGTCTACAGTTTAGTACTACTTAAGTACTTTTAAAGATAGAGTAGTACAACTAAGGATTAAAAGTTTGTCTAATGCAATTCATCATTAATACTTAGACAAGATATTAACAATTATCTATTTAAAAACGAAGAAGTAAAATAATAGAAATTTTAAATCTTTATAAAGTAATGTTTAAGAATTAAGCGAAATTATAATTTGCTTGATTGTTAGTCATTAACTGATTAAGTTCAAATGAATTTAATTCAGAATTATTGTTTTGTTCGTCTGCAATTAAAAGAACCTAGAGCTATAAGGGGCTGACCCCACTGCACTTAAATGTTGTAAATTCATGTCGAAGCCGTGACATCCCCCTATTAAATTTATACATTATAAGAACTAAAATAATTTTATTAAAAGTAATAATGCTTTTTTAATACTATCAATATCCATGTTTTGTGCTTTATCAAGTTGATTATTATTACCAAAACCAATATCACTTTTATATGACATATCAATAATATTGTTATGAGTTTTGAAATCAAAAGCTCTGATTTTAAAATCATTACTTAAAGTATTTTTATGATTGATTCTTTCATAGATGATAATATTTTCATACTTTGTTAAAATATTATCAATTTCAGATTGATCATATTTATTAATAAATATGGCATTAGCTAAATTAACTTTATATTGATTCATAATTTCATTTTGAATCAAATCAACATATGGACCATAAGATACGATGATTGTTTTTGAATCAAAATTTTCAATCAATTCTCATTTACCATTTAAAATAACATAATTTTCATTAAAACTTTTTTCAACAAAAGGTTTTTTAGGAAAACGAATAATAAAAATTTCATTTTTATTATTCAAACTCAAATTTAGCAATTGCTTATTTTGTTTAAAGTTTCTTCCAGAAACAATATTAGTATTATTAATTGTTTTTAAGAAACTAATATCATAAATACCATGATGTGAATCACCTTCACTACCAGCAATATCACTACGATCTAAAAGAATTGTTACACCAAGTTTTAATCTTGAAATATCATGAAGTAACTGATCATATGTTCTTTGTAAAAAGGTTGAATAAAAAAATAAAATTGGTTTTTTATTTACTAAACTTAAAGCTCCAGCTTTAGCAACAGCATGTTCTTCACAAATACCAACATCAAAGTAACGTTCAGGATATTTTTCATGAATCTTATAACAATCAGAACTAAATCCCATAGCAGGATTAATAACAAAGATATCTTTATCCTCTTTCATTAAATCAAGAATATTATTGGTTAGTTTTTTTGAAAATGATTGATCTCTTGTTTTTGATGTTGAATGATATTGACCAATTTTATCATTTTCAGATAAATCATGACCTTTGCCCTTAATTGTTTTAACATGAACACAAACAGGATTTTCTTTTGATATTTCTTTAGCTTTATTAAAAGCTTTTAGAAGTTCATTAATATTATGACCATCTTCAACTCGAAGGTATTTAAAACCTAGAGAATTTAAATAATCTTTCATTTTCTTTGGGTCTTTTGCAATAATTGATAAATTTCCAACATTTTGAGAAATACTCATATCATTATCATTTAAGATCATAATGATATTATCTTTTTTAAAACCAATATCATTCATGCTTTCATAACATAAACCATTATTTAAAGCGCCATCACCAACAATAGCAACAACATAATTTTTATCTGAAGCAATCCGATATCCTTGACTAATAGCTAAAATATTACCAGAATGACCTGGTGAATAATGATCATATTTTGATTCTTGCATATTCATTAATCCACATAAACCATCATGATCTCTAATCGTTTTCATTTGTTGATAACGATTAGTAATTATTTTGTGAACATATGTTTGATGTCCAGTATCATATAAAATTTTATCTTCTTCAATATTAAATGATTTTAAAACAGCGATTGAAAGCTCAATAATACCCAAATTAGATGAAAGATGGATATCTTTTGTTTTTGATAAATCAATTAAAAATGTTCTTATTTCGTTACTTAAGATAACTAATTCATCAGCATTTAATTTATTAAACACATCAATTGAAAATTGTGCATTTAGAATTTTTTTCATTTATTTTTCTTTCAAAATTTTAACAAAATAAAAATAACTATCATTAAAATCTAATTTATAATTTTTTTTCATTAGTTCAACACAATTTTTTAGCTTTTGATAAAAAAAGATTCTTAAATCAACACTTTTATGATACTTTTTTCAATCAAAATTTTTATCATAGAAAACCTTAATTTCCTCAATATTTTCATTTAAGAAAATAAGTTTTACTTGTTCAGTTAAAATCGTCATAAAAAGATCTTTATCAAATTTATTTATTACTTCAATTTCTGAAATCAAAAATAAATAATATTCATGAATTGAAGTAAGATTATAATCATCTCAGTTTTTAATTTCTAATTTAGAATTAAACAGATCATCAAAAATATTTCTACTTTTTTCAAAGGCAATAATTAAAGCACCTTCATTAAAGTAACTTTTAAAGTCTGATTTATTAATTTTTAAAAGTTGTATTTTTTGATAAACATAGAAAAAAACTAATTTTTCAATAAAAGGATTTAAAAAATCATGTTGAGGTATTATTTTATTAATATTTTTGCTTAAGAATTTTTTGTTCATTTTCACTATATTTCTTTTCAATTTCTTTTTTTAAGAAATTTAAAATACCTTTCGTTTTAGAATAAGACATTAATTCAGGTCCTATTAAACTAATGTTATGAGTAATATTGTCTAAGACAACATTTGTATATGAAACATTTAGTCCACTATTATCTTCATTCATGAAGATATTTTTTAAAGAATATGAAGGATCATTTGAATTTTCTTTATGAGTTGCTATTTGCTTTCAAATACTGTTATCTTCAAGAATTTTAATTACTTTTTGAAATTTTTCAATATCAAAAATTTCTTTTTTATAAACTAAATGTTTGGAGTTTTTTAAACCAATCTTTTCCTTGGTAATATTTTTAAAAAGATTTAAAAGAATATTTTGAATAATAAACTCATTCATTTTTATTTCTTTAGAAATAATTTTAACGATAACATCGATTTTATTAACAAGTTCAGTAATTGGTGTTTCTAATAGTCTTTCATTTAAAATTTTAATACAAACAATTAAATCTTCAATATTATTATTTTCACTAAGAGTAATTTCACTTTTAGAAATGTTACCACTACCAGCAACAATAATTAAGAGTGCTTTATTTTCAGTTAACTGAATTAAATCTATTTTCTTTAAAATATCATTTTTAATTATTTTGGTTACTAAAATTGGTAAACTAATAATTTCTTTAATAATTTGAACAGATTCACTAATGATTTGATCAATTGAAAGATTTCTTTTATTAACAACTTGTCTGATTCTATCTAAGATAGAATCATCAATTTCCTTATTAATAATATATTCATCATAATATTTAAAAGCTTTTGTTGTTGGAATTCTTGCTGCAGAAAGATAAAGTTTTTCTAATAAACCATTTTTTTCTAAAATAACCATTTCATTTCTAATAGTAGCTGAGGAATATTTTTTTTCTTTTCAATTATCAATTATGTATTGACTTGAAACAGCTGCTCCTGAAATTGAAAATTCTTCAACAATACGTTTTAGTATTTCTTTTTGTCGATTAGTCAATTCCATTTAAGATAACTCCACTTTTATAAAATTATAATATAAAAAAAATCCATTTTATTAAAATGAATAAGTGGATTTTTTTTAAACCATTCTTTTATATCATTCAACCACGTATGATTCATTGATATTTTCTGGTAATTCTTTTCTATCAGGATATCTAGTAAATTTCCCAATTAATTTTGCTTTATCAAACTCAACAAATTTAGCAATTAATATTGATTCAGTATTAATTAGTTTTTTTGATTTTTCTTTAACGGTAATTATGGTGTTTAAATCAATAATTCTTGAAGGAATATCACATTTTGCACCATCAACTAAAATATGTCCATGGTTTACTAATTGTCTAGCTGCTCTTCTAGTTGGAGCTAAACCCATTCGATAAACAAGACTATCAAGTCTTGATTCAAGAGTTTGAAGAAGATCAATCGTTAGAACTCCGCCTCTTTTTCTAGCAACTTGAAATAATCTTCTAAATTGTCGATCATTAAGACCATATAAAAACATTAGTTTTTGTTTTTCTTGTAATTGTTCAGCATAACCAGAAAGTTTTCTTCTTCTAGCACCATGTTGACCTGGAGGATTTGTTCTTTTTTTACCTTTTGAAAATTCTTTTTCATTTTCAAGTAAAGAAAAACCTAATCTTCTTGATTTTTTATATATACTTCCAGTATATCTACTCATTATTTTCCTTATATTTATATATCTTATAATTATTAAATCATATAAGTTTTATTGGTTTTAAATAGGAATATATAATAAATGATTTCAGTTTTACAGCAAACTTACTTTTAATACAAAAGGCTAATATATTTATCTATCAAAAAACAATAATGCTGTTATGACATATTTATTATATAATAATTTAAATTTTATATTTAATTTTAAATATTATATATATAATTTAATTATCAATAATTAGGATGAAAATTATGATTCTAATTCCAACTATTATAATGAATCTTGTAATTATTAAAATGTTGTATAGAGGTAAAATATAATGGACAAATGAAATAATGCCATTAGCGAATCATGATTTCATTATTAAGTATCGTAATTATCTGAAATTTATTAGGAATATTATAATAAGGTAAAATAACCTGATAAACTCAAATCATTCTTTAAATGACAGTTATTATGATGGTTCTTATATATTACATAGTGAGTATTGTTATAAAAATTAGACAAGGAACATATAGTGAACGGATTTAACCCAACTCAAATAGCATTTATTGTTTTGACTTTTATTTTTTTATTATTAGCAGCAATATTTTTTGGATTGTTTTTCTTAATAAATTTTAAAAACCAAAAAAACCAAAAAAGAGTTAAAGAAATCATTAAAAAAGTAAACGTTTTAAGTAATAATAAAATTGCAAAAAACTTACGTTGATTAATACCTTTAATAAACAACACAAATAAATTAGAAACTTTATCACATTTTTTTGTTTCTTTTAGAGATCATTACAGTGACGAAATTAAAAAAATAGAAACTGATATTAATGAAAATATTTTTAATTTTAATAATTATAGTTTTTCATTAACATCAAAAAGCAATTCTTTTACAAATAGAAAAATACTTCAACTTGAAAAAAATATTCAAAAAATAGAAGAAATGAAAAGCACTTATAATGATCTTTATCGAAAGATTACTAAATTTAATGTTTCAACTAATTATATCGATTCAAAATTCATTAAAATCAGTTCTGATTTTAATACAATATCAGAGTTACCAAATTTAAAGATTCCTTATTCTTTAAATTCAGATAATTCTATTCATAAGCAAATACAAATAACTATTTCATCTAATAATAAAAAAATAAATTCAATTAAGGAAAAATCTTCATTTGATAAATTTGAAAAATTATCTAAACTTCAAATTATTAAAATTACTCAAGCTTATAATCAAACTCATGGTTTAGTTATTGGTAACTTAATTATTTCTGAAGCTATTAAAGATCAACATGGATTATTACAAAGAATTAAAGTTTCTAAAGAACGTTTATCAAGTTTTGAAATCGAAGAAATTAAAATGATTATGAAAAAAAGTAGATTTGCTATTAATGAAGTAAAAAATAAAATGATTGTTAATTCATCATTTTCAAGAAATGTAAATATTTTTTTAAGTTTGTATAATAATCATAAAAACATCATTAATGAAATTAATTATATTATTGATTCATCAGAATATCTTTATTCAAAAATTGATAATATTTCTAAAAATATTAATCACTTCATTCTTTCATTTACTGATATTAAAGAAAAATATAAAAGCATTTCTGTTTATTTTATGAAAGTTCCAGAAATTTTAAAATATGTAAAAATCAATACTAAAAAAGTTGATACTTTAGTTACTAATATTAAAATAGCTCAAAATAAAATTATTGAAAATCAATCAAAACCACAACAAAATATTGAGAATTTATTATTAATATTAAATGGTATTTTAGAATTTAATGATCTTAATAAAGACTTATCATCAAGAATTTCTAATTTCATTTTCGAATTTTCAAAACTAACTTTTTTATTCCAATCAATCAAGAACAAATTCTTTTTAATGAGAAATTATTGTAAAGAATATGAAATCGATATTTTACCATTAACATCAACAATTAATGCTTATGAAAGAAAAATGAATAAAATTGAAACCGAATTATTTACTGATGTTTCAGATAATTTATCAAAAATTCATGATTTAAATAAATATGTTTCTGACCTTGAATATTTTGTTGAAAAATTTCATGATTACATAAAATCTAATATTGAGTTAACTACTTTATTACATTGAACAAAATTATATGCAAATCGTTTCTTTGATGATACTAATGTAAAAATATTAAAAAACATTGAAAAAAATAGCTTTTTAAACAAAGAAAAAGCTATTTATGAATATATTGATTTTATTAAAAAAAGCAATAAAGTTAGAAAGTCATAAACTATGCCATTTAAAAAAAAACTGAACGATGATTTCTTTATTAAAGATAATCGTATCCATTTGTCAAAAGAATTTTTTAAATCAAACAAAACTAAAAAAATAACTGGTTCAAGACTAGCTACTGTACTTGGTTTAGATTCTTTTTCTTCACCAGTAAAAGCATGAGCTATTATGAACAATATTTATTTTGAAACAATGGATTCTATTTATTCTGATACTGGTAATGTTGTTGAACCTAAAATAAATAAATATGTCTCAGATTTACTAGATACAAAATTTAAAGTTTATAACCCTTTTGAAATCAAATGAGATGCTTTTCCTGAAAATAAAATTTTTGGTGGTATTCCTGATGGCGAACCGATTGATGAAAATAACAAATTTCTTTATCCCGAAAAGAGAATGTTAGAAATAAAAACAACTTCAATCGATTCTTTTTTATTTAAAAAAGTAGGTAATAGTTTTGTTTTACAAAAAGATCAAACTGGCTTACCAATTGTAAAAACTAAAGCAGGAAACTTAAAGAAATGATTTGATGAAAATAATCAGATCATTATTTCTAAACAGTATTTAATGCAATTGGGTCTTTATTGTTATTTAAGAAATATTACTAAAGGTTTTTTTGCTGTTGCTTTTTTAAATGTAGAAGATTATTTAAATCCTCAAAAGGTTAATATTAACGAAAGAAGAGTCGAATTAGCTGACTTTGATTTAAATCTAGAAGATTTTAAAACAAAGTATATTGATACTGCGACAAAATGATATGAAGATTATATTTTGACAGGCATTAGTCCAGAATTTTCTGAAGCTGATTTAAAATGATTCTATTCCGAACTTAAAAATGAATAAAATTATTTATTTAAAATATGGTGAATTAACCTTAAAGGGGAAAAATAGAAAATTTTTCCAATCACTTTTAATTAAAAACTTAAAAAAAGCAATTGTTGAATTTAAAGTTAAAATTATTGATAAATTTGATCATCTAATAATTGAAGTTGAAGATGATAAGAAAATAGAAGCTTTAATTTCAATCATTATTCAAATCCCTGGATTTGCCCATCTTTCGATTGGTTATGTAATTGATAAAGATATCGAAGAAATTAAAAAAACTGCTCATCAAATTATTATTGATAATAGTAATAATAAAACCTTTAAAATTGAATCAAAAAGATCTGATAAATCTTTTTATTTAGATTCAATTCAAATCAAAAATATGGTTGCCGGTTATATTCTTGAAAATAATGAAATTAAAGTTGATGTTAAAACTCCTGATATTAGAATTAATATCGAAATCAAAAAAAACTATGTCGTCGTTTTTAGTCAAAAAGTTCAATGTAATAATGGTTTACCAATTAATAGTAGTGGTAGATGTTTATTATTACTTTCAGGAGGAATAGATTCTCCAGTTGCAGCACACTTATTAATGCGAAGAGGCTTAAGTGTTGATTTTTTAACATTTATAACTCCGCCTCATACATCTGAAGAAGCTTTAAATAAAGTAATTACTTTAGCAAATATTATTAGTGCTGATAGAAAGCTAATGAATTATAATCTTCACATTTGTGATTTTAGTAAAATTCAACATGAAATGACTCATATTAAAAATGATTCATATAACATTGCCCTAATGAGAAGAAGTTTTTTTAGAATAGCAGAAAAACTAAAAGATAAATATCACTATGATTTTATTGCAACAGGAGAAGCTATTGGTCAAGTAGCATCGCAAACAATTAAATCTTTAAATTCATCATCAAGTGTAATCAAAAATTCATTGATTATTAGACCATTAATTACTTATGATAAAAACGAAATTATTACGATTGCTAAGAAAATTAACACTTATGAAATATCAATTTTACCATATGATGATTCATGTTCTTTATTTACTCCAAAGCACCCGATTACTAAACCAAAAATAGAATTTGTTGAAGATCTTGAAAATTCATTAAGCTTTCTTTTCGATTTAGAAGAAAAAGCTATTGAAAATATTAAAATTAAATAAAATAAGGTATATATATTAATATGGAATTAATTACAAAACATTTAGAAATTATTAAAAAAACACATGACTTACTTATGAAAGCAAAAAAAGTAAGTATTTTTGTACATGTTCATCCTGACTTTGATGCTTTAGGTTCAGCTAGTGCTGTTAAGAGCTATTTAATTTCAAAAGGAATTGACGCTAAAATCATTGGCACTGAAAATATTATTGATAATAATTCTAATGAAATTTTTAGATTAGATACTACTACTATTGTTGGTGATGATTTTATTTCAAATTCAGTTGGATTAATTTTAGATACAGCTAATGCTGCTAGAGTATTAACTCAAAAACATTTATTATGTAAAAATACTATTAGATTTGATCATCATCCTTTTATTGAAACTATTGCTAAACACGAATGAGTTGATGAACAAATTAGTTCAACTAGTGAAATGGTTGGTTGATGAATTTTCTTTAATAATAAAGAAATCTTAACTCATGAAATATGTAATTTTTTATATGCTGGTATTTTAACTGATACTGGTAATTTAATGCAATTAAATACCACTTCATCAACTTATGATTTAGTTAGAAAATTTTATGATTATGATTTTGATAAACAATTTATTCAAGATAAAATTTATCTTCAAAATCTTAAAAAACTTCAAGTTGAAGGAAAAATTTTACAAAATATTAAAGTAACTAAAAATAATGTTGGTTATTTCATCTTTACTAAAAAGTTTATTAACAAAAACAATTTAATCAATTTAAATAATAAAACTTATTTATTATCAAAAATAGATAATGTCGATATTTGAGCAACATTTTATTTTGATAAAGATACTAATGGATGAAAAGCATCATTACGTTCGCGAAAATACCAAGTTAATAATGTTGCTAAAAAATATAATGGTGGTGGCCATAAGTTTGCAGCAGGATGTAAATTAAATGATAAAAAAGAAATTAAATTTCTTTTAGACGACCTTGATTCTATCATTAGTTTTCAAGAATAAAAAAATGTTATTATATGAAAAAATCATATAATAACATTTTTTTTATTTTACTTATATAATTTTATTAAATTAGGAAATATATGTGAAAATATAGTAAAAATAATTATAAAAAAATTATAAAAGAAGTTTTAGTAACTGAAGAAGAAATCCAAGAAGGTATTAAACTTTCAGCTAAATGAATCAATGATAATTATCATGATAAAACCCCAATTATTGTTGGTATATTAAAAGGATGCATCCCCTTTTTAGGAGCAATTATTCCAAAATTAAGAATAAGTCATACTCTAGATTTCATTAATGTAAATTCTTTTATGGGTCAAACTAAAGCTTTAATTGAACCACAATTAGTAACTGATATTAATTTTGATGTTCAAGACAAAGATATTATTTTAGTTGAAGACATTATTGATTCAGGAAAAACAATCAAATTAGTAGTTGATTTATTGAAAAAACTAGGAGCAAGAGATGTTAAAATCATTACTTTAATAGATAAAAAAGAAGGCAGAACTATTGAGTTAGAACCAGATTTTTATTGTTTTTCAATTCCATTGCATTTTATCATTGGTTTTGGTTTGGATTATAAAGGATATTTTAGAAATTTACCGTTTATTGGAATTTTATCTGATGAATTTATAAAAAATAATGATTTATAAAAAAAATAATATTATTAAGGATTAATATATGAATTTAATTAAAAGAAAATTGTATCAACAATTTGCAAAAGAAGCAGAACAAGAAAAAGTTGAACCTAAGATCATTAAAAAAGAATTAGATTCTAAAACTAAAAAAACAACTCTTGATGCTATTTTAAAAACAGATTCACCAGAAGCGAAAAAGAAAAAATTACTTAAAACAGGTTTAAGCTTATTTTTTGTTGCTATTTTCTTAACAATTGGTGGAGTACTTCTTTTTCAACTTCTTAGTCCATCACCTAGAATTTTAGATAGTGTAAATTCAGTAATTTCAACAACAAATTTTGATAAAGATGGCAATCGTCATTTTTATGTAGTTAATGGTAATACTAAAAATCCTATTAAAATTAACTTAAAAGAAAATATTCATGTTGAAAGACAAAGTGGATTAGCTAATTCTTATTATGCTTTTGTTAATAATGGTTCTGATAGACTTTCTTTTGAAAAAAATACTGTTACTAACGATTTTGAAATAACAGGAGCTGATTATAAAACTATTAATAATGGTTCAAAAGCAGCTATTGATGAAAGAAATAAATTGGGTTATAAGTTTAATAAATCTTATAACGCAACTACTGCAAAAAAAGATTTAGAAGAAGAAATTATTAATCAAATAAAACAATTTCTTCCATCAACAGTAAATGAAAATGATATTATAATTACAAACATAATAACACCAACAGAAGCTAATAATTTTACAATTCCAGTTAATTTCACTGTTTCAACTTATTTTTCACAAACAAAAGATGAAGTATTAACATTTGTTGATGGAAAAATAGATAATCCAGGAGAACCATTAGAGTTTAATGATGTTAACGTTACTTTTTTGTCTCCTGCTACTCCTGCAGCTGCTTTAAATTTAAATAATAAAGTAATTAATTTAAATCCGAATTATGATGCAATGTATACAATTAGTGATGAAATTAATTTTAATACAGTTTCAACTCTTAATAAAAACAAAGTTGAAACACCTTTTACTTATATTTCACAATGATTAGGTGTTGGAACTCAATCAGCGTTATTTCCAGCAGCGCCTTTTAATTGATTTAGTTTATTATCTTTACTATTTCCATTATTATTAATAGTAGCTATGATTTCTATTTCATATAAATTATTAAAATCACAAACCGGTGAAGGTGGTGGTAATTCTATTTTTGGTATGGGTAAATCTTTAGCAAAAATTGCAAAATCAACAACATTATTTTCAGATATTGCTGGTATCGAAGAAGAAAAATTTGAATTATCAGAAGTTGTTGATTTCTTAAAATTTCCAGAAAAATATACTGAAATGGGAGCTAGAACTCCTAGGGGTATAATTTTATATGGACCACCAGGAACTGGTAAAACTTTATTAGCAAAAGCTGTTGCTGGTGAAGCAAATGTACCATTTTTTGAAGTTTCAGGTTCTTCATTTGAAGATATGTTAGTTGGAGTTGGTGCTAAAAGAGTCAGAGATTTATTTAAAAATGCTCGTAAAGCTGCTCCTAGTATTATCTTTATTGATGAAATAGATTCAGTAGCTTCTAAAAGAGGAAAAAATGATATTATTGGCGGTGGCGGTGGTGTTGCTGATCAAACTATCAACCAATTATTAGCTGAAATGGATGGATTTAATACTAGTACAGGAGTAATTGTTATTGCTGCTACAAATAGATTAGATGTTTTAGATGATGCTATTTTAAGACCAGGTAGATTTGATAGACATATTAGAATTAGTTTACCTGATATTAAAGAAAGGGAAGCAATTTTAAGAATTCATTCTCGAAATAAAAAAATTGGTAAAGCAGTTAGTTTAGCAGATATTGCTAGAAGAACTCCTGGATTTAGTGGTGCTCAATTAGAAAACGTTGTTAATGAAGCTACTTTATTAGCGGTTAGAGAAAATAAAAAAGTTGTTTCAATGTATGATTTAGATGAAGCAATTGATAGAGTAATAGCAGGTCCTGCTAAAAAAAGTAGAACTGTTTCTAAAGAAGAAAACAAATTAGTAGCTTATCATGAAGCTGGACATGCTTTAGTTGGTATTTATACTAGTGATGCTGAAGTTATTGAAAAAATAACAATTATTCCAAGAGGTAATGCTGCTGGTTATACTATGCAAACACCTAAGACAAAAGAAAATAATATAAAAACTAAAAAAGAGTTATTACAAATTATTAGAATGACTCTTGGTGGTAGAGCTTCTGAAGAAGTTGTTTATGGTGCTGATATGATAACTACTGGTGCTAGTAATGATTTCTATAAAGTAACTCAAACAGTAAAAATGATGGTTATGCAACTTGGTATGTATCCGGTTGGTTTAACTCAATTTGTTTCAAGTGAAGGTAATCAAAATCAATTCATGAACAGTTTTTCAGAATCTAAATCACGAGAAATTGATGATCAAATTGAAAAAATAATTCGTGAAGAATATGAAAAAGCTAAAGTTATTATTGCAGAACATCGATCTGAACTTGATTTAATAGTTGAAACTTTACTTTTATTAGAAACAATTATTAAAACTCAAATTGATTATATTCATAAGTATCAAAAATTACCATCAGAAGCACTTCAACAAAAACGTAAAAATGCAATGGATACAATTATTTCTAAAAAACTAAAAGCTGAAAGCAATGGTAACGAAACTAAGGCAATCGAAGATCTATTTGAAAATAGTAATGATATTGATGTAACTAGTGACGAAGATTAGTTCTAAATCTTAAAACAATAAAAAAAGCTTAGAACATCTAAGCTTTTTTTATGTCTATATTTAGATAAATTAAAATGGCAGGGGTAACAGGACTCGAACCCACAACAGACGGATTTGAAGTCCGTAGTTCTACCATTGAACTATACCCCTATTTAGTTTATAGCAATAAAAAATATATATAAAAATAAAGCTATTAATTATTTCAAATATTTTATAAAATATTTCTTTTTATTTAAAAATATAGTACCCCCCCCACCTACCATGCTGTGGGTACAAGAAATAATATTATGAAATAATATTTATAAACAATAAAAAAAGAAAAAAAGAAAAATGAATTCATCATTAAATAATTATTTACTATAAACACTCAATTTTCTACTTTTTAAAACCTTTTTTAATTCTTCTAACATTTCTTGTTCATCATAGAAAATATATTTAGAAGTTGTTGAAATAGAACTATGTCCCATCATTTTCTGAACAACTTTTATATTGCAACCATTCTTAATTAAATTACTACAAAATGATCTTCTTAAACTATGTGGTGATATCTTTAAGTTAATTTTATTTCCTAAATTTCTAATGATTATATAAAAAGTTCTTTTAGCTAATTTTTTACCATTCTTATTAACAGTAAAATATTCAAAATCTCAATTAAGCATTTTTATTTTTAAATCATCTAAAAGTAAAACATAACGAGTTTTATTACTTTTACCAAGAACATATATTTTATTTCCATGAATACTAGATTTTCTTAAATTTAAAATTTCATCACTTCTTAGACCAGTTTTAAACATTATTTCTAATAATAGTGAATCTCTTTTATTAATTCATTTTTTTAAATTAAATAAATTTTGCAATTCATCATAATCCTTTTTTCTTATTATTATTCTAGGTTCTTCCTCAAAACTTGGAAGTCTCATTTCATATAATTCATCTAAGAAATCACATTTATTAAATTTAACATATTGTCTTATAATTTTAAAAACGCATCTGACACTTCTTGGTTTATGACTTTTAGAAATTTTTTTTATAAATAAAGCAATATTTAATTTACTCAATTCTTTGTTTTCTAAAAATTTTAAAAACATTTTTATTCAGCCTATATAAAGATAAATTGTTTTGTCAGATAATTTTTGCTTATTAAATAGTTTTTGAAATCTTGTATATTTTCCATATTATTCCTTTTAGTTCAAAATTGAACTAAAACAATTTTATATGTTTTTTTTACATAGTCAAAGGACAAAAAAAAGAGCACATAGTGCTCAAAATTTTATTAATTATAAATTTCTTTTTTTTAGAAACAACTTTTTATTTCTTTAAATTTATCATCTTTTACATGATTTATATGAATTAATTTTAAAAATTAATCATTTTTATTTTTACCTTTTTCTAAAATTCCATTAAGTTCTTCTAATATTTCTTGATAAGTAGATGACTCTTTATCTTTTGATATTTCTTTTATAACTTCATTATATGATTTATCATCTTTTTCATTTAGAAATAATAGTTCTGTTGTTATTTTTTTTGTATTTATTTTTTGATTATTTATCATAAATATACTCCTTAGTTTTATTAATTATAAAACTATTTTAAACCTATTAATATTAATGCCATTTATTATTAAAAAAAGAATTAAATTCTACATTTTCATTTTTAAAGATTGAGTGGGAAAATATTTTTCTTGGAATTTTTTCTTAAATTCGTTAGCTTCTATTCATTTATCATCATATTCATCAGTTTTTGCTTTATATAATAAATCACACATTAAACTAGTTCATTTTTGACTTTCAGATAAATCAGTTAAATTCTCATATTTTTCTTGACATAGATATAAAGAATTAGCTTTTAATTCATCTCCCATTTTATAAACTTCAATAATCGATAAGTAAGGAGGTTTTTCATTAAAACACTCATTTATTTTATTTAAAATAATATCTTGATCATCCTTACTTAAAATTGAAGTTTGTTTATACAATATACGTTCCTTATCAACTATTGATTCTAATAATTCAGCATCTATTTGAAATATTTGACTACAATCAATATATGATTCCTTTTTAAATAAACCTTCATCTGCTTCTTTTATTAAAATTTCACCTTTTTCTTCTGTTTTATATTTATTTTTATTGTATTTAAGATCCTTATTTAAAGCATCTCTTGCTTTAATATATCAATAAACATCATTTTTATTATCATAAAAAATTAGAAAAGGTCTAAATCCTTTTTCTTTACCTCATTTATTTGTATATGGAATACCTATTTCATCAAATAAAACAGGATTCATTTTATCTTTCAACATCATTAATGGTTTAAATAATTCTAATCTATTCATAATTTCTCTTTTCTATATTATTTTTAATTTTACAATAAAATGACCATTTTTATCTCAATTTTTTGTCACTAAATTATATCTTTCTTCTTTTCTTAAAGGCATTTCAACTATTTTTAATCCACCTAAATTTAATGACTTAATAAAGTCTACTTTTTCTCTATCAGAAATTCAATTTGAAGAACCATCTTCTAAAATTCAGTTATTTATTTTTATGTAGCTATAAAATATGCCATCTAAATTATTTACTAGTATTACTGGTATATTAGTAGGATTTAATTCATCATTTTCTGAAACTAAAGAAATATTAAACTTAGATCAAGCATTCTTTCATTTTTCTAAACTGACCAAAGCAATAGCTTCATCTCTGCCTTTAACACCTATTCCAAAAAGATTATTTTCAATATTAGATACTTCAACAAGATCTGTTTTTGAATTTTTTGTTTTTAAAACTTTATTTAATTCTTGTATTATTAAATTTTTTAAAACTTTACTTTGAATAATATCACCAAGTGATTTGTTATTAAGACCAATATTATATTGATTATTTTTACTATCTTTATAAAGATATTTTGCGCCAATAATATCTTCAACATTATTTTCTAAATTAACATTAAATGCTTCATTATTATTTTCTGAACCACCAGTTCAATTTTGACCATTAATTCGATATTTAATTCAAAAATTAAAATTAATATCTTTAACTATTTTATTTTCAGCAATTAAAATACTTGATTTACTTATTTCATCAGATTTTCTATCTGAAACACGCAATCCACTGATTTTAAAGTTAATTTGACTTACTTCAACATCACTAGGTACTTCTAAGCGTGAAGTTCATGTTTCTTTATTATTTGCAAACTTTCCATCTTTTCAAATAAAAACATCTTTTATTTTTCTATCAACATTTAACATTGTTCTAGTTAAATCAATCTTTATATCTTTTGAAGCTAAAAAACCAATGATGCTTTTGTAGATATACATATATTTTTCTAGTGATAAATCTGAAAAAGAATTAATTTTTTCATTTAATAAATCATCATTTTTTAATTTGTTAAATAAATTTTTAGAAGTAGATGAATTTAAGATTCCAGGAATTAATTTAATAGGAATTGAACCATCTTTAATCGAACTTACAACCAATTTAACATTTTCTAAATTAGAAAACTTAAAATTCAAAATATCTTGATAAATTTGTTCAGCGTCTTTAATAGTAATGTTGGTAACTCCTACTCAACCTAGTTTATCTTTGTCATCAATTCAATTTTTATATTTTTGAGAAATTATAAAAATATCTGAAAGTTCTTTTAATGAGTTTAAATTATTATCTAATAAAAATAATTCTGGCATTTTATTAGATTGCAGATCTTTAAGATTTAAAATCTTATCATTTGATAAATTACTTGCATTTAATCTTATATTTGGATTAAATTTTAAAAAACTCTTAATTAATTTAGTTTCCATATTTTTATTTAAAAACATTATTTCCTTTTGAATAGAAAATTCATCAGAAATTTCATCTCTTCCAAAGAAAGAAATTTCATCTCTTCCAAAGAAATCAAAATTAGCAGGTTTTCCATATTCAAATAACATTTTTCTGAATCCTGAACTATTATTGCCAGGATTAGGTTGATCAGCTCAAAATCATTTTGAATCTGCGATTGGAATTTCAACTCCTGATTGATTATTTACATTTAATTTATAAATTGAAGAAATATCAGTAGTTTTAGATATTAAAGTTTCTTCTAAAGAAAATACTGAATCAGTAATTTTTTTTGTTGTTAATAAAGGCACGAAACGTTTAACTTCTCATTTTCAATTTTGAGGAACTATTCAATTAGGATTCTTAGTTTCAATTCTGCCTGTTATTCCAAGATTGGGATCATATGATAACTCAAAAGCATTAATAACGTCTTTTATAGAGTATTTTAAAACCTCATTTTCTTTCTTTAGAGTTATTCCATTACTAACTACTATTCTATCACTAGCTATTATTTGAAAGTCTCTAGTATAACCACCTGTTCATGAGTTATCATGGCCTCTAAGAAAATTTGTTCAGCTCGTGCTGTAACTAACTTCTTTTGAATAATTTTCAGTCTTTCAAAACTTTTGAATATCACTAGATATTAAATTAGCAGTACTTTGTTTTAGTTGTTTTGAAGTTGAAAGACTAGTTAAATTAGAAACTGATGCAATTGTTGAAGATAATACCACTGTTGAAAGAACTAATATAATAGATATTGATTTTAATAATTTTATTTTTTTATACATATTTAACTTTCTAGAATTTAGTTTTTTTAGAATTAGGAGCAATTTTCTTTTTAAATAAAAGAATTGATAAAAACAAAATCAGCAATATTCCGATTGGTAAGACGATTATCATAATTAAATTGCCACTGTTTAAAAAGTTTTGCGAATTTAAGGGATCAGATTCTAATTCTTTTTCAGCAGTATTTAACAAAGTTAAAAAACTATTTGTTTCTTTTAAAGAATTATTTACATTTTCAAAAAGCAAACTATTTGTAGTGTTGATTAGATCATCATTCAAAAAAAATGATATTGGAGCAAAAATAGGAATTGTTCCTGGATTTATTTTTGAATCAAACGAAACAATATTTTTATTACCATCTGTTATAAAATTAAAATTTGCTTTAAAAGTATCTGAAAATTGATAGATAAAATAATCTGAAGGAACAGGTTCATTAAAATCGGTAACTTTAAAAGTTGCTGGAGATTTAAATATATTTTCAAAATTCTTTGAAAATTGAATAAGTTCTGGATTACCTCTAGAAGCATCATTAAATGAAAATGCCATCGCATTTTCATTATTAAATTTATATGCATTTGATGAAATTGATGTTTCAATAAAAAAATTTAACAGCATATCTAAAAAGAATTCTGTTTGTTTAAAATTAATAATTGTATTTAAAGGAGAATTTTCCTTTGTTAAATTTTGAGTTTCAAAAGATAAATTGTAATCAGTAAAAGTATTCGTATTAAAAAAATTAGATTTATCTATAAATACTTTATTCAATTCAATAATTTTATTTTCATTCAAAAATAACGATTCATTGTTTTTAACATTTTTTCAATTAGATTTTAAAATTTCTAATTCATTTGAATTTTTATAAATTTGAGAATATTTTTCTACTGAATTCAGAATAGAAGTTCAATTAAATGAATTTAAGATTAATGGATCAGTAATTAATTCATTTTGCTTCTGTTGAAATGTGAAAGCAGTATTTATATTTTGATTTTTTAATAAGAATGAATTTGAGCTAAATATCAGTAGAAGTGGAATTATTATTATGAAAATAAACTTTTTATAATTTATTATTTTTTTCATATTTTATTGTCCATTTTTATGTTTTCTTATTATTGCCTCTAAATTTATCTTTTTCTCACTTTTTAATCCAATTGTTTGTTCTGGAAAATCAATTAATTTATTTTTTAAAAAACTTTTAAAGTAACTAATAAATTCTTCATTTTCTTTTTTAGGAAATTTTGAAATATCAATATTATAAAAATTCTTTAAATCATTAGAAAATAATTTTAATAATTTAGTATCTCCATCCTTTGAATTAGTTTTAACTTCAAAAGTATTAAATAATTTAATGATGATTAGTTCTAGCTCATTTTCTGATAGTGAAAAAAAATTATTCTTTTTTCTTGATTCCATTTTTTAGTCCCTTTTTGATATTGTTTGGTTTTTTTTGTATTTATTATCAATTTCTCAATTAACTAACTTTAAGGTTTTTAAATTATTAGCGGTTTCCTTAAAAGTATCATTTCTGAATGCAACATATTTCGGTTTTGTAAAATTTAATCTTTTCTTCATAAATGCAGCAGTGTTTTGATTAGAAAAATCTGTTTTTGAAAATTTATAATTTTTAACAGTTTTTAAAATTTGATTATTTTGCTTAATTCTAACTTCATTTCTATATTGATCTAATTTCTCAAATGATGCTGTTCTATTATCTTTATTTTTAAATTTAGCTATTGCTAAATATGAATCGTCACAAACTTTATTTCAATGTCGATATTCTTGTTGAAATTTTTGCAACTCTTTATCATTAGTAGGTAATTCTAAAATTTTCTTAACTAAATTTTCGACTAATATTTTTTCGGGTTTTTCTAATCTTGAAAATTCGAATTTATTCATTTCAGAAAGTTTTTTAAATTCATCAAAGAAATATCTTTCTAATTTTTCACCGATAAAATGTTCTTTAAAACTTTGTTGTGTTTTATTTTTTTCATCTAGTATTTTCTGAAAAAATTTATGATTATTTTCCAAAAGCATCGAATAAGATTTTTTAGCTAATGTTAATTTTTGTTTAGAGATTTTATGAAACTGTTTAATTTGTTTAACAGGAGTTTTAACATCCTGATAAGCCATAATGTGGATATGAGGGTGATTAGTATTTCTGTGCATAGAAACAACAGCATTAACTGGGAAATCAAATATAGCTCTTAAATATCTATCAACTATTTTATGTTGATGTTCAAAACGGATATCTCCCATCTGGAAATCTTTTTCAGAAATAATAATTGATCAAATGTGAGATTTTTTAGATGTTTTATTCGAAATAGCAGATTTACCATCATAAATATATTTATTCGAATATTTTCAAATTAATTCCTGATTGTTTAAATCTTTTTTACTCAAAGCATTAGGTCTATTCATGTAACTGATGTAATTATTTTGAGCTTCTAAATTTTTAGTAGTAAATTCAAATTCTTGAATTTGTTTTTCAGTCAAAAGTTCTTGGTGACTTGATATATATTTTTTAAATCCATTTGCATAAAAATTTCATTCAGTTGAAGAATTTTTTATTAATTGAACTCTGGAAAAGGACCTTTCAAAATTTTCAGATTTTGGTCTTTTTCATTTGTAATCAAAATATGGTTTTGATTGATTAGGAATGGACACAAATAAAATACAATTCTAAAAATAAATTTTTAAAATAACATATTCCATTTTTGAACTAACAATTATTTATAACATAAATTTTTGTTGATTGTGCGGTGCTCTTGCGCCGACGCTCCAGAAATAAATTTCTTTCGCTTTCTTGTACGCTGATAAATGGCGCATTAAATAAACAGGATAAAAGTATATGAATAAATAAATAATTATTTATTACATATACGTAACTTTTTCAGCTCACAATAATGTGTTACTCGCAAAAAGTCCTATTTTCCTCGCAAAAAGTCCTTTTTGAATTGTGTTAAAATAATGCTTATTTTAGTCAAAAATATCAAGGTAATTTGTACCCAAATTCCTTATTTAATTAAATTTTTTAATCTATTTTTAATGAATTAAACCTGAAAAAAAGTTTTAGTATCTTATTTAATTTCTGAGAAATTTATTTTTAATATTAAGAAAAGAGTTGAAAATGGAATAATTTTATTGTATTAAATCAACAGTAATTAAAAAAATAAAGAGGAAAAATAATACTATAATTTTAGTTGTTTATTCTAATAATGATGTAGATTATAAGTATGAAGTTATTGGAAATAATTATCTAATTTTAACAATAAATTTAATGAAAAAAAATAACAGAAAAATAAACATAGATATTAATTTAGGTATAAAAATATGAAAATAAATACAATGAATATGCCAATGATAAAATTGATATATGGTAATAATGGAGATGGTAAATCGTTATATTCAGAAAAACAAAAAGAAGATAAAATAAATCCTAAAATTATTCTTGATTCCGCTATTAGTGATTGGTATAAAGATAAGAAGATTTCAGAATTTAATTATTTAACAAAAGATATTAATATAAAAATAAGTAAATTAGAAACAAAGATTACTAGTGCAAAATCAACACTTACTAATATTGATGGATTTAAATTTAAAACTTTTAAATTGTTTTTGAAAGATATTAATTTTAACACTAAAGAAGAATGAAAAAAATATAAATTGGAACATTATTCGAAAACAAGTAATATTCCTAATATACCTGAATTAATTGATTTATATAATTTTATTAAAAAAAACGAGGTTTTGTTAAGATCAATGAAGCTTGAACAGAAAGAACTTTTAATATTATTAAAATCATTTAATTTAGATGATTTTAATTATCAAACAACTTTAGCTAAACAATATAATGATGAATTAAAAAATATCAAAGATAAGATAAAATTAAAATTAACAGGTATTGAATATGATTTATTTAAGGAAATAAACTTAGAAAACTTAAAAAGATTGTTTAATAATTTAGATAATAAAGAAGATTTTTCATCAAATATTGAAAATGAAATTAAAGATAAAATAGTGAATTCAGATGAATATTTAGAAATAATAAAATATGAAAAAGAAATAAAAGAAATAAAAGAAAATTGTATAAAATTTAAAGAAAATAAAGATTATGTATTAGATGATGCGGGTTATTCTATTAATATTGATTTAGAGAAAGAAAGATATTCTCAAGGCCAAAAGGCAATTAAAGTTTTAGAAATAATAATTAAAAATTTTAAAGAACCAAATAAAACAATAATTTTAGATGATTTTTTTGAGAAATTAGATACTTCTAATCAAGAAAAAGCTATAAATTTAATAGCTGATTCTTCTATAAATTTTGAGATTTTAACACATGATGTTTTAACTGTTGGAATAATTCAAAAGATATGTAACAAGAAAAAAATTAATAATGAGATTAAGTTTGAAGAATATATAATTAGTTTTAGTAAAAATAAGTATATTTTTAAAAAAACTGATCTCACAATAACATTTAAAGAATTAAATATTAAAATTTGAAACAATATAAAACCATTTAATGAGATGTATATTTTTGCTAAGGTTTTTGGTAGAACTTATGCAAAAGCTGGAGCCATTACAGGGAGTGTTAAGAACGAAGATTTTAAAATAAATAATAATAGTAATTCTTTTTTATTTTCTTCAGAAAATATATTTCATTATTCCAATGATATTGATTATCATATGATTAATAAAATATTTTCTTTAAATTTAACTAAAAATACTAATTCTATATCTTTATTAAATGAAATAAAATTTAAATTTATTGGTAAAGATAGAGAAAAAAATAACAATTATGGCTTATCTTTTGAAAAAATTGGAAAATATATTGATAAAATAATTAAATGCCTTGAAGAAGAAGAAAAATTTTATGAAGAAAATTTTGATCTAATATTTGAAAAGAAAAAGAAAGAAGAAAAAAATAATACAATTTATAAAAAATTTTGAGCAGAAGAAGAGATGATTAAACCTATAATAACAAAATCGGAAAGAGATAAAATTATTCACCAACTAGATAACTCACTTTTAGAAATAATTTAAGAAAATTTAAGAAAAGAGTTCAAAATGGAAGAATTTTATTGTGCTAAATCAACAGCAATTAAAAAAATAAAGAAGAAAAATAATACTAGAATTTTAGTTGTTTTTAATAAAAGTGTTATAGATTATGAGTATGAAATTATTGAAAGTTATTGAAAAGAATTATCTAATTTTAACGATAAATTTAATGGAGAAAATATTAAGAGAAAAATAAATGAAGATATTAAATTAGATAAGAAAATATGAAAAATACCTAAAAACAAAAATAAATACAATGATATGCAATGATAAAATTAATTAATAATAAAAAACCTTTTCTTAATTAGAAAAGGTTTTTTATTATTAATTATGATAGTAGTTTAATAATTTTATTAAAAATAATATTTTCTAATTTTGATATTTCTTCTTTAGAAATAGGATATTGAGAATTGATTTCTTGTATTTTTTTATATTGGCCAAATATTAATTTATAAGACACTTCAATATCTTTTATTAAAGATAATTTTTCTATCTTACATTCTTTAATTATTTCATTAATTAATTTTATTTTTTCTTCTTTATTTTTTGGAATTAAAGCATTAAAAATATTTATTATTTGTTCTTTAAAAACTGGTTTTAAAAATTCAAAAGAACCTGATTTTATATTTTGTAATATTGAAATCATACTAGATTTTTCAAATATAAGTTTTTGAATTTCAATAATTTCTGATGAAATAGTTATCTTATTTTGACTAGTTTTTTCTATTAAACTAGTAGCTTCAGATATTGATTCATAAGGTAATTCATTTGTATTGTTAGAAATATCGATATTGTTTATTTCAGATGATAAATCAATTAGACTATCTATTAATTCATCTCCTTCTTTTAGAATATTTCCAATAATATCTTTAAAATCATTTTTAGATGTATTTTTAATGTTATTAAAAAATAGATCTCAAATTAAATAAATTTCTTCTGCTTTTACATAATTTGAAAACTCTTGATTAATAATTGTTATTAATGATTGAAATTCATTTGCAAATAATTTTGAATTACTTATCATAGATTGAGAAAAATGTTTTAGATATTCAGAACTAAACAACTCATCAGATATTTCTTCATTTTGATTAATGTCAACCAAGAAATCAGTATCTAATTTTTTTATTATAGTTTTTATTTCAAGATCAATGTCATCAGAAAAAAGAGATTTTATAAAAATAGGTATTATATTTAATGCCTTTTCTTTTAACTTTTCACCAAAAGAATTAATAAAATTTTCAATAAGAGGTATTTTATCTTCAGGAGTATAAATTTGATTCATGATCTTAGAAACTTCAGCTATTTCTTCTGATGTTGCTTTTTTAATTTTTTTAGTTCCCTTGATATTTTTAAGATTTTTAGATTTAACAAGATTTGTTCTTAATCAATTTCAATAAAATTCATAATTTTCAATTGATGCAAACTTTACATAAAGAGGATCTTTACGATTTAACATTACTAATCCAGTTCCCATAGGAATTTTTGCTAATTCTTCTGGAGTTATGATATTAACCTGAGTTTCTTGTCCGTTTTCTCTTACAACCATCTTATGTCCAAAAGAATCTGAAATACGTATTAAAACTTCCTTGTCTTCTCTTGTGTTAGAAGATAAACTCTTGCCATTGTTGAATCTCAACAAATAGGTAAAAATTCCTTACCATACATAACTTCAAGTTGTTGAACAGATTGAACTATTAAAGCAGCAAAGATTCTCATACCTCTTCCAAGAGTTAATATTGTCTTTACACATTCCATTCTTGGAATATTAGCTAACTCTTCTAAATAAAAGTAAAAAGGTCTAGGTAATGCTCCTCCTTTATATTCTTTTGCTCGCATAGATAAATATTTAAAAATTTGTTCTACCATTAATGCAGCTATAGTTTTTCTAGTTTCTGCTGTTGAAGGAATATCAATAAACATAATTGTTGGTTGATCAATAAAATTATTGTAATTAAAATCAGATGTAGATACTACATCTCTAAAATCTAAAGCAGATATTGTACCTATACCAGCAGTAAAGTTCATTAAAAATGATCCGTATTGTTCTTCTGATGATTTGAATATTCCGATGTAATCATTTCAATTTTGAACTTCACAAAATTTTAAAAAGTTTTCTTGATTAGTAGTGTTAACTAGTGAAACTATATTTTTTATGTTTAAAGATAAAAATTCCTTTCTTATCACTTCATCAAGTTCAATATCGTTTAGAATTTCATTTTTAAATTTTGCTAAATTTGAACTATTTATTTTGATATTTTGATATTTTTCAAATGAAAGCGATTTTTCATAAGCTTTTGAAGAAATAAATTCAATCAGAGCTCTTGCAGCACATATAAATAATAATTTTGAGTTTCCAGTTCAAACACTTTTTTCAGCACCAGCACTTGATTCAATTAAAATCCTAATAGTATCTTCAATCGAACTATAAGCTGAATAATATTTTTCTAGCTTATCTGCATTAATGCTTCTAACAATCATTCTGTCATTTATTCTTGAATTGATTAAAGCAAATTTAATATATTCAACAGAACAATCTAATGCATATTGAAATGGATTTCAACGATGTGACTTACTAGTTTCATTTAAGTTAATATTAATTACTTTATAACCACATGATCTTAATAAGGATCTATCTTCTGATATAACTCTCCCTTAGAGTCAAAAACTAATCCAAATGATTTAATCTTTTGAATGAGCATTCATAATAATATTAGGTGCTGAACAGTATCAGTTTTTCCTGAACCAGATGATCCAAAATATAAAACATGAGCTTTTGGAAGTAAATATGCTTCTATTTCAGATTCATGACCATGTTTTGAATTAGGAATAAATCCTTTTATAGTATTTTTTCTAGCTTTACCTGAACCAATCATTAATCCAAATTTAAAATTACCTAAGTTTTTGTACTTGCAATGTTATTTTTTTGTAGTTTATAAAATTCTTTAGATGGGAGTTTATTGGAATCTTTATATTTATCTTTCTTTTTATTTCTTATTCTCGATTGCATTAATTTTTTTGGTTCTGTGTAACTGTTTCTTTTTTGTTTTTAAAAACCTTGTATAATATAATTAGAAAAATTAAGGCACGTTCTTCAATTTTGTAAAAACCTTTTCTTAATTTATTAGAAAAGGTTTTTTTTATTTAATATTTTAATTGAATTTATATCTCTATAAAAAAAAATCTTAAAAAGATTAACTTTTAAGAGTTTTAGTTGATATTTTAAATGCCTTTGGATTGAATTTAGCTATTAATTTAATATAACTATTTTTTGGTTTTAAAAAGTATTGAGCTTCTAGTGTTGTTGCAATATTATTTTTATCAAAGTTATTTTCAACTTCTAATATATTAAAATTAAAATTTCTTTTATTTTTAATAAATCAAGCATTAAAACTTTTATTAATAAATTTATTTTCACTGTAAAGGAACACTTCATTAATATTTTCACCAGATGCTTTTCAATCATCATAGATTAATTCAATATATGATTTTACACCGTTTGTATATTCAATAATTCATTTAGAAAGCATTTTATTAGTTGTTA
This sequence comes from Candidatus Mycoplasma liparidae, assembly GCA_009884515.1. Classification (GTDB taxonomy): domain Bacteria; phylum Bacillota_I; class Bacilli_A; order Mycoplasmatales; family Mycoplasmoidaceae; genus Mycoplasma_L; species Mycoplasma_L liparidae. Next base: position 83,506 of record RHHX01000002.1, on the reverse strand, counting down.
ATTTAAAAGTTGCACTTTCTTCTGATAGTTTTTGAAAAATAACTTTATTTTCGTTATATTCTAAATTTGATTGATTTAATATTTTTCTAAATTCTTTTTTGCTAATTTCATTATCTGTTTTTAAAACAAGATGTTCTAGTAAATGTTTATAACTAAAATTGTTATTTTTTTCAAAATAGATAATTTTAGAATTTTTATAAATAGATATTAATAATGAATCATTTGATAAATCAAAATACAACTTTGTATTAGCATTTTTAGCAGCATCAATGTCAAAATTGATACATTTAGGCATAAACTTATCAACATTAATATTTAACTCAATAAAAGGGTTTAAATAATCGTTATAAACTTTTTTATTCATTTTAATAACAGAAACTTTAATATCTAATTTATTATTAGTTTTTACTTCTTCATTAATTTTAAAATAAGTTTGACCGTTGATTTCATATTGAATATCTTCAAGTTTTAAGATTATTTCATCATCAGAAATAATTCTTTTTTCAATATAAGAAATTTTTTTAATTTCTCTTTCTCATGATTCTCGATTAATATAACTTTTTGAAAATGGAACGTTTTTGATTAATTTTACTTCATGATTTAATTTAGAATAACTAATAATAATTGTAATGTTTTCAATTTTGATTTTAACAAAATCAGATGCTTTTTTAATTTCAGCTTTAATAATTTTTTCATATTTTAAAGAGTCAATAATCATATCGTTTTTAAATAAAGTTTGAGTATTGAAATTACCAGAATATAAAATAACAAATTGATCTTGATATTTTTTAAATAACTGAAGTGTTGAATTTTTATTACCTAATGTTAAGATAGTATATATTTGAGTTTTATGTTTCATATTGAATCCTTTTATTATTTTTTAATTAATATTCTTAGTTTTGCTGATCTTGATCTTTTATTATTTTCAATTTCATCATCACTAGGTAAAATTGCTTTTCTATTAAATAATTCATAAGGAATTATTTCATCTTTAATAGGTATTTCTTTTGGTAAATTAGATGTTGTTAAATCTTTAAAAAGATGTTTTATTATTCTATCTTCTAAAGAATGAAAAGTAATTATTCCGATTCTAGCATTATGATTTAATAAACTAATTGCATCAATTATTGATTGTTTTAATAAACTAATTTCATTATTAACTTCAATTCTAATTGCTTGAAAATATTGTCTTGCTGGGTGTTTTGCTTTATATAATAACTTAGGGTTAATACTTTTTTTAATAATATTAACTAATTCGAAAGTTGTATTTATTGGGTTTATTTCTCTTTGTCTAATAATTTCATTACTAACAAAATATGGCTTTTTAATTTCACCGTATTTATAAAATATTTGATTAAGTTCTTTTAAGTCATAATTATTAATTACTTCAAAAGCTGAAAATGGATTATCAGTATCCATTCTCATATCAAGTTTCCCGTTATTTTTATAACTGAATCCCCTTTGAGCATTATCTAATTGCGGACTTGAAACTCCTAAATCAAAAATAATTCCATCAAGTTTTAAAATATTTCTCTTTTTTAATTCAAAAATAATATTTTTAAAATTACTTTTTATTAAGATTACATTTTCAATTTTGTTTTCAAGAAGATATTTTTTAAAATAATCAATTGCTTCAATATCTTGATCAAAGACAATTAACTGACCATTTACTTTTGAAATTTTTTCTAAAATTAATTTACTGTGTCCGCCTCTTCCGAGGGTTGCATCTAAATAAATTCCATTTTCTTTAATAACAACATTATCAACTAATTCATGTAATAAAACACTTTCATGAATATTACTCATCTGTATTGAAAAGTTTTTTAATATTCAATTCAGCTTCTTCTTGTTTTTTATTAAAGATTGTTGGATTTCAAACTTCAATTTTATGTTTTAAGCCAATAATAATTGCTTCTTGTTTTATATTAACTTTGTTAGAAAGATTTATTGGTATTAATACACGATTAGCGCTATCAATGTCAACTTCTCGAGAATTAGCAAAAATTCAACGAGAAATAACTCTTTCTTTTTCACTTAATGAATCAACATTTGTAAACTTTTCAGTAAACACATCAAATTCTTCAGGAGTTCTAATTTCAAGACAACCATCAACACTTAAAGTGATAATTACTGTTGAATTAATATTAGCTCTAATTTTTGCTGGAATCATTAGACGATTTTTTGTATCTAGATTATGACTGAATTGACCAATTAACATACACTTTGTCCCACTTTCCAACATTTTTATACTAACACATAATTTTAAAAGTGATAGTTTTATTAAAAATAAATTATAAAAAGGAAAAAAAGACATTTATATAAATGTCTTTTTTTCCTTTTTATAATTTATTTGGAATTAATTATCTTCAAGCTTTGAAAGTTTTTCTTTCAAAGCTTTTATTTCATTAATAATTTTTATTTTTGATTTTTTTAAATCGTTAATTTCAGCCTCTGTTAAAATAATTGCCATTTATATATCCTTATAAGTTTTTTATAAAATTATTTTACTATTTTTTTCTTTCTTTTTTAAAAAAAATACTAATCAAAATATTCACAATTCATAATAAATAATAATTAAGTTTTTATTTATGTCATTAATAAAAATATTTTGATTAAAAAAACCAACAATATTTAAAATATTAACAATTAGCTGAATAATGAAGGTAATTATAAAAACCATAAAAGGCATTCACATCAACGTAAATAAGAAAATAAATATTACTAAAATATAATTACTAAATATCCAGGTTGAAAATATAGAAAGTAAATTAATTGAATTATTAATTGAAATAATAATAAATAAATTAAAAATTATTAAGATGAAAAGTATTAAAAAAGTTTTAATACTTTTATTAACTTTAAAAAAATCATTAATAATAGCAATAATAAAACAACTATTAAAACTTAGCAGATAAACAATTGAAAAATGATCATTAATAAATAAGGTTGAAAATATGAAAGCAACAATCGTTGTTTGCTTTAAATTACGATATTTACAATTCTTAGTAAAGATACTAATAATAATTGTTATTAAAGCTCTAATACTTCCGATTCCAAAATCAACGTAATAACAAAGTAATAAAATAACAAATATCTTAATCATTCTTAAAAATCTTAGTTTCTTTTTAAAAAGTTTATCAAATAAGAAACTAACAAAATTTAAATGCAATCCACTTAAAACAAACAAATGCAAAATGTTTAAATTAATAATATTATTCATAATATCAGAATCATAGTTTTTAGTATTAAAAATAATAATATTAATTAACTCAAGGCTGTTACCACTATATAAATTAGCAATATATTCCATGGAAATATTTTTAAAATAATCAAAATTATAATTCTTATTTAAATAAGCTAAAAGGGATTTTAAATTATAGGAATCATTTAAGAAATAATACAAACAAAGAAAAAAACCAATTACAAAACAAATTAAAATTATTTTTCAATAATTTATTTTCAGAATTATCAAAACAACAATAATCAGGATGATCGGAATTATTAATAAAAGATTGTTTATTTTAATTAATCATAAAAAAAGTGAAACTAATAAATAAGTTAAGAATAATAAGATCGTTGAAAAACTAAATTTTTTATCCATAAAAATAAGTAGTAAAACAATAACTGTTTATACTATTTTTTAAAAAAATGTTTAATATGGATAATTATTTTTTCAATATATTGAAGTAAAATTATCAATGATTTATTTTTAAAGAAAAAAAATTCTTTTTATAATTAACTTTCTCATAGGTTAATAAAATGATTGAAGTAAATAAAATGCTTAATAAATTCATGAGCAAAGAAGCTGTTTTAAAATATAAAAAAATTCTTTGTGATCAAATAATAAAAATAGAAATATTTAAAAATCAACAATTATCTTTTTTAAATATTTTTGATTATTTTAATGAACATGAAAGAGGTTTCTTTGAATCTGTTTTTATTGATAATAAAAGTAATTGAGAAATTTTTCTTTCAAAAAGAGGTTTTTATCGTCTTAAAAATTCAGTATCAACAAAAATATTTTGAATTTTGTATAAAGAACTTTAATTTTATAAAATAATGCTTTTTAAAATTTTAGTATAAAGATCTTTTTCTAAACCACCATTTGTACTAATAGAATGTTTAACAATATGAGCAATATCTGTTGGTTGAACTTTTTTAATTTCATTAAAATCAGTTCATTTTTTAGGTAATTTTAATAAATCAATAAATTTAATAAGTTCAATAATTAAATCATCAATGGTTGAAACATTAAAAACTTCTTTTGCTAAAGTTAATGATTTTTCTTTAAATCACGCTTCTCTACTTGCTCTTATTTTAATATATGTTGGAGTTACTAAAGCTAAACCAGCCCCATGAGTAACATCTCAAACAGCACTAATTCCATGTTCAATATTATGAACTTCTCAATCACTACCTGAATTAAAAGAAGTCATACCATTTAAAGCCATTGAACTTGTTCATAAAATATTTGCTCTAGCATCATAATCATTAGGATTAGCAATAACTTTTTTAGCATTATTAATTAAATTTCTAATATTAGCAAAAATGATTTCTTTCGTTCAATCAAAAGTATTTTTTGAAAAGTATTGTTCTAATAAATGTGAAAAAACATCAAAAATACCTGAACTTGTTTGGTATGGACTTAAACTAAAAGTATAAGTAGGATCTTCGATTGCAACAAAAGGAATTGCACTTTCTGTTGAAACTGCTCTTTTTTCTTTCAATGCTAAATTAGTAATAACGCTACCAGCGTTATTTTCACTACCACTTCCTGCTAAAGTAATAATAGAAATTAAATCAATTGCTGGATTTTTTGCTTTTTGATTATCTAGAACATAATCCCATGCATCAGTATAATTTTTGTTAGTAGCTAAAATAGCAATAACTTTACTAGCATCAATAACACTACCACCACCAACAGCAATAATTAAATCAACGTTATTTTCTCTTGCTTTTTTTGAAGCTAGATAAATATCATCATGTCTTGGATTAGGTAAAATATTAGCATGCTCAACATATTGGATTTTATTAGTTTTTAAGATTGTTATTAATTTTTCATAAATACCAATTTTTTTAATCGAACCAGTTCCATAAGTAATCATTACTTTTTGATATTTATGATTAGTAAAAACTTCGTTTAAATTTTCAATTGCATTTTTACCAAAGTAATATTTTGGTTTTAAATTAAATATTGTCATTTTTATACTCCTATTTTCTAAGTTCAATCATAAACTTAAATTTCTCTAATTTATGGTCTTTAATACAATATATATCACAGAAATTAGTTTTTAAAAATAAATCATTTTGAATTTTACTTTCTGGAAAAAGTTCCTTTATTCAATCAATAAAAATCATATTTTCATCAGTTAATAAGTAATCATCATTTTTTAAATCATTTTTTAAAAAATCATGAATATTAGCATCCTGATTAATGATTCAAGTATGATTATTGATTTTGCTAATCATTTCTACATCATCAGTTTCATCATTAATTTTCCCAACAAGAGCTTCTAAAATATTTTCTAAAGTAATTAAACCAATAATATGATCGTCTTCTTGATTTTCTTTAATAACAGTCATGTGAGTTTGAGTAAGTTGCATTAATCTTAAAACAACATTTAAATTGGTTGTTTTAGAAACAGAAGCAATTGGATGTAAAATAGTTTTAATATCAAAGTTTTTGTCTTTGTAATATTCTTTATTAAATTGTTTGTAATTTAAAATTCCAATACATTTATTTTTATCATCAAGTACAGGTAGTCTTGAATAATCTGTTAAAAGAAAGCGTTCTAAAATATTTTTATTATTTTTTTCATATCTCACAAATTCCATATCATTAATATCAGTTGAAAGTTGTTCTACAGTTGTATCATCAAATTCAATCGCATTTTTAACTAAGTTAGCTTCTTGAGTTTCAAGAATACCTTCTCTTTTAACGATATCAATCAAAGCCGATAGTTCACTTTCAGAAACAGTTTTTTCTTTTTTATTTTTTGATAATAAATTTAATAATTTTGTAATTGGAAAAAATAATATGTAAAACCCATAAATGATATATACTGAATATTGCATATATTTTATATTATGATTTCTGGCAAATGATTTTGGAATATATTCTCCAAAAATAAGAATAATAATGGTCATGATAACCGTACCCATTACTAATGCAAAAGTTTCAGGATCACCAATCTTAGCTATCATTCCTATTTGAGTAAAAAATAAAGTTGAAGTAGTTGTAGCTGCAACGTTTACTAAAGTATTACCAATCAAAATGGTTAATAATGTATCTTTGTAATTATTAATTAATTTAAGAACAAAAACATGTGATTTTTTTTGTTTTTTATCCCTAACAAAATTGTTTCACTGAAATTCAGTTGTGGTTGTAATGGCAGTTTCAGAACCTGAAAAGAAAGTAGAACAAATAATAAGAAATAATAAAGCAATTCCAAGTCCAATAATCGTGATGATATCATTACTTCGCTCTGTTGCTAAGTTTTTGATAATGCTATAATCAGCGAGATCCATTAAATTCCTTAAATCAAAATTTTATTATTTAAATTATAATATATTATTATAATTTAAATAATAAAATTATTGTATTTAAATGAGGATAAAAATGAAAAAAAAATTTAATGATCAGGAATTAATTAGAAGAAAGAAATTACTTGATTTGCAAGAAAATAACCAAGATCCTTATGAAATAGAAAGAGTTGCAAGAACCTTAACATTAAAAGAATTTGAAAATAAATATCAAGCATTTTCTAAAGCTGAATTATTGGAAAAAGAATTAGACAATGAAATATTGTGTGGCAGAGTTTTAAATATTAGACAAGGATTTAGTATTATTAAAGATTTTTCAAGTTCATTACAAATTTATATTAATAAGAAAAAATATCCTGAACTTTTCTCTCGATATAATACGCTTGATATTGGAGATATTATTAGTGTTAATGGTATTGCTATGAAAACTAATACTGATCAAATAACATTAGCTTTTAATGATTTTAAAATCATTTCAAAATCATTAAAAGTATTACCAGAAAAATTTCATGGACTTGTTGATGAAGAAATAAGAGCTCGAAAAAGATATGTTGATTTAATTGTTAATGAAAATTCAATGAACACTTTTATTATGAGATCTAAAATAGTTACTCTTATTAGAAACTATATGGATTCATTAGGATATCTTGAAGTAGAAACACCAGTGCTTCAACCAATCTTAGGTGGAGCAAATGCACGACCATTTGTAACTCACCATAATACTTTAAATAAAGAATTTTATTTAAGAGTAGCAACAGAACTTCCTTTAAAGAAATTAATTGTTGGTGGTTTTGAAAAAGTTTATGAAATCGGAAGACTTTTTAGAAATGAAGGAATGGATGCAACCCATAATCCTGAGTTTACTTCAATGGAAGCATATACTGCTTATATTGGTATGGAAGAAACGATGGAACTAGTTGAAGATATTATTCATTATGTTGCTGAAAAAATTAACATTGAAAAAGTTAATTATCAAGATCAAGAAATTAATATTAAGGCTAAATTTAAATCAATTCATATGGTTGATTTTATTAAACAAGAAACAGGTATTGATTTTTGAAAACAAATGACAGCTGAAGAAGCTGTAGCTATTGCTAAAAAACATCATGTTCATTTAGAAAAACACCAAATGAATTACGGACATGTTGTTAATTGTTTCTTTGAAAAATTTTGTGAAGAAAAATGTATTCAACCAACTTTTGTTTTTGGACAACCAATCGAAGTATCACCTTTAGCTAAAATTGATTATACTGATAAAAGATTTACTAGAAGGTTTGAACTTTTTATTAATAAAAAAGAATATGCAAATGCTTATGCTGAATTAAATGATCCAATTGATCAATATAATCGATTCAATCAACAAGTTAATGAAAAAAACTTAGGAAACGTTGAAGCTAATGAAATCGATTGAGATTTTCTAGAAGCTTTAGAATATGGATTACCCCCAACAGGTGGACTTGGTCTTGGAATTGATCGATTAGTAATGTTATTTACTAATAATACTTCGATTAGAAATGTCTTATTATTTCCACACATGAAAGATGTTAATAAATAATGTGATAAAAAAGCTTAGATTATCTAAGCTTTTTTATTGTTAGTAAATTAATTATTTTCTAAATCTTTTTGAGGAGTTTCTTTTTGAGGAGTTTCTTTTTCCTTCGTTAATTCAATATTAATATTATTAAATTTAATTATCTTTCTTCTATTGTTATAAATAACTGAAGAAACAAGAATTATAAATATTAAAGTAACACCACCAAGACTAGCACTTAAAATAATCATTGAATTGATTAAGTCTTTTGAAAAAACAGCTTGAGAAATTATTGGTAAAAATTCAACAGTAACGCTTTTAGGAATTGAATATTTTTTAATTATTTCATCAATCGAAATTGAAATTGTTGATCCTGAAGGTAAAGTTATTTTAGTTAAATTAGTTGCTAATTTAAAAGCATCAACATTAGTACTAGTATTAAAATTATTTGGTAAAAATATTTCAGTAACATTATTTCCAAAAGCATTAGCAACTATAGAAGTATAACCTTTTAAATTATTTTCAGAAATAATTGTTGAAGTTGATAAACCTTGATTTATTAATTTAGCAATAAATAATTTTCTGTCAGCGTTTGCATCATAAATACCAGTACCACCATTAATAAGACTTGCTGTATTTGTTCAATTTAAATTATTGAATTGAGTTTGATTAAGACCAAATGTTCCTGTTTCTGGATCTGGATATGCACCAATTGGAAGTGAAATTTCTAAAAGTGAAGAATTTGAAAAAGCAGAAGCACCAATAGTTTTTATTGTATTTGATAAAATTAAAATTTTTACTTGATTAATTGTTGAACCATCCGTAATAGAAAAAGCATTATTAGCAATTTCTTCAGCACTTACAAGAGGAGACCCAATTATTTGAGCATCAACTGTTCCATTAAATTTATCAATTTTTGTATAGTTATCATATGTAATAATTTGTTCAATAATTGTTTTTGTTATTGTTTTATTTTCTAATTTTGGAACAAGTAACCCAATTCATTCTATTTTATCTAGATCTGTTTGAGTATTATTAAAGCCTCAAATTGTAAAGGTATTTCTAAATTCAAGAGAAGCTGTTATTTTTAATCCTTTAGATTGAATACTAGTTGCACCACTAAAAGCTGATGGAAAAATATTTGTTACACCTAAAGCTTCTATAGTTCTTAAATTAGTAGCATTTTTAAAAGCGGATCCTCCAATTGTTTTAACACTGTTTGGAAGTATTACTGAAGTTATTGTTGTATTTCCTAAAAAAGCTTCTATTGTAATAACAGTTGCACCAAAAAAATCAGTTGCAACTAAAGCACCCTCTCAAACTTCTGATGTTTTATCTTTATAATCAATTAAACTAGTTACAAATGCAGAAGTAATTTGATTATTAACAACTGGTGGAATACCAGGAATAGTATCGCCAAAAGATAATTTATCACGAGTAGTTCCTCAAGTTGTAGCTTGAGCATAATTAACAGTCTCGCTAGAATATAATAATTTAATACCACCAGCTATTATACTAGTTGTTCCTTGAAAAGCATTTTTTCCAATACTTGCAGCACTTGTAAGTGTTATAGTTGTTATTTTATTAGCACCACTACAAGCATTAGCACCAATAGTTCGTGCACCTGGAGCTTCTATAGTTACTAAATTAGTAGCATTTTTAAAAGCATTTGCTCCAATTGATAGAACTTCCATTGGTAAAATTACTGAAGTAACTTCTATTTTTCCTAAAAAAGCATTATCAGCAACGCTGGTTGCATCAACAAAATCAGCACCACCCAAAACTCCATTTCAAGAACCTGTTGGGTCTGTCTTTTCTTTATAAGTAATTAAATCATTAATAAATGTAGCATCAATAATACCATTAGTCATTATCGGAGGTGTTATTAAATAATCTGCAATAGTAAATTCTTTTTTTACAGAAGGATCTATTACTTTAGTAGTATGAGTTACTTGGTTATTAATAACACTTGTATTTTGGTTTTGTTGACTAACAACAATAGTACTTGTAGCTGCTATTATTGGTAACATTATAAGACTTGAAAATATTGTTGGTTTTACAAATTTGTTTTTTATTATTTTTTTCATTTTTATTCCTTGATAAAATTTGAATATTTTTATATTTTAATAATTATATTATATTATTATTAAAAATCTTAAATCACAAATTATTTTTATTTTTTAGTTATTTCTATTTATTCTTTAATTTATAATTATTTCTATTTATTCTTTAATTTATAATTATTTCTATTTATTCTTTAATTTATAATTTGATAATGGTTTTTAATCTAAATATTTTTTAAGAAAAAGTTTAAGAAACTGCATTTCAATGAACTTTTGTTTTTAACACCAATTGAAGTACTGTCTTTAGCTAAAATTGATTATACTAATAAAAGATTTACTTAGAAAGGATTGAACTTTTTATTATTGGTAAATTAATTGGTTTCTAAATCTTTTTGGTTAGGTTTTTATTCCTTGTTAATTTAGTATTCATATTATTAAATTTAATTAGTTTTCTTCTATTATTATAAATAATCCACCAAGACTAGCATTTAAGATAATCATTGAATTAATTAACTCTTTTGAAAAATCTGGTTGAGAAACTATTGGTGAAAATTCAACAATAACACTTTTAGGAATTGAATATTTTTTTAATTATTTTATCAATCGAAATTGAAGTTATTAATCCTGAAGGTAAAGTTATTTTAGGACATTATTTTCAAAGGCATTAGCAGCTATAAAAGTATAACTTTTTAAATTATTTTCAAAAATAGTTGTTGAAGTTGATAAAGCTTGATTTATTAATTTAGCAATAAATAATTTGCTATCAGTGCTTGCATTATAAATACTAGAAACACTATTAATAACACTTATTCTATTTTCTCAATTTAAATTATTAAATTGACTTTGATTAAGACCGAATGTTCATTTTTCTGGATATAGAGCAATTGGAAATGAAATTTCTAAAAGTGAAGAATTTGAAAAAGTAGAAGCACCAATATTTATTACTGAATTTGACAAATTAACAAAAACTATATTTGATTATTTTGAAAAGTACTAACAGCAATAGCTGTTACACCATCAAAATAAGTAATAAAGTGATTTTCATTTCAATATATTTAATTCCTTAGATCTTTAATCTAAATCAGATTTTTATTAATCTTCTATGGTTTCTATTTCTATAGTAGATTTATCTATTTCTTCAATATCTACAAATTTTGTTTTTGAATTATCTTAGATTCTTTTTCTTTTTTGTTTTTTTCTCAACAGAATCAGATGCATTTTCTTTTTTACCATAAATTAAAATTTCAAAAATAATTCTGATGATTAATAAAAAACCACCAGCTATTATATAAATATTTATTGGACCGTCAAAAAATCCAGGTGGTACGGCTAACTATTATATCTATTTTGTATCATCATCAAAACCTCAACGTGTGAACTAATCAATAGTTATATTCACACTTTTTATTAATTTAATTCCTCTATTAGTTATTTTTGTTGTTCCAACAAAAGCGCCATTACCAATACTTGTTGCACCAAGTGCAGATATAGTAGTTAAAGCAGTAATTCCCTCAAAAGCATTAGCACTAATTGATAAAACTTCTATTGGTAAAATTATTGAAGTTATTTCAGTATTATTATAAAAAGCTTCATGAGCAACACTAGTTGCCCCAGAAAAATCATTAGCAACTAAAACACCGTCTCAAATAACATCAGTTGCTAATAAAAATTTTTCATAAGTAATTAATTGATTAACAAATTTAGGAGTAATAATACCATTTGCAGGAATTGTTGGTAAAGTTGGAGCATTAGTAATTAATAATTTATCAATAATAGTATCTCAATCAGTAGCTTTAGTATTATTTATTTCAGCACTATATGTTAGCTTAATTTTATTAGGTTCAATTCCAGTAATACCATTTGTCCCAGCAAAAGCATTATCACCAATACTTGTTGCACCAAGTGCAGATATAGTAGTTAAACAAGATGCCATTAAAAGCTTTAACACCGATTTTTTTAACTTCTATTGATAAATTATTGAAGTTATATTTGTTTTATTTTGAAAAACATTAGCAGCAACACTAGTTGCACCTTCAAAATTAGCTTCAACAAAAGTAGGATTGAAAGTATCATGAATTAGGAATAAAGAATTTTTATAAATAATTAAGCAACATATAATGAATTAATAATCTCACCTGTTGGTTTAGATGGAGCACCTGCAATTGATACTTTTTCCATACTAGTTCTGCAAACACGACATTACTTAGAATTATCTGAGGAGTACTATATGTTAATATTATAAGACTAGAAAATATTACTGGTTTTGCAAATTTATTTCTTATAAAATTCAAATATTTTATTATCATGCAAAATTGCTTTAACATTCTAAGTAATAAAGAAAAGACTAATTGATCAAATTTAATCAATTAGTCTTTTTAGCAATTTAGTATTTTTTTCTTTTTCTTACAGCTTCAGATTTTAATCTTGCTCTAAGACCAGGTTTTACATAAAATTGGTGAGGTTTAACATCTCTTCTAGTTTCATTAGCAATTCTTCTAAATTTCTTAATTGCATCTTCTAGATTTGTTTCAACAACAATTGTTCTTGACATATGTATATCACCCCCTCTTTTTCATTAAAAATTAATTTTAATATTATATATATTTATAACACTAAAAATAAAATACCATAATAAAAATTGAAAGATAGTTTTAGATCTTCAAAATACTGCAAATTTAATATCTTTTACATCGAATTGTAATAGTAAGATAATTACTTGTTCTATAAAAGAATTATTATAAATTAAAAAAATATTAAAAATAGCTTTACCATTATTACCATTTGTTGGTATTGCTATTCTAATTGTAGTAGTAAGTACTTTAATTAGTATTTCTAATACAACTTCAAATGAAACTACTTGATTAATTTCTAATAAAAACTTATGGCGTTTGAGTTTTCATCAAAACCAGGAATTGTAGGTGGTGTGATTGATGATGTTTATGTTAAAAATTTCATTAAATATAGAGAATATTCAGTTCCATATTCAAATGGATCTTTGACTCAATTTGATTTTTATAATGGAGAATTTGTTGATATTGAAGCTTTTAGAAAAATAGTGTAACTTTAATAGATTTCCCAAAAATTAGTTAAATATTTTTTGCAGAATGCTTTTGCTAATATATCTAATTTAACTACTATATCTACATTTAAGGTAACAAGTACTGGTCAAAATGTCCTTAATTGGAACAAATAAAATAATTAATGCTGCAATTAAATTAACATATAGTCTCCTCAGATAATTCTGGGTAATCTTCCTGCTTGAGGAACTAGTATGGGAAAAGTATCAATTGCGGGTGCTTCATCTAAACCAATAGGTGAGATTATTAATTCATTATGTGTTGTTGAATTAATTATTTATAAAAATTCTTTATTACTGATTGGGGTTACTTTCATCCTACTTTTTTTGAAGGTGATTTTGAAGGTGCAACTAGTGTTACTAGTAATTATTTTAAATATCTAATAAAATCAGTAAGTTTACTAACATCGGTTGTAAGTATTAGTATTAATGCTTTTGCTGGAACAATAAGCATTTCAGAAATAGAATTAACATATTCCCAAGATTTAAGAGATAAATGAACAACTTGAGGTTTAGAAAAAATTCAATCTAATTTAGATAAAATAAAATGAGAAAACCCTCCAACTACTAAACCTGTTTTAGCAGATGATAAAATAGCAGATCGTCTATTTATTGAACAAATTATTTTATATGATTCATTTAAACTAATTGATGGATTTTCTAGTACGATAAATTCTGATTATCTTCAAGGTGCAAAAATAGCTGATGATGCTTTTGCAATATCAACTAATCAAATAAAAACTCTTGAATTAAATGATTCAGTAGAATTTATTGGTGAAAATGATCTTAGAAATTCTAATATTGAAAAAATAAATATTTCAATTGATCTTTATCCAGAAACAGGGACATTAGGTCTTAATCAAACTCAATTTAATAATTTAAATTGAACAAATACAGCAAACCTTATTAATGATGGTTCTGGTATTTATGATGCAAACACTGATAAGAAATTATTTATTGCTAAATTAATAAATGAAGGTTTATCAACTTCAACAATTATTTCTGAAAATAATTTAAAAGGTTATACTTCTATAGTTGCTAATGCTTTTGGAAATAATGTTACTGAAATATTTTTACCAAATAACTTTAATACTAGTACTGATGTTGATGCTTTTAAATCAGCAACTAATTTAAATAAAATTATTTTACCTTCAGGATCATCAACTCCAATTTCAATTGATGAAATAATTAAAAAATACGGATTACCTAATACTGTTACTGTTGAATTTCCAGCAATCGTTTCTCAAGCTGATTTTTCAAAGGATTTAATTAATTCAATGATTATTTTAGGCAGTACTTTAGGTGGAATAATTTTAATATTTATAATTATTGTTACTTCAGTTATTTATAATAACAAAGGAAAACTAGTTAAATTTAATAATATGAATGCTGAATTAATGAAACAAAAAGATTTAAAAAAACAAAATGAAATAATTGATGAAGAGTAATTTCTAAAAATAAAAAAAACTAGTTAAACTAGTTTTTTTTATTATATAAATCTTTCATGTATGGAAATAATAAAACATTACTAAATAATGAATATTAATTTCAAACCCCGAGGTTGATCTACTTCTAAACGAATAAGAAGATAACTTCTATTATTCGTTTAGATATCAATAATAGTTTTAATATTAGTACTATTATATTGTTAAGTTGTCATATTATTAATTTTAATAATATTGATTATTCCGAAATACTCTAATTTTAACTTCTATTACACAAAAGTATTGTAATAGAAGTTAGATACTTGTTCTCTTAATGTTGATGATTTTTTGAATAATAAGGATAAAAAAAATATTTTTTTTTACAATATGTTAAAATTTTATAAATTATTTTAAATTTAAAAGGACTATTAAAAAAATGAAAAAAATCAAAAAAATTGCTTTACCATTATTACTTACATTAGGTGGGGTTGCTATTCCAATTTTAGTAGGAAGTGTTTTAATTAGTAATTCTAATACAACTTCAAATAAAACTACTTCATTAATTTCTGATAGAAAAATAGTTAGAGAACTTCCAACAGTTGGTGCAGATGGCATTATTACCTCTGGATTTGTTGTTGAATTAATTACTTATAAAAAAACATTACCTGTTGCTTGAGATAAAACTTTAATTGCAGCTGATTTTACTGGTGCAACTAGTGTTGCTGATGGTGCTTTTCAAAATAATACTGAAATAATTTCGATAATTTTATCAACAGAAGTTATATCAATTGGTGCAAATGCTTTTAGTGGAGCAGCTAACTTAACTACTATTTCAGCACTTGGTGCAACAAGCATTGGTGCTAATGCATTTGCTGGAACAACAGGTATTGTTCCTAGTGGAATTATATTAAAATATAGTTTTAATATAAAGCCAAGTAATGCTGGTATTTGAGGAACTCAAGATGGTAAAATAGTATTTGAAGGTACTCTACCAACTAAACCAATAATTCCTGAAGACGGTATTATTGATTCAACATTTGTTATTGAATTATTTAATTATAAACATTATCTAGAACCAACTGGTGCTAACTGAATTGGTCCTTTTATTGAATCTGATTTTACTGGTGCAACTAGTGTTGGGGTTGGTGCTTTTAGAGGGAGATCTTCTATTACTTCGATAAGTTTACCAGATTCAGTTCTAACAATCGGTGCTAATGCTTTTAATAGAGCAACTAGTTTAACTAATATTGATTTACCTGGTGCAACTAGTATTGGTAGAAATGCTTTTAAAACAACAAGAGCAATTGTTTCTGGTGGAATTAAATTAAAATACAATCCTGATAGTATAAAACCAGGTGATGCTGTTAATTGAGGAACTACAACTGATAATTTATTAATTCTAAATGCTCCTATTAAACCAATAATGACTGCTGGTATTATTAATAATGTTTATGTTAATGAATTAATTCTTTATAAAAATTCTTTATTACCAAGTGGGGCTGTTTGAAATGGTATTTTAGTTGCAGCTGATTTTACTGGTGCAACTAGTGTTGATGTTAATGCTTTTCAAGATAATACAAAAGTAACTTCAATAATTTTACCAAAAGAAGTTATATCAATTGGTGAAAATGCTTTTAGTGGAGCAACTAACTTAACTAGTATTTTAGCAATTGGTGCAACAAGCATTGGTGCTAATGCATTTGTTGGAACAACAGGTATTGTTCTTGGTGGAATTAAATTAAAAATAAGTGAAAATATAAATGATGCTAATGTTGCAGATTGAGGAACTAAAATTGAATATATAGAATTTATAGCTCCAACTCAACCAATAATAGCTGATGATGGCATTATTACCTCTGAATTTGTTAATGAATTAATTACTTATAAAAAATCTTTATTAGCAACTGATATTGTTTGAAATGGTGTTTTAGTTGCTAATGATTTTGAAGGTGCAACTAGTGTTGCTGCTAGTGCTTTTCAAGGTGAAATTGAAATAATTTCAATAATTTTACCAATAGAAGTTATATCAATTGGTGAAAATGCTTTTAGTGAAGCAACTAGTTTAACTACTATTGATTTACTTGGTGCAACAAGCATTGGTGCTAATGCATTTGCTGGAACAACAGGTATTGCTCCTGGTGGAATTAAATTAGAATACAATCCTGATGGTATAAAACCAGGTGATGCTGTTAATTGAGGAACTACAATTGAAGATTTATCAATTGCTAATGCTCCAACTCATCCAATAATGAATACTGGTATTATTGATAATGTTTATGTTGATCAATTAATTGATTATAAAAATTCTTTATTACAGAGTGGCAATGATTGAACTGACACTTTAGTTGAAACTGATTTTGATGGTGCAACTAGTGTTGCTGATAATGCTTTTTTACAAAATTTTGTTATTACTTCAATAATCTTACCAGGAAAAGTTACATCAATTGGTGCTAATGCTTTTGCTGGAGCAAACTTAACTAATATTTCTGCAATTGGTGCAACAAGCATTGGTAATGATACTTTTAGTGGAGCAACTAGTTTAACTACTATTAATTTACCTGCTGCAAGAAGCATTGGTAGTAGTGCTTTTAGTGGAGCAACTAGTTTAACTACTATTGATTTACTTGGTGCAACAAGCATTGGTGAATTGGCTTTTGCTGGAACAACATCTACAATTAATTTAACATGAAGTGCTAATGTAAATAAGGAAAAAATTGCTGATTGAGGACCTTCTACATCAAGATTTATTTTTGCTAGTGAACCAATTCCTCCAACAGTTGGAGGAATTATTGATGCTAGATTGGTTAATGATTTAATTACTTATAAAGAACAAATAGCATCAGAAACTAGTACTAATTGAGATGGTATTTTAGTTGCTGCTGATTTTGATACTGCAACTAGTGTTGCTATTGGTGCCTTTAAAGAAATTACTGCTACATCAGTAAACAAAATTAAAACAATAGAATTACCACTTTCAGTTTTAGATATTGGTGCTAATGCTTTTGAGGGAGTTACTACTTTAACTACTATCTCTATGTTTGGTGCGAAAAGCATTGGTAATAATGCTTTTGCTGGAACAACAGCAAAAATCAATCTAACATATAGTACTAATATAAAACCAAGTAATGCTGAAATTTGAGGAACTACAATTGATAAATTATCAATTGTAGGTGTTTCTCCTTCTAAACCAACAATGACTGATGGTATTATTGATAAGGTTTATGTTGATCAATTAATTGCTTATAAAAATTATTTATTATCAACTGGTACTACTTGAGATGGTATTTTAGTTGCTGCTGATTTTGATACTGCAACTAGTGTTGCTATTGGTGCTTTTAAAGGAATTACTGCTGAATCAGTAAACAAAATTAAAACAATAGAATTACCACTTTCAGTTTTAGATATTGGTGCTAATGCTTTTGAGGGAATTACTACTTTAACTACTATATCAGCACTTGGTGCAACAAGTATTGGTAATGGCGCTTTTGCTGGAACAACATCTATAATTAATTTAAGATGAAGTACTAATATTAATTATGCACAAGCTAAAAATTGAGGAACTACTCGTGGTAAATTAATTTTTGGTGATACTATTCCTAATATGCCAACAGTTTCATCAGATGGTGTTATTACTAAATCATTTGTTACTGAATTAATTGAATATAAAGAAGCAACATCCCCAACAGTTTCTTGAAATGGCATTTTAGTTGCTGCTGATTTTATTGATGCATCTACTATTGAGGCTGATGCTTTTCTAGATAATAAAAAAGTAACTTCGATAGCATTACCAACAGCAGTTATTAGTATTGGAACTAATGCTTTTAATGGAGCAACTAACTTAACTACTATATCAGCACTTGGTGTAAAAAGTATTGGTAATAATGCATTTGCTGGAACAACATCTACAATTAATTTAACATATGGTCCAAATATTAATTATACACAAGCTGAAAATTGAGGAACTACTCGTGATAAATTAATTTTTACTGATACTATTCCTGATATGCCAACAGTTTCATCAAATGGTGTTATTACTAAATCATTTGTTACTGAATTAATTAAATATAAAGAAGGAACATTACAAATTGGTGTTTGAAATGGTGTTTTAGCTGCTGATAATTTTGTTGGTGCAACTAGTGTTGCTATTGATGCTTTTCAAGATAATACAAAAGTAACTTCGATAACATTACCGCCAGCAGTTACATCAATTGGTGCTAATGCTTTTAGAAGAGCAACTAATTTAACTGCTATTTCAGGACTTGATAATGTATTAAGTATTGGTGCTAATGCTTTTAATGGAGCAAGCGCTTTAACTGCTATTTCTGCACTTGGTGCAACAAGTATTGGGAATAATGCTTTTGAAGGAACAATTAGTATAAAACCTAATGGTATTAAATTAACAAATTCTTCGGGAGTAAATATATCTAAAGCTGCAGACTGAGGAATAGAAAATACTGATATTTTAAACTTTATTGGTGATTTTGTAGTTGTAGAAGGTGGTTTATCTAGTGGTGCAATAATTGGAATGTCAGCTGCTATTGGTGGTGTTGCATTAATTGCTTTATTAGCAGGCGGATTTATCTTTTATCGTAAAAAATATAAAAGCTAATTAAGTTACAATTTAACTTACACATATATATTAAAAAAAACTTACTTCTAGAAGTAAGTTTTTTTTAATATATATGATCCTGTTAATGCTTGACTACTTGCTATGTATTGATTGTATTTTTTAAAAGCTAATATTTAAATGAAAAATAGAATCTGGATTAAAGAGTAAATACAAATAACTAAAAATGAGAAATAATTGCTAATCCTAAAGTTTATTATTATAAAATAATATTAATAAACTTTAGGATTTACAAAATAAAAAAATATAAAAAGACCTCCAAACTTCTATTAATTGGATTAGATAGGTTACTTCTTACAGCTATATTACCTGTTAGTTTAATTAGTAATACAAATACAACTGAAAATAGTTCAATAAGTAGTAATTTTAAAACAGATACTTCATAAATAAAGAACCTGAACTAAAAAGTAAATTAAATAAAGCTGGTGTTGCTGCTCTTATTTTTAAAAAACAAATAGCAGGATTACCTGTTAGTTGAGTTGGTACTTTAGTTGCTAGTGATTTTACTAATACATCTGCTATTAATCATCAAATGCTTTTTCAGCAAGTACAAATGTAACTTGAGTTACACATTTCCAAGTACTATTAGAACAATTAATGAAAATGCTTTTAGTAATGGTAGTAATCTATAACTATTAGTTCTTTTGGTGAACAACTATTGAAACAAATGCTTTTGGTGGTTTAGCTGTTACTATGCCTGCTAATGGTATTAAATTAACAAATAGTCCCCAAAATATAGCTTTAGCTAAAGCTATAATGAGGAGTAACACATCCTAAAATTTTAGATTTTAGTGGAGTTGTTATTTCTCCTATAATTGAAGAAGATTCTTTTTTATTTGATACTAATATGATTATTATCTTTAGTGCTGTTGCTGGTATTATATTAATAACTGGGTAGTTGCTGGATTAATTTTTTATCTTAAAAAAAATAAGTTAAATTATAATTAAACTTATCGATGTATTAAAAATAAATTATGAAACTTTAATAAATTAATAAATAATTTTTTAGCATTCTTAGGAATGTTTTTTCTTTTATAATAAATAATAAGAGCAATTGTAATTGCTATTGTAACTAATAAAATAAAACCAGCAACAGCACTAAAAATAATAAAGATAACATCATTATTATTTAAAGCTCTTCTCGAGGTGTTGTTTCATTTCTTAAAAATTTAATATTTTTATTTTAAACTGTTTTAAACTTCATTTGAAAAATGAACAACTGTTAATGGTATTAATGAGATCAGTATTAATGATTGAGTTATAAAAACTGCATATAATGATTTTTAAAAATTTGTATTTATCTTCTTCATAGTTTTTATCCTTTATTATTAATTATCATCGTCATTTTCAATAACTGGTTTTATTGATGAATTAATTTCATCTGTTAACCTTTGTTTTATTTTCTTAATTTATCAACGTCTTCAACTTCTTCTAAAATTATTCTGGTAAGAAGATTTTTATCTTCTAATAAATTTTTCATGTTTTCTCAATTTTCTTTTTTAAGCTTACAAAATTCTAATTAATTTTCATTTACTAATTTTTTAATGAAAAAGAAAGGTGTAAACTTTTTTTCTGATTTCATCATCCATTTTTTTAATTCTAAGACCTAATTGGTTAAGTCATCATTATCATCATCAAATACATAAGAATCATCATTTTTAATAGTTGGTTTTATTGATGAATTTATTTCTTCTTTTATTTTATTAAGTTTTGTTAATTCTATTTCCAGATATTTATCAGTTCCTGGTTGATAGATATTTTTTTTATCTTCACCAAACTCTTCTTCATCATTTTTATTAACATCAAAATCAACTACTTTACTTCTTTGAATAATTGCTGCAGTTTCAATTCGTTTTTTAATATCAAAATAAGTTGCTTTATTTTTTTCAATAGTAGGTTCAGATCTTTTCATGATTAATGGAATTGAAATGTCAACAAATTTTTCAGTTATTTCAAGTGATTTTCAACAACTCTTTCAACATTTTCAAGTTTCTTAGTTAGTTTTGAAGTTTTATTATCATTCATTAAAGCAACAATATCATCTTCACTAAAATCTAAATCATCATCTTCATCATTTTTTCGAAATTTTAGTTTAATTATATTTTTGTCTGTTTTATTTTTATTCTTTTTAGCTGCTAAAAATAAAATTTCTTTTTTCTTATTTTTACCACTTTGATTATGGTCATATAAAGTATCAAACTTTTTACCTTTTTATTCAAATTTATCTTTTGCATATTTAACAATAAGGTATGAATAAAGCACCATAATAATTGCAAATAAAATAACTATTACAAGTGATGAATAAAAAAATATGTTTTTAGCTTCAATCTGATCATGGAAAATTAGTTTTTCATTTGCCTCTTCAATTTCAGTTACTTTTGTTTCTTTAATTGCTAAAATAGTTTTTTTTGTTATCGGAAGAATTTATTACTAAATATGATAGTGAAAAATAGCTAGTAGAACTAAAATTAATATTAATGATGATAAAACAATCTTTTTAGTTGTTTTTTCATGTTAAATTTTTTCTTATATTTATAATTATTTTCTAATAATTAGAAATAATCTGGAGTTCTTCCATAAGAAGTTGATTTTTTCTTTTTAAAAATTTTAAATATTGAAAAGAATCCAAATTTTTTCTTCGGATAATTTGGTGTTGAATAACTAGAAGGATAACTCATATTTGAATTGAACATATTAGCTTGATCACCATTAGTTACAAATGGATTTGTAACTGGTTGATTATATGAACTGTTATCAAAATAATTTGGTGCAAATGGATCTGTTTTATTGGTATTGGCAGTGTTACTTAATGAACTTGATTCATTAGCAGTAAATGGATTTGAACTTGAAGCGGTAAATGTATACGAACTTGGATCTATATTAGCTGTAGCACTATTACTAAAAGGGTCACTTATAGAACTTAGATTATTTGAAACAAATGGATCTATTTTATTGGGATTAGCAGTGTTACTTAATGAACTTGATTCATTAGCAGTAAATGGATTTGAACTTGGAGTTGTATTAGCTGTAGCACTATTACTAAAAGGGTCACTTATAGAACTTGGATTATTTGAAACAAATGGATCTGTTTTATTGGGATTAGCAATGTTACTTAATGAACTTGATTCATTAGCAGTAAATGGATTTGAACTTGAAGCGGTAAATGTATACGAACTTGGATCTATATTAGCTGTAGCACTATTACTAAAAGGGTCACTTATAGAACTTAGATTATTTGAAACAAATGGATCTGTTTTATTGGGATTAGCAATGTTACTTAATGAACTTGATTCATTAGCAGTAAATGGATTTGAACTTGAAGCAGTAAATGGATTTGAACTTGGATCTATATTAGCTGTAGCACTATTACTAAAAGGGTCACTTATAGAACTTAGATTATTTGAAACAAATGGATCTGTTTTATTGGTATTAGCAGTATTACTTAATGAACTTGATTCATTAGCAGTAAATGGATTTGAACTTGGAGCTATATTAGCTGTAGCACTATTACTAAAAGGGTCACTTATAGAACTTAGATTATTTGAAACAAATGGATCTGTTTTATTGGTATTAGCAATGTTACTTAATGAACTTGATTCATTAGCAGTAAATGGATTTGAACTTGAAGCGGTATTAGCTGTAGCACTATTACTAAAAGGGTCACTTATAGAACTTGGATTATTTGAAACAAATGGATTTGGTGTTGCTGCATAATTAGAAACAAATGGGTTTTGATTTGAAACATTAGAATTTCCATAACTTTGAGCATTACTACTAGCAAAGGGGTTGTCAAAAGGATTTGCTACATTTGAAGCAGAAGAGTTCAAATAATTATTAGTTGTTGGAGCAAATGAATCTGAATTTAGTTGTTGATAATTATTATTTGAATAATCTGTTTTTAAATTAGAAGCTTCTGCAATATTTTCATTATTTGAAAGCTCGTTTTCAAATAAAATATTTGTTGGAAAAATTACAGTAATTATATTGTCATAAGCATCATCAAATAATATACTTATATTTTTTGATTTATGATCATTTTTAATTGACTTAGTTTTAGTATTTGGTTTTTCTTTATCTTTCGAATTAACATCTGTTAACTTTGTTGTTTTAGTTTTTGATTTTTTTTCATCTTTCGAATTATCATCTGTTAACTTTGTAGTTTGAGTTTTTGGATTATCATCTGTTGGTTTAATAGATTTAGTAATTACAGCATTAGAATTATCATCTGTTAACTTTGTTATTTTAGTGTTTGGTTTTTCTTCATCTTTCGAATTATCATTTGATAACTTTGTTGTTTGAGTTTTTGGATTATCATCTGTTAACTTTGTAGTTTCAGTATTTGGTTTTTCTTCATTTTTCGAATTATCATCTGTTAACTTTGTAGTTTGAGTTTTTGGTTTTTCTTCATCTTTCGAATTATCATCTGTTAACTTTGTAGTTTTAGTATTTGGTTTTTCTTCATCTTTAGAATTATCATTTGATAACTTTGTAGTTTCAGTATTTGGTTTTTCTTCATCTTTCGAATTATCATCTGTTAACTTTGTTGTTTTAGTGTTTGGTTTTTCTTCATCTTTCGAATTATCATTTGATAACTTTGTAGTTTCAATATTTGGTTTTTCTTCATTTTTCGAATTATCATCTGTTAACTTTGTAGTTTCAGTATTTGGTTTTTCTTCATTTTTCGTATTATCATCTGTTAACTTTGTAGTTTGAGTTTTTGGTTTTTCTTCATCTTTCGAATTATCATCTGTTAACTTTGTTATTTTAGTGTTTGGTTTTTCTTCATCTTTCGAATTATCATCTGTTAACTTTGTAGTTTCAGTATTTGGATTATCATCTGTTGGTTTAATAGATTTAGTAATTGCAGCATTAGAATTATCTTCTTCAATTTTTAAAAAAGTATCTTTTATTAAAGAACCATCATTATCTATTCAATATGTTTTTGAATCCATTTTATTAAAAATTTCTTGATTGTCTGTTAATGTGATTAAAGTTATTTTTTGTGTATTTAAAAACATTTTTAAATATTTAGCTGCTTTTGATGAAATATGTGGAAAACTATCTAAAACAATAATTTCTTTAGATTTTAAAATAGCTTCTAATAATAGTAAAGTGTGTTTTTTATTTTCATTAATTTTATTTTTATTAAAATCATTAGTCTCATTTTCAATTAAAATTTTTATTTGAAAAATTTTAAAAAGTAAATTCATTTTATCTTTTGATAAGCTTTCATTTCTTTCATTAGCATTATTAGCAATTTGAAGAGCGTCAATAATTTTGATATTTGGAATTAGTTTATCACTAGAAGAAATATGATAAATGTTTTCTTTGATTGATTTATGTTCAACTTTATTATTATTAATAAAAACTTTTCCATTAGCAATGGTTTCATTACCTATTAAAATTTTAGAAAGTATTTGAACTATTTCTTTATTTTCAGAATAAATTAAAGTAAGGCCATTAACTTCAAAATCAAATGATATATCTTGGATAATATCTTTATATTGAATATTTTTCATTTGAAATGATTTGATATTTTTAAAATTCATTATTACCCTTTTCTTATTTAAGCATTGTTGCATTTAGTATAATGATTATATTATACATTTAACAATATCGATATATTTTCCAATTATAATTTTTAATTCTTTAATTGAATTAGCATTAATAATATCTGCTATTTTTTGATGAAAAACAATTGTTATTTCCTCATTATGGATATTTTTATCAAAATTTAAAATATGGTTTTCAATTCTTGAATCTCGAATATTAATTCCTTTTGAATTGGTTTTTGGTTTACCAATAAAAGTTAATGACTTATATGTTTGATTATCATAAATAGTTTTTGAATAATAAACACCATATCTAATATTAATATAGTTTTGATCAATTTTTAAATTTGCAGTTGGATAAAGAAACTTAGCGCCAAATCCATCACCTTCTTGAACTTTATTAAAATATGAATAATTGCTAACTAAAAGCTTGTTAGCTTTTTCAATATCGCCATTAATTATTAATTTTTTAATAATTGTTGTTGAACAATCTTTTAATAATTCCACAATATTAACATTAAAAGAAGTTTTTAAATAACTAGCATGTTGATGATCATTACCAAAATAAAAATTATCACCAACAACAATTTCTTTTGGATGACTATTAATTAAAAATTCATCAATAAATTTTTGTGCAGAATAATTTTTTAGATTAAGATCAATACAAATAACTTCAGTAATGTTATTTTCTTTTAAAATAGCTATTCTTTTTTCAAAACTATATAAGGGTTTTGTTTTGGAAAAAATTGCTTTAAAAGTTAAAACAACAATCTGATATTTAGCTGCTTGCATTATTTTTAAATGTCCTTGATGAAAAGCATCAAAAAAACCGATAACTAATGTTTTATCTTTTAAATCAATCATTTCATTATAAATTTTCATTAATTAAACTTTCTATTTCAATAGCATCTTCAATTTTAAAATCACCACTTTTTGTTCTTATTAAATCTATTAAAGTTGCATAAGTATTTAATTTAATACCAATATCATTACTAAAACTTCTAATGTAAAAACCTTTAGGTACTGCCATTTTAATTTCTAAAATATTATTTTGATAATCAATAACCTTATATTCTAAAACTTTCATTATTCTTGGTTTTATTTCAACTTCAATATTATTTCTAGCATAAGCATAAAGTGGCTTACCATCTTTTTTAATTGCTGAATATATTGGTGGATATTGATCATGTTCATTTAGATAAAATTTTAAAACTTTATTAATATCATCAAGTTTAATAATTTTATTATCACGATTAATAATATCTCCTTCTAAATCATAAGTTGTGGTGTTAAACCCAAATTGGATTTTGGCAATATATTCTTTTTCATCAATTAAAAATTGTGATAATAATTTTGTACCGCTATTAATTCCAATAATTAAAACCCCAGTTGCAAGGGGATCAAGTGTGCCTCCATGACCAACTTTCTTGGCTTTTAAAATACCTTTTACTTTTTGAACAACATCATTGCTTGTTCAATTTTTAGGTTTATTAATTATTAATATGTCTTTCATATGAAATGGTATTTATTCCTTATTTATGATCTTTAAAATTATTTCAAAGTTCAAAATTATTATTAACAGCAGCAGCAATACTATTTAAAAGTTCATTATCAAAGTTTTCAATTTCCATATCTTTGATAAAATCAATGCCTTCAATATCATGTGTGTTTTTATTTAATACTGAAGTTAGCAAATTATTATATTGATTAATTTTATTAACAATCTGATATTTTTTTATTAAATCATTAACGAAAATAAAACTTTTTTGATTTTCGTTTTCTAATAAAAATAAATTAGTTAAAGTTTGACCAATTCAAAAATAGTTTTCAAAACAAATAAAAAATTCATAAAAGTTAGCAACATCATTTTCAATACTTTTTACTAAAGCAATATAATCAGATTCAAAGTTTAAAAAATTGTCTTCAACTTCAGGATATTGATTTTCATCAATATTATGTTTAATATGAGTTTTAGCTTGATTTAATAAAATTTGATTAAAATTAAATAATTTTGAAAATTCAATTACTTCATCTTTAATATCTTCATCAAATAAAACAGTTCCA
Source organism: Candidatus Mycoplasma liparidae (assembly GCA_009884515.1). Classification (GTDB taxonomy): domain Bacteria; phylum Bacillota_I; class Bacilli_A; order Mycoplasmatales; family Mycoplasmoidaceae; genus Mycoplasma_L; species Mycoplasma_L liparidae. The sequence goes on along the minus strand of RHHX01000002.1, from coordinate 56,626 downwards.
TATTCAATTTCAGCAATTAATCTCGTTAACAAAATATCAATTGCTAAATCTAGAATAATGAAATATTTTTCAACATCAAACTCTTTTTCATTATTTAAACTTTCATGATTAAGAAATTTTTCAAATAAAGCAATTTTCTTATTTTGAATTTCATTTAATTCATCAATTTTAAAAATAGTAGTTGTTAATCCATTTTCTTTTAAAATTTTATCAATTAAACCAATAAATTTTTTATCTTCAGAATAAATTAAGTCATAACCAAATAAATAAATAAAAGTTTTTAACTCATTATTAAAAGTTTTAGTTTGATAATCACCAAGAAAAAAATCCTCAAAAACTTTTTTTAAAATTTTATCAATAAGAGTTAAAGATACTTCTTGATTCTTATTAAGAATAAGCACATATTCATTATTGGAAATATTATTTATATTAGCCATTTTTACTCCAAAATATTATTTTGATAATTAAACAAAAATTATCAAAATAATCACATTTATATTATATAAAATATAAGCATAACCAAATTAAAAATATGTTAAAATTTTTATATGAGAAAACTTATTGGAAATATAATTAAAGCTAATAAAATCTTTAATATGATTGAAGATGGCGACAAAATATGTATTGGAATCAGTGGTGGTAAAGATTCTATGGCTTTATTATTTGCTATGAATTTGTATAAAAATATTTTAGCTAAAGAAAATATTTTTATTGAAATTGTTGGAGTCCATTTAAAAATGAACTTATGTATTCTTGATTATACTGAAATTAATGAATATTGAAAAAGTCAAAATATTGAGTTTCATATTGTTGATACTCATATGGGTGAAATTTTAAAAAACAATATGAAAAATGGTCGTTTACAATGTTCATTATGTTCTAAAATGAAAAAAGCTATTTTGATCGATGCTGCTAAAAAATACGGTTGCAATAAAGTTGCTATGGGTCATCATGCTGATGATGCGATTGAAACATTGTTTCTAAATTTAATTAATGAAGGACGAATTGCTACCTTCAAACCAAAAATGTATTTAGATCGAGCTGGAATGTGATTTATTAGACCCTTTATTACTTGTCGCGAAAAAGATATAATCAAGGAAGTAAAAAAAGCATCATTACCAATTCTTCCTTGTAGTTGTCCAATGGAAGGTTTTACCCAAAGAGATAAAATTAAAGATTTTTTACAAAAAGAATTTTATAATGATAAAAAATGGAAAACAGCTTATAAAAGTTTTTATATTAGTTTATTTAATGGTAAGGAAGCTGATTTATGATTTATTGATGATGATAAAAGAATCATTAATAAAAATATTAGAAAAGATGGCGCAAAAGGTAAGAAATAATATGAAAAAAATATATGAAAATATTAATGAAATAATTGCTAAAAAATTTAGTTCAAAAAATAATGGTTATGATCCTGATGAAGTTGATCAAACTTTAGATGAAATTATTGAAATGTTTACTAAACATGAAAATGAAATCAATATTAAATTTAGTGAATACAATGCTATTTCAAGTAATAATGAAAAACTAAAAAAGAAAGTTATTGATCTTGAACACCATATTAAAACTTTAAAAGATGAACTACACTATTTAAATGATTCTGGAGTTGGTTTCCATAAACTGAAAGAAGATATTAATATTTTAAAAAGAAAAGTTGATGATAAAGATTTTAATAAGAAAAGAAAATAATCAAGATGATTATTAAACATGGAATTGATATTACTTCTCTTAATAGAATCGAATTTAAAAATAAAAAATTGCCTCAAAAACTATTACATAAAAATGAACTAGTTACTTTTTTATTAATTAAAGAAGAATTATTACAAATCAAATTTTTAGCTGGAATTTGATCTTTAAAAGAAGCGATCTATAAATGCTTTGAAGGAGAAATAACTTCTTTAAAAGCTTTAAATATTGAAAAAACGCTAACAAATAAACCTTTTTGTTTTTTTAATAATATTTATATTGACCTTTCATTATCTTATGAAAATGAATATGTTTTTGCTTCTGCTATAAGGATTTTAAATGATTAATATTTCAAGTTTAAAAAATGATTTAATAAAAGGTATTTATAAATCAACCAGAAATAGCTTTAATAAAGAAATAGTTATAGAATCTTATAAATTAATAAAAGAGAGTTTAAACAATTCTAATGTTAAGATTAAGCATGTTTTGCTAACCCAACAACTATATGATAAAGATAAAGGCAAGTATAATAGTGATTTTTATGAAAAAATTATTATTTGTCCTTATCATGTCATTGAAAAAATTGCTTTTTCAGTTACTCCACAAGAAATAATGGCTATTGGAGAAATTATTTTTGAATCTTTTGATGTTAGTAATGATCAAAATTATTTAATCTTAGAAAATATTTCAGACCCTGGTAATTTAGGTAATATTATTAGAACCAGTGTTGGTTTTAATATTAATAAAATTTTTATTTCTAATAATTCTACAAGTTTATATAACAACAAAACAATTAGAAGTTCAATGGGAGCTTTATTTAAAATAAAAGTTAATTATTTTTCTAATTTTTATGAAGTTGATAAATTATTAAAGGATAAAAATATTATTTCAATTGCTAGTTTAATAAATGAATCATCTCAAAGCATTGATGATTTAAAAATTATTAAAGAAGAATCATATGCTTTGATTTTAGGAAATGAAACAAAAGGCATTGATTCAAAAACTCAAAAATTAGTTGATAAGAAAGTTTATATTCCAATTTCAAAAAATATTAATTCTTTAAATGTTAATTCAGCTGCAGCAATTTTGATTTATCAAATTTTAAGAAAAAAATAGTAATTTTATCAATCTTATTTCTACTTAATTTTTAAGGAGAAAGAAAATGAAAAAAATTATTAATAAAGAAAATATTTTTGCTGGGGCAAGAATTACAAAAGTTAAAGCAAAACCAGCAATGTTTTCTCAACAAAGAATGTTAGATACTGCTATTGCTAGTAATTTAATAGGAACTGGAATCGATGGGATTATGAATTTATATTCACAATCTGTTTATTACAATAATCAATATGCACCTGATCGAATAAACCCTTATACTGGTGGTGCTAATTCTTATGCAAGAATTGGAGCGTATAAAGGGCGATCTAATATTAGTTTTGGTGGTGTTTATTAATGACTAAACTAGTTGGTATTGCTAAAATATTTACTGGTATAACACCATTAGGAGCAGCAAGTAGTGTTGCAGTTGCATTAAGTATTCTTACTAATATTATTAGTGGAAGTATGAATATTAGTTATAATGCTAAAATGTCTAAGAATGCATTATATGGTTCTAAAAAAAGAATTGATACTTATTTTAATCAACAAGGTGAACAATTAAATCACTAATCAATCATCAAGATAAAAAAAATATTTAATATAAAGTTAAATATTTTTTTTATTCAGCAACCATAACTAATGTATGTTTAATAACTTTACCTTCTTTAATAAAGCCCTTCATCATAACTTTAGCAACAGTACCATCAGGATAGCCACTTCCAGGCATTGATCCAAAAGTTTCCATTAAATCAGAATTTAATTTATCACCTGGTACAACTGGAATATTTTCAACACCTAATGATGATAATAAATCATAGAACATTTGACTAATCATTTCAAACCCACTTAAATAAGATCGAATAGCAGGATCATCTGGTGAGTTAAGAACTGTTGCTTCTAATAATCCAATTGGTTCTAAAATTTGAATAGTAATACTTTCAAATATTTTTATTTTAGCTTTTGCAATTTCAGCTTTTGTATTTTCTTCATATAAAGCTATTTTTGATTTAATAGCTTCTTCAATACTGGTGTTTTTAGAAGATAACAATCCTCTTAGTTCTTCATTTTCTTTTGATAATTCAGCAATTTCTTTTGAACTTCCTTCATTACTAATAACAGGATTATTTTGAAGTTCAGCAACATTAGTTTCTAACGCTTCTATTAATGTTGAATTTTCACTATTAATTTTTTCTAAACGTGTTTTCTCTTCTTTTATTTTATTAAGTTGATCAGCTGCGCCGGCGTGTACTTTTAAGTCATTAATCATGTCACGACTAGATTCTAATTGTTCTTTAATAGTTTCTAATTCAAATTTAGTTATTTCAAGTTCTTCATTTAAAAAAGTAGTATTATCACTTATTTCACTTTTAGATTTATTTATTAGAATTAATTCATCAATTCTTTTTTCATAATCATCATTAGATTTTTCCATAGTATCTAATCTAAGTAATAGTAATCTACTAGTTTCATCACCATCACCAGTGGCAGCTTGTAATTGTCTGATTTTAACAATACTATCTTTTAATTTTCCAGTGTATAAAGTTTCAGTTTCAATAATTGTTTTTTTGAAGTTTTCTTTATCAACATTAGCTTTTTCTAATGATGTTGTTAATTTAGCTATTTGTTTTTTAGATAGAGAAACATTTTTTTCATTTTGTTCAAGTTCAATTTTCATTTGAGAAAAAGTTGATAACTTATCATTTAATTTTTGGTTTTCAATTAAAAGCTTGTTAAATTCTGTTTGTAAGAGATTATCTCTTTTTTCTATTTTTTTAACTACTTTTAAAGTAGACACAGGAACTGTTTTTTTAGCAGCAACAGCTTTTTTAACAGGAGGCTCTATATTAATATTTAAAATACTATCTAGTTCATCAAGAATAGAAGTCATAGCAGAGATTTCAACTTCTTTATCCTTTGTTTTTTCTACTTTTTTGCTCTTACTCTTAATAGCATTAGCTAGATCAATACCGGTCAAATCATTTGCATGATGTGTAATTACAGTCTTAGGTGTTTTAGATTTTGCCATTATTTTTTAAATTCCTTTAACATTGCAATATTATGTTTAATTATTTCATTTGATTCAACATCAATAACTTTTTTTAATATCATTTTTTCTTCAGAAGTATATTTTCTACTAACATATTTTATACTTGAATATAAATTTCCATTTTTAAACTGGAAGAGTTTATTACTGCTTACCCTAATTCCGTGATTGGAAATTTTTATTTTATCTCCAAATTGAGAATAAGGAGGTAAATCATAATCAATTAAGCCATAAGGAGATGGGATTTCAATTTTACCACCAAGAATAGCTTTGATAGGGTCAACATATATTATATTATATAAATCCAAGTTATGACGTTGATAATTTTCACTTGGTTTAACTTCAATAATTAAATCAACTTTATTACCGTTGCTATTATATGAAATAATATCTTCATCATTAATTCCTGCAGGAATTTTAATTACAATTGTTTCATTTTTACTAATCGTGCCTTTTGCTGAACAATTTGAACATCTATTTAAGATGGACCTACCAGTACCAGAACATTTTTCACAAACAACTTGTGTTTTAATCATTCCAATTAAAGATCTAACTTGTTTAATTATTGAACCACGTCCATTACACAAATTACAAATAACAACATCTTTTGGTGTTTTAGCACCTGAACCATTACAGGATTCACATTTTAGAGTTTTAACAATATCGATATTTTTTTCACAACCTAAAACAGATTCAGCAAATGTAATTACTACTTTAAGATAATTGTTTCTTTGTCCTCTTCTATTACCAAAATTAAAAATATCAAATATATTAGATGTTTCAAAATTTAAACCGATGTTATCAAACAGATCTTTAAAAATATCAAATGATTCAAAATTATTAAAATCAAAACCTTGATTATTTAATCCAGCAATCCCGCCTTGATCATAAGTTTGTCTAGTTTCAGGATTTTTCAAAACTTCATAAGCTTCATAAATTTCTTTGAATCTTTTTGTACTACTAGGATCTTTATTTTTATCAGGATGGTATTTCATTGCAAGAGTTCTAAAAGATCTTTTTATTTCATCCATAGAAGCATCTTTAGAAACACCTAATATTTTATAATAGTCTTGATTATTCATATTAAGGTTCCTTATTTACAATAAATTAATATGCATTTTTTCTCTCTGCTTTATTAAATGCCTTTAATTGTTTTTTAGCATTTTTAGAAACCTTTTTAGATTTACTAATTAATCTTAATTCAATAATTAAATCACCAATTTTTAAAGGAGTACTATTACCTCTACCTGAGATTTTAATAATTTTATCAATTGGTCAATTTGCTGGAACAACAATATAAACAAATATTTTTTCACTTTCAATTCCATAACCTTTACAATTATAACAAATGTTAGTATCGAGAGGGTCTAAACCTAATAAACCTTTACCTCTACAAACACCACATGTTTTATATTTATATAAAGGAGAAGCTAATCTTAGTCCATCTCTTAATTGTTCTTCTGTTAATTCTAAAATTGCTTTAATATTACATTTTTTATTAAATTCAACTTTATCTTCAAGAGTTAAAAGACTGTTCTTAACAGATTCTCATGTATCTTCAACGATGATCCCAGCAGAAATAGTTCCGCCTAGTAAATCATCAATATATAAATTTAATCTAAAACTAGGATCTTCAATACGAAATTGAAAAGCTACTAGTTTAGTAAATTTAGAATCATTACCATATTCTCAATCATAATAAGCCCTAATTTCACGATCACCTAAAATTTGATATGCATCATTTAATAAATAGAATTTTTTAATTAATTCTGGGTTCGATGTTTTATCTGGATGTCATTCTCTAGCAAGCTTTTTATATTGACTTTTAATTTCAGATTCACTAGCATTTTTTTCAATTTGAAGAATTTTATATCAATTGTGTTCAAAAATGTCTTTTAATCCACTAAATTTACTAGTTTCATTAAAGTCCTTTTGTGTTTCACTCATATTTTTCCTTGAATTACTTATTTATTAACTCTATTGATTATAACATAATAATAAAATTAATAAATTTTTTGTCTTTTATAAAAATTTCTTTAATTTTTTTGTCTTTTAGAGCATTTTTAATTATCATATTTTCTTTTGCTAAAGCAATAAGTTCATCATTTTTTATATTATTATTAACTGTTAAAATAACTTTAAATTTTCCATTTATTTGAATTGGAATATTAAATGTTTTAGAAGACAAAATTGCTTTTATATCAAATTCAGGGATTCTTTTTAAACAAATTGAATCCTTGTTTTTTAAAACCAATTCATTAAGTTCTTCAGCTAAATGAGGAGAAAATAATGAAAATAATATTAAAAATCCTTCTAATATTTCAAATGAAATTTGTTTGCTTTTATAAATATTATTAATAAAAATCATCATTTGTGAAATAGCTAAATTAAATTGCATTTTTTCAATATTTTCACTAAAAGTTTTAACAAAGATATTTCAATCAGAAAGTAACTTTGAATCTAAATTTTGATGATCAACGATTTCTTTTTCAATTTCAACATAGTATCGATAAACACGATCAAGTCATTTACGAGTTCCATTTAAGCCATTATTATTTCAAGGTAGAGATGAAGTAATAGGTCCCATAAACATTTCATATAATCTTAATGCATCAGCTCCATGAGTTTCGATAATATCATTAGGACTAATGATATTGCCCTTTGATTTAGACATCTTTTCACCATTTTCACCAATAATCATTCCTTGATTAATTATTTTATAAAAAGGTTCTCTTGTTGGCACAATTTTAATATCATATAGAAATTGATGTCAGAATCTTGCATATAATAAGTGTAAAACAGCATGTTCCTGACCACCAATATAAACATCAACTGGTAATCATTTTTCAAATAATTTAAATGCTTCCTTTGAATCTAAATCAAGATATTCATTATTATCTTGTTTTAAAATATAAGCTAAATAATATCAACTACTACCAGCTCATTGAGGCATTGTATTAATTTCTCTTGTTAATTTATTATTATTTTCATCAACAACAAATTTTCAATCAGTACATTTATCAAGTGGACTTATCCCGGAATTAATTTCCTTAAAATTTTCAACATTAGGCAAAAGTAATGGTAAATTTTTCTCTACTATTATTTGATTATTTTCATCAAATAAAATTGGAAAAGGTTCACCTCAATATCTTTGTCTTGAAAAAGTTCAATCTTTTAAATTGTATCGATACTTTTCTATTAATTTATTTTTGGTAATAAATTCTTCTGCTTCAATTAAATCATTTTGATTGTTATTTAATTGATTGTGTTTGATAAATTTTTTATCTCAATTATCTTCATTAGTTCAAAAAATTAAATTAAAATCATCTTCATCATAAAGAATATAATCAGAAACTAAAATTGCTATTTTTTTATTATTAATAATATTAATTCCAGAAATATTAGGATTAAAAATTTTAAAATTATTAGGTTTTTTTCTTTCTCTATCTGATTTCTTTTTAGTATTTTTAACAAACTTATTAAATGAATTATCTTCCAGAAAATTTGTTAATAAACTATTGCTAGGTGCGATTAATATTGCTTTAATATTATTAAAATCAACAATATTTTCTTTTTTGATAAAAACATTTTCTTTTTTATTATTAATTAAAAATTCTAATTCATAACCAGTTTTTTTACCAATTCATTTCCGTTGAATTTCTTTTAATGATTCAGGTCAATCAACTTCATTTAAACCATCAAGAAGTTGGTCAGCATATTTAGTTATTTTTAAAACTCATTGTTGCATTGGTTTTCTAATAACAGGAAAACTTCCTCTTTCAGAAACAGGATTATTATCAACGTCAAATACAACTTCTTCATTCGAAAGAGTTGTATTTAATTTTTCACATCAGTTAACATTGATATTTCTAATTTCAGCTAAATCATTTTCATATAACTTTGTAAATATTCATTGTGTTCATTTATAATATTTTGGATCTGTTGTATCAATTTCTTTATCATAATCATAATCAAAACCTAATTTGATTAATTGATCTCTAAAAATATTGATATTTGCTTTTGTAAATTCTTTTGGATGATTATTAGTATCAATAGCATATTGTTCAGCTGGTAAACCAAAAGCATCTCATCCAATTGGATGAAGAACATTAAAACCTTTTTGTCTTTTATATCTACTAATAATATCAGTAGCAGTATATCCTTTTGGATGACCAACATGTAATCCTTTTCCAGAAGGATAAGGAAACATATCTAAAATATAGAATTTTTTCGAATCATCATCAATAAATCGATAAGTCTTATTTTCTAATCAATATTTTTGTCATTTTTTCTCAAGAAAATTATGATTATACATTTTAAAAAATTAATCCTTAAATAATTTTTGATAGATATCATCATAATTTTTAATTAAATGAACATTGATATCTTTACTGATTTCAAGTGGGATTTCATCAAGAAATCTTTCATCATCAATTGGAATATAAACTTCTCTAATTCCAGCACGATAAGCTGAAATTATTTTTTCTTTAACGCCACCAATAATACCAACTTTACCTCTTAGAGTAATTTCTCCAGTCATTGATAAACTTGTATTGATTGGTTTGTTTTTTAATAAAGATAAAATAGCAGTTGTAATAGCTACACCAGCACTAGGTCCATCTTTAGGAATTCCGCCAGATGGTACGTGAATATGAATATCTATTTCTTGGAAATTAATATGATCTAACTTAAATTTTTTAGCATTAGATTTAACAAATCCCCAAGCAACAGTAACAGATTCGGTCATTGTTTGTTCTAAATTACCAGTAATAACAATTTTCCCTTTACCCTTTGAAAATGAAGCTTCAATCGGAAGCAGATCACCGCCAAAAGATGTATAAGCCATTCCATTAACAATTCCTGGTAAAGATACTTCATCTTTATTAGTTGTGTCATATAGGATTTTTCCTAAATATTTTGAAACGTTTTTAATATCTATTTTAGTAGGAAGTTCTAGTCCTTTAAGTTCTTCAACAACATATTTTCTAGCAATAGTTGATAATTGACGTTCAAGTTCTCTAACACCAGCTTCTCTTGTAAAATGATTAATAATAAAATCAATAGCTTCATCTTCTCAAACTAAACTATCAGGTAATAACGCATCTTTTTTAATTTTTTTAATTAAATATTTTTTTGCTATTTCTTTTTTCTCAAATGGAGTATATGAGTTTAATTCAATAATTTCTAATCTATCTAATAAAGCATAAGGTATTTGTTTAAAGTAGTTAGCTGTTGCAATAAACATAACTTGGTTAAGGTTATATTCTTCTTCAATATAGTTATCACTAAATTTAGAATTTTGTTCAGCATCAAGTACTTCAAGCATTGCTGAACTTGGATCACCTTTATGATCATTTGACATTTTATCAATTTCATCTAATAAGAATAAAGGATTAATAACACCAGCTGCTTTCATTCCCTTGATAATTCTTCCAGGCATTGAACCAATATAAGTTTTTCGATGTCCTCTGATTTCACTTTCGTCTTTAACACCACCAAGTGAAACTTTAACAAATTTCTTATTTAAAGCTTCTGCAATTGAATTTGCTAATGAAGTTTTACCAACACCAGGAGGACCAACTAAACAAAGAATAGGGCCTCTTAAATTTTTATTTTTAGTTCTAACAGCTAAATATTCTATAATTCTAGTTTTTACTTTTTCTAAACCATAATGATTTTCGTCTAAAACTTTAGCAACTTCAACTAAGTTGTCATTATCTTCTTGAACTTGTCATCAAGGAATATCTAGTAATCAGTCAATATAAGTTATGATAATTGTGTTTTCATTAGAACTCATTGAAGATTCATATTTTGCTAATTCTGATAATATTTTATCTTTAATTATTTTTGGATATGGGTTTTCAGAAACTCTTTTTTTAATTTTATCAATTTCATCATCCTTAGAATTAATTTCACCTAAATCTTCTCTAATAACTCTAAGTTTTTCACGTAAGTAAAATTCTTTTTGTTGACGAGCTAAATTTTTATTAATTTTTTCATTAATTTCTGAATCTACTTGTGAAGCAACAATTCCATTAGGATCTAATAGTCTTAAAATTTCGTTATATAAAACTTTTAATAATTCAACAACATTGTTTGCTTCTAATAATTGTTGTCTAACAATTAAGGGAATAGAACCTGAACTTTCATTATTTTCAATAAATATTGCTAATTTATTAGCAAAAAAGATTGGTTCCATTTTTCCAATTGGATTATTAGCTATATCTAAAGATTTATAGAATTTCCTAAATTTATAATCAATTTTTAATAATGGTTCAAATGTTTCATTAATATTTGCAATTACTTCAACTAGCTCATTATTATGATCAACTAAATCATCTTTAATGATTTCGTAATTAGTTTCATAACCAGTTTGTTCATTATAATTTTGATTAAAAATTTTAACTCTATTACTAGCTAATAATTCAAGTGAATATTCGATTTCACCATTTTCTTCTTTTTTAATACTTTTCTTAATTGAACATAATGTTCCAATCGAAAATACTTCAGCAATGATATCTGGATCTTCATCTTCATCATCAATTTGTGAAACTAAAATTAAATAATCATTCTTAATGTCTTTAATATTTTGAATTGTTAAAACAGATTGCGATCTAGCAAACTCAATTGTTTTTTTATCATTAGGAAGAATTATAATTCCTCTTGAAATTAATAAAATTGTTTTTTTATTTTTTTCCACATGGACCTCTTTTAATAATTTGAAAAGTAATAATAATATATTAGCAAAATAATTTTACTCTGCTAATATATTAGTATTTTTATTTCCTATTCTTTCTTGTTAATACTAACTTTTTTTTCTGAAGTTGGTTTTTTAGTGTCAGTTGGTTTTTTAACTTCAACTTTCTTAGTTGGTTTTTTAACTTTTGTTGATTTATTTTCTTTCATTAATAAATCGATAATCATTGTTTCAATTTCAATTAATTCAACATTACTTCTTATATTTTCAATTTTTTCTTTATCGTCTTTATCAAGATATTTTGAATCAATAAGTTCTTGAACTCTTTCATCAATTACTTTTTTAGGAATAGTAATTTTTTCCAGTTTTTTAATTGCATCAATTAATAATGAAACTTTAATAATATCTTCAGCACTTCTAACAAAGTTAACTTCAAAATCATTTTCTTTTTGATTAGTCATTTCTAAAAACTTTTTATAAGTAATATTTTGTTGTTTTAAAGAACTAAAAAATTGTTCTTTAATTTTTTTAATTTCGTCAGTTAACATTACACTTGGAATTCTAGTAAAAGTATTATTTTCAAGTAATGCTTTAATTAGAATAGATTTATTCCCGTTTTCAACATTAGCAAATTTATTTTGTTTAATTAACTTACTAATATATTCACGTAATTCTTTTACAGTATTTGCTTTAACAAAAGATAATGTTTTAACAAATTTATCATTTAATTCAGGTTTAATTTCTTCTTTTATTTCATGTAGTTTAACTTTAAAAATAACATCTTTACCAGCAAAATCTTTAGCAGCATAATCTTTAGGAAATGAAAGTTTTAAATCTTTTTCTTCACCAATTTTTAAACCGATCATTTTATCTTCAAAACCTTTGATAAATTGATTTGATCCAATTACTAAATCATAGTTATCAGCTTTTCCACCTGGAAATTCTTTTCCATCAATAAAACCATTAAAATCAAAAATAGCAATATGACCTTTTTTAAGAACTTTATCTTTTGAATCTTTTCTAAGTGTTTCTCTTGAAACAATAAATTCAAGTTCAGCATCAACTTCTTTTTCATCAACTTCAGTTGGTTCAAAATCTAATTCAAGTTTTTTATATTTTTTAAGAGTTACTTTTGGATATTCAAAATAAATAATTTTAAATTCAATACTAACATCTGAAACATCTCCGATTTTAATATCAGGAATTGAAAATATTTCAAGATTTTTTTTTAATTTATATTCTTTTGAGTTTTCAGTAAAATTAACTACTTTTTTTAAAAGAGTATCAGCAGCTGAATTAAAAATATTAGTTTGAACTCAAGGATTCATATTCTTTTTAATTAACTCTATTGGAGCTGTTTTAGCTCTAAAACCACCTTTAAATTTTAAATCCTTAGCCCCCTTACGATAAGATGGTGCTAAAGCTTTAGTTCATTCTTCGCCATCAACTAAAATAGTAAAGATATTTTCTTCTTTTATTTGTTCATATTTATTTAATTTCATTTCATTCCTTATACTAAATTAGTAGATTAATAATATTATTAATATTATCATTTTTGTCTATTTATTTATATAAAAATAGATAATATTACTATTAGAAAGATAACTAAAAGAGAACTTAAAACCATAACTCATAATCTTATTTTTAAAGATTTTTCTTTTGATTTTAACAGATTAATTTCTTCAGTATTATCTTTAACTATAGCAATTGGAAATATTATATCTTTTTCAATCATTAATTATCCTTTTCTAATTTATTTTCAATAATTTCAATAATCAGTTTAACTTCTTGATTCATTGTTAATTCTTCTTCATATTCAATATTTAAATATTGATATATTAAAAGTTTAATTGCAACTAAAACATTGTTAAAGTCAAACTTTATCTTTTCAGGAAAAAAGTAAATAATTAATAAGTTAAACATTGAATAACTTAATTCAAGATAAGTTGTATTTTGAAAGAATTCATTTTCTAAAAGGATGATTTTTGTTTTAAATTCATCAAAAATAGTTTTTATTGTAATTGTATTAATTGAAAATACTTTATTTAAATCAGAATTATAGTAATCAATATCTAAAACTAATTGTTGGTGAAAGAGTTTGGAAATTATTAAAAATTTCTGAGAATTTTTAATAAAATTACTCATCATAATTTTCTTTAAAATTGAAAAATTAAGATCATCAAATTCACCAAGAAGATTATCAAATAAATAAAATAAAGTGTTAATGTCAAATCTTTGTTTTGATTCATTATAACAATTAAATCAAAGTTCTTCACTTGTCAAATTAGCAATTTTTTCTTCATAATCTTTTTCAATAATAAGTTCATTAATCTCATTTTTTAAATTAGAAAAAATGAAAATAAATTCATTTGGTGTATATGTTTGTTCAAGTTCTTCATTAACTTTATCAAGTGCTAAAGCATATTTTTTTTCACTAATTTCTTTTTTAATTTCTAGAATTAACTTATTGTAGAAATTGTTTTCAGCATCATTCATTAATACTCCCAATATTATTAATAATATATTACAATTTTATAAAAGGTTTATTAGATGAAATATAAATTATTTGCAATTGATTTAGATGGTACATTATTATCTAAAAACAAAAAAATAAAAATTGAAAATTTAGTTGCCCTTAAAAAATATCAAGATCTTGGTGGTGAACCAGTTATTATTACTGGTAAAGAGGTTAGTTCAGCTAAATATTACATTAATATAATTAATGAATATACTGGTCATAAAATCAAATACCTAGCGGCTTTAAATGGTAATATTATTATTGATTTAATAAATGATAAAGTTATTTATTTACAAACATTAGATAATGATATTTGTGAAAGAGTTTATAATATTGTTCAAAAAAATAAAATTTGTTTTTGACCTTATATTGTTGGAACGATTGAAAAAAATATTATTCCTATTACAGGATTTAAATGTGTAAAAACAATTACAAGATTTAATTTAAAAAATAAAGTAATTAAATTAAAACAATATGAAAAAATGGAATGTTATAAAATCAATATTATTTCAACTTCATTTTTTGATCGAAAAATAAAGAAAACTTATCGAGAAATAATTAATTCATTTAAAGATGGAGAAGTTGATGTTTATCAAACAGCAACATTGATGATTGAAATAGTTAAACATAATTCAAATAAAGGTAATGCTCTTGAAATCATTGCTAAAAAATTAAAAATTGAATTAAGTGAAACGGCTTCAATTGGAGATTCATTTAATGATATTCCCATGTTTTTAAAATCAGGATTAGCTATTGGTGTCAAACTTCATAACTCACACCGATTTGAAAAAAATGTAAGTCAGATAATGCAAACAAAAAATGATGATGGTGTTGCTATGGCAATTAATGATATTTTATTAAAGTAAAAAAAAGACTGTTTTATGGTCTTTTTTTTATTTTATAAATATTTGTTTCAAAAGAAATTTTTGATTCTCTTAAAAAGCTTACTTTAACTTTGAAGTCTTTTAATTTTTCATTATTTTCAATTAAATTCTTAATTTTTTGAGAAATATTATACATATCTTCATCAGTACATGTATTAGAATTAACAATAACTCTTAAATGTCGACCATGTTTAACAACAAAAGCTCGATCGATTTCATCAAAATCTTCACAAAGCTTTTCAAGCTCTGTTACTCTTTCGATAAATTTAACATGGTTTTCAAGTCTAGCACCAGGTCTAGCTGCTGAGATCATATCTACTATTTTAGTAATATCAGCATAAACATTATCAGTAATAACATCATTATGATGTGCCGCTATTGCATTAATAATATAGCCTTCAAAATTACATTCTTTAGCAATTTTGATACCAGCATTAACATGGTTTTCATTCATTTCATAATCGATACTTTTACCAATATCGTGGAAAAAAGCTGCTTTAGCTGCTTTTTGAGAATCAAGGTTTAGTAATAAAGCAATATGTGAAGCTAAGTTAGCTACTTCAATACTATGATTTAAAATATTTTGTCCAAAACTAGATCTGAATTTTAATCTACCAACATATGGATAAATTTTTGGATCAAGATTTTTAAATTTTAGTTTATTTAAAATAGCATCCTCACCAATTTGAATAATATTATTTTCAAATTTAGTTAAAGATTTGTGATATAAAAGTTCAATTTTATCTGGATCTAAATTTTTATGTTTAATTATTTCATCAAAAAGAATTCTAGCTATTTCTCTTCTAATTGAATTTAAAGATGAAAGCATAATGTGTTTTGAATTTTTTTCAATAATTAAATCCACACCGGTTAGAAGTTCAAAGGCATTTTTATTTCTACCTTCTTTACCAATAATTCTTCCTTTGAAATCTTCATTATCGAAATTAATAATTGTTGTTGTTTTTTCAATAACTAAATTTTCCGAAATATTTTCAATTGATTCAAGTAAAATATTTGTTGCAAGTTCATTTTTTGTTGTTAACAAATTTTGATTAGCTTCTCTGATTTCTTTTTCAGTTTCTTCTTTCAAATCTTTTTTTAAAATATTTATTAATTCTTTTTTTAAAAGTTCCTTATCTTCTTTTAAAGTTTCTACAATTTTATTAGAATATGTATTAATTTTAGTTTTTAGAACTAAAACATTTTCTTCATATTCTTTGATGTTTTTTTCTAATCTTTCTTGAAGAAGCAAATTTGATTTTTCTAATTTATTCAAATTATTCTGATCAAGATAAGATCTATTTACTAAATTATCATCTGATTCAATTATTTTAATATTTGTTGTTTTTTTCTTTTTTAAAGAAATAAAAAACTTTATAATACCAAATAAAAAAATAACTAATAACAAAATTAAAATTATTATTAAGATTGGTTCATTAGTCATTTTTAGTTAGATGATAATTTTTTTATTAAATTATCTGTTTTTTTCATAATGGTTTTTGTGTATAAAACACAAAATAATTATAACTTATTAGATATTATTTTTGTATTTATTATTAATAACAACAATACCGATTGCATTTTTCATTACATGAATAGAAGTTGTACAAGAAAATAATCTTATTTTAATTTTATTAGGTTCTATTTTATAAGCATTAATTAAAGCAGTTAATAAATGGTCAATATATTTTTGTTCAGCTAAAGCATGAACAATCGAAATATCAACAATATTTTCGCCTTCTAAACCATTAAATCTAGCACTAACTAGTTCAATAATTTTTTCACTTATTTGGTCTCAATTTCTTAAAAATGCTGCTTTTTTATTTTTATAATCAAGTTCAACAATTGGTGACAATTTAGCTCAATTTCAAAGTTTTACAACTGATTTTGGAATTCTTCCACCAGTACTTCCTGAAATATCTTGAATTGCAAAAAATGAAACAGATCTTAATTTAATATCATTAATTAGATTTTTAATTGATTTAATTAAAACAAGTGTTTCAACATTATCTGATTTTTTAATTAGTTCTTGAACTTGAATAATCATATATTCATTAATATATGCTGATGATTCTGAATTTAAAATAATTAAATTAGGATAAACACTAACTAAAGCTTCAAGTTGAAAATACTGATTAGATAAACCTTTTGAAACTGGTAAAAAAATCACATATTCAAATATTTCGAAAAGTCGAATAATTTCTTCTTCAATAATTCCTAATGGAATTGTACTTGTAGCATATTTATAACCATTTGCCATATTTGTAAAAATATCATTAAGATTTTTTTCAGTCGTAATGTCTTCAAATACTTCAATTTCAACGCCTTTTGTTCTAGTTATAGATAAATTAAGAACACTAATTCCTAATTTTTTAGCAAGTTCTCGGGAAATAGTATTACTAGAATCTGTTACTAATCCAAACCTGTTTTTATTTTTTGTTTTTGGTACAGGCATAAAATTTTCCTTTGTATTTTCTAAATTATATGTATTTTAGGTAAAATGGTTATTTAATACATTATTATCAAATATATTATATGATATTGTAATTAAAAAGGTAGTATATGGATTTTAAAATTCTAGAAAATATTTCGATAAATTTATTTATTCAAACAATTTTAAAAACTTATCCTCTTGCTAAAGTCACTTCTAGTGAAATTAATGATGATTTAATGTATTGTGAGTTTGATAACTTTAATATTAGTGATAAAGAATTCAAAAAAATAGAAAAATCTTTTTTAAAATTAGCTAATGGCGCTTTTAAAATATCTTTGGAAGATAAAACTCCTGAATTAATAGCCAAAATAAAAGCAACTTATAGTGAAATAGCTTTTAACGATATTTTAGAAAATGAAAAATTTTTAAATATTAATAATTTTTATACTCCATATAATCAAGAAATTTCTTTAGATGAAATTAAATCAAACCTAGTTAAGGGTATTCATATTTTTAGTATTGGTGGTTCTTATTGAAAAAATAATTGTAAAAATAAACAATTAATTAGAATTTATTTTTCAACTAAAAAAACTGAAAAAGAAATTAATGAGTTTGTATTAGCATTTAATAAAAAACAAAATAATGATCATCGTAAAATTGGTAAAGATTTAAAAATGTTTACCTTTGATATGTTAGCTGGCAAAGGTTTACCAATTTGACTAAATAATGGATTTATTGTTAAAAGTGAAATTAGAAAACTTTTAAATGAAATAGAATTTCAACATGATTTTAAATTAGTATCAACACCTATTTTAGGAAATATTGAATTATATAAAACATCAGGTCACTGAGATCATTATCAAGAAAACATTTTTCCAATCGTTAATTTTGGTGATGAAGAATTAGTTTTAAGACCAATGACTTGTCCGCATCATGTTTTAATTTATCGAAAAGATATTCAATCATATCGAGATTTACCAATTAGATTAGCTGAAGAGTCGATGCTTCATAGATATGAACCATCAGGTGGTTTAACTGGTTTTGAAAGAGTTAGAGAAATGACTCTTGAAGATGCACACATTTTTTGTTCTCATGATCAAATCCAAAGTGAAATTTTAAATTGTTATGAAATGATTATTAAAGCTCATAAAGCTTTTGATACTAAAATTTTCCAAGTAGATCTTGCTCTTCATGATCCTAAAAACAAAAAAAAATTTCATGATGATGATAAACTATGAGAAAAATCAGAAAACTTATTAAGAAACTTATTAAAATTAAATAATGTTGATTTTGTTGAAAAAATTGGTGATGCTGCTTTTTATGGTCCTAAAATTGATTTTCAAGTTAAAACAAATTTAAATAGAATTGTTACTATGTCAACAATTCAATTAGATTTTCTATTGCCAAATAAATTTAATTTAGAATTTAAAGATTATGATAGTGAAATGAAAACACCAATTATGATTCACCTAAGTATGATTGGTACTTATGAAAGATTATTATCAATTCTTTTAGAACAAACTAAAGGCGCTTTAAAGCTTTGACTTTCTCCTAGACAAATTGTTATTATTCCTGTTAATAAAAATAATGAAGACTATGCTAGAACAATTCATCAAAAATTAAAAATGAACTTTATTAGAAGTGAACTTGATTTAAGAAATGAAAGAATTTCAAAAAAAATTAGAGATGGACAAATTTCAAAAACTCCTTATCTAATTATTGTTGGTGATAATGAACAAAATGAAAAAACAATTTCATATCGGGAATATGGTCAAGAAAATACTGAAGTTATCGAAATAGATCAATTTTTAAATAAAATAAAAACATTAATTAAGTTGAGAGGTTAGTTATGAAAATTTCTAATTTAGTTATTACAATTGATTTAAACTCATCTGATATTGAAAGAAAAATATTAAATAATAATCGTGAATATTTTTCTAATTTCATTAGCGAAATTGCAATGGATAATTACTTAATTTTTACTACTAATGATTCTTTAAAAGATATCCATGATTTAATTAAAAAATGAAATATTAAAAGGGGGAGTATTATTGCTTGTAATGGTGCTATTATTTATAATATTGAATCAAATAACATCATTTTTAATAAACCAATAAATTTAGATTCATTAAAATATTTAGTACATTTCTCATCACTTACAAATGCTTTATTACAATTAAAATCAATCAATAAAACAATTATTTATTCATCTGATAAATGATCTAAAGGTGATTTTAAAAAATTTATTTCTATTAATGAACATTCAATTAGTAGTTACAATAAATTTATTGATTATTTGTCTAAAAGACCTTTTTATTCATTAGAATTATACATTCCTAATAATGATATTAATTTCAATATTAAATTAAACGATGTTTTAAGTTTTTTTAAAGAAAAAACTATTAGTTATCAAAATATTAATGATAATATTCACATCTTCAATGAATATCATTGTTCAAAGGCTTCCTCATTAAAATTCTTATTAAAACAAATAAATCCTCATCAAAGTGCTAAAGCTGATATTTATATTGCTTTAAATGAAATTGATTATTCAATTCTTGGAAATTTAAGTAAATATAATATAATAAACAAAATATTTAAATCAGAAACTGATCTAAATACTAATTCTATTTATGTAGATAATGACAATAATGATAATGATTCACTACCTTTTTTATCAATTTATTTAAACATGATGAAAATATTGAATTTGGAATAAAGTGGTGCTGAAAAAGGGACTTGAACCCTCAAGATATAAATCGGTAGATTTTGAGTCTACTGCGTCTGCCATTCCGCCATTTCAGCAATTAAAATAAAATTCTTCTCAAAAATATTATTTATTTTTATTTACTAACTCTTTTCAAATCTGATTAACAAATTTTTCATTAGAAATATTGTTATCTATTAACTGAATTAAGTTTTTTAAAAAAGGATATTCATCATTATTTAAAAATATTTCTCTTAAATTATTAATAGTGGTTAATCCTTCAACTGTTTGATTTTCATTAATTGCTTTTTCAATCCCATATTGAGCAATATTATAACCAAAACTAAAGTTCCTTGATTTATTACTAATACAAGTTAAAAAGATATCGCCAAGAGCAGAGTGTGTAATTAAATTATTTATATCTAAATTTTTACTTTTTAAATATTTTTTAATTTCATTTAATATTTCAATAAAAAATGATGATTGTGTATTAATTGAATTTTCTTGATAATTTAAAAACCCCATAAAAATAGCAAAAACATTTTTCATTGATGATAAATATAATAAGCTTTCAATATTTTCTGTTACCTCTTGGCAAATAAAATAATCTTCATTAGAAAATATGTTATTTACTTTTCGACAAATATCTTTATTTCTAGAAATAATATCAACAATTGTTTTCTTTTTTTGAATAACTTCAGAAGCAAAAGATGGTCCAATTAAAGTTACTATTTCTTTTCCTAAAATATCTTCAATTAAATAACTTACCGGTTTTTTATTACTAGAATCAAATCCTTTTGAAGTGTTGATAATAATTGTTTTTTTATTAATTTTTGATTTATTAATAATCAAAAATTCTTCAATTTTATCACTTGGAATTGCTATTACTAAAAAATCTATGTCATTAATAATTTCATCAAAATTAGTAATAGCATTCATAATTGGTTTAAAAGTTAAATCTTTTAAAGCTTTATGATTATGACCTTTTTTAATTTCTTTTATTTGTTCTGGATCAATTCCATAAATTCAAACTTCATTATTTTCTAAAGTATCTAAAACAGTAGCTAGAGCAGTTCCTCAAGCGCCTGAACCAATTATTAATATTTTATTCATTATTTTTTTTCTCTCCTTCTAGCATTTTTATTTTTTCAATAAAGTGTTACTGGAACATCATTTAAATCAAAAGCATCTCTAATTTTGTTTTCGATATATCTTGCATATGAAAAATGTAATAAATCTGGATTATTACAAAAAATAACAAATGAAGGTATTTGAGATTTAAATTGTGTTGCATATGAAATTAAGAGTCTTGAAGAACCTTTAAAAAGTGGTGCTTGTTGAGTCATTTGTGCTTTTAAAATAACATCGTTTAAAAGTGATGTTGATATTTGAATACTTTTCTTTTCATTAATTTTTTTGATCGTATTAAAAATATGACCAATTTTTTTATTATCAATAGCACTAATAAATATAATTGGAGCTCAAGATAAATATTTAAATCGACTTCTAATTTTAAGAGTTAACTCACTTTTAGTTCGATTATTAAAATCAATTAAATCAATTTTATTAATAACTATTATAGTTGGAATATTAGCAGCATAAGCTAAACCACCAACAACTTCATCTTGTTCTGTCATTTCTATAGAACCGTCAATTAATAATAAAATTAAATCTGCTTTTTCAATTGATTTTTGAGTTCTAAAGTTAGAAAATTTTTCAATCAAATCATATTGATATTTTCCTTTTCTTCTAATTCCAGCAGTATCAATTAAAGTATATCTTTCCTTATTATAATTAAAATCAACATCGATTGAATCTCTAGTTGTTCCTGGAATATCACTAACAATAATTCTTTCTTCCATTAAAATAGTATTTGCTAATGAACTTTTACCAGTATTAGTTTTTCCAATAATACAAAAACTAATTGAATCTTTTACTTTGATTTCTTCTTTAGGAAAATTTTTACAAATTTCATCTAAAAGGTCACCAGTGCCAATACCATGTTCAGCTGATAGAATAATTGGTCTACCAAAACCAAGCGCATAAAATGAACTTAGATCTTTATCACTTTTATAATTTTCAGCTTTATTAGCAGCAAAAATAATTTTCTTTTCTTTTAATTTTTTTTTCAAAATATGAGAAATATAAATATCATCTCGATCAATACCATTTTTATATGAAGTCAAAAAGACAATAATATCAGCTTCATTAATAGCACATTCAACTTGCATATTAACATTTGCCTGAAAGTTGTTTTTTGAAAGTGTTAACCCGCCAGTATCAATAATATTGAACTTTCTAGTTAATCATTCACCTTCATCATAAATTCTGTCTCTAGTAACACCTGGAGTATCAAAAACTATTGATTTTCTTTTATTAATTATTCGATTAAATAATGTAGATTTTCCAACATTAGGTTTCCCGATGATAGCTACTGTTTTCACATATCTCCTTAAATCAAATATTATTATTAAATTATAATATGTTAAATGTGAAATTGATAAATATCTTAATATTCAAATAGTGATATAAAACTAAATTTTGTTATTATTAAATTACTAATATTATTAAGAGGTCCTATGAATCTAAAATATATAAATGCTATGAAATCTTTAAGTCTTCAAGCAATTAAAAATGCAAAACAAGGTCATGCTGGCATGGCAATATCTGCTAGTGGTTTGAATTATAATTTGTATACAAATTTTATTAACATTACTAATCAAAATCCAAAATGAATTAATCGAGATCGGTTTGTATTAAGTGCTGGTCATGGTAGTTTATCTTTATACAGTTTATTACATTTTTCATCAATTTTATCATTAGATGAAATTAAAAATTATCGTCAAAAAGGTTTTCAAACTCCAGGACATCCTGAATATCAAAAAGATAATTTTATTGATGTTTCAACTGGTCCATTAGGACAAGGATTAGCTATGGGAATTGGTATGGCTTTTGCTGAAAAATATTTAAGTCAAAAGTATTTTCAATTACCAGGACTAATTGATCACTATACTTATATTGTGGTTGGAGATGGTGATCTTCAAGAGGGTATTAGTTATGAAAGTATGAATCTTGCTAGTTTATTAAAATTAAACAAAATCATTGTTCTTCATGATTCTAATGATTATCAACTTGATAGTGCAGTTAGTTTAGTAAATAAAGAAAATCTAAAACAAAGATTAGAAGCTCAAAACTGATTTTATCAAAAATGTAATAATAACCAAGATGAAATAACTAAATGTGTTGAAAATGCTAAAAAATCATCTTTACCTTCATATATTGAAGTTAAAACAATTATTGGTGAAGGTACAACAAAACAAGCTACTCATTATGCTCATGGTTTATCTATTGATGATAATGAAATCAAAAATGCTAATAGTTATTATGATATGAATCATGATAATTGAACTTTTGAAAATGATATTTATGACCATTTTAAAGAAAAAGTTATTGATCGGGGTAATAAAAAATATTTGGAATGAAAAGCACTTTTTGCTAAGTATGAAAAAGAACAACCTGAATTAATTAAAAAATTTATTAATGAAATTGAAGATAATATTGATTATCGAGATATCTTATCAATTGATAAGATTAAAAATAATCAAGATGCTTCTAAAACTTATTTAAAACATTTTTTTGATCAACTAGATCAAAAACAAATAAGTAATATCATTACTCTTTCAGCTGATTTAGCTTCAACTACAAATTGTAAAATTGGTACTGGTGAGTTTAATACTGATTTTAAATCTCAATATGTCATGATGGGTATTCGAGAATTTGCTATGAGTGCTTTTCAAAACGGAATTTTATTACATCAAGGTCTTAAATCTTTTGCAGGAACTTTCTTATCTTTTTCAGATTATATGAAAGCTTCCATTAGAATTGGAGCAATCATGAATTTAAATAGTAATTATATTTTTACTCATGATTCTTATTTAATTGGTGGAGACGGACCTACTCACCAACCATTTGATCAAATTCCAATGCTAAGAGCAATTGAAAATGTTTATGTAATTAGACCTAGTAGTTTAATGGAAACTAAAGTAGCGCTTGAATTAAGTCTTAATTCAAAAGATAAAGTTAATTGTATTATTCTGACAAGGCAACCAATTATCAACACCTTTATTGCTAAATATGATGATGTTTTAAAGGGCGCTTATATTATTAAAGACCAAAAAGATGCTGATATTACTTTAATAGCAAGTGGTAGTGAAGTTGATTTAATTATTGATGCTGCTAAGTTAATTGAAGAAACAACAAATAAAAAAGTTAAAGTTGTTTCTTGTTTTAGTTTAAAATTATTTTTAGAACAAGATGAGAAATATATAAAAACTATTATTTCTTCAAAATCACAACTAATTTCAGTTGAAGCTAGTAGTGATTATATGTGATACAAACTTTCAGATTATACTAATGCTAAATTTAAAATGTTAGGTGCTTTTAAATTTGGAAAAAGTATGGATGGAACTAAATTATACAAGGATATGAATTTTAATAAAGAATATCTTTTGAGTATGATTAATAAATAAAACTAGAAAGGTTTTTAAATAATATGGAAACAAAAAAAATTGCTATTTTAACTTCTGGTGGCGATAGCCCTGGAATGAATAAAACTGTTCATA
This sequence comes from Candidatus Mycoplasma liparidae, assembly GCA_009884515.1. GTDB lineage: Bacteria > Bacillota_I > Bacilli_A > Mycoplasmatales > Mycoplasmoidaceae > Mycoplasma_L > Mycoplasma_L liparidae. The sequence continues at coordinate 31,936 of RHHX01000002.1, read as the reverse complement.
AATTAGTACAATTATCTATAAACAGTAACATTGAATCTTATGTTGTTATTGGTGGATTTGAAGGTTTATATAATGATAAAATTAAAATTGCTGATGCTGATAAACTAAAAACATTTTCAAATTATTCTGGAACATCAATCCTAACTTCACGATTTCTTGAATTTAAAAAAGAAGAAATCAGAAAAGTTGCTGCAGATAATTTAAAAAATAAAGGAATTGATGTTTTATTTGTTATTGGTGGTAATGGTTCATATCTTGGAGCTGAAAAATTGTCTGAGCAAGGAATAAAAGTTATTTGTCTTCCTGGAACAATTGATAATGATATTTGTTCAAGTAGTATTACAATTGGATTTTACTCAGCACTTGAAGTTATTGTTGATACAATTGATAATTTAAAAAGAACATCTTTTTCTCATCAAAATATTTTTATTATTGAAACGATGGGTAGAGAATGTCCTGATTTAACATTAATGGCTTCATATGCAACCAAAGTTGATTATATTGTTACTATCAATAATATTATTTCAACTGAAAAATTTATTGAAATTGCTAAACAAAGATTAGCTGAGGGTGCGAAATCAATTATCTTTCTTGTTTCAGAAAAGATCTATGGAAAAGGTAACTTAGATTCAATTGAAACTATTGCTAAAAAAATTGAAGCAGCAACTAATAAAAAAACACGATTCCATTTAACTGGTTTTACACAAAGAGGTGCTAAAACTGTTCCTTTTGATCGAATATTAGCAACAAGATTGTCAATTTTTGCTTTTAAGTGTTTAAGTGAAAATATTTATAATATTAGTATTGGAATTCGTGAAGATAAAATTGATTATATGGGTATTATAGAAGCTAATTCTATCTGTAATGTTATAAAAGATAATACTATAATTCAAATTAATCAAATTAATAAACTTAATAATATTTAAATAAAATGATCACATTTAGTAATATAGTTAAAAATGAAATTTGTACTTTATCTTCTGAAGATAATTTTTATATTGATGTATTTCTCAATTTTTATTTTAATAATATTGAAATAAAAGAAAATAAAAATGTTTATTATTTTCTCGTTAATAATAAAAATGTTGCTTTCTTTTTAAAAGAATTACTGCAAAGAGAAATTAAAGATTTAAAAATTAAAAGTGTTATTCCAAAGAATAATGAACCATTAAAAATAAATCAAAAATCAAAAATTTATTTTAATCGAATTTTTTATAATCAATTTAATTTAAATCAAATTGATGCTAATGATGAAACTTTAAATAAAAGTATTATCATTGCTGCTTTTTTAAGTAATGGAAGTGTGCAAATTTCGAAATCAACAAGTTCTTATCATTTTGAAATAAGATCTAAAAATCAAAAATATTTAGAGTTTATTAAAAAAATATTTGAAAAATATCTAATTAATAGCAAAATCATTAAAAGAAGAAGTAATTTTATTCTTTATATTAAAAAAGCTGAAAGCATTAGTGATATTTTAAAAATAATGGGTTGTATTAAATCAATGTATGAACTTGAAGATTCAAGAATTAGTAAAGATTTTAATAATTCTTTACAAAGAACTCATAATCTTGATTTTTCCAATATTAATAAAACTGTTAAAGCTTCAGCTTTTCATATTAAAATGATTCATAAAATTATCGAAACAAATGAATATGAAGATTTGGATAAAAATATTCAATTATTTTGTAAGGTAAGATTAAAAGAACCAAACTCATCTTTACAAGAAATAGCTGAAATTATGAATGATAAATATAGTTTAGATTTATCTAAATCTAATGTTTCAAATTACCTAAGAAAAATTAAAAGTATTTATTTTAAATTATAATATAATCCAAATTAGGAGATTTAAAATGTTAGATATAAAATTATTTAGAACTAATTCAAAAAAAATTATTGAAAAATTAAAAGCAAAAAATTATGATGATGAAATTTCAATTAATAATATTGTTAAATTTGATATTGAATTAAGAAATTTAAAAACAAATGAATCAACTTTAAATGCTAAAAGAAATCTTATTTCTGATGAAATAAGTTTAGGTTTTAAAAATAATTTAGCTGGAACTGAAATTGAATCTTTAAAGAATGAAGTTAAAACTATTAAAGGTGAAATTGAAAAAATAACACTTTTAAAAAATAATATTGAAACAGAAATTGAAAATATTATTAACTATATTCCTAATCTTTGTTCAGATGATGTTCCTGTTGGAAAAGATGAAAAAGCAAATGCTTTAATTTCAAAATATTTAGAACCAACTAAATTTGATTTTGAACCATTAGCTCATTGGGATTTAGCTGAAAAATTAGATTTATTTAAATTAGATGTAGCAGCAAAAATAACTGGTTCAAAGTTTGTTACTTATTGAGATAAAGGAGCAAGATTACATCGGGCTTTATGTCAATATACACTTGATCAAAATATTAATGCTGGTTTTAAAGAAATCTTACCTCAAAGTATTATTAATTCAAATTCATTATATGGAACAGGTCAATTACCAAAATTTGAAGATGATCTTTTTAAATTAACTGATACTAATTATTATCTTTCGCCAACAGCAGAAGTTCAATTAACTAATATTTATGCAAATGAAATTATTAATGAAAATGAATTGCCAATTTATTTAACAGCTAACACATCATGTTTTAGAAAAGAAGCTGGTAGTGCTGGTAGAGATACTAGAGGTGTTATTAGATTACATCAATTTCAAAAAACTGAATTAGTGAAGATTGTTAGTGAAGAAAATTCTAACCAAGAATTAGAATCACTAACAAAACAAGCTGAAAGTATTTTAAAAAATTTAGAATTACCTTATCAAAAAATATTATTATGTACAGGTGATACTGGTTTTAGTGCTTCAAAAACTTATGATCTTGAAGTTTGATTACCTTCTGATAATGACTATAAAGAAATATCTTCTTGTTCAAATTGTTTAGATTTTCAAGCAAGAAGAGCAAAAATAAGATATCGTAATAAAAATAAAGAAATCAAATATCCACACACATTAAATGGTTCTAGTTTAGCTATTGATAGACTTTTTGTAGCAGTTTTAGAAAACTACCAAACAAAATGTGGAAACATAAAAATACCAAATGTTTTATTGCCCTATATGAATGGCTTAGAAATTATATAATATGTTATATTGTATATAATATATGGAGTACTTAAATGTTTAAATTATTATCAAAAATTACTAAATGATCTCTGATGTTATTAGGAACTGTATTATTTTTATCTTTTTTTGTTGTATCAATTGTTTTTATAGCAGATCAAGCAAATGTTCTTCTTTTTTTAAATGAATTAATAGGACAAACTGTTGTAATTCCGCCAATAGGCCCCCCAATAATTCCAGAAGTACCAGTTGTAGTTCTTGGAGATGTAATGTTTGGGACTTTTAATTTTACAAACTCTGTAAGAGGTTTAATTTACTTTATTACACATCATTCTGATATATTTCTTTTTTCAATGACGATCATGTTTGCAATAATATATGTTCTTGGTCCAATTGCTTATAGAATTAACTATAAGAAAGATATAAGAAAGATTAAATCTTTACTTGGTCGTTCAAATTCAGCTATGGGTAAATTACGTCGTTCTTCAAAATTATAATAATTAATAAAAAAAACTTCTTATATGAGAAGTTTTTTTTATTAATCTTCACTATTTGAAACCATTCATTGAATATCATCATCTTCTTCACAATTAGAAACAAAACGATTTCATTTATCAATATTAGCTTTACCAATATCAACATAGATATCAGGAATATATTTTATTGATTCATCAATAAGTTCGACATTATTTTTTTCTAAAAGAGTTTTCATATTATAAAAATCATTAGGTTGTGTATAAATAACAAAATAGTCATCTTCATGAACTAGATCAATAAATTCTGTTTCAATAATAATATTCATTAAATCATCTTCAACATATTTATTAGCATCAAGAATAAATTCACCCATTTCATTAAATAAAATTTTAACACTGTTAGGTTTAGCTAATTGTCCATTAATTCTAGAAAAATAACCTCTAATAGCACTAATAGCTCTTTGTTCATTATCTGTTAAAACTTTAATTAATATTGCAAGTCCATTTGGAGCATATCCTTCATAAAAAAGTTCTTTAAAGTTGGTTTTATCAGTAATAGCACCCTTAATATTTTTATCAATTGATTCACGAGTTAAGTTATTACTTAATGCTCGCGTAATTGCTGCTCTTAATCTTGGATTAGCTTCAGGATTAGTACCACCAACTTTAGCAGCGGCCTTAATCTCTTTAGCACATTTCATTCATATCTTTGCTTGGTGTTGTTGTTTTTTGTTTATTCCAGAGGCTATTAAATGTTTTCTTGGCATATTGTTGTTTGATCTTTCTAATTATTTTATGCAATCATTGCATCGAATACAAATTTCTTCATTAAACATTGAATTATCTTCGATATGATTTCAACATCTTAAACATTTTTTAAAATTAGCATTTTCAATATGAATATTTTTTAATTTCATATCAATACTAATATGAGCAATGTTTAATCATTTTTTTAAATCTTTTAAATCAATATCAGTTTCAAAATTAATAATTACTTTTGCTTCGTTATTTTTCTTAATAATATTTTCTTTTCGAGCTTTTTCTAATTCAACATAAATATTATCTTTAATTTTAAAGAAATTTTCTAATAATTCAATTTCTTTAGAATCAATTTTATTTTCAATTAATGCTGGTCAAGTTTCAAACATGATTGCTTCTTTTTTATTTTTAAATTCAAAATTAGCATAAACTTCTTCAGTTGTATGAGGAATTATTGGTGTTAATAAAATTAAAGATGTTTTTAAAATATGAAATAAAACAATTTTTATTTCATTTCGTTCATTTGATTCTTCAATATCACAATATAAAGAATCCTTAATTAAATCAAAATATCATTGTGATAACTCGATTGTAAAGTTATTCATTAGTTTAATAACTTCATTAAATTTATAATCATCATAAGCTTTAGAAACTCTTTTAATTAAAGTATTTAGTCTATTAATAATATAACGGTTAACAAGTGATAATTCTTTTTTATCAAAAATATTAAAATCATTTAAATTAGATAAAGGATATCGAAATAAAGTGTTTCTTATTTTACGATATAACTCGCTAGTTTGAATTAAAATTGTTTTACCAATTTTTAAATCATCACTATAATCACTATTACCAACTCACATTCTTAAAATATCAGCACCATATTCATTACAAATATCAAGTGGATTAATAACGTTTTTCAATGATTTAGACATTTTAAAACCTTTTTCATCTAAAACAAAACCATGTTTTAATAAAGCATTATAAGGACTTTTATTATTAACAATTGTTGATGTTATTAATGAAGAATTGAATCACCCTCTAAATTGATCTGAACCTTCAAGATAAAGATCAGCAGGAAATTTTAAATTATTTCTTTTTAAAATACTATAAGAAGTCCCTGAATCAAATCAAACGTCCATAATATCTTTTTCTTTAGAATATTGTTTTTTAGTTTTTAAATATTTTTTAGTTAAAAAATATTCAACTGGTTTTTCAAACCAAGTATTAACGCCTTGATCTGATAAAATTTTTAAAATATTATCAGACAGTTCATTATCATAAATTGGCTTATTATTTTCATCAAAAATGATTGTTATTGGTAGACCTCAAACTCTTTGTCGACTAATACATCATTCTTTTCTATTTAAAACCATTTCCTTAATTCTTTCAATATATTGAGGATTAACAGATTTAACATCATTGCTTAATATTTTTTCAATATTATCATGAATAACTTGAATATTAATGAATCATTGTTTTGTTGCTCTAAAGATTAATGGTTGTTTTGATCTTCAATCATGTGCTGTTGAATGTTTAATAAATTTAAAATGTAAAAGCGCATTATTAGTTCTTAATTTTTCACCAACTATTTTGTTAGCATCCTGATAAAAAAAATTTTCTAAATCTTTATCATTAACATCTTTGGTAAAAAAACCTTTTTCATCAATAGGACAAAAAATATCAATATTATTTTCTTTACAAGCATAATAATCTTCAACACCAAACCCAGGTGCATTATGAACTAAACCAGTTCCATCAGTATCTAAAACATAATCAGCTAATATAATTGGTGATACTCGGTCATAAATTGGATGTTTATATTGAATTTTATTTAAATCAAAACCATTAACTGTTTTAATTATTTTTGTGTTTTTTCATTCTAAAATATTAGTTATTTTTTCATATAAATTTTTAGCTACTAAGTAGTTATTATTTTCATATTTAAAATTAATATAATCAAAATCTTTATTAACAGCAATTGCTAAATTAGATGGAATTGTTCAAGGTGTTGTTGTTCAAATAATTAATTTTGTTTTTACAGCAAGAACTTTATTATCTAAAGTTTCAAAAGCAACATAGATTGAAGGAGATGAAACATCTTTATATTCAATTTCAGCATCAGCAAGAGCACTAACCGTTGATGGTGATCAATGAATAGGTTTAAAATCTTGATAAATATAATTTTTTTTAACCATTATATTAAAGATTTCTAATTGATCCATTTCATATGTTTTATCTAAAGTTAAATATTTCTTTTCATAATTAGTAAAAAGACCTAGTCTTTTAAATTGTTCTTTTTGATTATCAACTTGACTAAGAGCATAATTCTTACACATTTCTCTTTTATTAACAATTGATAATGATTCATAAGTTTCATCTTTAGAAACAACATTTTCAATTGGTAATCCATGAGTATCTCAACCAAAAATCATTGGAGCATATAAATTTTTTAAAGTTTTATTTCTAATAATAAAGTCTTTTAAAATTTTATTTAAAGCATGACCAACATGTAAATCTCCATTAGCATAAGGAGGTCCATCATGAAGAATAAATTGTTCTTTACTTGATAATTCATCAATTCTTTTTTGATAAATATTGTTCTTAATTCATTGTTTTTGAAGTTTAGGTTCTTTTTGATTTAAGTTAGCTTTCATATCTAAAGTTGTTCGAGGCATGATTAAACTATTTTTATAATTATTACTCATTTAAGATAATCTCTTCTTTCTTTTTAAACATTTTTCTAATGATAATAATATCACTTGGAAAAACCACAATCATTAAAAGTAATGGTATTAAAATTACAAATAATATTCCTGATCAATTTAAACTTAAATTGATTATTTTTATTCCTGAATTATTTAAATTACTAATTGAATAATTATAAATATTATTAAGTTGTTTTATTTCATCTGATATTACATTTGAAAATGTTGGTAATTTAAAACTAAAAGAACAAATAATTAAAAATACAATAAAATTAATTAAAAACATTTTTAAATAATTCATCCTAATAAAACGTTCTTTTTCATAAAAGAAATTAATTACAAATATTAAACTAAATAAAATAATAAAAATAAATAAAGTAACAGCTAATGGATTTATTTCTCAATTAAAGATGTTTGCAATCCCGATATCTGCCATAAACATTCCTATTTGAATTGAACTATTGTTCATAGCAAAAACTTGAGGAGTTGGTAGTACTAATAATAAAAACATAAAAAAATTAGATAAAGAAAAAAATATTATTGAAAAGATCATTAATAATCTAAAAATATGAAATGTTTTTATATCTCTTAAGTTGATTCTAATCATATACTCTTAATATTATATAACAATATATTAATCTATAAAAACTTAAAAAATAACAAACTCATTTAACTTAATATTAAGTTTATCATTTTTTTAAAAAGCAATAATTTATTAATGATTTAGGGGGTAGTCAAATAATTTGACCCAATATATATACTTATATTTATGTTAAGAAATATAAGTCCTAAAGAAAGAAAAAGATATATATAAATATATATATCAAAAATAGAAAAATATGTATAAATAAAGAAATAAAAACACACTTAAAGTTAATAAATTTAGTGTCTATTTATTATTTGTAAGCCAAATAATAACCCCCCCCCAGGAGGAATTGGTTGTTCTCCAGCTGTTTTTCTATCATAAATTAATGAAGTAGCTTTATTTGAAGTTGTATTAGAGTTACTAATTAAAACATTTCATACTAAAATCGAATAGCAACACCTCCTAATGTAAGTAATAATGCTAAAGCAATTTTTTGATTTTTAATAGTCATTTTAAATTTAAAATATTTTAAAACATTAAAAATAAGTTTTTTTTATTTTATTAATTTCTTATATATATATGTATTTCAATCATAAATATCTGTTTTTCTTTAGTAAAATTACTAATTAATTATATTTTGATAATAAAAGATCTAATAATAAGGTTTATGAGTGATAAATAATATACTTATTATTTTAGCTTTTTTAAACATTAGTTTTTTAACTAATGTTTCTTTCTTTTGTAGTTATTGTTAAAAGTATTTATTACTAAGATAGTCACTAATAGATAAAAAATATAAATTATTTTTATTCGTCAGGTGTTTCTAATTCTATAATAGATTCATCAATTTCATTAATAAGTTCTTCTATATCATCTATTTCATTAGTATCAACTGATTTTGTATCATCTACTTTTTTAGTTTCAATAGTTTCATCTATTTCTTTAGTATCAACTGATTTTGTATCATCTACTTTTTTAGTTTCAATAGTTTCATCTATTTCTTTAGTATCAACTGATTTTGTATCATCTACTTTTTTAGTTTCATCTATTTCTTTAGTATCAACTGATTTTGTTTTTGAATCATCTTTAGTTTTGTCTTTTTTAGAATCTTTATCTTTAGTTTTATTCTTAACATTAACAACTGCATTTGCTTTTTTACGATAAATTAAAATTCCAGTAACAAGTGCAATGATTAATAAAAGTCCACCACTAGCACCAGCAATTATATAGATAATTATTGGATTATCAAAAAATCCAACTATTATTTTTATATCTAAATTTGCAGCATCAGTACCTCAACGTGCAGATTGATCAATAGTTATATTTTCACTTCCTGTTAATTTAATTCCACCATTAGTTATACTTGTTGTTCCAGCAAAAGCACCATCACCGATACTTGTTGCACTAAGTAAAGATATAGTAGTTAAAGCGCTTGCTCCATTAAAAGCATTAGCACCAATACTTAATACATTATCAAGTCCTGAAATAGATTTTAAGGCAGTTACATTAGAAAAAGAACTAACACCAATTTTTGTAACTTTTGTTGGTAAAATTATTGAAGTTATTTCAGTATTATTTTCAAAAGCAGCATCATCAACACTGGTTGCGTCAATAAAATCATTAGCAGCTAAAACACCATTTCAAACAACATCGGTTGCTAATAAATAATTTTTATAAGCTATTAATTTCTCAACATAAACCTTATCAATAATACCATTAGTAATTGTTGGTTTAGTTGGCAGAATACCAGCAATATCTAATTTATCACGAGTAGTTCCTCAAATATCAAAATTACTTGGTTTTATATTAGTACTATATGTTAATTTAATTCCATTAGCAATTATTCCTGTCATTTCAGCAAAAGCACCATCACCTATACTTGTTGCACCAAGTAAAGATATAGTTTTTAAAGCACTTGCTCCATTAAAAGCATTAGGACCGATTTTTTTAACTTCTGTTGGTAAAATTATTGAAATTATATTTGCTTTATTTTGAAAAGCACTATCAGCAACACTAGTTGCATCAATAAAATCATTATCAGCTAAAACACCATTTCAATTAGTATCAGTTTGTGATGCTATTTTTTCTTTATAAGTAATTAAATCATTAACAAATGTTGGAGTAATAATACCATCTATTATTGATGGTAAAGTTGGAGCATCAATAAATAATAATTTATCAATAGTAGTTCCTCAATCAGTAGCTTTAGTATTATTTACATCAGCACTTCATGTTAAATTAATTGTAGATGTTGTTCCAGCAAAAGCACCATCACCGATACTTGTTGCGCTAAGTAAAGATATAGTAGTTAAAGCGCTTGCTCCATTAAAAGCATTAGCACCAATACTTAATACATTATCAAGTCCTGAAATAGATTTTAAGGCAGCTTTAGAAAAAGAACTAACACCAATTTTTGTAACTTCTGTTGGTAAAATTATTGAAGTTATTTCATTATTATTTTGAAAAGCAGCAGCAGCAACACTAGTTGCATTAATAAAATCAGATGCAATTAAAGTGGTATCTCAACTACCTAATTCTTTTTTATAAGCAATTAAATCAGTAACAAATTTAAGGTCAATAATGCCATTAGTAATTGTTGGTAAAGTTGGACCACCACTAATATCTAATTTACTAAGATTAATTCCTCAAATTTCAGCATTACCTAGTTTTATATTAGTACTATATGTTAATTTAATTCCGCCATCAATTATGCTTGTTGTTCCAGTAAAAGCACCAGTACCAATATTTGTTGCGCTAAGTAAAGATATAGTAGTTAAAGCGCTTGCTCCATTAAAAGCATTAGCACCAATACTTAATACATTATCAAGTCCTGAAATAGATTTTAAGGCAGCTACATTAGAAAAAGAACTAACACCAATTTTTGTAACTTCTGTTGGTAAAATTATTGAAGTTATTTCAGTATTATTTTGAAAAGCAGCAGCAGCAACACTAGTTGCGCCAATAAAATCATTAGCAGCTAAAACACCATTTCAAACAACATCGGTTGCTAATAAAGATTTTTTATAGCTAATTAATTTAGTAACAAATTCAGGAGTAATAATACCTTCTTTTATTTCTGGTAAAGCTGGAGCACCAATAATTGATAATTTAATAGGAGTAGTTCCTCAATTATTAGCATTACCTGGTTTTATATTAGTACTATATATTAACTTAATTCCGTAATTTTCTATCCTTGATAATGAAAGAAAAGCATCTTTACCAATACTTGTTGCACCAAGTGCAGATATAATAGTTAAAAAACTTGCATTATTAAAAGCATTAGTGCCAATTATTGTAACTTCTGTTGATAAGTATATTGAAGTTATTTTAGTATTATTTTGAAAAGCAGCAGCAGCAACACTAGTTGCACCTTCAAAATCAGATGCAATTAGAGCACCATCTCAACCATCACCAGTTTCGAATAAAGATGTTTTATAGATAATTAATTTAGTAACAAATTCAGGAGTAATAATACCATTTATTATTGTTGGTAAAGTTGGAGTACCAATAATTTCTAATTTATTAGGCTTAGTTCCTCACTGTTTAGCATTAATTAATTTTATATTTGCACTAAATGTTAACTTAATTCCACCTTCATCTATATTTCCTAAGCGATTAAAAGCTAAATAACCTATGTTTATTGCAGCAAGTGCAGATATAGTAGTTAACAGAGTTGATCCAGAAAAAGCATGATCACCAATATTTAATACATTATCAATTCCTGAAATAGATTTTAAGGCAGTTAGATTAGAAAAAGAACGCGAACCAATTTTTATAACTGTTGTTGGTAATATTATTGAAATTATTTCAGTATTACCAAAAAAAGCATTAACAGCAACACTAGTTGCACCTTCAAAATCAGATGCAATTAAAGTGTTATCTCATCCATCAGGTAATCCTTTTTTACCAGCAATTAATTTAGTAACAAATTCAGGAGTAATAATGCCATCTGCACCAATTCTTGGTTGTGCTCTAACTATTTTTCTATCAGAAATTAATGAAGTAGTTTTATTTGAAGTTGTATTAGAATTAGTAATTAAAGCGCTTCCAATTAAAATTGGAATAGCAACAGCTCCCAATGTAAGTAATAATGGTAAAGCAATTTTTTTTGATTTTTTCATTTCTATATAGTTCCTTAAAAGATTAAAACAATTTATAAAAATTTTAACATATAAAAATATTATTGATGAAATCATTTTAAAAGAGTAATAAGAATAGATTATTTATCATGGTTTTTAGTTAGTCCCAAATGTATGTACTAATAGCATATATTTTCTTTCTTATATTATTAATATAAGATACTTTTATCTTATATAGATATTATTAGTATTCGCCTTGACTATACCTTTTCTTATTCATTTTTGGTTAAAATAATTAAAAAATATTGAACAAATTTAATATTTATAGTCAAAAAAACAATACACTTTTATCAAAGTTATGAAATTAAAAAAATTAATAAAAATATAACTTTAAAAAGTTTGAAAATTATAAAAAATGCTTAAAAATATTAAAATAGGGAAAAATATACCAATAACAATATAAAGATATTGAATAAGAAAAAAAAATAGCATTGAATTCAATGCTATTTTTAATTATTTTTCAATTGCAATCACAGAAACTTTTGTTTTTTGATTGTGAAATTTTGTATATCTAACAATTCCTTCAATTTTAGCAAATAAAGTATGATCTCTACCTTGACCAACATTTTTACCAGGATAAATTCTATTACCTCTTTGACGATAAATAATGTTACCAGGAATTGCTTTTTGACCATCAGCTAATTTAGCACCTAAAAATTTAGGATTTGAATCTCGACCATTTTTACTTGATCCAGTTCCTTTTTTAGAAGCAAATAATTGTAGATTAGTTTCGTTTCATATTTTATTATTCATTTTAAAGTACTTCCTCACGCTTATTGATAAGTTCAACATGCTCTTTATATTCATTATGATAAATTGCATTTATTTGAATTCATAATAATTTTAATTTATAGATATAATCATCATTAATATTTGTAACTATTAATCTAATTAATCCATCTTCTTTTTCTAAAAAAATATCATCTTTAATAAATCAATTTAAAGATCCTTCAATAATTGCACTTATTCCAGCACAAACAATATCATTTTCTTCTTTGTAATTAGCATGACCTGAAATATTAAAGGCATTTTTATAAAAAATTATTTTTATCATAATTATTCTTTAATTTTTGTAATTAATAATTTTGTATAAGGTTGTCTATGACCTTGTCTTTTCATATGGTGTTTTTTAGATTGGAATTTAATAATTCTAATCTTTTTTTGTTTTCCATGATTTTCAACTGTTACTGTAACTGTTGAGTTTTTTAAATATGGTGTGCCAACTTTAGTATCAATCATCATAATTTCATCAAAAATAATTTTTTCACCAATTGCATTTTTTAGTTTTTCAACATAAATAATATCGCCTTCTGATACTTTATATTGTTTACCACCTGTTTGAAATATAGCAAACATTTTTTCTCCTATTGATCTTAGACTCGCTAATATTGGGGTTTATCTTTCAAAACACTTAAACCAAATATTTTATGCGGTTGAAGCAGGATATTTTAGATAAAATACTGCCAATATATTTTAGCATAAAACAATAAAAATATCACTCTATTATTAGAAGTGATATTTTTATTGTTAACTAAGAATTTTTGATTTTAAATATTTATTTTATTTCAATAAATATTAGCAACTTAAAGTTCTTATTTGCAGCAAGAAGATTCTGGAGCTTTAAATCTTAATGATGTACAAGATAAACCGCCATCAACTTTAGCAATTTCACTAGTAGTGCATTTATGGAAAGTGTAGTCTTTACCATCTGGTCCTTTGCCTTTAAGTTCAATTTTAAGTTGTTCATAAACTTCAGGAAATTCAGCTGGAACAATAATGTGTTCATTAATTCAAATACTATTCGTAGCATAACTTGATGCTTTTGGAATAATAATTTTATTAAATGAATCAAAAACGGTGTTTTTAATACTTTTTAAATAGTTATTAAATGTTTCTTCAATTAATAAATTGTTGTGTTCTAAATAAGATACACTACTTTTTAAATGAAGACCAGCATCAATTTTAACACCAATAACTTTATAACCGTATGGTTCATAAATTTTTGTTAATTGATTAATACCTTCTTGATTAGTTCTTGAAGTAATACCTACATAAAAAGTATCATCAACCATCATAATATCACCAGCATCCATTGTTCCTGGAGCTTGAATATAATGAATTTTATCAATTGGATAAAATTGTGCTATATGAGCTGCCATTTCAGTTTTTTCACCTTGTCTTGATGGATGTCCTGGGTTAGTAATAACTGCACATTTATCTGCTAATAAAGCTGCATCTTCAACAAATGTTGAATCAGGATAAAATTCATCTGATTCAATAAGATATGTCTTCATACCAATTTTTTCTAGTAATTTTAGATAATCAGTATGTTGAGTTTTTGCTAGATCAATAATGATTCCAGATGGTTTTCCTTCCATATTTTGACCATTAACTAAATTGTTACATGGTTTTCTTGAAATAGTATTTGTAAATTTATTCATAATTTTCCTTTAAAGTATTTTATATCTTAAGATATACTCTTATTATAGACAAAAAAAAGCTCATTAATGAGCTTTTTAATTTATATAAATTAAAATTCTTATTTAATTTAATTTCAAAAATTAAATTTGGAGCAGGTGATGGGAATCGAACCCACGCTAATAGCTTGGAAGGCTATAGTTCTACCATTGAACTACACCTGCGAAAAATTGGTGCTGGGGGGGGGACTTGAACCCCCACGTCCTTACAGACACAGGATTTTAAGTCCTGTGCGTCTACCATTCCGCCACTCCAGCAAAAGTTGTCTCCATATAAAATGGAGACATGTATATAAATTGGTGCCCCACGAAGGAATTGAACCTTCGACCCCTTCATTAAAAGTGAAATGCTCTACCTCTGAGCTAGTGGGGCAATAATATAAGAAAGAAATTAGTATTCTTTATTTTAAAAATGGCTGGCCTGGGAGGAATCGAACCTACGCATGGAAGAATCAAAATCTTCTGCCTTACCGCTTGGCTACAGGCCAATAACATGGTGGACAGAGACGGATTCGAACCATCGAAACTTTCGTGGCTGAGTTACAGTCAGGTGCGTTTGGCCACTTCGCTATCTGTCCATTAATTAAAGGTATTAATATACCTTTAATTATTGTATTATATTTAATTAATAATTGCAATTATTAATTAAATATAATTTGTGTCAAAATAGATAAATTATGAAATTGATATAATTTTTAGTTTGTAAGGTTTTTCAATTGATTTTACTTCAACAATATCGCCTTTTTTTTTCTTAAGAATACTGCTTGCTAAAGGAGAATCAATTGAAATATGATTTTTATCAAGATCTATTTCTAAAGAACCAACTATTTTATAAGTAATTTCTTCTCTTTCTTCATAATCATATACTATAACTGTGTTATTAATTGAAACAATATCTTTTTGAACTTCAATACTATCTGTAAAAATATGGTTATCAATAATATTTTGAATTTCATTAATTCTCGTTTGAATAACTAATTGTTTTTCTTTAGCAGCACTATAATCAGCATTTTCAGATAAATCACCTTGTTCTCTTGCTTCGGTTACTTCTAATAAAACTTTCGGTCTTTCAGTATTTATCAAATTATTTAACTCAATTTCGTACTTTTCAAAAGCTGTTTTTGAAATATAATTTTTATTCATATTTTCTCTCTTTTCTTATTATATTATATAGATAAATTTTTTAATATTTAACTAATAATTCTAATTCCGCCATCAATGTCATCAAGAATTATTGTTGATATTAAAGCTTGTTGATCTATTTTTCTAATTTCACTAATAACTCTACCCACTTCAATATAATTACAAATAATTTCAATATTTTGTTTTTTATCTAATGAATAGCCCCCAATAGTATTATTTATTGTTAATGAATAATGAAAATTATTATCAATAAAATGGTTTCTAATATTTAAAATATTTTCACTATTAGTGTATATTTGAACTTTAATTTTTTTATGTCTTGGAAAAATAATATCAATAATAAGTGAACTTACTATTGTTGTTACTAATGAAATTATTAAGTTCGGTGAAAAGAATAAACTAACTACATGTGCTGAAACTTGATTATTTAAAAACTCATTTATTCCTGGACTTGTAATAATGGGAATAAAAATACCAATTGTTGTTGAAAGTATTAAAAGAATAATATTAAAATAAATTAATGTTTTTCCAATTTCTCTATTTTTCTTTTTCGAAAAATAGAGAGAAATAATATCACTTCCCCCAGTTGATCCATTTAAAATATATAAAAGTGAAACAGGAAATCCAATTAACATAACAGAAAAAACAGAATACATAAATAAACTAACTATTTTAGCAACATCAAAATCTTCTCATGTTAAAAATGTTAAACCTTGATTATAAAGTTCTAATAGTTGAGGTACTTCAGTTATAGTTTTTCCAAAAATTCAAATATCACCTATTCCTGGAATAAAACTTAATGATAACCCACATATTTGAGTTCAAAGAATATAAACAAGTGTAATAATTGCTAATTCCTTTGAAATTTTCTTATAAGCAAAAATAACTAAAGGAATATTAACAACAACTGTTAGTCCTCAAAATAAAGCATTAAATATTATATCTGCTATGAGCGGATCTACTACATTGTTTGTTAATAAAATATTATTAACTAATCGAGCAAAACCTTGTAAAACACCGCCTATTCCAGCAGAAAACAATCCTGGAGTTTTAATGAAAAAAATCATAGCAACACTGATTATTGTACCTAATAAAATAGCTAAAAGAAATTTTCTAATTCGATATTCTTTATTATATAAAAAAGCAAATTTAAGCATTGAAGATTTAAAAATCACTACTTTTGCTTCATGAGGATTGTCTAAAATAACTAATCTTTGAGAAAGCTTTTTGATTGGATTTGCATAAGTTTTTTTCAGAGAATTTAATTTAATTCTTAATTCTAAAATTTCGGCATCATAACCTTTTATTTCAACAGTTGAATCAGAAACAGCTTTTTTATTAAGTAATTTATCTATTAAAAGATTAATATCTTCAATAGAATGAGAACTTTTTTTATTTTTTTTCATTGTAATTGTTCATAAATAATATTAATTAAATTCTTATTATCTTTTTTTTCTTTTATCCTCTTTAATTCTTGCAGATTTTCCAGATCTTTCTCTCATATATGAAATATATGCTCTTCTCACTTTACCATATCTTTTAACTTCAATAGCTTCAATTAATGGTGAGTGAATTTGAAAATTTTCCTCAACTCAAACGCCGCTTGATTCTTTTCTTACTAGAAAAGTTTCAGAAACTCCTGAACCTTTTCTTCTAAGAACAACACCTTCAAATTTTTGAATTCTTGTTTTATTATTTTCAGTAATTCTTAAATGTACAACAACAGTATCACCTGAACTGAAATTAGGAATATCTTTTTTTAAATATTGTGATTGGATATTCTTAATAATATCGCCCCTATTTATTTTATTAATCATTATTATTTCCTTTTTTATTATTATCAATAAATTTTAAATATAAATCGTTTCTTTTTAACTTTGTTAATTCGATTTGTTCATTATGTCGATATGCTTTTATTTTTTGATGGTTCCCTGATAAAAGAATTTCAGGTACTTGATGATTTTCAAAGATTAATGGTTTTGTATAAACCGGATAATCTAATAAATCATTTTCAAAAGATTCAGAAATCAAACTTTCTTTTTTAATAACATTATCAATCAATCTAATAACTGCATCAATAATAACTAGTGATGGAATTTCTCCACCTGTTAAAATAAAATCACCAATCGAAATTTCATCATCGATATAATGTTTTATTCTTGCATCAAAACCTTCGTAATGACCAGCTATTAAAATAATGTGTTTATTTGTTCGAACAATCTCTTTAGCAAATTTTTGATTAAATACTTTACCTGTTGGTGTTAATAGATAAACTTTAGAATTTTCTTTTTTATAAAACTTAATTGCTTCAGCAATTGGTTCAATACTTAGAACCATTCCAGGACCCCCACCAAATGGTGTGTCATCAATGCTTTTATGTTTTGTTTTAGAAAAATTTCTAAAATTAATAATTTCTATTTGAACTAACTTTTTTTCAATTGCTTTTTTAATAATTGAAGCATTTAAAAAAGGTTCATATATTTTATCAAATAAAGTTAAAACAGTGATTTTCATTTATATTATTTATCTTTTGATTTTTTTTCAACTATTTTATTTAAAGTTTCTTTTATTTTACTTTTAGATTTTTCAACTTTAACAATAGCTGTTTTTTCAACTTTAGTTGTTGGTTTAACTTCTTTAGTTGCTACTTTTTCAACTTTAGTTGTTGATTTAACTTCTTTAGTTGCTACTTTTTCAACTTTAGTTGTTGATTTAACTTCTTTAGTTGCTACTTTTTCAACTTTAGTTGTTGGTTTAACTTCTTTAGTTGCTACTTTTTCAACTTTAGTTGTTGATTTAACTTCTTTAGTTGCTACTTTTTCAACTTTAGTTGTCGGTTCAACTTTTTTAGTTGCAGTAGTTTTTACAACTTTAGGTTTTGGTTCTTTTTTAACTTTAGCTTTATCAGCTTTAAGTTTAATAGCTAATCTATCACTTTTAATTTTAATATAATCAGCTCAAAGTCCATCTTTTTTAAATAAATTTTTAACAGTTTCACTTGGAACTGCACCATTTAATAAAAATTCTAAAATTTGTTCTTTTTGTAATTTGATATCCTTTTTAATTGGATCATAAAAACCAAGTTGAGCAATAAATTTCCCATTAGCTTTTGATCGAGCATCAGCTGCTACAAATCTAAAGAATGCTCTTTTATGTCTACCGGTTCTTGTTAGTCTTAATTTTACCAAAATATCCTCCTTTAATAATCTCTAAAATAATAACATAAAAATTTATAGATGGGTTAAGTAAATTTACTTAACACCATGTAAAAAAACTAATAATTTTTAAAAATATAAAAGAATCTTAAATATATATGTTGTTCATTAATTAAATTCATGAAAAATATAATAAATATTAAAATTATTTTATTTGACATAATGGCTTGATTAGATTTTTAAATTAAGGATATATTTATAGAAAAAAAATTATTATTTATGAGTGGTTTGTTATTACCAATGAGTGTATTATTATTACCAATTGTTTTGACATCTTCACTTTTATTATCAAATAAAAACAATAATACTTCAATAGCAAGTAACTCTAATATTGTAAATGATTCAAATGTAAATTTAGAATCTAGAATGGGTGGTTCTGTTGGAAAAGAATTAAATTTAAATGGTTTTAATATCTAAGTAAATTAAAAAATTTAATCTTCCTAATGATGAATTTAATAAAATTTCATTACTTGCAAGAAATAATAATATCGTATTAGATTGAATGCAAAATCTTTTTGAAAATAATTTAGATTTTGACTCAGCAACTAAAATTTTATTTTCATTAAATTTAAAACAAAATACAAAAGAGTTTATGTTTAATAGTCTTTATGACAAAATGTCAACAAAAGAATCAAAACTTATTCTAAAAACAAAAACAATTACAGAAAGATCAATATCTAGATCTTATTATCTTCAATCAAATGGAACATACATTAAAGATAGCAATGATAATTACATAATTAATAGAGGTAGATCACAAACTACACCAGAAATTCATGATAGTTTATGAAATGATGATATTTCCTATATAAGATATGATACTCAAGATGTGTATAATGTTTATACAAAAGGTCTTGATAAGAATTTTGTTCGAAAATTAAGAACATCACTAAATAATATAAAGCTAAGTAAATCTATTTTAGATTCTGTTATGAGAAACTTAAATGTTTTTGTAGAAGATGGTTTTGATGCCCTTAAATGAGGAAGTGTATTTAATGCAATATATAATGCTATGAATAAATATTTACCTGATATTATATTCCTTAGAAATAATACTGAATGAATGAAAAAAACAGGTATGTATACAAGTGATATTAGAGAAGTTTTAGAATTTTATAGTTTTATCACAAATCCTAATTATTATCTGGCTGATTGAAGATTTTTATCAAATACTATGGTTAATAAATTTTCTAATTATCTACTTTACGTTTGGGATCCGACAGGAGTTTCAAAATGAATTGCTGGTGCAGTTCATATTGCAAATGAAATATTAAATTCTCCAATAGGTAATGGTTATTCTCCAATTCAAAATATGCATGATCATGGGCTTAATGATTGAAATTCTCAACTTAGAAATAATTTTAGTACAATAGGTTCTTTAGCACAACAAGCAAGTCAAAGTGGATATAATCGATTTTATAATGGAATTGGATGAAGTGTTACAGATGGATGATGAACATTACCGAAATTATATTTAAGAGCTCAAG
Source organism: Candidatus Mycoplasma liparidae (assembly GCA_009884515.1). Lineage (GTDB taxonomy): Bacteria > Bacillota_I > Bacilli_A > Mycoplasmatales > Mycoplasmoidaceae > Mycoplasma_L > Mycoplasma_L liparidae. The sequence goes on along the minus strand of RHHX01000002.1, from coordinate 11,839 downwards.
GAAATCGTTATTGAATAGATGTTTCTCCTGGATGAAGTTTTAATTAAGGAAACAGAGTACCGCCTAGATATTAGAAATATTTATATTTATCTACCAAAAATATTATAGAAAAAATAAGATATGGAAAATAATAAAATTAATAAAAAAGGAAAGATAACACTAATTATATTTATTGTTCTTTATTTAATTGCAGCTATAGGTTATTGATTTATACCTAATGTATCAATGATACAAAAAGGTATTTTTTTTGGAGGCATTACTTTTAGTTTTATATTTGTTATTATTTTATCAAAAATTATTGATTCAAGATGGGTGTATAATAAAAAAAATGGATTTGAAATAGGTCTTTATAAGAACCGAAGTTTGTATGTTTGAAAACAATTAAAAAAAAGATATTTATCAATTGCAATTACTAAAAGTTTTTCTGATTTAGCTTCATCGTTTTTAATAATTAGTTCTCTTATATTATTAGATAAAGAGAGTAAAAATTTAGAAACGCTTTCTGAATTTTTAACTAGTACTGGATTTATTCTTGCTTGTATTACAATTTTACCTATGGTAAGTTCATTTATTTTATTTCTTTTTTCTCGGGTAACACTTGCAAAAATATTTGGACATAATCATTTTTCAAAAGACGTAGTAATAACAAAAAATATTTATTGGTTTGCTAAAGAATCAAGAATAAATTGATTTATTTGATTTCATCAACTTTCTATTTTTGGTACTATTTTAACTTTTATAACTTATCTAGATATTGAAAAAAATAATCCTAATATATTAGAAACTGAAACTAAAAACTAATAGAAATTGCTTAAAGCTAAGCTTTAATGCTTTCTTTAATGAAAATTTTAAAATAAACTTTCATTAAAGAAAACAATGATAATTACATAATTAATAGAGGTAGATCACAAACTACACCAGAAATTCATGATAGTTTATGAAATGATGATGTTTCCTATATAAAGATATGATACTCAAGATGTGTATAATGTTTATACAAAGGGGCTTGATAAAAATTTTGTTCGAAAATTAAGAACATCACTAAATAATATAAAAGCAAGTAAAAATGTTTTAGATTTTATTATAAGAAACTTAAATTTTTCTATAAATCATGATATTCTTCCATTTGCTTTGGGAGGAGCATTTAATGAAATATATAATGCTATGAATAAATATTTACCTGATATTATATTCCTTAGAAATAATACTGAATGAATGAAAAAAACAGGTATGTATACAAATGATATTAGAGAAATTTTAGAATTCTATAGCTTTTCTACAAACCCTATTTACTATTTGACTGATTGAAGATTTTTATCAAATACTATAGTTAATAAATTTTCTAATTATCTACTTTACCTTAAAGATCCAACATGAGTTACAAAAGGAATTGCAATTGGAATTCATATTGTTAATGAAATATTAAATGCTCCAATAGGTAATGGTTATTCTCCAATTCAAAATATGCATGATCATGGTCTTAATAATTGAAATTCTCAACTTAGAAATAATTTTAGTGCAATAAGGTTCTCTAGCACAACAAGCAGGTCAAAGTAGATATAATCGATTTCATAATGCAGTTGAATGAAGTGTTACAGATGGATGATGAACATTACCAAAATTATATTTAAGAGCTCAAGGAAATAGTTATTGAATAGATGTTTCTCCTGGATGAAGTTTTAATTGAGGAAACAGAGTACCGCCTAGATATTAGAAATATTTATATTTATCTACCAAAAATATTATAGAAAAAGTAAGATATGGAAAATAATAAAATTAATAAAAAAAGAAAAATAGCTCTAATAATATGAATTGTAGTTATCATTATTTATTTAAGTGCAGCAATAGGTTATTGATTTATACCTAATATAGAAATAAGGCAAAAGGGAATTGTTTTCGGAATATTTACATTTGTTTTCCTAATGGGTATTACTTTGATGTTTTTAGATAAAAAACGAGAATATAGCAAAAAAGATACTTCTCAAATAGGTCTTTATAAAAATGAAAGTTTGTATGTTTGAGATCAATTAAAGAAAAAATATTTATTATTTCCGATTATTATGAATATTCTTAATTTAGTTAGTACATCTTTAATGATTGCTTCTATTTTATTAATATCTAAGGAATGAACAATTCCAGAAACCATTTTTGAACATCTAACTAGTGCTGGATTTGTTATTCTTTATGTTTGTATTATAATCTGTATTATTTCATTGATTTTATATTGATTTTATAGAATAACAGTTGAAAAAATCTTTTCTGAAAAAGATTTTTTCAAAGATGTAATATTGAAGAAAAATCTTCATTTTTTTGAAAATGAAAAGAGAATTAGATGCTTCCAATGACTACATCATTTTGTGATTATAGGTCTTGTTTTATCTATTATAACTTATAAAGACATTGAAGATAATAATTCAGATAAATTTAAAACTGAAATTGAAATTCCAATACAAATTAATGAAATTACTTAAAGATTAACTTTATAAAGTTAATCTTTAATGGTTTTAATCAGAAATGCTCTCTTTAATGAAAATTTTAAAATAGATTTTGTTTTCTAATTTTACAACTTTTAAAGAAATTAATAGAATATCTTGATTACATATAATGCATTTCTTAAATAGACTTTTTAATGAAAGGATAATTAAATGAATAAAACAACACTATTATTAGTTCCATTAGGAAGTATCCTTCTTTCAATTTTATTACCAATTACATTATTAAGTAATACAAATTCAACTTTAAATAAAAATACTTCGTCAAGTATAGGATTAGTTGATATTTCTAAAATAGAAAAAAAATTTACTCAAGCTGATGCTGATCTGCTTATTGCAAGTAAGGGATTAAATTGAGATGGTAATTTAGTAGCAAATGATTTTATTGGTTATACTAGTATTGGTGATTATGCTTTTAAAAATAATCGAGAATTAAAATCAGTAACTTTATCAGATACTATTAAAACAATTGGTGTGTTTTCTTTTGCAAGCAGTAGTTTGACTTCTATTAATTTGTCTAAAACAACAAGTATTGGTAATAGTACTTTTGAAGGATCAACTAGTTTAACTACTATTGATGCACTTGGTATAACTAGTATTGGTGCTAATGCTTTTACTGGGACAACAGGAATAATTGTTGGCGGAATTAAATTAACATATAGTATTGAAATAAATAATAATAAAACTATTTATTGAGGAACTACTATTGATAAATTGGATATAATTAATCATGCTATGCCTCTTAAAAATCTAGGTGTTATTCTTGGTGTTTTTGGGGCTTTTATTGGGTTTAAACTTTTATTAATCATTTTAACTATCAGTATAAGTTTCTACAATCCTAAAAAAACTCGGGCTTCTGTTAAATCTAAAACTGAAGAGTAAACTATTAAATTTAGATTTTAAGTTTAATTACAAATACTTAAGAATAAATAAATAGTGATTGGTTATAATATTGATCTATTTATTAAGTTTTTATTTTTAAAAATCATATATTCGTGAAAGAACTTTTAGTTAACAAAATATTATTAGTAATGTTTTGTTCTTTTTATAACTTTATAACCAAATATTAAACTTCTAAAATACTTAAAATATTAATAGAATATCTTGGTTATATATAATGTTAATATTTAAATAGAGTTTTTAATCAAAGGAGAATGAAATGAATAAAAGTACTAAGAAAACTACATTATTATCAGTTTTATTAGGAAGTACTTTCCTTTCAATTTTATTACCAATTACCTTATTAAGTAATGATAAAAATATAACTTTAAATGAAAACACTTCATCTATTTTAGAATTAACAGATATTTCTAAAGTAGAAAAAATATTTACTAAAGCTGATGCTGATCTGCTTATTGCAAGTAAAGGCTTGAATTGAGATGGCAATTTAGTAGCAAATGATTTTAATGATTATGGTAGCATTAGTGAAAATGCATTTAGTCATAATAAAAAAATAACATCGCTCATTTTATCAAATACTATTAAAACAATTGGTCTATTTGCTTTTTATAATGCTATTAATTTAACTTCTATTGATTTACCTGGTGTAACTGGTGTTGGTGTTGGTGCTTTTATTGCAACAACTAGTTTAACTTCTATTAATTTACCTGCTGCAACAAGTATTGGTTTTAATGCTTTTACTGGGGCAACTAGTTTAAAATATATTGATCTACCGAGTGTTATAAGTGTAGGTGCTGGAACTTTTACTGGGGCAACTAGTTTAAAATCAATTAATTTACCTGTTGCAACTATTATTGGTCAAAGTGCTTTTATTGGGACAAAAGCAATAATTAAATTAACATGTAGTGCTGAAATAAATAATACTAAAGCTACTTATTGAGGAACTACAATTGATAAATTGAAAATCACTAATCCTATCCCTACTAATTATAATAATCTAGGTATCATTATTGGTGTTTCTGTTAGTATTCTTCTGCTAACTGGCACAATAGTTGGGGGAGTATTTTTAATCTATCGCAAAAAAGCTCAAGGTTCAATTGAATCAAAAATAGAAAAATAAACTTTTAAAAAGAAAAGTGAATAATTTCTTGATCACTTATTAATAATAATTACATAATTAACAAAGGTGTTTCAAGGACTATTTTAAAAATTTTTAAAAGTTCATTAGCAATTAATTAATCATCATTTTTCATATATTTTTACTTGTCAAATGATTGACTCATACCAATAATATATGATTCTAAGTCAAAAGAATATAAATCATCTATTTTTCACCAACACCGATAAATTTAACAGGAATTTTAAAAATATCATTAATACTAATAATGATTTTATCTTTTGAAGTTGAACCATAATGTCCTAATTGTTTAATAATTTTTTCATTAGATTTTGATCTAATATCTGGTTTCTATTAATTTTACAAATTAATAGAATATCTTGGTTATATGTATATATGTTAATATTATAAATATAGTTTTAATCAAAGGAGAATTAAATGAATAAAATTACTAAGAAAACAACGTTATTATCAGTTTTATTAGGAGGTGCATTTCTTTCAATTTTATTACCAATTACCTTATTAAGTAATAATACAAAGCTAACTTTAAATAAAAACACTTCATCAAGTATAGAATCAAGAAATACTTCTAAAATAGAAAAAATATTTACTAAAGCTGATGCTGATCTGCTTATTGAAAGTAAGGGATTAAATTGAGATGGTAATTTAGTAGCAAATGATTTTATTGGTTATACTAGTATTGGTGATTATGCTTTTCAAAGTGAACTTAAATTAAAAACAATTGTTTTACCAGATACTGTTAAAACAATTGGTATGTTTGCTTTTTCAAGTGCAACTAGTTTAACTTCTATTGATTTTCCTGCTGCAACAAGTTTTGGTATGAGTGTTTTTTGATGAGCAACTAGTTTAACTTCAATTAATTTACCTGGTGCAACAAGTATTGGTAAGTCTATGTTTGCTAATGCAACTAGTTTAACTACAATTGATTTACCTGCTATAATAAATATTGGTGCTAGTGCTTTTAGTGGAGCAACTAGTTTAACTACTATTGATTTACGTGCTGCAACAAGTATTGGCAGTAGTGCTTTTGAAGGAGCAACTAGTTTAACTTCTATTCATTTACCTGCTGCAACAAGTATTGGCAGTAGTGCTTTTAGTGGAGCAACTAGTTTAACTTCAATTAATTTACCTGATGTAATAAATATTGGTGCTAATGCTTTTAATGGAGCAACTAGTTTAACTTCTATTGATTTACCTTATGTAATAAATATTGGTGATGGTGCTTTTTGAGGAGCAATTGGTTTAACTTCTATTGATTTACGTGCTGCAATAAATATTGGTGAAAATGCCTTCAAAGGAACAAAAGGCATAATTGATGGCGGAATTAAATTAACATATAGTGTTGAAATAAATAATACTAAAGCTACTTATTGAGGAATTGTTGTTGATAAATTAGAAATAATTTATCTTGTGTCTACTAATGATAATGTGGGTCTTATCACAGGATCTTTTGTTGGTGGTGGTGTTCTTTTATTAGCTGGTTTAATTGTTGGTGGAATCTGAATTTATCGTAAAAAAACTCAGGGTTCAATTAAATCTAAAACCGAAGAATAAACTTTTTAAAACGTAAGAGAGATTTTAAAAAGTTGATCAACAATTAATTTATCATCAATTTTTCATATGTTTCCAATCTTTGTTCAAATTTTTTTCATAATTCTTTAAAATAACAATTGTTTTATTCAAAAAATCATTAACAGCGTTTTTTGAAACTTCTTTATTTTAAGTTATTTCATTTAAAGATAAATCGTCAAAATAAAAGAGAATAAAAAATTTTTTTATTTTGCTGTTAACAAATCTTAATAAAAATTAAAAAGAACTATTAGTTCATTTATTTCTTTAATTTCATTCATCTTTACTTACCAAATGATTAACTCATCCCTATAATAAATGATTCTAATTTAACTTTCTAGAATTTAGTTTTTTTAGAATTAGGAGCAATTTTCTTTTTAAATAAAAGAATTGATAAAAACAAAATTAGTAATATTTCGATTGGTAAGACGATTATCATTATTAAATTGGCACTATTTAAAAAGTTTTGAGAATTTAAAGGATCAGATTCTAATTCTTTTTCAGCAGTATTTAACAAAGTTAAAAAACTATTTGTTTCTTTTAAAGAATTATTTACATTTTCAAAAAGCAAACTATTTGTAGTATTGATTACATCATCATTCAAAAAAATTGATATTGAACCAAAAATAGGAATTGTTCCAGGGCTAGCTTTGGACTCAAACAAAACAATATTTTTATTACCATCTGTTATAAAATTAAAATTTGCTTTAAAAGTATCTGAAAATTGATAGATAAAATAATCTGAAGGAAGAGGTTCATCAAAATCAGTAACTTTAAAAGTTGCTGGAGTTTTAAATATATTTTCAAAATTCTTTGAAAATTGAATAAGTTCTGGATTACCTCTAGAAGCATCATTAAATGAAAATGCCATAGCATTTTCATTATTAAATTTATATACATTTGATGGAATTGATGTTTCAATAAAAAAATTTAACAACATATCTAAAAAGAATTCTATTTGTTTAAAATTAATAATTGTATTTAAAGGAGAATTTTCCTTTGTTAAATTTTGAGTTTCAAAAGATAAATTGTAATCAGTAAAAGTATTAAAAAAATTAGATTTGTCTATAAATACTTTATTCAATTCAATAATTTTATTTTCATTCAAAAATATGGATTCATTGTTTTTAACATTTTTTCAATCAGATTTTAAAATTTCTAATTCATTTAAATTTTTATAAATTTGAGAATATTTTTCTACTGAATTCAGAATAGAAGTTCAGTTAAATGAATTTAAGATTAACGGATCAGTAATTAATTCATTTTGCTTCTGTTGAAATGTGAAAGCAGTATTTATATTTTGATTTTTTAATAAGAATGAATTTGAGCTAAATATCAGTAGAAGTGGAATTATTATTATGAAAATAAACTTTTTATAATTTATTATTTTTTTCATATTTTATTGTCCATTTTTATGTTTTCTTATTATTGACTCTAAATTTATCTTTTTTTCACTTTTTAATCCAATTGTTTGTTCTGGAAAATCAATTAATTTATTTTTTAGGAAATTTTTAAAGTAACTAATAAATTCTTCGTTTTCTTTTTTAGGAAATTTTGAAATATCAATATTATAAAAATTCTTTAAATCATTAGAAAATAATTTTAATAATTTAGTATCTTCATTCTTTGAATTAGTTTTAACTTCAAAAGTATTAAATAATTTAATGATGATTAGTTCTAGCTCATTTTCTGATAGTGAAAAAAAATTATTCTTTTTTCTTGATTCCATTTTTTTAGTCCTTTTTTTGATATTGTTTGGTTTTTTTTGTATTTATTATCAATTTCTCAATTAACTAACTTTAAGGTTTTTAAATTATTAGCGGTTTCCTTAAAAGTATCATTTCTGAATGCAACATATTTTGGTTTTGTAAAATTTAATCTTTTCTTCATAAATGCAGCAGTGTTTTCATTAGAAAAATCTGTTTTTGAAAATTTATAATTTTTAACAGCTTTTAAAATTTGATTATTTTGCTTAATTCTAACTTCATTTCTATATTGATCTAATTTCTCAAATGATGCTGTTCTATTATCTTTATTTTTAAATTTAGCTATTGCTAAATATGAATCATCACAAACTTTATTTCAATGTCGATATTCTTGTTGAAATTTTTGCAGCTCTTTATCATTAGTAGGTAATTCTAAAATTTTCTTAACTAAATTTTCGACTAATATTTTTTCAGGTTTTTCTAATCTTGAAAATTCAAATTTATTCATTTCAGAAAGTTTTTTAAATTCATCAAAAAAATATCTTTCTAATTTTTCACCGATAAAATGTTCTTTAAAGCTTTGTTGTGTTTTATTTTTTTCATCTAGTATTTTCTGAAAAAATTTATGATTATTTTCCAAAAGCATCGAATAAGATTTTTTACCTAATGCTAATTTTTGTTTAGAGATTTTATGAAACTGTTTAATTTGTTTAACAGGAGTTTTAACATCCTGATAAGCCATAATGTGGATATGAGGGTGATTGGTGTTTCTATGCATAGAAACAACAGCATTAACTGGGAAATCAAATATAGCTCTTAAATATCTATCAACTATTTTATGCTGATGCTCAAAAAGGATATCTCCCATCTGAAAATCTTTTTCAGAAATAATAATTGATCAAATGTGAGATTTTTTATAAACTTGAGAAACTTTTTCAAGTTCCAATAATTGAAATCTAGATTTTCTAGATGTTTTATTCGAGATAGCAGATTGACCATCATAAATATATTTATTCGAATATTCTCAAATTAATTCCTGATTGTTTAAATCTTTTTTAGTCAAAGCATTAGGTCTATTCATGTAACTGATATAGTTGTCTTGTGCTTTTAAATTTTTTGTAGTAAATGTAAATTCTTGAATTTGTTTTTCAGTCAAAAGGTCTTGGTGACTTGATATATATTTTTTAAATCCATTTGCATAAAAATTTCATTCAGTTGAAGAATTTTTTATTAATTGAACTCTAGAAAAAGATCTTTCAAAATTTTCGGATTCTGGTCTTTTTCATTTGTAATCAAAATATGGTTTTGATTGATTAGGAATGGACATAAATAAAATACAATTCTAAAAATAAATTTTTAAAATAACATATTTCATTTTTGAAGTAACAATTATTTATAACATAAATTTTTGTTGATTGTGTGGCGCTCTTGCGCCGACGCTCTAGAAATAAATTTCTCTCGCTTTCTTGTACGCTGATAAATAGTGCATTAAATAAACAGGATAAAAGTATATGTATAAATAAATAATTATTTATTACATATACGTAACTTTTTGACCTCACAATAATGTGTTCCTTCGAAAAAGTCTTATTTTGCTCACAAAAAGTCTTTTTTTAATTGTATTAAAAAAGTACTTATTTTAGTCAAAAATATCAAGGTAATTTGTACCCAAATTCCTATGATTTTTTTACAATTATTTTTTAAAAAACAATTGTAAAAGGTATAATAAAATATTATAAATTATCATAATAAGGGAAGAAAACATGACTGAAAAATATATAGAACCAAATATAAAATCAAATTATTTTACATGTCCTCATTGTAATAAAATTTCAACAATAATTGATATAATAAATAAAAAAATAATAGAAATTAGTAATGATAGTTTAATAAAACTAGAATCAAATAATTCTGAAAATTATGAAGTATATGAAGTATTTATTTTTCAAAAATGTGCTAATTGTTATAGATTAATTATATGATCTAAAATATCTAAAAATAATATTAAAGTTGTTCCATATAGAATTGAATCTGAAACCAAAATGATTCATCCTAAATTTTCCTCTTCACCACTTCCTAATGAAGATATTTTAGACGATTATCTAATCATTTATAAAGAAGCAGGACTAATTTTTGAGGATTCTCCAAAAGCAGCAGCAGCATTATTAAGAACAATTTTAGAAAAATTTTTAAGAAATAAATTTGATCTGCCAAATGAATATTTAGGTAACATTTTAAAAAAAGAAGAAGTTAAGAAAGAATTAGGAAAAAATATAACAAATTTTTTAAAAAATTTGAAAAATATAGGTAATGAAGGTGCCCATTCTTCAAGAATGATATATAAAAGTGATGACAAAAAAGATGTAATAAAATTATTTGAAGGTATAAATCTTGTTTTTCACAGATTGATTACTCAAGAAAAAATTATTAATCAATTTGAATAATTTATTTTTATTCATATTTTTCTATTAAAACCACCTTTTATAAAATTGAAAGAACTTCATCTAATATTTTTTAGCTAAAATATTAATTTAATTAATTTTTATTGCTTTTATTTTAAGATTAATGTCATTAGAAAAAGATATTTTATAAAAATAGGTAATAGGTATTATATTTAATGCTTTTTCATCAAAAGAATTAATAAAATGTTAAAAAATGATTAAATTAATATTATAAGGAAAATATAAATATGATGAATCAAAATAAAAAAATAATAATTACTACAATAAATAATTTGCCAGGAAAGGCATATGAAATAATTGATTTAATACACTTGACTTTAAAGGAAGGCATAATTTTAAAAAAATTTGATGAAGTTAAAACTATGTTGATAGAAAAAGCTAATTTATTAGAAGATGATAATGGTCCTATTGAAATTGATGCAATTATTGATTTGAAAATTATACTCCCAAAAAAAGAAACTATGGGATTAATAACAGGAGTACTAGTAAAATTTATTGATTAGATAATGATAATTAAAGAAAAAGAACAAGTTATTTTAACTTGTTCTTTTTCTTTAATTACCATTCACGTATTTTAATAGCATTTGTTACAACTTTTCTTTATTTATTATTATTATATATCATTAAGAAAAATAAATAAAACTGATGAATTAGAAAAATTTAAGAATCATAATAAAAATAATAGTGTTGCATATATAAAAACCATATGACTATTTGAAAAAAATAATATTTATAATATATTAACTATGATAGCAATCTAATGATTTTTTCATATATTATTAGATCTAATTCTGATATTACTTTTTGTGAAATAGGAAATTCAGAATTGATTGTAGAAATTGATTTTCTTATTTGATAAAGCTCTTCAAAACTTGCTTCAATATCCTTAATTAAAGATAATTTTTGTTTTTTAGATTCTTTAATTATTTCATTAATTAGTTTTATTTTTTCTTCTTTATTCTCTAAAATTAAAGCATTAAAAATATTCATTATTTGTTCTTTAAAAACAGGTTTTAAAAATTCAAAAGAATTAGATTTTATATTTTGTAATATTGAAATCATACTAGATTTTTCAAATCATAATTTTTGAAATTCAAAAATTTCTGATGAAATAGTTATATTATTTTGAGTAGTTTTTTCTATCAAACTAGTAAATTCAGATATTGATTCATAAGGTAATTCATTTGTATTGTTAGAAATATCAATATTGTTTATTTCAGATGATAAATCAATTAGATTATCTATTAATTCATCTCTTTCTTTTAGAATATTTCCAATAATATCTTTAAACTCATTTTTAGATGTATTTTTAATGTTATTAAAAAATAGATCTCAAAGCAGATATATTTCTTCTACTTTTACATAATTTGGAAATTCTTGATTAATAATTGTTATTAATGATTGAAATTCCTTTGCAAATAATTTTGAATTACTTACCATAGCTAGAGAAAAATGTTTTAGATATTCAGAACTAAATAACTCATCAGATATTTCTTCATTTTGATTAATATCAACCAAGAAATCAGTATCTAATTTTTTTATTATAGCTTTTATTTCAAGATTAATGTCATC
>RHHX01000001.1 GCA_009884515.1 Candidatus Mycoplasma liparidae | reverse complement strand
ATCATAATAATCCTTATTATTATGTTCAATATGCAAATGCTAGAGCTAATCAATTATTAGAAAAAAGAAAGATTAATTTAGTTTCTGAATTTAAATTATTAAATTCAGAAATAGAAAGAGAATTAATTATTGAAATTAATTTTGCTAGATTTACAATTGAAAATTGTATTAAAACTTTTGAACCACATAAATTAATAAATTATTTATATAACTTAGCAAAGCTATTCCATAAGTTTTATAGTAATGTAAAAATATTTGATGAAAATAATGAAAAAATGGAAGAACAATACAGCTTAGTTTTTATTATTAAAACTATTATTGGTTTGTGTTTAAATTTACTTGGAATCGAACCAAAAGAAAAAATGTAATTATAAAATTTATTTTTAACTTAAAAGAGTATAATTTTAATATATTTAAAAATTGGGGTGTTATTCTATGGCATTAAAAAAGAAAGAATTAATTGAAACATTAATTGCTGAAATGGCTGAATTTGGTAGTAATCAAATAACTAAAGTTGATGCTGAAAATTTCTTAAAATCTTATGAAAAAATTATTTTAGATGAAATTACTGGTGAATCAAAAGAATTTAAATTATTAGATCTTGGTAAAGTGAAAATTGTTTCTAAATTAGCAAGAACTGGTAAAAATCCTTTTACTGGTGAAGAAGTTGTTTATCCAGCTAAAATAGTTCCTAAATTTACTTTTTCAAAAGGTGTTAAAGAATTAGTTAATAAAGACCAAAAATAGTTTTTATTATACATGATCTTATAAAATAACAAAAAAATATGGTTTTCAGTGAAAGTGAACTATATTTTTTTGTTATGTACTATAATCAATCGTTATAATTTGATTTATTAATATTATCTATTTAGTTCATTCGGTTATAAAACCCATTACTAAAAGCAATTGATCACTAATGCTTATATCTAAAATGGCATTAAATAATATTTTTCACTTTCCAATCTATTGAGAATCAAACTTTTTTTTAGTTAGATCAAGTTGATATATCACCAACAGAGTAATTACTATTAATTTTGTTATTGAAGTGGCAAAGTCTAGGTATTAAGAGTTTGATCTTTAAAAACAATCTTGAAAATCTTTTTAGATCTTATTATATTAAAGATATTAATATCTTTGTTTGCTGAACCTTCTATAGTGCTAACTTGTATATCTAACATTATCTTGAAAGCTCAAAATTATATCGATCATAACCTTCTCATGAATTTTAATTTTTTATTACTATCTAATATTAAGGCTTTGTAAATTTTTTTAAATTTGTAGATCATGCAAATAAATCTTTACTTAAAAATTAATGATTTTAATATTTTCAGTACTTATTTTAGACTATATTAATAAATAGTTTCTGTTAATTTGTATTACTATAAATATAATCATCAAGTAATTTATGTCTTGTTGTAATAGTATTTATTAGTGCCTTCTTCTATAGACAATTAGAATTATTATTTATCAACAACTAGAGTTAGAATAATTCTTACAATAAAGATTATTAATATCAGTAGTATCTTTGAGTTAATACGAAAGCACAATCAGCAAAGACAAAATTTAATACTGAACTTACTGATTGTGGTTATTGCTTTAGCAATATATTTTATATTAGCTTTTTTAAAAGAAACATTATTTATGTTATTAACAAGAACTATTCCTAATCTTTTGTTTTTGTTAATATAACTATTTAATTTAAAGTAATAAAAAAAAATACTAGAAATTTTTCTAGTATTTTTTTTTTATTTATCAGGAAATAATTTATTTAAATTATTTAGAAGCATCAACGCTATCATTACTTGAAGTATCAGTGCCTAAAGCTTTTGCTTTTGATATTTTGTTTCTTCTAACAATAAATACTATAACTACTGCTAATAATAGAGCCGCTGCAATACCTATAACAATGAATATTCACGTAAATACAGTTGCTGCAACATTTCCACCAGTAGATGGCACGGAAATTAATGGAGTATTTGAATTAGTATTTAATAAACTTCCTAAGTTAAGTGGACCATATATAGTTTCGTATGTACCAACATCAATAAATGTATCTAATCTATTAGTATCACTATTAGCACTAAAATCTAAAACTTTATTAATTCCTAAAGGATCAACTAACGCACCACCGGTAAAAGTAATTTTACCACCAGTAATTGCTACTTTTAAAGTTGCTAAAGTTGTATCATTTAATAATGATTCACTTGTTCCAGAAAATCAAGCACTTTTCTTAGTTAAATTAGCTTCACCAGCATCAACAACATAATTATTATTAAATTCTAATATTAAATCATCAAGTGCAGCTTGAAGAGTTGGAGCTGTATCAGCTGCTGCTGTATTAACTGCTTGAGCTGCTGCTAAAAAAGCTAGATAATCTGGATTAGCAGTATTTACACTAATTGAAGCAGGAATAAGGTCATCAACACCATAATAATGAGCAGCAGTAGCAGGAGTACTTGCGCCTCAATTACCATAATTTGATGCTGCAAATTTTGCTTGGTCTACAAATGGAATAAATATAGCTGTTGGTGTTATTCCTTTAAGCATATCAGTATAATCAATTGTAACTGGAGATTCAGCATTACCAAATGTAGGCATTGTAAATCTTTTTAAACTTGTAGATCCTGAAAATGCACCTTTAGCTAAAGTTGTTAAACCTTTTGGTAAAATAACTGCTTCTAATTTAATTGAATCAGAAAGAAAACCTTCACCAATTGATGTTACAGTTTTTGGAGTTGAAAACGTTTGTAACTCTGAAAAATTAGAAAAAGCAAATGACCCAATAGTCTTTAAATTTGAACTTACTGACTTAGCATTTTTTGGTTTAGCTTCATTTTGATTACCTACATTAGCAACCTCATATTCAGTAACAAGATAATCATTAACTTTAATGTGTTTAGCACTATTTTTAGTATTTGTTCATAAAAAATTTCAATTAGTTGCACTGTCTGCACCAAAAACTGAATTTCCAGTTAATCTAGTAGGTGTATCAGCAATTGCAGTTACATACTCAGGAATTTCTAATATCTTTGTTGTAGTGTTATAAATAGGATTACCAGATAATTTATTTCTTGTTGTAAAATTATATGATTTACTATCTATAGCATTATAAGTACCTTGTCTATATACAGTTGGAACTAAAGTTTCGTCTTCTTCTGTAAGTGTATATTTTTCTCAATTTGCATTATTACCAACAACTGGAGTTAGTGAAATAGCTCTAAAATATGGATTATCAGCATCAGTCTTATCATTAATTAAATAACCTTGATTACCAATTAAATTAGCTGTATATCCAACTTTTTTAGTGCCATCAGCACTTTGGTTATATCCAAAAATTTGATTTTTTACATTTCCAGCAGCACCTTGTCCAAGAGTTTCATATTGATTACCAACAATTCCGATTTCAGGAACTTTACCAAATCCGCCCATTAAATTAGCAATACGGTTTCAGTCAGTATTTAAATTAGCTAAATAAGCAACTTGACTAATAGCCTCAACTGGTTCATTAAATGTTTTATTAAAAACTGCTCATTCTTTTGAAAATTCATAATATTTATTAGAAAATGCAGTTTGTGCAGCAGCTAATAAAGAAATTTCATCTGTAGTTGTTTTAATAATATTAAGAGCTGGTTCGTAATGATTTACTTCTCCAACTGTTGTTTTCTTTACTTCAAATCAATTGTAATGATCAAGAAATCATTTATTTGCAGAATTAACCGGACCATTTATACTATTAAAAATTGAACCTGAACCTGTCATATATGACATTTGATATCTATATAATTCTTTTATTTCAAGTGTATTTGGAATTGAAATAATAACATTATTATAATAAATAGAATTAACAGCAGTTGATTCAACTTGTTTTTCATTATAAACAATTTTATTATCAAATGTTTTAAAACCACTACCACCCATAATAAAATCTCTCAAAACTTGAGGAGTTAATCCAGTTGTAGATATACTATTATCAGTAGTTAAAGCTCTATATTGCATATTTGCTGGATAAACAATTTCTCGCATAATATACTTATCAGGTCTAGTAAATTCATTATGATTTTGAATTGAGAAATTACCTCTACCCTTAATTTGAGTACTTAAACCTGGTTCTTCTGCTGTTGCTAAATACATACCATTATGGAAAGTAATTTTTTGAGTTTTAGTATTAAATGACTCACTTGGTTGAGGAAAATATACTTTTGTTAATGTCGACATATAATTAAATACTCCACTACCAACTTCAACT
Source organism: Candidatus Mycoplasma liparidae (assembly GCA_009884515.1). Classification (GTDB taxonomy): domain Bacteria; phylum Bacillota_I; class Bacilli_A; order Mycoplasmatales; family Mycoplasmoidaceae; genus Mycoplasma_L; species Mycoplasma_L liparidae. The sequence goes on along the minus strand of RHHX01000001.1, from coordinate 424,967 downwards.
AATTTAGAATTTTTTTGAAAACGAATTTCTTTAACTTCAGAAATTCAAGGGTTTACAGGATTCGAACCACCAGGAGTAGCACCAGTAATAGTATCATAATGTTTTGCACCAGGAGGAGCCTCAGGCGATGTTAATAATTTAGTTACATAATTAGGAACTGTAAAAACACCAGTTACAGCATTTCAAGCTGGTTTTAATAATTCATCAACTCCACCAGAACCATCAGCTACACCTAATCCTCAAGTTGTAATATCGCCAGCAAAAGCGAAATTCAATATTGGATTTGCAATTGTGTTTATTGCTTTAGAACTAATATTTTTATTAGCTTCTTTTAAAAGAACATTACTTACATTATTGTTGTTTGTATTGTTAGCAAGACTAATTCCTAAACCTAATCCTGTAGCAATAACGCTCCCCATAAATAGCGAAGCTATTGTAATTTTTTTTATATATTGTTTTTTCATTTTTTAATATTCCATATCTATAATAAATATACATTAATTTTATTTAAATAGATAAAATAGTTATATTAATATTAAAAGCAATAAAAAAAAATACTAGAAATTTTTCTAGTATTTTTTTTTTATTTATCAGGAAATAATTTATTTAAATTATTTAGAAGCATCAACGCTATCATTACTTGAAGTATCGGTGCCTAAAGCTTTTGCTTTTGATATTTTGTTTCTTCTAACAATAAATACTATAACTACTGCTATTAATAGAGCCGCTGCAATACCTATACCAATACCTATTCACATAAATACATTTCCTACAGTATTTGTAGATGGCACTGTAATTAATGGAGTATCTGAATTAGCATTTAATAAAGTTCCTAATGTAAGTGGACCAAATAAAGTTTCATATGTACCAACATCAATAAATGTATCTAATTTATTAGTATCACTATTAACACTAAAATCTAAAACTTTATTAATTCCTAAAGGATCAACTAACGCACCACCGGTAAAAGTAATTTTACCACCAGTAATTGCTACTTTTAAAGTTGCTAAAGTTGCATCATTTAATAATAATTCACTTGTTCCAGAAAATCAAGCACTTTTCTTAGTTAAATTAGCTTCACCAGCATCAACAACATAATTATTATTAAATTCTAATATTAAAGCATCAAGTGCAGCTTGAAGAGTTGGATCTGTATCAGCTGCTGCTGTATTAACTGCTTGAGCTGCTGATATAAGAGCATTATAATCTACATTATTAATATCTACACTAATTGAAGCAGAAATAAGGTCATCAACACCATAATAATGAACAGCACTAGAAGGAGTAGCTTTGTCTCAATTACCATAATTTGATGCTACAAATTTTGCTTGGTCTACAAATGGAATAAATATATCTGTTGGTGTTATTCCTTTAAGCATATCAGTATAATCAATTGTAACTGGAGATTCAGCATTACCAAATGTAGGCATTGTAAATCTTTTTAAATTTGTAGATCCTGAAAATGCACCTTTAGCTAAAGTTGTTAAACCTTTTGGTAAAATAACTGCTTCTAATAGAATTGAATCAGAAAGAAAACCTTCACCAATTGATGTTACAGTTTTTGGAGTTGAAAACGTGTTTAAAGCTGAAAAATTAGAAAAAGCAAATGACCCAATAGTCTTTAAACTTGAACTTACTGACTCAGCATTTTTTGGTTTAGCTTCATTTTGATTACCTACATTAGCAACCTCATATTCAGTAACAAGATAATCATTAACTTTAATGTGTTTAGCACTATTTTTAGTATTTGTTCATAAAAAATTTCAATTAGCTACATTGTTTTCACCAAAAACTGAATTTCCAGTTAATCTGGGAGGTGTGTTAGCAATTGTAGTTACATACTCAGGAATTTCTAATGTTTTTGTTAAAGTGTTATAAATAGAATTACCAGATAATCTATGTTTTGTTGTAAAATTATATGATTTACTATCTATAGCATTATAAGTACCTTGTCTATATACAGTTGGAACTAAAGTTTCGTCTTCTTCTGTAAGTGTATATTTTTCTCAATTTGCATTATTACCAACAACTGGAGTTAGTGAAATAGCTCTAAAATATGGATTATCAGCATCAGTCTTATCATTAATTAAATAACCTTGATTACCAATTAAATTAGCTGTATATCCAACTTTTTTAGTGCCATCAGCACTTTGGTTATATCCAAAAATTTGATTTTTTACATTTCCAGCAGCACCTTGTCCAAGAGTTTCATATTGATTACCAACAATTCCGATTTCAGGAACTTTACCAAATCCGCCCATTAAATTAGCAATACGGTTTCAGTCAGTATTTAAATTAGCTAAATAAGCAACTTGACTAATAGCCTCAACTGGTTCATTAAATGTTTTATTAAAAACTGCTCATTCTTTTGAAAATTCATAATATTTATTAGAAAATGCAGTTTGTGCAGCAGCTAATAAAGAAATTTCATCTGTAGTTGTTTTAATAATATTAAGAGCTGGTTCGTAATGATTTACTTCTCCAACTGTTGTTTTCTTTACTTCAAATCAATTGTAATGATCAAGAAATCATTTATTTGCAGAATTAACCGGACCATTTATACTATTAAAAATTGAACCTGAACCTGTCATATATGACATTTGATATCTATATAATTCTTTTATTTCAAGTGTATTTGGAATTGAAATAATAACATTATTATAATAAATAGAATTAACAGCAGTTGATTCAACTTGTTTTTCATTATAAACAATTTTATTATCAAATGTTTTAAAACCACTACCACCCATAATAAAATCTCTCAAAACTAGAGGAGTTAATCCAGTTGTAGATATACTATTATCAGTAGTTAAAGCTCTATATTTCATATTTGCTGGATAAACAATTTCTCGCATAATATGCTTAGCAGGTTGAGTAAATTTACTATATTGTTGAATTGAGAAATTACCTCTACCATCAATTTGAGTACTTAAACCTGGTTCTTCTGCTGTTGCTAAATACATACCATTATGGAAAGTAATTTTTTGAGTTTCAGTATTAAATGACTCACTTGGTTGAGGAAAATATACTTTTGTTAATGTCGACATATAATTAAATACTCCACTACCAACTTCAACTAATTTAGAATTTTTTTGAAAACGAATTTCTTTAACTTCAGAAATTCAAGGGTTTACAGGATTTAAACCACCAGGAGTAGCACCAGTAATAGTATCATAATGTTTTGCACCAACTACAGTATTAACAGATGTTAATAATTTAGTTACATAATTAGGAACTGTAAAAACACCAGTTTCAGCATTTCAAGCTGGTTTTAATAATTCATCAACTCCACCAGAACCATCAGCTACACCTAATCCTCAAGTTGTAATATCGCCAGCAAAAGCGAAATTCAATATTGGATTTGCAGTTGTGTTTATTGCTTTAGAACTAATATTTTTATTAGCTTCTTTTAAAAGAACATTACTTACATTATTATTGTTGTTTGTATTGTTAGCAAGACTAATTCCTAAACCTAATCCTGTAGCAATAACACTCCCCATAAATAGCGAAGCTATTGTAATTTTTTTTATATATTGTTTTTTCATTTTATTATCCTAATATCTATTAATTTATTTATTATATGTATTATGTTAACACTAATTATTAAAAATTTCTTTATTTATTGTTTTTTCATAACTAATTATTTCATTTTCATTGAAATAAATATTCATTTCATACTCAGCATTTTCAAGACTATCACTACCATGAATGATATTCATTCCTAAGTCATTAGAATAATCACCTCTAATTGTGCCAATACTAGATTTTAAAGGATCGGTTTCACCAATAAATTTTCTTGTCATTTTAATAATGTTATTACCACTAATAACCATTAAAACAACTGGATTTGAAGTAACTGATTCAACTAACTCATTATAAAAGGGTCTATCTTTATGAACATAATAGTGCCTTTTAGCTTGTTCTTCAGTTACTAAAGCAAATTTAATAGCATTGATCATAAAGCCTTTTCTTTCAAATCTAGCAATAATTTCACCAATTAAGTTTCTTTGAACTGCATTGGGTTTAATCATAATAAATGTTTTTTCCATATTTTCTCTTTCTTATTATTAAAATTTAATAATACCTTTTTTATTCATGTTAAATTATTCTAATTCATTTTCAAATTGACTATTAAACATTTTTGAATAAAAACCATTTTCGTTTTTTAATAAACTGATATGGTTACCTTTTTCAATAATTTCACCATCTTTAAGCACAATGATTAAATCAGAGTTAATAATTGTTGAAAGTCTATGTGCAATAATAATTGATGTTTTTCTTTTCATTAATTCATTTAAAGCAGTTTGAATATCAATTTCTGTTTTAGTATCAACATTACTAGTAGCTTCATCTAAAATTAAAATTTTAGCTGGATCAATGATTGCTCTTGCAATTGAGATCAATTGTTTTTGACCAACCGAAAGTGAATCACCATTATTATGTAAAACAGTGTCATAACCATTTTCTAATTGATTAATAAAGAAATCACATCGACTTAATTTAGCAGCTTCATAAATTTCTTCATCAGTTGCATCTAAATTACCTAGTCTAATGTTTTCTTTTACAGATGTATTAAAAATAAATGGATTTTGTAAAACAACGGCAATATTTTTTCTTACAGAATGTTTAACAACATTAGCAATATCAATATTATCAAAAAGGATTTTACCTTCACTAATATTATAAAACTTTGTTAATAAGTTAATAATGGTAGATTTACCACTACCGGTAGGACCAACAATGGCTACTGATTGGTTTTTAATAATTTCAAAAGAAACATTTTTTAAAATTATTTTATCTTTTGAATAAGAGAAGTTTAAGTTTTGAACTGAAATATTCCCTTGAATATTTTCTAATGTTTGTGTTTCATTACTTAAATCTTCATTTTCTTCTTTAAAAATATTAAAGATTCTTTTAGCTGATGAATGACCTAATTGAAAAAATGTCGTTAAAGATAATAAATTCGAAATAGGGCCTATTATTTGTCTAGTTAAAATAGTAAAGATTGTAATAATAGCTATTTTAGCTTCTAAAGTATCTGTTGGCATAATACTTGCAAATGGAGTATTAGGCATAATAGCAAAAACCCCACCAATAATAGAAATCAATAAAATAATAAAGTTGATCATAAAAATACTTCATGGCATAATAAAAGAACTCATTTTTTCACCTTTATATGAAACATTAACTAAGTCTTTATTTTTTACATTAAATTCTTTTAAAACATTTTCTTGTTGATTAAGTAAATTAGTAATGTTTTGCCCTGAAAACATTTCTTCAACAAACCCATTTGTTTCTCCTAAGTATTGTTGTCTTTTTTCAAAGTATGGTTGTGTTTTTTTAACAATAAAATAAACAACTATTAAAAATAGTGGCACTGTTATTAAAATAATTGCTGCTAATGATGCTGAAATTAGAAACATTGTTATTAAAGATCCAAAAATTAATAAAATTCCTGTTATTAAATCTGATAGTGTTGTTGATAAAAGAAAAGTAATATTCATTGAATCATTAGTTGATATTGAAATTAAATCACCAGATGATCTTGTATCAAAAAAAGACATTTTTAATTTTTGAAGTTTTTGAAACAAGTCATAACGAATTTGATGACTTGTTTTTTCACCAAGTTTAATTAAGAAAATTCTTTGCAAATAAGTAAATCCGGCATAAAATAAATATCATACTCCAAGTAAAACTACTAAAATAATAAAATGATCAGTTCGACCTTTAACTGCTTCAGCAGTTATAAAAAATAAAGTAATAATACTAGCCATATTAAATGATATTGTTAAAATAACTGATAAAAAGGCAAAGAAAAATATTTTCTTATAGTTTCTCATATAAGCAAAAATAATTCTTGTAACTGGTTGTCCTTCTTTTGCTCTATCATAAGCTAATTTCTTTTTACCTAAAATAGCCATTGGAGTTTCAAGCTTAGTGTTACTTTCACCAAAAATCGGTTTATTAATATTTTCTTCGAAATTATCTAAGCTCATTTTTCATTTCCTCCTCTCCTAATTGATTCAAAGCAATTTCATAATAGTATTGACAATTTTTCAATAAATATTTATGGGTCCCTTGCATAATAATCTTGCCATTTTTCATTACAGCAATATTATCTAAGTGCTTTAAAGCACTTATTCTTTGAGCAATAAAAATTTTAGTAGAATTCTGATAATTTTTATTAATCATTTTTTGAACTTTTTTCTCAGTTATCATATCAAGAGCTGATGTTGAATCATCAAAAATAATTACTTTAGGATTTTTGATTAAACTTCTAGCAATTGATATTCTTTGTTTTTGTCCACCAGAAAAATTTTCGCCTCTTTGTTGAACAATTTCATTAATTCCATCTGTTTTTGTTTTTAAAACATCAAAAACACAACTTGATTCAAGTGCTTTTTCTAATTCATCATCAGTGGGATTATTATTACCAAAAAAGATATTTGTTTTAATAGTTCCTGAAAATAATACTGATTTTTGAGAAGTTACTGAAATATTATTTCTTAGTGATATTAAAGATAAATCTTTAACATCATGATTATTAATTAATAATTTTCCTTCGTTGACATCATATAACCTTACAATTAAATTAATTAAAGTACTTTTACCACATCCTGAATGTCCAATAATGCCTAAAGATGATTTACTTTTAATGTTTAAGTTAATATCGTTTAAAACTCATTTTTCACTATTATTATATTTAAAATTAACATTTTCAAAAACAATATCAATATTATCATCAATAGTAATTGGACTAGCTATTTCTTGAATACTTGGTTTTGTAAAAAACACTTCATTAACTCTTTTAATAGTTGCTTGAGATCAACCTATTTCTGTTACTATTGAGCTTAATAGCATTAACCCAGCAGAAGTTAGTGCTATTAAACTAGCTAAACTAACTATTTCATCAGTAATTGATGATGGTTGAGTTGTTAGTAAAATGAAAATAAGAACGCCGTTAATAACAATAATTACAAATGGTGCAAAACTTAAACCAGTAATTGAAGAATGTACTCCATGTTTAATTAATCTGTCATTAACTTTATTAAAATATCTAGTTTCTAGTTTTTGTAAATTACTTGTTTTAACAATTCTTACTCCTAATAAGTTTTCTCTTGTTTTTTCATTAGCAGCATCAATTGTTTGTTGCAAATTAGAAAATGAAGGAACCATTATTCTTAATAATATTCCTAAAATTATCATTAAAACGAATAAAGCAATTAAAAAAGCTACTCCATAAACTCAATTAATAAAGAAAGCAAAAATAATACTTCCCACAAATAAAAATACTCCTCTTGGAATAACTGATAAAGATCTAATGAAAATATTTTGAATCATAGTAATATCAGTTGTCATTCTTGTTGTTAATGATGATATTGAAAACATATCAATATCACTTGCTGATAAACTTTGAACTTTACTATAATATCGGTCTCTAATATTATAACCAAAACCCATTCCGACTTTAGCAGCTATCATATTACAAATTGATCCACTTATTAAAGTAAATAAAGCTCCTGATGCCATAACAACAAAAACAATTGCTAATGATCAGCCTTTACTACCAGTTATTGTCATAAAATGTTGAGCAATACTATTAATAAACGTCATAAATTGATTAGTATTTTCTAAAGCAAGTGTATTAGCAGGAGTGATAATAATAAAAATAACTAAAAGCATTAATGGTTGAATAAGATCACCAATTATTTGTATTAATCTGATAAAAAAAACAAAAAATAAAATTTTTTTGTCTTTTTTTGTCAAGTACGCAAATAAATGTTTCACAGATTTTCCTATATAACTACTTTTTTATTATATATGAAATAAAAAAGTAGTTAGAATTTATTATACTTCTTATGCAAAATATTCTAAATAAAATTTATCAAGATTCAATAAATGAAAAAATAGCACCACTTAAACCTCATGCTAGTAATTTTATTATTGATTTAATTAATAATAACAATTACCAAACCTACCTTGAAATTGGTAGTGGGCTTGGTTACAGTTCGCTAGTTATTTATCAAAATACTAAAGTAAAGAAAATAACAACTATTGAAAAAGATGGTTACCGTTTTAAAATTGCTTATCAAAACTTAAAATCATATGAAAAGATTAATTTAATTAATCTTGATTGCTTTGATTATTTTACTGATGATAAGTATGATTTTATTCTTTTAGATGGCCCTAAAACAAGATTAGAAAAGTTATTTTTAAAATATATTAAATTACTAAATCAAAATGGCATTATGATTATTGATAATATTTATTTAAAAAATTTAGCTGATTTAAGAAATAAAACTAATAATCAAGTAAGAATACTATTAAAATTAAATGAATTTAATCAATGAATTTTAAATAATAATGATTATTTGATTGATTTGATTGATATTGATGATGGTTTAATGATGATTAGATTAAAAAGGAACTTTAAGAAATGAAATTAAAAGTTACTATTAATAGTAAGGAACATTTAGATTATTGTTTAGCTAATAATATTGAAGCAATTATTATTGGTAATGATTTTTTATCATTAAGAAATACTATTTCATTTGATCTTAATGAAATAGCTGAAATTAACCAAAACAGTAAAAATACAGAAGTTTATGTTTTGGTTAATAAAATATTTGTTGAAGATGAACTTGAAGAATTAGCAGAATATTTAATTAAATTAAGCAAAATTAAAATTGATAAAATTATCTTTCAAGATTTTGCAATCATCTATTTAATAGAAAAGCATAATTTAAGTTTCTATTTAAATTACAATCCTGAAACATTAGTAACTTCACATTATCAATTTGATTTTTATCAAAAATGTAATATTAAAGAAGTTAGTTTAGCAAAAGAACTGACTTTTTATGAAACTGATGAAATTATTAAAAATAAAAAGAATTTAACAATTGAAATATTAGGTCATGGTTATGTCTTTATTATGCATTCAAGATGAAACTTAATTTCTAACTTTGAAAAGTATTATCAAACTACTTTAAATAGAAAAATATGAATCAGAGAAGAAATGCGTCAATTAAGTAACTTGATGTATGAAGATAGAAATGGTAGTCATATGTTTTCAGGTTATGAACTTGCTACTATTAATTTATTAGATAAATTTAATAATCTTGATTATTTAAAAATAGATACTTTTTTCTATAATTCAGAAAAAAGTATTGCAGTTACTAAATTATATCAAGAAGCGTTTTTTAAAATGAAACATGAAGAATATGATCTTGATTTTAAAAACAGATCATTTGATAAATTAAATGAACTAGCTGATAAATTTGTTGACAATGGTTTTTTAAAAAACAATATGAAACACCCTCACTTAAAAAAATATGAACAAAATAATAAATAAAATTGAATTACTTGCTCCTAGTGGAGATAAGAACAAAGCCTATTATGCTCTTAGCTATGGAGCTGATGCTATTTATATTGGTGCCAAAGAATTTAGTTTAAGAAAAAGAGCTGGAAACTTTGATATTCCTGATATTAAAGAAATTGTTGATTATGCTCATAGTTTAAATAAAAAAGTTTATTTAGTAATGAATGTTATTTGTCGTAATTTCTTATTTAAGGATTTTGATAAATTTTTTAATAAAATCAAGGATATTAAGATTGATGCTTATATTGTTGCTGATGTTGCTATTATTCATTTCTTAAATAAAAATTATCCTGATAAAGAAATTCATATTTCAACTCAGCAATCAACAACAAATTCAGCAAGTTGTTTATTTTGAAAGAAATATGCTAATGCTACTAGAGTTGTTTTAGGAAGAGAACTAACACTTAATGAAATTAAAAAAACATCTGAAAATTTAAATAATGAAATTGAACTTGAAATCTTTATTCATGGGGCTGTTTGTATTTCATATAGTGGTCGATGTATGATGTCTAACAACTTTAGCTTAAGAGATGCTAATGTTGGTGGATGTGCCCAATCTTGTCGATGAAAATATCATATTGAAGATAAAGATAGCAATCAACAAAATAAGCATTTCTTTACAATGAGTCCTAAGGATATGAGTTATATTAATTACTTAAAAGAATTAATGGAACTTAATATTGCTTCATTTAAAATTGAAGGAAGAATGAAATCAGTTAATTATATTGCTGAAGTTGTTAAAACTTATCGTGAAATAATGGATAAACACTACCAAAACATTGATTTTGATACTAATGTTTATTTTAATAAATTAAAGAACATTGCTAATCGAGACATTGATTCAGCTTTTATTAATAATGCTGATGAATCTAAAATGCTTTATCATGATAAACAAAAATTAACTAATCAAGATTTTATTTTTAGTATTGAAAAAATTATTGATAAATCAAGATATTTAATTAGAACTAAAAATAATTTTAATATTGATCAAGAAATTCGATTAATAAATCCTTTTTTAGAAGACCAATTTATTAAGATTGATGAAATTATTGATTTAAATAATAATCCAATCAAAATTGCTAATATTCCTGATTCAGAACTATATATTACTATTAATAGTAACTGTGTTATTAATAAATATACACTTGGTAAATTAAATTAAAATTTCTCAATTAATTCAAAAGTATTTTTAATAACATCATCCATATCATAGTATTTATATTGACTTAATCTACCTATTAAAAATAAATTAGAATACTTAGAAGCTTCTTTTTGATATTTTAAATATTTTTGATTGTTTTCATCATTATTAATTGGATAAAATGGAATATTGAATACTTTATCATTAATGTCAAAATTACCAGGATATTCTCTTGTAATTGTTGTATTTTCCTTATCAACTTGCTTTGTCATATGTTTATATTCACATATTCTTGTTAATGATTTATGAGCAGGATAATTAACTACTGCTGTTTCTTGAAAGAATTCTTTCTTTAAATCTTCGAATTGAATATCTAAAGAACGGTATTGAAGATATTCATATTGGTATTTAAATAGTTCATCAATTCTACCCGTAAAAATAACATCTAATTCTTCATTTTTAAAAAGAATCTTTGAGTTTTTAAAATTGATAAAATCAAGGCCGTTTTGATTTTTAAAAACACTAATATTTTCATGGTCTAATATTTTATTAATCATCTGAGTATAACCTAATAAGGGTAATCCTTGATATCTATCATCAGGAAAGTAATTTCAAACATGGTTTAAATTAATTTTTACTCTTTTAAGAACATTGATATCAATATCTTTAATATCAATTCCTCACATCTTAATTGTATAGTTTGCATATATTTTTAAATAGATGTTATTGATTAATTTCTTAAGATCAGCATCTTCTATTTTTTCAAGTAATTCATGAATGCTGATACTTGTTTCGTTTTTAAATAATCTCTTAACTTCTATTTGAAATTTTTCAAATAAATCAGGATTAATAGCTTTGATAGAATCAAAATTAATTGGAAACCTAATCAATTTTGAATCATATTCAACCTGAACTTCATTAACATAATCATTGAACTCAGTAAATCGATTAATAAATTTTCAAACATCTTCATAATTAGTGTGAAAAATATGTGGTCCATATTTATGAACTAAAATATTATTATCTCGACGATAATCATAAACATGTCCACCTAAATGATCTTTAATTTCATAAATATCAACAAGATAGCCTTTTTCACTTAATAATCTTGCTGAAACAGCACCTGAAAGACCTGAACCAATAATAATAATTTTTTTCATATTTCACCTTTTTTATTAAGCTTCTTTTTTATTATTATAAAATTAATTTTAGTTAATAAAAGAATAAAAATCTTTTTTAAAAATTTTAATTATTTGGAACCAATCATGAAAAAAATAGATCGTATAATAACAAGAGAAGAAGATTTTGCTGAATGATATACAAGTATTATTCAAAATGCCAAACTTTCTCTTTATACAAATATTAAAGGGATGATGATTTTTCAACCTTATGCTTGAAGTATTTGAGAAAATATTAGAAATATTTTAGATAAAAATTTTAAAGAAAAGGGGATTAAAAATTTGGCAATGCCATTATTAATTCCGGTAGCTGATTTAGAAAAAGAAAAAGCTCATATTAAAGGTTTTAGTCCTGAAGTTTATACAATTACTAAAATTGGTAATAAGGATATTAATGAACATTATATTATTAGACCTACTAGTGAAATTATCTTTTGTCAATACTTTAGCAATATTTTAAATAGTTATAAAGACTTACCAATTAAATTAAACCAATGATGTAATGTTCTTAGAGCTGAAAAAACTACTAGACCTTTCTTAAGAAATAGTGAATTTTATTGACAAGAAATGCATTCTATTCATATTGATGAAAGTGATGCTTTAAGTTTTACTCAAACTATGATTAATACTTATGAACAATTTATTCAAGAAGATTTACTGATTCCGGTTATTAAAGGTGAAAAAACAGCTAATGAAAGATTTGCTGGTGCTGAAAAAACTTATACTGTTGAAGCTTTGATGCAAGATGGTCAAGTGCTTCAATGTGGAACAAGTCATTATCTAGGTGATAATTTTGCTAAAAGCTTTCAAATCAAATTCCAAGATAAAAATAATCAATATCAATATATAAAACAAGTATCAGCTGGAGTTTCAACAAGATTAATCGGTGCTATTATTATGGTACATGGTGATAATAAAGGTTTAAATTTGCCTTGAAACATTGCTCCAATTCAAGTTATGCTTAACTTAGCTAATAATGATGAATCAGTTAATAATATTGCTAATACTATTAAAGATTCATTAAAAGATTATCGAGTTGAAATTGATAATTCTGATAAAGGACTTGGTTATAAAATTGCTAATAATGAAATATTAGGTATTCCAATTCAAATTATTGTTGGAAAAAGAACGGTAAATGAAAATATTATTACTATTTATCGAAGAGATCTTTCCACAAAAGAAGATATTAATCTTGATGATTTAAATAAATACATTCAAGCATTAATCATTAATATTAAAGCATCAATGTATCAAAAAGCTAAAACACATCTTGATAGTTCAGCTGAATTTATTTCATCAATAGATGAATTAAAAAACGTTCTTAAAAATAGAAAAATAGCTAAAGCATATTTTGCTGGCAATATTGGTGATGAAATCAAAATCAAAGAAGAAACAAAAGCAACACCTAGATGTATTATTGATAATGATATTGAGGGGACTTGTTTCATTACTAATAAAAAAACAAAAAATATGATTATTATTGCAAGAGCTTATTAGTATTTTTAAAATAACTTAACCTACATAGAAATATGGAGGTTTTTTTATGGAACAAATACTTATTTTATTTAATGAAAAATATGAAGGGAATTGGGATTTAGTTTATCAAGCTATTAAGGACTCTGAATATCAAAAAATAAATTTAGAAAAATTAAACAGTGTTAAAAATGATCGGATTAATATTATGACTATTTTGGATGAAAAATATCCAAATAAGTTTAAAAATATTTATATGCCGCCCTTTATTCTTTTTCACAAAGGAAATATCAATTTAATTAACAAGCAAGTAATTGCTATTTGAGGTGATGTTGGTTATGAATATTTTCTAAAAAATAAATTATCAAAAAATATCATTTATAGTTTTAACTGAAATATTAAGAACCATCTAACAGCTAAGAAGCTTGTTAATTATGGTTATAAGATTATTTTGGTTGATAAAAATGGTTATAAGAAATCTACTATTAATAATATTGATTCTAATAATATTTTATATTTATGCGAAATGCCTAAAAATGTTAAGATTAATGAAAATTATCCTGAGCTACAAAAAATAAATCGTTTATTAAATGCTGTTAGTGATAAAGTACTATTATTAAATGCTAATGAAAAAACTGTTTTAGAATGTGAAAAAATAGCAAAGTTTGAAAATAAACAAATGTATAGTTTTGAAAATAAAAGCATTTTTTCTAAAGATGTTAAAATTATTAATTCATTCAATGAAATTTGATAATTACTCTTTACTATGAATTCTTTTATAAATTGGTTTTGACTCGTTAACTGTAATATTAAAAAGCGGTTTAATTTCATTAATTTCTGCTAATTTTAATAAAGGAATATTAGTTTGTGAAATAACTTCATCTTTACCAATACTTAAAATTGGTGATAATCAGAAGTTACTTATTTCAATCGTTTTAGCAATAATGATAATTAAAGAATGTAATTCATTTATTTGATCATTTTTAAACAATTCTCAAGGTTTAATGTTTTCAATGTATTTATTAATGTAATCAATGATTTTCATGACTTCTTTACAAATATTTAAAATATCTAATTTATCAATATTTTCAATAATTTTTTTATTAGTTATTTCAATTTCATTTAAGGCTTTTTTAGCATAATCAGATAGATCTTCTTTATTGATTGTTGGAATTATTTTATTATTATATTTTTTAATAAGCCCAATAAATCTTGAAACTAGATTACCAAAATTATTAGCAAGATCGCCATTGAAATTGCTAATTAGTGTATCTATTTTAAAAACATTATCACTATCAATTGAAAAAGAACTCATAAAGTAATATCTAATAGCATCAATACCAAATTCATCAATTAATTCATTAGGTTCAATAACATTGCCTAATGATTTTGACATCTTACCTTCTTTAGTAACAATTCAACCATGACTAATTATTTTAGTTGGTAATTTTATATTTAAATTTTCAAGAAATATAGGTCAATATATACAATGGAATCTAGTTATTTCCTTTGATAGAATATGAACAATTTCAGCATCTTTATGATTTCAATATTTTTGAAATAAGCTATCATCATTACTTAAAAAACCTAGACCAGATATATAACTTAATAAAGCGTCAAGTCATACATAAATAATGTGATTTGATTCCTCATTTATTTTAATACCTCAATCAAAAGACGTTCTTGTAATTGATAAATCATCAATTCCGGTATTAATAAAATTATTTTTTAATTCATTCATTCTTGATTTTGGATAAATAAAGTTTGGGTTATTCTCAAAAAAATTATTAATTCAGGTTGTAAAATCTTTCATTCTAAAAAAATAAGATGGTTCTTTAATATGTATTAATTTATGGTTTAAAGTACAAAAATAATCATTACCTTCTTTTTTTGTTTGGCTGTGATTAAAATTTTCTTCGCAAGAAACACAATATAAACCCTTTCATTCATTAAGATAAATAAGTCTTTTATCTTTGAAAAAAGTAAATACTTTTTTAACGGTTTCTACATGATAATTATCTGTTGTTCTAATAAATTTTGAATAATCTATTTTTAATAATTTTCATAGATCTATGAAAATTTTTGAATTCATATCAACATATTCTTTTGGAGACATATTAAATTCTTGAGCTTTTTCTTGAATTTTCTTACCGTGTTCATCTGTTCCAGTAATATAAAAAGTTTCATAGCCGATTAATTGTTTATATTTAGAAATAACATCAGCTAATATTGTTGAATAAGCATGACCAATATGTGGTTTACCTGATGGATAGTAAATTGGTGTTGAAATATAAAATGTTTTTTTCATATTTTATCCTTTTGTTATATTGAAAACTTGATTTTTATCAATTAAAAAATTATTAGTATATAGAATTGAAGAAATTACAATTATCAATGCTAAGTAAAAAACAGATATATAAAAAATTAAAACTTGAGCTCCAATTCTTAATTCTCATCATGTAAATGATATTGACTCTGAATTACCTTTATTAAAATTATAATTAAAGATATATGAAAATTCTCATACCCCAATTTCATCAGTCAATTCTCTATTAACAAATACTCCATTTTCATAAAAAATATTAGATTGTGTTGAAGAATCTAATACATTTTGAACTAATCAAGGATTATTGTTAATAATAGAACTTGGTCTATTAATAAAAGCAACAATAAATAAAACTAATAAAAAAATATTACCAATAATCATAAATGCTGAAATATGGTTAGAGTTGTATTTTGCTAGATAATCTGACTTTTTATATTTTCAATATCCATATCCTGACATTGGAATAATAATTGATATTATCATTGTCGATAAAATACCAACTACATTAAGATATTTAGCATAAATATCAACCGGTCCACCTTCAATTAAGTCAATATTAAAAAAACTAATATAAAGTTTATCGTTAATAACAAATGGCGGAATAAAAATATAAATAGTTAAAAAAAGAATCATTATAATCATTAAAGAAAAGCTAATGCTTAAGAAAAATCTGCTAATTTTATTAATATCTTTGTTTAGTAATTGAACAAACTTAAAACTCATATTATCATTATATAATAATATGGGTTTTATTATATAGAGAATAAAGCATATTAGACTTGATTGAGTGTTTATATCCGACCATTTTACAAGCTATTTTTAAATGAATATTATTATTTACTAAATTTTCAATTTCTATTAATAAAATATTTTCATCTATTTCATTTTTGTTATTGTTATTAATAACAATAACAAATTCACCTTTTAAGGTAATGGTCTTTAAAACCTCAGAAATTTTATCAAGATAAATAGTTTGGTTTCTTTTAGATATTTCTCGGCATACTGAAATTTCAATATCACCAAAAATATTCTTAATATTTTCTAAAGTATGATTAATTCTGTGAACTGATTCATAAATTATTAATGTGGTTTTAAAGTTTTTTAATTGTAATAATTTGTTACCTTGTTCTTTTGTTTTATATGGTAAAAACCCAACAAAGAAAAAATCAGTTGTTGGAGCTGATGAAAGTAAAATTGCATGAATTAAAGCTGATGGTCCTGCTGTAACTTCGATTGGAATTGATTCATTTATTAATTTTTTTATTAATACGTAACCAGGATCTGATATTAAAGGATATCCAGCATCTGATATTAAACCAGATTGGTGTTTTTTAATAATTTCTAAAACCTCATTAGCTTTTTTATTTTCAGAATGATTATGAAAACTAATTAATTTAGGTCTATTCTTAATATTTAGTAGTGAAAGTAGTTTAGCTGTATTTCTAGTATCTTCACAAAAAAGATATTCAATTTTTTCTAAAACTTCAATTGTATTTAAAGAAATATCTTTTAAATTCCCAATAGGAGAAGAAATAATATAAAAAGTTTTATTATCCATTATAACTCCTTAATAATCAATTTTAATTCATCAAAATTAATATTTAGCATATTTAATGTTTTGAATAGTTTTTTGTTATTACAATATGAAATTCCAATTTTTTCGCATATTTTTTCTCTTAATATTTTTGTAGAAATATCTAATGATAAATATTGACTAAAATCTAATGAAACATTATCTTTTTTAAATGTAATTTTATTTTCAAAAGCTTTAATAATAATTTCATCTTTAGCCTCAGCAACACCTATTTTTTTAGAAAATGGTTCCATATCATTTTTAGTAATATAAACATTTTCAAAATTAGGAAAATGCTTTAAAATTGTTTGTCTTATTTTTTCACCAGAACGATCTGGATCAAGAAAAAGGATAATATTATGCTTTTTAGATAGTTTTTTTAAATTTTCGATATCTGCATTGTTGAAACCAAATCCATGGGTTTCATATGTTAAAACATTGAAAAGTTTTTTAATTTTTTCACTATCTTTTTTACCTTCAACAACAATAATATCAATCATTAATAATTATTCAAAAAACTTAAAAAATGAATACTTTTCATAAACTGTAGAAATACAATTTGTACCTTTAGCAAAAACTAATATAGCTGAAGATATTAAACTGGCTATTGAGATAACTGAAAAAACATCTGATAATTCTTCTTTTCTTTCGATTGTGTCTGTAATATAAATTTTATTAATTATGCGATCTTTTTTAGCTTGAATAAAATTTGGAATAGCATCTTTATTTAATAAACCATGTGTTACTACAATATCAATATTCTTTGCGCCTTTTTCTTTTAAGATTTTACAAGCTTCAAGAATAGTTCCACCAGTATCAATTATGTCGTCAAAAATTAAACAATTTTTATTAGCAACATCACCTAAAATATCTAGCGATTCAACTCTATTTTTACCAACTCTATTTTTATCAATAATAGCAAATCCAGAGTTAATTTTATTTGCAATACTTCTTGTTCTTTTAACACTTCCATAATCAGGAGAAACAACTACTAAATCTTCTTTAGTAACTTTATTATTATTAAATAAATAATCAAGCATTAATCAAATTGCTGTTAATGAATCAAAAGGAATTGTAAAAAACCCTTGTTGCTGTTGAGAGTGAATATCAATTGTTAAAACTCTAGTAGCTCCAGCTTTTTCTAATAAATCTGCAATAAGTCTACTTGTAATAGGTTCTCTTCCACCTACTCTTCGATCTTGTCTTGAATAACCATAATAAGGCATAATAACATTAATTGTTTTTGCAGAAGCTCTTCTAACAGCATCGATAGTTATTAAAAGCTCCATAATACTATCATTAACTGGTTTTGAAGTTGATTGAATTATAAACACATTCAATTCTCTAATTGGTTCTTGAATTGAAAGTAAAAATTCGCCATCAGCAAATTTAGTAGTATTTGGTTCTACTAAACGAATATTCGTTATTTCAGAAATTTCTTTAGCAAGTTTTTTACTTTTGCTTAAACTGATTATGACACTGTCATTAATATCTTTAAACATCTGTATCCTTATTATTAAAAATATTCATTTTAATATCTATATTAATATTATAAATTAAAAAACTAATCAAATTCAAATTTATAATATAATGTTTATGTTGCCACAATATTGATTAGTGAACTTTGTCAGGGTAGAAATACAGCAGCAATAAATTGATTTTTATGTGTGGTGATGCTTTTTGGAAGCATACTCAAGTGGTTAAGAGGGCACCCTGCTAAGGTGCTAGATCGGGTAACTGGTGCGAGAGTTCGAATCTCTCTGCTTCCGCCATTATTAATAATAAAAAATAAAATTAAGAAACTTATGTTTTTTAATTTTATTTTGTTAATACTTTTATATAATAATTATCATTATGAAAAAGAAAAATATTTTTAATATTATAAATATCACTTGCATTTTATTTTTATTTGTTTTAACAATAGTGTTATCTAGTATTTTAGTTAGTTGAAATTGATTAATTATTATTATTTTTCTTATCATTATGTACTTCTTTAATACTTATTTTGCTTTTAAAATTTTTTATGATAGAAATCGGATAAACACTTCAAAAAAAAATTGGTTGTTTGGTTTCCTTATTTTTCCAGGTTTAATTACCTTTTTCTATTTATGATTAGCTTTTAAACCAGATTTAAATAATACTAAAAATGATTATATTGCTGATAGAAAATTAATTGAAAAATATCAATCAAAACCAGAGTTAACAGATGATGAAGATTTAACAAAATGATCTACTTTTTTTAAAAATGCTTGAGATGTTAATTATTCAAGTAACAACTATATTAAATTAATTGAAGATAACTTTGATTTATATCAAAACACAATTGAATTAATAAGAAGTGCTAAAAAAATTATTATTGTTCAATATTATATTATTTCAGATGGTGAATGATTTAATACTGTTGCTAATGAACTTATTAAAAAAGCAAAAGAAGGAGTTGAAATCTATGTCTTAATAGATTGAATTGGTTCTATTGGAAGATATGATAAAAAGATCATTAAAAAAATGAGACAAGAAGGTATTAATTTTGAATTATTTACTAATGGTAAAATTCAATTGTTACGTGGCTCACAAAATACAAGAAATCATAAAAAAATATTAATAATTGATAACCAAAAAGCTTTATACGGTGGTAGTAATTTAAGTGAAGAATATTTA
This sequence comes from Candidatus Mycoplasma liparidae, assembly GCA_009884515.1. Taxonomy (GTDB): domain Bacteria; phylum Bacillota_I; class Bacilli_A; order Mycoplasmatales; family Mycoplasmoidaceae; genus Mycoplasma_L; species Mycoplasma_L liparidae. The sequence goes on along the minus strand of RHHX01000001.1, from coordinate 405,239 downwards.
CCTTATCAAGAAAATAATTCTTATTGAAGAGATACTAATTTTTATCTTGAAGGTGAAATTGTTAACAAATTTTTATTAAATTTTATTTTTGATTATGTAAGAAGTACTAGAACTAAAAAAACAATTAATGAAATCCTAGGTAATTTTGAAAGCAAAGGAATTATTCAACTAAATGGTAGTAATGAATTGGTAAGAAAAAATTCAAAATCATTTGTAATGGAATGTAATCCAAATATTTATCATAATCCAATTGAAAATACTCTCTTACAACTAATTTTAAAAGCAAAAAAATCAATTTATATAACAACTCCATATTTTGCTACAACAGATGTTATTTTTGATGCATTATTATCTGCTTCTCTTTCAGGAATTAAAGTAAAAATATTACTTCCTGGTAAACCTGATGATAAGGATTTTATTATTATTTTTAATCAAAAAAACTATGAAAGATTTAAAAATAGTGATATTGAAATATATGAATACAATGGTTTTTATCATGGAAAAATGACATTAATTGATAATGAAATTTCACTGATAGGAAGTTTTAATTATGATTTGAGATCTATTTATTTAAATAATGAAGACTTTATATTTTCGTTTTCAGAAAAATTAAATCAAGAATTGAAGAATCTTTTTTATAAAGATCTTCAAAATTCAGAATTATTTGTTCCAAATAATAAAAATAAAAAATTAAGTCAAAGACTTAAATTATACATTTTAGAAATATTTAGTATAACATTTTAATGGAAGTTAAGTGGTATAAAATGAAATTATCTAAGTATATAGATCATACTTTTTTGAAACAAGATGCTAATAGTAACGATATCAAAAAGTTATGTGAAGAAGCTATGAATTATGACTTCATGGCAGTTTGTATTAATCCTTGATTTATACCACTTGCTAAAAAACTATTAGTTGGTTCTGATGTTTTAGTTTGTACAGTTGTTGGATTTCCATTAGGACAAAATACAACTGAAACAAAAGTTTTTGAAACTCAAGAAGCTATTAAAGATGGTGCTGATGAAATTGATATGGTTATTAATGTTTCTAAATTAAAAGAAAATGATAGAAAATATTGTATTAATGAAATTAATGAAATTAAGAAATCCGCTGGTAATAAGATATTAAAAGTCATTGTTGAAACTTGTTTATTAACTCCTGAGGAAGTAAAAAGAGCAATGGAATTTATTAATGATTCAAATGCTGATTTTATTAAAACTTCAACGGGGTTTTCAACTGCTGGAGCTGATATCAAAGATATTATCATTTGAAGTAAAATGGTAAAAAATGGTAAAAAGATAAAAGCAGCTGGTGGTATTAGAAGTCATGAAGATCTTCTTCTTTTCATTAAAGAAGGCGCTAGTCGAATTGGAGCTAGTTCTGGAATAAAATTAATAACAGAATCTTCTGTTATTAATTCAAAAGAATACTAAAATACTATTGGAGAAAATATAATGTCATATTCTATAAAATATAATAATCTTGATAAATCAGAATCGATTGATTCATTTATTGAAAGAAAAGTTACTAAACTTACTAAATTCACATGAGTTGAAGATATCAAATTCGAATTAACTAAAAACGAAAATTCTTTGTTCATTTGTAAAATAATTGCTTTTGTTCCGAAACACGGAGAAATAAGATGCGAAACAAAGAATTCAGATATCTTAACAACTATTACTGATTCTATTCAAAAAGCTGTTGATATCTTAGTTGATATCAAAGAAAAAAGAACTTCTCACTAAAGAAGTTCTTTTTTTATCAATACTTATTTATGCTTTATAATATCTAAAATACCAGGAAATATTAATTTTAACTCTTGACTATTTTCAAGAAAATATGAGTAATTTATTTTTTTCTTTTCTTGATTAGTAATTTCATCAATTTGGACTTTAAAAAATTTATCATATTTATTAAAGTAAATAATCAAAAAAACAATAGCGCCATTTTTTTTCATTTTAATCAAATGTGCAATCTGGTGTTTTTTAATATTAACTAAATTAAAATAATCTTCATTAGTTTGTTTAACTTCAAAATCAATCATTTTTCCTTGATAGATACCGTAATAATCAGATTCAGATTTTTCTATTAAATAGCCTGTTACATGATTGTTATTTGTAGAAATAATTTTAATAGGAACATTCCTTTTAACAAATCACCCTAATTCATTAAAATTATAAAAACTAATTGTCCGATTAATTATTGTTTCTAAATACATTCCTTTATTATGATAAGTTTTCATTTTTGTTATCCTATATAAAACATATGTTCATTTAAAAGGATAAAAAATACTATAATTTATTTATATTTCGAGGTTTATATGGCAGATAGTAAATTAATAATTGGTTCTCATGTTTCATTAAAAGCTCCTAATTATTTAATTGATAGTGTTAATGAAGCAATTGCTGATAATGCTAATACATTTATGGTTTATACTGGTCCTAATCAATCAAGTAAAAGAATTGATACTAAACTTTTTAAAGTTAAAGAAGCTTTTGAAATAATGAAAGCTAATAATATTAATCCTGAAAATATTTTAATACACGCTTCTTATTTAATCAATTTAGCTTCAAATAAAGAATCTACAAGACAGTTTGGTTGTGAATTTTTAATTCAAGAAATCAATCGAGTTAATGAAATGGGTTTTAAATACATTGTTCTTCATCCTGGAAGCAAATTAGACAATAGTCTTGATCAAGGAATTAAGTATATTACTGATAATCTTAATTTTGTTTTTGAAAAAACAAAATTAACAAATGTTGTTTTATTAATTGAGACAATGAGTGGTAAGGGTAGTGAAGTTGGTTCAGACATTAATGAAATAAAAGAAATAATAGATAATATTTTATTAAAAGATAGAATCGGAGTTTGTCTTGATACTTGTCACTTAAATGATGCTGGTTATAGTATTGATGAGTTTGATACTTTTTTAGATGACTTTGATAAACTAATTGGAATTGATAAAATAAAGGCAGTTCATTTAAATGATTCAAAAAATATTTTAAATGCTAGAAAAGATCGTCATGAAAACATTGGCTATGGTACTATTAAGTTCGAATCTTTAGTAAATGTTGTTCATAATAAAAGATTAATTAACATTCCAATATTTTTAGAAACTCCTTATGTTCAAAATAATAAAAAATATTTTTCACCTTATAAAAAAGAGATAGAAATGTTGAAAAATAAGAAATTTATTAATTGAAAAGAGAATTTATAAATAAATAAAAGAACTATTGAATAATTTCAATAGTTCTTTTATTTATTTTTTCTATTTGTTATTTTTTTTTGCTCTTTAATATATTTAATTAAATCAAGGATTTTTTTGTTCATGGTATTGTTTACTATTAAATAAATTAAGATATAAAAATTTTGAAATAACTTTGTTAGGATTTGCTAAAATTTATCTTCCTACTAAAAACAACATCAACACCATTTTCAAGTGCTAACTCAATATCTTCTCTAGTAGAAACATTACCATCCATAAAGATATTTTTATTACTAAATTCTTTTATTTTTTTAACAATAGGTAATCTAAATAAATGAGTGTCTGCTTTTCTTATTTCTTCATCAATATTTGTTCTACTAAGAGTTTCACCTAATGTAAAACTAATATATTCAATGTATTTACATCAATTACTTTAATAAATGCTTCATATTCATTTACATCAACACTATTATCAGTAAATGATGCTTCTATATTCCAATTGGGATTTTTAATTCATTATAGATTCTTTTGAAAATATTGATAATACCTTTTGCTTGAACTAAAATATCTTTTGATAGAATTTACTTTATTCAGTTTTGTATGAAGCATTTCACTTAATAAAAATTCGTGAGCAGCATGAATTTCAACAAAATCAAAACTAGCTTCTTTTGCTCTTCTAGCAGCTTGAACAAATTGTTCTTCAACAATTTTAAAATCATCATCATTCATGATTCTTAATTTAGATTAATCCAATTGTTTATAGTAAGTAGTTGCTCGAATTGTGGTATTTTTTCTTTCTTATTTTGAACCAGCATGACATAATTGAATTCTAATTACAGCATTAGCATCATGAATAATATTAGTAATTTTATTTAAACCAAGAATATGATCATCATTTCAAATACCTAAATGTAATTCTCTAATTCTTACTTCAGGACTAATTCCTGTTGCCTCAAGAATAATTAAACCAATTTCACCATATCCTCTTGAGCCATAATGTTAAATGTAAAAGTCATTAGCAAAACTATTGCTTGTAGCCATTGATACCATACCAATTCTATTTCTAATTTTTTCATATTATTACTTAAACAAAAATATGAATTTTAGATATATTTTGTAATATCATCATTTTTAAATTTATAAACACCATAACCTAAAATAATTAAAACCATTAATCCATTAATAACTAATGAAACTAATAATAATCAAGGATTTAATATCACTGGTAAATATATCGATGAAATACTAAAGATTGTACTTATATAGAAATTAATAAAGACACTGCTTAATGAAAATCCTAATATTGTTCCTAATATTAATGGAGGAAAGAACGCTGATAAGAATGAAACCATATTACTTCTATCACTAAAACCAAGTGCTTTTAATGATGCTGCAACTGATAATGAATTTTCAATTAAATCAATTAGCATTATTAATGTTGTTAATAAACTAATTGAAATTAAAATTGCAAATAACAATGTTTCTAATGAATGAATCAAATTTTCAGAAGTATCAAATATCCCACTAGTTTTATTACTAACTTCAGTCCTTTTATTCATTAATGAAAATACTGATGATCCATAAACATTGATTATCTGATTAAGTACATCTGTATTTCTAAGCGTTGGATTAGCAAAGCTATTTAAATAAGTATTAAACTTATTAATATCATCATAATTAAGAGCCTTCATGATTGCTTGTTTAGCATAAAATGCAGTATCATAATCTAATAAAGGATCTGGAACTATTGATGTTTGGCTTTTTAGTGAGAAATTTAAAATTGATGTAAATTTCTCACTATGACTAAATCGATCAATTGCTGGATATAATCCTGAATATGAATATGTTGCACTAGTTGAAGTTAATATTGGATGAGTTTCACTTAATGAAAAGAAACCATTAAAAGGTTTTATATCTTCATTAGTAATAATTCATTTATTATCCACAAATTCTTTCTTAGCAATGTAATAAGAATTTGTATTAAACGTTGAAACATTATATCCTAATAATTCATTAGCAACATCTTGATTAATAAAGAAATCATCACCATAATAACTACTAAAGATATCAACAACTTCAAACTCATAGTCAATTATTGAATTATCAAAATATCGATCAGTATGGTTTTTAGGAGTCATTTTAATTTTGTCTCCAATTTTTAAGTCATATTTATATTTAACTGATTCACTTATTAAAACTTTAAAGTTTTTTGGATGGTTAACCTCATCAGGGACTTGTAATTGTAATTTTTGATTCAAATTTTTATTTACATCATTAAATAGATTTGGAACAGAAATAGTAGAATTAGTAGTTGGATCGATAACTCTATCTAAATTTATTCCTTTAGCTATAAATGATTGTGTATTTGTTTTATCTAAAGAAGCTGATTCAAAATCTATGTAAGTATAAGAAATATCATTTTTTAACATTGGAACATAATTAAAAATAATTTGATATAGATCATCTTGATAAAGTGGATCTAAATATGTATTTGTTAAAAATCAAACAAAAAATTGTTGTAATTCAAATATAGTAGCTAAATTTTCCTTATTAACTTTATATCAACCAGTTTTTGGTCAAATTGGTTGACCTGCTTGAGGAGGGTTTTCAGCATTGTTAATATGAAACTTTCGTTTAGCAAAAGTACTATCAATTATTTCTGGTTCTTCTATTGAAACAAAATCAAAAACTGGTTTATTTGTTGTAGTTGTTCCATTAGCTTCAATTAATGATTTAGCAACAGTTTTATTTGAAACCTTTTCATAATTAAAAAAATCAGGATTTTCAAGACCAGAAAATTGAGAATAAAATTCTGGAACATATTCTGGGTTTGAAGGTTCAATTGGAACATATTCTGGGTTTGAAGGTTCTAATCGGTACATTCTATTGTCATTGATTGCTTTATTTCAAAAACTAGCTACTCTTTCATCCATAATATTTAAAATATTAACTGATGCTAAAGAACTAACAATATCAAAGGGGTTAACTCCAGCAATACTAATATCTAAAGCTGTTTGGTGCTGAACAATATTTTTTAAAAATAACATATTAGTATTTTCAGCGCTTGCATCATTAACTGATGGAAAGTGAGCACCACCTAATAATCCAAAGTTATTTTGACCATAAACACTCAAATTAAGAAGATCATAACCTTTTCATTCTCGATAATTAACTGCAGCAAAATCTGATTCTCTAATTGCTGAGTTATTAAGAACTTCATTTTTAGGATTAACAATAGAAATCCCTAAATTACTAGGTTCACTTCTAAAGTATTGTCCCCCTTGTTTTGTTGGAGATGCTAAATCAAAAGAATAATCATAGTTTTTAACATCACTAGTTCTTGTTTTAGCTATTCCAAAAATATTAGTTGTTGACGCTGACATTGTAATCATTAGTGTTGATATCGCTATCATTATTGTAATGTAGATTGTTTTTGAAATTGAAGCAAAAGCAACAGAAACTCTAAATCTAACTAAAACTGGTGTATGAGCAAATAATTTTTTAATACTTGCTGAAATAATTGAAACTCGATATTCAGAATTGTTTTCCATCATTTCAACAACTGATTGTTTTTGAAATTTAAAGAAAACAACTATTACTGAAATTACTGCCATTATTATCATTGGTAGAAAAATTAATCCTAAAAGTCAAAGCACTGAAAAACTTTGAATTTGAATTGTATTAAATCAAAAATTATCATAAATAGAAAATAGCAATTCTTGAGTAAAAGTGCCAATAAAAAAACTGATTACTCCACTAATAAATGATGGGATAATTCCAATTATAGAAACAGATAATAAGATGTATCATCTATTAAGTCCATTAGCCAACATAATTCCTAAGACAGATTTATTATCCTTAATAAATTTACTAACAAAGAAGATACATAAAATAAAACTTCCGATTAAAACAAAAAGAGTTAAACTAATTGTAATTCCACTTTGAACATCTAAAAGTTTTGGTAAAAAATCTAATCTTAAGGGAGCTGGACTTAAAAAGTTATTAGTATCACTAGCTAAATATGTTGATTTAATTTCTCCTGGTCAAGCCATATATTGTATCGACATTTCATTAATTTCATTAATAGCTTCATGTATTAAAACATTTTGTCGATTAATATCTCCAGCAGTAGTATTTTTTGAATTAATTGACATAACAATATAATTTTCAGTAGGATTGTCTCTAAAGGAATAAACTGCTCTTTCATAACCACTATTAGGTGTATAAACCAACATTTCATTATCTGGATTTGGAATTGAATTTTCAAAGTTAATAATAGGATACATGTAATTAGGAGTAATACCGGTACCTAGTATTAAATACCTAGTATTATCAACTGAGATTTTATTTTGAAGAGGAACTTTATTAAAAAATGTTTTAAATTCACTTTGTTGAGCTAAATTATTACCAAGAGATTTTTGCTTGTTTAGTAAAGATTGATATTCTGAATAAAGGTTTTCTGGTAAAACTTTTTTATTAAAATTTACTAAAGAATAATCAGGAATAACAGCTGATATATTAGAAAAATCTTCATAATATCCAACAATAGGAATTGGAAGAGGAACCCCAAATAATTTTTTTTTGAAAATAAAATTCATTTTAAAATCTATATTTGATGGTGGGTTATATAAAGTAGGACCAATGCCTTTGGGATTAATTCATGATTCAAAATTATTTAAAAACCCTTTTAGAACGATTTGACTTACACCAATAAAAGCTCCTAGTTTGATTAAATCTGGATTAGTATAAGTTTGTCAATTTTTAATATCAGAATGTATGATAATTGGTGATGCTGGATCTTGTTTATCTATTGCATTAAAGATTTTAATAGCTGTATCTTGAATACTTTTATCGGTTCAATTAGAACTTGCAACAACACCTAAAAGTTTTAATCTCATCTTTGCTGGTGTTTGATTGGGATCTAAAACAGCATCTCAACTTGCTTTAATTAACAGATTATTAAAATCAATTGATGATGCTGGTAAATGATTACCTGTATTAATTACTAATTTATTAACTTCATCACTAAAATCAGACTTAATTATTTTGAAAAGAATGTTGTTGTTGTTGTTACCAATTTCTAATGATTCTGATTGATTAAATGAAATTTTAAAATTTGGATCATTTTCTTGAACAGTATTAATGTATAAAACGATATCTTTTAAAAATTCTTCTTGATTTTTTTTTCTAGCTTCTTCACCTTCTAGATTAATACCTTCTTTGTTATAAGTACTTGCATATCGCTCATAAATAGTAATGTCATTTAAGTTTCCTTTTTCAACTAAACTATAATAAGATTCTCTTAAATTTTGAGAAAGAAAAGTTGTTGATATAAAGATTGAAAGTGATAGGGTCAATAAAAAAGTTAAACCTATCAATCAGATTTTCTTATTAAAAATATATCTAAAAATACTTTTTAAAAGATTTATCAATTTTTCTCCTATTTTATTTATTATAAATTAATTATTTTATGTTATATGTATAGTAATAAAATTTATGAACAAAGTGCCTAATTTTTTAAAACAAATAAAAAGCAAAAGCAAATTAATTGCTATTAGTTTTTTTGGTGTTGCTGCTATAGGAACAATTATTTTAACCAGTGTTAACTTTACTGGTATTAGTATTATTACTTCTGCTGGAAGTACTGCTTTATTTCCTTTAATGAATGATTTAGCTAATGAATATTCAAAAAAAGAACCATCAACTGAATTAATGATTGAAGCTGGTGGTAGTGGTGTTGGTATCCAATCAATTGTTAAAGGTTCTAAACAAATTGGTAATGTTACTAGAAGAATTAAAAAATCAGAAGCTGGGGCTCCAGCTACTGATAGTAACCTAATTCCATATAATGGGATTGATAATCTTGATAAAGTAAAGGTAAAATATTATGACAGTTGAGAAGAAAATAAAATAAAAACTATCACAATAGCATGAGATGCGATTGGAATTGTCTATAAGCCTTTAAATAATGACGTTAATCTAGATATTAATGAAACTAATATTGACAAACTTTTTGGAGTATTTTCTGGCCTTAAACCACAAAAGATGTCTGACTTAACTGGATATCTCAAAGATGATGTTTCTTTAACTAATCAATCTCCAATTTTAACCCCTTTTTCAAGAACGGGTGGAACTGTTGCTTCTGGAACTGCTACTAATTTTTTTGAAAATACTAATCTAAATCCAACTTCAGCTTCTCCCGATCCCGAGCCTTCTCCCGATGATATTGAAGTTAGGAGAATTTTAAAAACAGGTGATTATACTGGTAATGTTGTAGCAACATCTGAATCAAATGTAGAAGCTTGAAGACAATTTAGTTTAAGTGGTAAAGATAATACAATGATTTATCTTTCTTCATATTTTATTTTTGCTAATCAACAATACATTGAAGATGCTGGTTTTAAAATTGCTACATATAAAAAAGTTGATTTGAAAAAAGAAAATATTCCTAATACTTATAATTGATTTACATCAGCTAATGCAATTATAAGTCTTAAAAATATTGAAAATAGTCCTTTAGAAAAATTCATTGAATGAGTTATTATGCCTAATCCAAAAGATGAAATAATGTTTGGTAAAGAAATTCCTCACTGAATTAAATTAACTCCTAATCAAATAAATAGTATGAAAATTGGAAATAATTTTTGAGTTACTGATTTTGAGATTATTAAAGCAGTTGATGATCAAAATAGAGGGTATGGCGCAATAGTTTAATATGTTAGATTTAAACCGGCAAAAAATTATTGAAAAAAAACTTAAATCAGATAAAATTGGGAAAATAACTTCTATTAGTATCTCTTGATTTTTAGCAGTTATATTTTTAATAATTATTGGTTTTATTATTTATTCAGCAATTCCAGGTATTCAGGAATATGGATGATCAAGTATTTTTGGTAGTCTTGAATTTAACTTAGCTTCAAATCAAGCTTCAATTTGATATCCTTTGGCAATAACATTATTAATAACAATTGGAGCTGTTATAATAGCAAGTCCGATTGGAATTAAAACTGCTACTTTTATTCATTTCAGACTGAATAAAAAATATCAGAAAAAAGCACGAATTGTTATTTCGACACTAAGTGGTATTCCATCAGTTATCTTTGGTATTTTTGCTTATAATTCCCTTTGGTTTGTAACTAAAGCATTTGGAGCAACAACGCCATATACCATTATTAATGCAATGATCATGTTATCTTTTATGATTTTGCCAACAATTGTTAGTTTAACTTTAAATGCTTATCATGGTATTTCCAATAATTTAATAACTGGTCCAACTGCTCTTGGTTTAACTAAAACAGCTGCTATCTATAAGGTTTATAGAAAAGAAGCTACTTCTGGAATTATTATTGCAGTAATTATTGCAACAGGTCGAGCTATTGGTGAAACTATGGCTTTATCAATGATTCTATCAGCTGATAATTATGGGGCAATTGATGACAATTTTTTTCTGTCAGCTTTAAAACCGTTAGCAGTTATTATTTCAAGTTATATGTTTTCAGAAAGTATTGGTCCAGAATTAAGAGGTGTTTTATATGTCTTTGCAATTGTGCTATTTATTATAATTTTATTTGCTAATAGTGTAGTTATGTTAATAACTTCAAGAAGGACGCAACATAAAAATACTAAATGAAGCAGATTTGAAAAAAGAGTAGGGGAAGTCTTCCTCTATTTTCCTAATTTATTTTCAATTGCTTTTGAAAAAATGATGTATAAAAATTCAAGGAATTTTAATTACAAAAATGAATCAGCTATTAATTTTTATATCGATGATAGAATTACTAATCATAAATTAATAAATTTATATAGTTTCAAAAAAATAGTATTGGAATGAATTTCAATTCTTATTTCCTTCTCATTTTTAATATGAATAATTGGTGATATTTTAATTAAAGGTGGAGCGGTTGTTTTTGATACTTCAGCTGGATCTCATTCTACTATTTTTGAATTTGGTAGAGATACAACTGGATTAGCAATTATTAATACTATTATTATTATTATTGTAAGTTTATTATTTGCATTGCCAATTGCTTTTTTTGTAGCTTTATATTTAAATGAGTTTTCAAAAGAAAATAAAGCTAAAAAAATGATTTTATTTTTTAATGATTCTCTAAGTTCAGCTCCAAGTATTATTTATGGCATGTTTGGTTTAGCTTTCTTTATTGAATTATTAGGTTTAACATCTTCTGGAACAATGGGAAGATCATTACTTGCTGGAGCCTTAACTATTTCTTTAGTTATTATTCCAACTTTAGTAAGAACATTTGAACAAGCTTTAAGAAGAGTTCCAATGAATTTAAGACATAATGCTTATTCTTTAGGATGTGGCCAGATGGAAACTATTTGAAAAATAGTTATTCCTTTTGCTTATGCTAGTTTAACTTCTTCTGTTATTTTAGCTATTGGTAGGATTATGGCTGAAACAGCACCGCTGTTTTTAACAGCAGGATTATCATCTATTTCAACAGTTGGTTTATTAAATCCTGGTCAAACATTAACAACAAGAATCTATGCTCAAATATTTTCAAACAATTTAGAAGGGGCTAATGATATTAGTTATGAATGTGCCTTTGTATCTTTTGGAATTATCTTATTAATCATTTATATTGGTTATGGGATTGTTCCTTCATATCGAGAGTGAAAACAAGTCTTTATTTATAAAATAAGAGAATATAAAAGCTTAGGTTCAAGTTTTGATAAAATTCCATTAGATGTTTATTATCAACAAATCATCAATAAAACTTTATATTTAACTCATGAACAAGCTGATCATCTTAAATTAAATAAATTTATTAATATTGCTATCAAATATAATAAAAAAATTCTTAAAATTAAATATGTTGATAATTTAAAAATGAATCAATTACAAGAAAGAAAATTATATGAAAAATAATGATAATAAGATTTTTAATATTCAACAATTAGAAAAACCTTTTTCTGAACTTTTTGATAATGATCTTTTAAATTTTATTGAATCTTTAGGATGAAATAAAAAACTATTTTATAAAGCAAAAATGTCTTCTGAACAAAAGTTAAATTATAAAAAATATGTTGATTTTATTAAAAATAGCATTGAAAATAAAAAAGAAGATTTTGATGAATCAAGCATCATTGAGGTTGAAGATTTAAATCTTTGATATAAAAATGGGGAAAACCAAGCTCTTTTTAATATCAACATTAAAATTGAAAAAAATAAAGTTACTTCTTTAATTGGTCCTAGTGGATGTGGTAAATCTACTTTTTTAAAATGTTTAAACAGAATGAATGATTTAATTTTGGGTTGTAGTCAAACTGGAAACATCTTTTTTGAATCAACAAATATTAAATCAAAGAAACTTCACTTAATTTCATTAAGAACTAAAATTGGAATGGTTTTCCAAAGTCCGGTACCTTTTGAAATGAGTATTTATGAAAATGTTGCTTTTGGGCCAAAATCACATGGAATTAAGGATAAAGAAACTTTAGATGAAATCGTTAAAAACTCTTTAATGAGTGCTGCCCTATGAAATGAAGTTAAAGATGATTTAAGTGCACCAGGAACTGGACTTAGTGGTGGTCAACAACAAAGACTATGTATTGCTAGAACAATTGCTCTTCAACCAACTATTATTTTAATGGATGAACCAACATCATCACTTGATCCAATTGCTACTTCTAAAATTGAAAAACTTATTTTAGAACTAAAAAAGAAATTTACAGTAATAATAGTAACTCACTCAATGGCTCAAGCTCAAAGAATAAGTGATAATACTATTTTCTTTTTTGAAGGAAGAGTTATTGAGTCTGGTAAAACAAAGGATGTTTTTACTTCTCCAAGAGAAAAAAAGACATATGATTATATTAATGGAAAAATAGGTTAATTATGGCTAATTATTTATTATTAAAAGAAAATGAAAAGGATATTTTAGATAATTTAAAATTTTATTTTTCAAAAACTATTGATTCTTATAAATATCTTTATGAATCATCAAATAATAAAATTGATGATGATGTTATTTATGAAAAAATTAAATTGATGAATAAACGGGCTTTTAGAAGATCAGAAGATATTTTATCTGAATGTACTTGATTGATTCAAAAACACCAACCAAAAACAAAACATTTAAGACTCTTTATTGCCATTATTTATTCTATTAAAGATCTTGAAAGAATAAATGCTTATATTTATAAATACACAAGATTTACTATTAAGAAACTTAAATGTTTTGAAGATGAAGTATTTAAAACATTTTTTGCAGACTTCTTAGATTTAACAATTAAATCAATGGAAGAAATTTTTAAAATTTTTGATAATTTTGAAATTTCAGAAATGCATGAAAAAAGTGAAGTAATTTTTAAATCTTTTTTAGATGACTATAATCAAATATTCTTTAATTTTATTAATTATATTAAAAGTAAAAAAGAACTTGATACAGTTGAAATTTCTAAAGCAGTTATTGTTGCTAAAAATTTTGATAGAACAATTGACCATTGTATGAATATTATTGATTCTTTTTCAGATATTGAATAAACAAATATCTTAACCTAATTTTATTTTCTCGGAAAGAACTTGAATATTAGGTTTTTTATTTTTTGTATGTTTATCTTTTAGAAATGCTGTTTGACTAATTGAATATTGTCCAATTGTCATTAAGATAATCATGTATATTTGACTAAGTTCACCAACTAAATATGGATCTTCAGTTGTTAGTCCAATATTACCAAAAGTTGAAGTAACAAGAAATAATGATGTTGTTCAATCTTCATTATTAATTTCAGTGGCATCATATGAGGTTAATATTATTGCTCCAAAACCGACTAATATTATTCCTGAAAGAATTACTGTAAATGAACTTTGAATATTATAACTACTTATTCTCTTTCTAAAAGCAGTAACATCATTATGTCCTCTGAATTTAGAATAAATACTAATTAAACAAATAGCTATTGTTGTTGTTCTAATTCCACCTGATGTTGATGATGGTGAACCACCAATAAACATCAAAATAATAAATATTCATTTTGTTGATGGATTAATACTACTAGTTTGAAAAGTAGAAAATCCAGAAGATCTTACACTTAACGATTGAAAAATAATATTAATTGATTTATCAAAATCATTATTAAATGAAGTCGTATCATTTCATAATAAATTACTACCAGCACCAAAAACTGTTAATTCTGAAATAAAAATTAATGGAATTGAAATAACGGTTATAATAGCATAACTTGACATTGATAATTTTGAAAAAAGAGAAATTTTATGATTTAAATTTTTTCTAATAACATACCTATTTTTTGAGGTATCATTATTAAGATTTCAATAAGTCTTTTTTTTAATTTTAATTTTCTTGAAAAAATCATAAACAATTGGGATTCCAATTCCACCAATAACAAATTGAATCATTGTCATAATTAAAAGAATTGTATTAACTCCATTTCGATATGGAGCTAATGATGCATGACTAATAATATTTAATCCAGCATTATTCATTGCTGAAACTGAGTGAAAAAAACCTGCAAAAAAAGCATCTGGCGTTGAATTGTATAAATAAATATATTGATCTGTTTCAACATAAAATCCGTTAAAAAAATTTCCATCAAAAGCTGGCATTAATAAAAATCATAAGGAATAAAAAAGTCCAAAAATAATTTCAACAATAAATACTCAAATAGAATATCTGATTAACATTTTTATGTTTTCATTATCATCTTCATTATCATCTTTTTTGAATTGGGCTAAAAGGGGGCTTTGAGGTTTTATTAATTCAGCAAACTTATAATTAAATAATCTGAATAAGATAAAGATGAAAAATAATACTCCAAACCCGCCTAATTGAATAAAGATCATAATAATAACTTTACCAAAAATGGAAAAGATAGCATTTGTATCACCAATAACAAGTCCAGTGGTAGTAACTGTACTAAAGACAGTAAACATTGCATCTAAAAAATCATAACGAAAAATTCCGCTATCAATTTTTAAATGATAAGCATTATCATAATAATCAACATAACCATTATCAAAGAAACTTTGAAATGAAATTGGTAAATAAAGACAAAACAATAAAACAAAAATTAATAAAGCAAAAATTCTAAACATTTTACCTGTTAAGGTTTTACCAATAACTAAATGTTTTAAATCTTCTCTTGAAAAGTTTTGAAATTTAGTTTTAATACTAGTTATTGTTTTATTCATTAGTATTAAAAATTCCTTAATTGATAAAATTTTACAATAAAAAAGAATCAATTGCAAAAATTGATTCTTTTTTATTTTATATTTAATTAATAATTAAGTTTCTTCACTTAATGAATCAAAGAATGCTTGAAGTTTAGCAACTAAGTTTTCAAGTGAATCAAAATCATTACCATCTAAACTAGTTTCAATTTCAACAATTGTTTTTGTGAAATTTTCTCTTAATTCAGCATCAATATCTGGATTAGTTAAAATTTCATTTAAAGCAGATAACATTTCATTTGCTTTATTTTTAATTTCAAGTTGATGTCTAATTTTAGCATCTTCAGCTTCATTAGCATATTTATCACTCATCATGTTTTGTAGATCTTCATCAGATAAACCACTACTATCTTTAATAGTAACTGAAGTTTCAATATTTGTTGATAAATCTTTTGCAGAAACAATGATAATACCATCAGCATCAATAATAAATGAAATTTCAATTTGAGGAATCCCTTTAGGAGCATTTTGAATATCACCTAAAACAAATTCACCTAGAAGTTTATTTTGAATAGCTAAAGGTCTTTCACCTTGAACTACTTTAACTTCAACTGATTCTTGGTTATCATAAGCTGTTGAAAATACTTGTGATTTTGAAACAGGAATTGTTGTATTTCTTGTAATAATTGGAGTAGCAACACCACCAAAAGTTTCAATACTTAATGTTAAAGGTGTAACGTCTAATAATAATACATTTGCAACTTTACCTTGTAATACAGCTCCTTGAATAGCAGCACCAGCAGCAACACATTCATCAGGGTTAATACTAGTATTAACTGGTTTACCAATGAATTTAGCAACTATTTCTCTAACAGCTGGCATTTTTGTAGAACCTCCAACCATTAATATTTCATCAAGTTCAGCTTTTTTAACGCCTGATTGTTTAATAGCATCATTTAAAGGTAATATAGTTCTTTGTAAAAGATCATCAGTCATTTTTAAGAATTCAACTCTAGTTAAAGTCGCTGAAACATTTAAAGGTAGTTGACCTGGAACCATAATTAAGAATGGTAAGCTAAATTTATATTCATCCTTAAATGATAATTCAATTTTTGCTTTCTCAGCAGCATCTCTTAATCTTTGAATAGCCATTTTATCAACTGTAACATCAATTTTGTTTTCAGCAAATATTTTATCTTTTAATCATTGAACGATTTTTTCATCTCAATCATCCCCGCCTAAACGGTTATCTCCAGCAGTAGCTAATACTTCGAAAGTACCATCAGCAATTTCAAGAACAGAAACATCGAAAGTTCCTCCTCCTAAATCATAAACTAAGATTTTTTGACTTGTTCCAGCTTCATTATTTAATCCGAAAGCTAAAGCAGCAGCTGTTGGTTCATTAATAATTCTTAGAACTTCTAAACCAGCTAATCTACCAGCATTTTTAGTTGCATTTCTTTGAGCATCATTAAAATATGCTGGAACTGTAATAACAACTTTTTTAACTGTTTCACCAGTTATTTTTTCTGAATAGTTTTTTATATATTTTAATATTTCAGCACTAATTTCTTCAGGTGTGAATTGTTTACCTAAAACTGAAATTGTTTGTTTTGTACCAATTAAACGTTTAACTGAACTAACAGTATTGGGGTTTGTTGACATTTGTCTTTTAGCAACGTCTCCAACTAAAACTTCACGGTCCTTAAAAGCTACAACTGACGGTGTAGTTGGATTACCATCAAAGTTATCAATAATTTTAACTTTACCATGTATCATATATGCTGCACATGAGTTAGTTGTTCCTAAATCAATACCTATTACTATTTCTTTTTCATCTGACATTTTTATATATCTCCTACATAACTAAAATTATATTAAATAATATAACACTTTTAAAATAAAAATAAAGTTTTTACTATAATAAATTATTATGAATTTATTAGAAAAAATAAAGTTAATCCCTGAAAAGCCTGGTTGTTATTTATGAAAAGATAAGAATCAAAATATTTTATATATCGGTAAAGCTAACAATCTTTTAAAGAGAACAAGACAATATTTTGATAAATCTCACAACGACAGAATTACAAAACTTGTAAGTAATATTGCTGATGTTGATTTCTTTGTTGTCAAGAATGAAAATGAAGCTTTAATCTTAGAAAACAATTTAATTAAGAAGCACAAACCTAAATATAATGTCCTTTTAAAGGATAGTTCTATTTATCGATACATAATGGTTAGCAATGAAGTTAACCCAAGAATTAAATATACTCATCAATATGTAAAGAGTAAAGGGACTTATTATGGACCTTTTACTACTAGAGATAGTAATATTTATGACATCTATAAATTTCTAGAAAAAATCATTCCTTTTAGAAAATGTAATCCTGTTCCTAAAAAAACTTGTATTTATTATGATATGAAGCGATGTCTTGGTCCTTGTATTAATAATATTGAGAAACAAGAGTATGATCTTTTAAAAAATAACATCCATGATATTTTCAATAAAAAGGCTGTAAGTCTTATTAATGACTTAAAAAAGAAAGAATTAAATGCTTCCAAAAATGAGGATTTTCTTGATGCTAAAAAGTTTTTAGATTTGCAAATAGGTTTGAAATCAATTGTTGATAACCAAAATGTACAACTAAATAATCAAGATAATATTGATATTATTTCCTTTTTAATTGATGATGATACTATTTCTATTTATATCTTTAACTTTATTGATGGAAAATTAATCGATAAGCATAATTACATTTCTAAAATCTATTTTGAAGTCAATGAAGCTTTAATAAGTTATTTAATGCAATATTATTCAGTTAATAAAGTTCCTGAAAAAATTTATATTAATATTGATTCTCAAGAATTAAATAATTTATCAGAAGTTTTAAATACTAAAATAATTAGTGCTAAAAAAGGTAAATACTTTGATTTAATCAATCAAGGTTTAATCAATGCTAAAGATAACTTAAAAGTTAGTAAACAAAAATATTTGATCGAATATGAAAAAACAATTAAAGCAGTTGATGATTTAGCTCAACTTTTAAAGATTGAATCAGCTAATAGAATCGAAGCTTTTGATAATTCTAACTTATTTCTATCAACAGCAGTTAGTGCTGTTATTGTTTGTGAAAATGGAAAATTCAATAAAGCCAAATATCGTAAATTCAATTTAACAAGTGAAGAAAATAAATCTGATTATCAATATATGTATGAAGTTATTAAAAGAAGATATTCAAGACAACTTAAAAATACTCAATTATTACCTGAGCTTATTATTGTTGATGGTGGTAAGATTCAAGTTAGTGCTGCTAATCTAGCTCTTAGTGAACTGAATTTAACTTCTCAAATAAAAGTTATTGGTTTAAAGAAAAACAAAAAACATAAAACTCATTCTATTATTGATAGCAATTTTAATGAAATTATTTTAGATAATAAAACTAATGTTTATTGATTTTTAAGTAATATTCAAGAAGAAATTCATCGATATGTTATTAATTTTTTTAGAACTAAAAGAAATAAATCTTTATTTGTTGGATTATTAGATGGCATTAAAGGTATTGGAATTGCTACTAAAAATAAAATATTAACAATCTATCCTAATATTTTAGATATCAACAATGTTGATATTAAAACTTTGAGTCAAATTATGCCTGAAAAAACTGCTCTTGAATTAAAAGCAAAAATTAAAGAAATGTTAGTTAAAAAGCAATAATTATTATTCTAATAATAAATAACAAATGGCGATTGATGCAATCAAATCATTAATTGTATTTAATCTTGATGTTAAAACCATTGGAAATTTTAAACCAATAATTAAACCAGCAAAGGTTGCATTAGCAAAATGAACTAATGATTTTATTAAAATATTACCGCTTTCAATATCATTTACTAATAAAATATCAGCATTACCGCCAACAACATCCTGATTATTTTTAATATCTTTGCTTTTCTTATCAATAGCAATATCAAATTGCATTGGTCCTGAAACATAACAATCTCTGATTTCATTATTATCATTCATTGTTTTTAATTTAAAAGCATGAATGGTTGAATTCATTTTTTCATAAACTTCATCTTTAGCAGTAATACAAGCTATGTATGGTTTTTTATTTTCAATCTTCTTATATAAATAAACAGCATTGTTAATTATTGCTTTTTTTTGATTAATATCAGGAGCAATATTCATAGCTCCATCGGTAATTAAATAGAATTTTTCTCAGTCTTTATTAAATAAAATAGCAACATGACTTAAAAAATCTCTTTTAATAAATTGATATTCATTTTTTAGAACATATTTTAATAAATCAGAACTATGAATTACTCCCTTAAGTAAGATGTATGGTTTATTTTCTTTTAATAAATTCATAGCAATTGCTAATGAATCGAAATTATTATTAGTTCCAATTAATTTATTAGGTGGGATTTTAAAATTAATGCTATTAGCAATTGCTTCAATTTTTTCTTTATTACCAATAAGTAAATAATTAACTAATTTTAAATCAACAAATTTACTTAAAGCTTTAAAATAATTTTCATTATATGGATTAATGATTAAGATGGTTGGAATTTCTTTAATTTTTTTATCAAAAATTTTTTGAATAAAATATTCATTATTAATAACTTTTTTATTATTCATAAAAATTCCCAACTAAAATATTAATTAAATTATAACTTTGTAAAGCTTTTTCTTTAAATATAAAGTTTATAAATAAACATAAGTAAAGAATAATTTGCTTCATTTATTCATAAAATGATATTAGTAATTTAATTATCTTAAGTTACATATTTGGTATGGTAGCCAAGTTATACAAGGCAATAAAATTTATTTTATGATCCTTAGTGAAAATCTAATCTGTACCTCCATTTTAAAAAAATTAATTATAAAAAATCAGTAATTAAAATTAAAAACATTTAATTACTGATTTTTTTTTGTATATTTTATATATCATACAAAATGATGGTGCTATCGCCAAGTGGTAAGGCCGTAGACTGCAACTCTGCTATCATCAGTTCGAATCTGATTAGCACCTCCATTTTTGTATCCTTAGCTCAATTGGATAGAGCACCTGACTACGGATCAGGAGGTTGGGGGTTCGACTCCTCTAGGGTACGCCATTATTATTTTTATCTTTTCTTAGTTTTGTTTTAAAAATGAGAAAAGATTTTTTTATTTAAAAATACTTTTAAATAAAAAAAAAATAGATAAAATTAATTCGCTAAAAAATGCTAATTATTTTCAAAATAATATATAATTAAAATGTTATAAAATTGTTTATATGAAAGTGTTTTTTATAATAATTCGGGAAGTAGCACAGCTTGGTAGTGCACTTGGTTTGGGACCAAGGGGTCGCAGGTTCGAATCCTGTCTTCCCGACCATTTTTGGCTAGATAGCTCAGATGGTTAGAGCGATCGGTTCATACCCGATAGGTCCAGAGTTCGACTCTCTGTCTAGCCACCAATAAGGCTTCTGTAGCTCAATTTGGTTAGAGCCCCCGACTCATAATCGGTCGGTTACAGGTTCAAGTCCTGTCAGAAGCACCATTTTAGCTACAATAAAAAATAAATTTCTTATTAATTGTTATAATTTATATGAATGTTGGAGGATTACCCAAGTCTGGTTGAAGGGATCGGTCTTGAAAACCGAAAGGTGGGGTGACCTGCGCGGGGGTTCGAATCCCTCATCCTCCGCCATTTTATCGCGGAATAGAGCAGCTCGGTCAGCTCGTCAGGCTCATAACCTGAAGGTCGGAGGTTCAAATCCTTCTTCCGCAACCATTGGTCCAGTAGTGTACTGGTTAACATGCCTCTCTGTCACAGAGGAGATTGCGGGTTCGACTCCCGTCTGGACCGCCAAAGGCTCTGTAGCTCAGTCGGTAGAGCAACAGACTGAAAATCTGTGTGTCGGCAGTTCAATTCTGCCCGGAGCCACCATATATAAAAAATAATAATTAAAAAAAGTTTTGAATTAATTCAAAACTTTTTTTAATTATTATTTTTTATAATTTACTAATATCAATTTCACCACTAAATACAAATTTAGCTGGTCCTTTCATAAAATAATTATCACCTTTTTTCTCAATGGTTAATTTACCTAATGCTTGATGAATATTAACTACACCTTTTGTTAGATCTTGAATACTACTTAAAGCAGCAACAGCACAACTACCAGTACCACAAGCAAGAGTTATTCCAATTCCTCTTTCTCAAGTTTTAAGTTCAATGTTATTTTCATCAATAACTTTAGCAAAATTGAAATTAGCTTCATTTGGAAATAAACTTGAAATATTTAATTCTTCAACAACTTCATAAATTACTTTATCAACTAACTCATCAACAAAAATAACAACGTGTGCTGGTCCAAAATTAACTGCTGAATATTCAAATTCAAAACCTGATTTAGTTTTATGTTTAACATTAAATATTTTTTCTAAATTAGTTATTGCTGGAATATTTTTAGGTGTTCAATCAAATGTTTGCATATCAACTTCAACAACAAATGGTTGATTAGAAATAAAGCTAATAATTTTTAAACCATCATCAGTTAAAATTTCTATTTTACCTTTATCATATCCTTTTCTTTTAAAGAAATAAGCTAAACATCTAATTGCATTACCACACATTTTATCTCGATAACCACTAGGATCAATAAAAGTCATTTGGTATGGATTTGTTCTAGTGCCTGCTATTACAAGACCATCACAACCAATACCTGTAAATCTATTACAAATCTTAATAGCTAACTGTTCTAAATTTTCTTTTTCATCTAATTCTTTGTACTCAACGATAACAAAATCATTTCCTAGAGCATGATATTTTTCAAATTTCATAATTTTCCCTTTTTTATTCTAATAATTATATTACTAGATATTTTCTTTAAAATAAGTTGAATATATAAAAAATAAATTTGATTTAACTAGTTTAGAAATTGGAACTTCTAATTGAGAAATTTTAATTTCTTCAATTAGAAGAATATTTTTTAATCATTTCTCTTCAAAAGAAGGAATGCTAGTTCCATTTTCATTTATTTCTTCATTAGTTCAAAAGTAATTATTCATTACGTAATTATACATTTCGATATTTGTAGGGGTATAATTCACATTATCAAAATTTAAATAAGCTAATGAATTTTCAATATCAGGAATTGGTACTGTTAGAGTTGGTGATGGTGGAAAATTAACTTCCTTAATAATGCTATATGCCTTTGCTAATTTTTCATTAGTTACTTCATTATCAATAACAACAATTTCAACAGCCATAAGACTATTTTTAGGTCTAACAATATGAAAATCATCTTCCTTAACTTCAACACCAGAATCACCACCATAAGCAGCATATAAAGCATCACCATTATATAGTAATGCTCCCATAGCTTGCTTCGTAGCTAGCGCATTGATAACTGCATTTGAATCTGATTTAAGTTGAATATTTTTATTTCCCATCTTACTTAAACTATCAACTAAGTATCGGTATGTTTCAGTTAAATCAGCTATTGAAGCATTTGGTTGAGGATTAAGATCAACTGAATTTGTTTGAACAGATCTTGATAAAGAATATAAAGTTCTTTGATCACCAATTGCTCATAATAAAGGTTGATGTGAATTTTGTTTATTAGCATTAAATCGTGATTCTTTTGAAATAATATCTAAAGTTGTTTCTCAATTAATATTAGGTTGATGTAATGCATCTATTTTTGCACCACGATAAGAAAATACGAAATCTTGGGCAAAATATGGAACACCATAATCTAATAAATTCATTGAATCGCCATTTTTATCTTTAAAAAAAGTCATGGCAGTAACAGTATTTGGTGTATAAAGTTTTTTAGCGTCTTCAGCATTATTAACACCAGGAATCTTAAATTTTTTTCAATCTAGTTTTTGAACATATCCTTCTTCAATTAATAAAACAGCTTCATAAGCACTTGGAGTTGCTATTTCAACTTCATTATTTTTTAATAAAGTAATGATTTGATCATTTGTTGAATATGTAACAAAATCAACATCATATTTATCATTTAAAATTACTTCTACTTGTGGATTCATGTATGATTCAAAATTAGAATAAATAAAACTAGTTCCATTTGCTGATGGAATACAAGATGCTAAAAAAGGCATAGCTACTAATATTGGTAAAGCAGCAATAGTTAATTTAATTATTTTTTTCATGACTGCTCCTAACGATATTGTTGTAATTAAACATTTTTTTACTATTGGTATTTTTATTAATTTTTTTAACTTTAAAAATACTAATAATTAAAATTCCAATGACTGTTGCAAATACTACAAGAGCTCCAAAAGTAACTGCTCACATTTTAATTCCTTTAGCCATTGTAAAGATATCAATAGAAATTGTTGTTATTCTTCCATTAATTAAATTTGAAATAATAAAGTCATCAAAACTGATTGCAAAAATAATAGCACCTGCTCCAATTATTGCAGGTAAAAGATAAGGAATAATTATTTTAATAAAAGTTTGAAATTGATTATAACCTAGATCATTTGATGCATAGATTAAATTTTGATTCATTTTAATCATTCGAGGATAAATCGTTATCATTCCATAAGGAACTGTAAAAGAAATATGAGCAAAAATTAAAGTAATAAACCCAAAGTTAAATCCTAGTGCTATCCAAGTAACACTAAATAGCAATAATAAACTAACACCATTAATAATATCGGGAGTAAGAACACTTACTTTTGATAGTAACATCGATGAACCACGATATAATTTTGTTGCATTTCATAAACCAAAACAAGCTAATGTAGAAATTATTAAAGCTATTGGAGTTATAATAACTCCGATTATTAATGAATTAAAAAACGAACCTAAAAACCCAGTATTGTTAAATAGATTAGTAAAATTATCACCAGCATTCCAACCAGGAGCTCCGACATTACCTTTATCTGAAGCATTTGTAAAAGACAAAAATACAATAAAAATTAGGGGAATATATATTATTAAAATAATTAATAATATGTATCATTGTCTTAATCAAGATAAGAAATTTTTATTTTTCATTTAGTAAACTTGCTTTCATTGAATTTGTTTGTTTAATTAACTTATATAGTTTTGGAGTTAAAACATAAATTGCATACATGAATAAAATAATTAATCCAATTACTAAACTTAATACTGATACTCTTGCTAGTGCAATATCACTACTATTAGCATTTGAAGCACTGCCTTCAATAATTCCGCCAATTAATGTTCCATCATTATTATTATTTAAAAATGCTGATATTGCTACTGATGTTAATGAAGGCAGATATACTAACGTAATTCCTGCTATTAATGCTTGTTTAGTATAAGGTAGAATTACCTTAAAAAAAGTTGAAAAGAAATTTCTTCCTAAATCTCTTGAAGCATAAATTAGGTTTTTAGGTAATGTTTCAAAAGAATTATATAAGGGCATCATCATAAATGGTAAGTAAATATATGTTAATCCAATAATTGTAAAGATATCTCCATAAGTAGAATTACCAGCTCCATTAATCGTATCAAATAGAGTTTTTAAACCGATTAGTTTAATTAATAAACTACTTCAAATGGGAGCAGTAATAATTAACATGACAATTGATTTATATGCTTTGTTTTTTGACATTGATAAAAAATAGCAAAAAGGATAAGCAATTAATACACAAACTAATGTTGAAACAAATGAAATGTAAATTGAACGTAATATTTTTAAAATAACTGAATGATTTAAAATTTCTCAATTATGACTAATATCTCCAGATGAGGTTGGTAAAAAAGCATAAGTAATAATAATAATAACTGGGATGATAACAAATAAAAGTACCAAGATAAAAAAGGGGATTGCTAACATCATTTTTTTATTCATTTTTAAATTTTTAAAAATATCATATGATCTTGTTCTGTGATTATTTATCATTTTCTACCTTTCTAATTAAATGCATATCTTCGATATCTCATTTAAGTCCTATTTTTGAATTTAGTTTAACAGCATTAATACCTTCAACTGCAATTTTTTGATTATCATTGAAACATTCAATATCTCACAATAAACCTTTGTAGATAATATCCTTAACAACAGTGTTAATATATCCTTCATCTTTTAAAACAACATCAAAATCTTCTGGTCTAATCATGACATCAACAAGAGTAGCAACTTCAAATTTATATTCAGGAGCATAATCTAAAATTTTCTTTAAAATTTTAATTTTGTTATTTGGCATAATTATACCATCGAAAAAGTTTGCTTTACCAATGAAGTTGGCTGCTCATTTATTGATTGGATAATCATAAATTTCATTAGGAGTTCCGATTTGTTCTATACAACCATTATTCATAACAACAACTTTATCGGAAAGACTTAAAGCTTCTTCCTGATCATGGGTTACTAGAATAAAGGTAATATTTAATTCTTTATGTAATCTTTTTAATTCTTTTTGTAGTTGCTTTCTAACTTGAGCATCAAGTGCTGAAAGCGGTTCATCTAATAATAAAATTTCAGGTTCAATAACAAGACTTCTAGCTAAAGCAACTCTTTGTTGCATACCACCAGAAAGTTCATTTGGAAAAAGATTTTCTTTGCTTTTTAAACCAACAAGTTCAATAATTTTATTAGCTCTTTCATTAATTTCTTTTTTATTAAGTTTTCTTGTAATATGCTTTCTTTCAAATTTTTCTTTTGCTGTATTAGGGTAATTTTCTCAATAAGAAATATCATAATCAATGTATGAATAATCATAATTTAAGTTGTCAAATTTTTTATCAATCAATTGTTTTGAAAAGAAATTTTTAGTTAAATTATTAATTTTCTTCTCAATCTCATTCATATCTTTAGAAGTTGTATCTAAAGATATTTTTAAATGTAGTGAAAGGAAAAGGTTATTGATTCTATTATTAATTTTATTTTTAAGAGATTGCTTCGAAAGAAAATCTTCACCATATTTATGATAAAGTTCTTGTTTTAAAATTTCAATTGCATCTCAAAATTGATCAATTCTCATATCTTTGATTTTTAATCACTCAGGCTTTTTAGAATATTCTTTTTCAACTTCAATGATTTCTTTTTCAAGATTTTGAGTTTTTTCCTTAATTCCTTTTATTTTCTTTTCTGATAATTTTTTAGCATCAGCATAAACTTTATCAGCATCATCATATGATTTATCTGAAATATTTTCATTATCAGTTCTCATAACTTTAAGACCGTACTCAATATTTTGTTTCACAGTCATATTAGGAAAAAGAGCATAATCTTGAAAAACAGTTGAAGTTGGTCGATCATGAACTGGCATATTCTTGATATCAATTTTTCGGTATAAAATTTTTCCTTTAGTTGGGACTTCAAAACCAGCTAACATTTTTAGCATTGTTGTTTTTCCACATCCACTAGGACCTAAAAGGGTTACAAATTCACCTTTATTAATTTGTAAATTAAAGTTTTTGACAGCGACAAACCCATTATCAAAAACTTTATTTATATTGATTAAATCCAGAATAGTTTTTTCCATTTTTTCCTTACCCCTTATTTTTTATAAAAAAAAATAGTAAACAATTTATTATGTTTATCTATTTTTAAAGTATTTTATGAATTTTAATTAATTTGATTAAGAAAGTAATTCGTCTATTTTTCTTAACAATTTTTCTTTTGGCATATACCCACCAGATTCACTGATGACTTTCCCGTTTTTGAAAAACTTAAGTGTTGGCACACTAGATACATTGTATTCTTCTGCCAATTCTGCAAGTTCGTCAATATCAACTTTTATAATTTTAAGTTCAAGTCTCTCTGGAGCAATACTTTCAAGTACTGGGGCAAGCATTTTACATGGTCCACATCATAAAGCATGGAAATCTACAAGTACTAAATCATCTTTATTAATGATATCTAAAAATTCACTTTTCGTTTTAATGTTAGTCATATGTTTCTCCTTTTAATTTAATTAAAATTATTATATATCATTTTTATTTATTTGGTTTGATTTTCTTTTATCTTAGCTTCATTTTCTTTTTTAGGTTTTGGCTCGTTAATATTTTTGATATATCGGCATTTTGGAAAAGTACTACAAGCAATGAATTCATTTGGTTTTGATTTTGGATTTTTCTTTTTTCTAATTACTAATTTAGAATTACAATCAGGACATAACTCACCAGTTTCCACTAATGGTTGTGGTTTTGGAGCATTTTCTGATTGTTCAACAAATTTACATTTTGGAAAACCGCTACAAGCAATAAATTCACTCTGATTATATTTATTAACTCTAATTACTAATCGATCTCCTGAAAGGGGACAAACTCGATCTCCAGCATAATTAGGTTCAATTTTTTCAATTACTTCATTAGCTACTATTAATTCTTCTTTTAATTTTTTATCAAAAATTTCCATGAAATTGGTTCAGTTAAGTTGACCGGTAGCTATTTTATCTAAATCACTTTCCATTTCAGCTGTAAACTTTTTAGAAATAATGCTTTGAAACCCTTTTAAAAGACTAACAATAACTAAAACACCTTTATCAGTTGGACTTAATCCATTAGTATCATTAATAACATAACCTCTTGATTGAACAATTCCAGACATTGATGCATAAGTAGAAGGTCTACCAACTCCAGCTTCTTTTAAAGCTTTTACTAAACTACCTTCATTATATAATGCAGGTGGTTCTGTTGTGTGCATATTAACAATTGGAGTTTTATTAATACTTAAAAGTTTATCGCCTATTTTTAAATAGCTTAAATTAATAATATTTTCACTTTTAGAAATATCATAATAAGGCAAGATATGATAACCTAAGAATTTATTCTTAGTATATTTTGTATAAAATTTGTGATCATTGTTTTTAAAACGCACAACATTGTTAATAAAGATTGGTGGGTTCATCAAACTTGAAGTTGTTCTTGTTCAAATTAACTTATAAAGTGTAATTAAATCTTTCGCATCTTTTTCAGTGATGTTTTTTGATAAATAAGCTGGTTCAATATTGATATCAATTGGTCTAATAGCTTCATGAGCATCTTGAATTTTAATTTCGGTATCTTTTGTTTTAGCTTTTGCGGATGCTGGTTTAGATGCACTTAAAACATATTCAGTTCCAAATTTATCTTCAATGTATTTTTTAGTAAGTTCAATAAAGGAAGAGTTCATTCTATTAGAATCTGTTCTTGGATATGAAATTAAAGGTATTTGTTCATTATTAATTTTGATACCTTCAAACAATTTTTGTGATAAGAAAGTTGTTTTAGAAGCTTTTCAGCCATATTTAGAATATGCTGCTGTTAATAATGTATCAGTTGAATAAGGTAAAAGAACTTTAGAAGTTTTATAACTAGGTTCATCTATTTTATAAACTTCAAAGTCTTTATTTAATTTTTCAGAAATTTTATTAGCTTCATCTTCAATAGCAAATCTAATTTCACTTGTTGATGACGTTGGAAAAGCTTTAAATTCTCCCTTAATTTCTCTTAAGAAAATTTCAATATTATTTTCAAGAATAGTATTAATAGTTCATCAGTTTGTTTTAACGAATTTTTCTCTTTCAAGAAATCTTTCAACAATAAATAATAAAGCTATTGATTGAACTCTACCAGCTGATTTAGCTCTTAGTTTTCTTTGAACTAAATTAGACAAACTATATCCAACCATTCTGTCAAGTAATCTTCTGCTTCATTGTGAATAAACAAGATTCATATCAATATCTCTTGGATTATTAATTGCATCATTAACAGCGTTATTAGTAATTTCATTAAAGGTTATTCTTTGACACTTAACTTTATCTTCATCATTTAAAATATCAAATAGATGTCAAGAAATAGCTTCTCCTTCACGATCGGGATCAGTTGCTAAAAAGACTTTTTGATAATCTTGTACTTTTTTATTTATTTCTTTAATTAATTCAGGATTAGTAGCTTTTCATTTCGGAATTCAAGTTTTAGGATCGCAACCAAAACCTCTTTTATCTAATTCTCTAATATGCCCACTTGATGCAATAACTTCATAGTTACTACCAACATATTTTTTTATTGATTTTATTTTATTTTTTGACTCAACAATTATTAAATTTTTATCCACCAAAAATTCTCCCATAAACTATCTATTAAGAAATAAATTACTATTAATATAAATACAATACATTTATTATATTAGCAATAAAAAAGATAACAGAATTATGAAAATTAGGCAAAATCACCCAAATATGGGCAAAAGTTAGAAAATTTATCAACAATTTGTGGATAACTTTTAAAAATAGCAAAATCAAAACCTTATTGATGTTTATAAGAATTAAAACCAGTGGGGAAAGTAATACTGATAAAAAAACTTGTTTTAAAAAACTCAAAAGAGTTTAAAAATAAGTTTAAAATATTTTTAGTTATCAAGTAGTAAGGAAGGGGTGGAATATGATTGGAATGAACTATCGTATTATCAAAAATTTAGATTTTATTTTTAATAATTTTCTATTCACTCATGTTTATTCTCCGATTATTAAAACTGATGCAACTTTACTTTATAATTACTTAATTAGTGATTGTGATCTTAATAATAAAATTAATATTAGCACTAATAAAGTTAGTGATATTAGTAAAGTTTTAAACTTTAGTGAAACGCAATTTTCAGAAGCAAAAAAGAAACTTGAAGCAATGAAATTAATTTCTTGTTTTATTGATATTAATAAATATGATACTTTTTATTTAAAAATTAATAATTTCATATCTTGAAGTGATTTTAAAAAGGATAGTAAAAAAATTCTTCTATTAAAAGAAGCTATTGGTAGTAGCAATTTTGATAAAGTTAAATATGCTTTTGAAAAGCATGATTTCCAATTAACTTTATTAACAAATATCAATGTTACTTTTGAATCTGTTTATGGGGATTTAGATATTAATAATATTAACAATTTAGATTTTAATCAAATTTATGATTCATTATTAAAAATGACTAATAAATTAATTGTTATTAGTGAAGAAGATAAAAAAATAATTGAATATAATTTCAGAACATATGATTTAACTTATAATGAAATTTTAAAGGTTATTTATAATTCCATCTTTTTTGATTCCAAACAATATTTAATTGATCGGTATCAACTTAATAATAATTTTTTAAATTTAATTGAACCAAGTAGTAAATTAAAATTAAACAATGTAATTTCCATTAATAGAAATTCTAAAATCTTTAGTGATTCATTTGATTTGGAATCAAATGAAAAAGTTCTTGAAGATTATCGAAAATATAATAGTGAACAATATCTTTCACTACTTCAAAAGCAAGCTATTGATCTTGGTGATAAAACAATAATCAATACTTTAAGAAAAAAATTCAGTTTACCAGATTATTTAATCAATGTTCTTATTGATTTTGTCATTTATAAAAATAAGGGTAAAATTGTTTTTGAATACATTGCTAAAATTGCAAATACAATAAATCGATTAAATATTACCAGTGTTGAAGAAACAATCAAACATTTAAATCAATCTATTATGAGTCAAAGTAATATCGTTTCAAAGAAAATTAATAACGGATTGGATTGAGATTAAAATATGGACAAGAAAAAATTTAAAGTAATTAATAATAATATTGAATCTTATAAAGAAGAACTATATCAAAAATATAAAAATCATCCCGATGTTTTAAAATTAGATTGTGATGCAAAAATTATTAAAAAAGGTATCTTTGATATTAAAAGAGCAATAGAAAGTAATGAGATTTGTGATAATGATTTAGAAAGTCTAGATTGTAAAATTAATAATTATCATAGTAATATTGAAATAAATAAAACTAACGCAATTTCTATTTCACTTTCTCCTTGTCTAAAAGCAATCAATAATCCTGATAATATTTTGAAAAAATATATAAAGTTTTCAAATATTAATGCTAAAAAATATGGTGATTTTTTTGAAAAAGGTAATATCTTTGATCAAGATGATCCTGCTAGACAAAGAATAATTAATAAACTTATTAATATTAAAAAACTAAAAGATACAAACGGATTTTTTCTTTCAGGAACATTTGGAAGTGGTAAAACTTATTTTCTTTCTTCACTACTTAATTCATTAGCTAAACAAGAAAAAACTGTTGCTATTGTTAATTTAACTGAGTTGTTTGATTATCTAAAAGCAAGTATTTCTAAGAGAGATGTTAATTCTGATTATAATATAAATCAAATCCAAGAAAATCTAAAGACAGTTGATTATTTAGTACTTGATGGTATGGGTAATGAATCTTTTGGAAAATGAACTCATCTGACAGTATTACTTTCAATTCTTCAACATCGATTAGATTATGATAAAACAACAATTTTTTCATCAGATATGAAAATTGATGAATTAAAAAAATATTATTTAACCAGTTCTTTTTCTAGATATGGAGAATCTGGAGCTTTAAAAACTTTGATAGACCGAATTAAAACATTATCATTTGATGATTATTTTCAAATGAGTAATAAAGATTACCGATTGAATAAAAAAACATATAGTTAATATTAACTATATGTTTTTATTATATAAATGGCGCGCCTGGAGAGATTCGAACTCCCGACCGCACGCTTAGAAGGCGTGTGCTCTATCCAACTGAGCTACAGGCGCATTAAATACCAATTTAATTATATAAGAAAATCATATTTTTATAACTTTATAAAAGAAATTTTTGTTTTATTTCTTTAATTAAATTATTAATCTTTGTCTGTGATTCATTTTTAGGTTCTTTAATTACTATGTGACAATGACGACATTTAGCTGAATATTGCTCAATATCACCAATTACAACAACTGGGTCTATTGTTGATGCAACTTTATTACCAATCATTCTTTGACTTCTATTAGCATTGTTGTAACAACTAATACATATTGCTGTTAATTTGGTAATTTTTTCAGCATAAGGTAAAATACTCTTTATTGTTTCAAAAGGTTCACCTTTAAAATCTAAATCAAGACCTGAAATGATAACTTCAATATTCATATCAGCTAATTTATTAGCAATTAGATAAAGATCATTATCTAAGAATTGAGCTTCATCAATAGTAACTAATTGAGGAACAATCTTTTCTTTTGCAATGTATTCTAAAATATCAACTGATTTATCAATTGATATTGCTTTTTTTTGACAATTATTTCTTGAAGAAATTTCATCTTTACTTCTAGTATCAGTTTTAGGTTTAAAAACTAAATATTGAATATTAGCATAAGAAGCTCTGTTTAATCTTTTTAATAATTCATCAGTTTTACCAGCAAACATTGGCCCACAAATAACTTCTATTATTGCTTTTTTATTTTTCATTAATTTCCTCTTTAATTATTTTCATTAAACATTAAATCTAAAATCACAAATATCACCATCTTGCACGATGTATTTTTTACCCTCTACTCTTAATTTTCCTAAAGCTTTTATTTTATTTTCATCTTTATATTCAATCATATCTTCATAAGAAATAACTGCTGCCTTAATAAATCCTCTTTGAAAGTCCGTATGAATTATTCCTGCTGTTTGAGGTGCTGTTGATCCATTTTGAAATTGTCATGCTCTAATCTCTTTTTTTCCACATGTAAAAAAAGTTGATAAATTAAGTATTTTAAATGAAGAAATAATAATATTTTCAAGTCCAGAATATTGAATATTATATTCAGCTAAAAAACTTTTCTTTTCTTCATCTAAAAATTCAGAGATTTCAAATTCTAATTTTGCTGAAATTGGAATAATTTCAATACTTCTTTCATCTGCATATTTTTTTAAATTTAAATAGTGTTGATTACCTTTTAAATTAGTTAATGATTCATCATCAACATTAGCAATAAATATAAAAGGTTTTAAAGTGATAAGACTAAATGATTTTAAAAAAATCAATTCATTTTTATTTAAATTAAGATTACTAACAAATTCATTACTGTTAAGTTGATTAATAACTTTTTCTAAAAGTGAATATTCTTCAAAAACAACCTTATCACCACTTAATGCTGATTTTTTAATTCGTAGAAATCTTTTCATAACTATTTCTAAGTCAGAAATAATTAATTCTAAATTTATTATTTCAAGATCTCTAATTGGATCAACTGAATTTTCAACATGATTAATATCTAAATTATCAAAACACCTAACAACATGACAAATAGAATCAACATCTCTAATATTTTGAAGGAATTTATTCCCTAATCCCTCGCCTTTTGATGCTCCTTTAACAAGACCAGCAATATCAACAAACTTAAAAGATTCATGAACAATTTTTTCAGGATTAAAAATTTCAGCTAATTTTTCAAGTCTTATATCCGGAATATATACAATTCCAACATTAGGATTAATTGTTGCGAATGGATAATTTGCAGCTTCTACATTTGAATTAGTAATAGCATTAAATAATGTTGATTTGCCAACATTTGGTAGTCCGATTATTCCTGTTGATAAACCCATTTAAATTCCTTAATTATTTTAATTAGCTTTGTTTAAAGAACCAAATAATTCAAACTTTTCAATACATTTGTTTTTGATAGCTGTTACTCCAACTTTTAAAACCATTCGAGGATCATAACCTTTATTAGCAGTATCAAGATCTTTATCATCTTCAATATATTTTCTAATTGCACCAACAAAAGCTAATTGACATTCTGTATTAACATTAATTTTAGAAACTCCTAAACTAATAGCTTTTCTTATCATTTCATCATTAATACCAGTTCCACCATGTAAAACAAGGGGAATATCATTACATTTTGCATTAATTTTTTTTAATAAATCAAAGTCTAGCCCTTTTCAATTTTTAGGATAAAGACCGTGAATTGATCCAACACCAACTGCTAAAGCATCTATTCCTTGGTTAGACATTTCAATACATTCATCAACAGAAGATAAATCTCCATTAGAACTAACATCATCTTCAGCTCCGCCAATAGAACCGATTTCACATTCGATTGAAATATTTTTATCTTTTATTAAATCAACTAATATTTTTGTTTTTTCAATATTTTCATTAAAGTCTAAACTAGAACCATCAAACATTATTGAAGAAAATCCTACTGCAATAGCTTTTTTAGAACCTTCAAAAGTTCCATGATCTAAATGTAATACTATTGGAGTTTTTATATTTTTAAACTTCATAGAATTAATAACCATATCATGGACATTTTGAAACCCGTTATTATATTTGATAGCGCCTTCTGATACGCCTAATATAACAGGTGTATTAGTTTCACTACTAGCTTCTAAAACCGCATTAATTCATTCCAAATTATTAATATTAATATGAGCTATTGCATAATGATTTTTTTTAGCATTTTTTAACATATCTTTAATGTTAGATAATTTGATAGAATCCATATTTTATTCCTCAATTTCAGTTGTTTCAACAACTGCTTTTTTTCTTTTTACAGCAACATAGTCTTCATCAAAAACTTCTTCGTCTAATCTAACAATTTCATTAATTTGTTTTTTGTATTCAGAATAGTTAATTCATTCTCTTAAAGAAAATTCTTTATCAATGTTTGATATTAAAACAAATCTATTATCTAATACTAATTCAGTATAGAATTCTCCAATTATTTTGCTTGTTTTAGTAGGAGGTAGGTTATTTTTTTCAATTACTAATGAAAACATTTCATCAAAAGTAAATTTTTTAATGTCTGATTTTGTTTCAAGAACAAGTTGATATACATCGTTAATTAATTTTAAAATATTTACTGTCATAATTTTCTTTCTTATCTTTATTTTTTCAAACAAAAAATATTATTTACTACGAATTCATGATTATCTAATTTTTTTAAAATATCACTATAATCTGTAATTGGTTTTAATGAATTATCACTCTCATTAAAAATCATAATATTGTCTTTTTTTGAGCTATATAAAGTTTTTACACTATATATAATAGCAAAATAATATTTTATTTCTTCATCAGTTATTTTTTTATCAAACTCATTAATTATTTTATGTAATGATTCTTTATTTTTCTTTTCATTTTTTTTAATTGATATTAATTCAAATTCAGAATCATTAATATATGAATTGGCTAATTTTTTTAAGATAATATCTTCTTCTTTTAAAGTTGATTCAATTAATTGATTTAAAGTATTATCTGTAAATTCAAGATAAAGAGCAATATCTCAATTTTCAATTTCATCATTAAGAAAGGGTTTTAATAAATACATTAAATTTCTTTCATCTTTGAATTTGAAATTTAATGTATTTAAATCATAAATTCTTTCAAGTAATTTAACAACTAGTGTTTCTTTTAAAATAGCCATTTTATGTAAATACAATTGTTTAAACATTGCTAATCGAGAATAAAGAATGTTTTCAATCACATTATGTGCTTTTTTATCAAAACATATTTGATTATTTTTAACAAGTATTCACTTCATTAAGATTGAAAAATCAACTTTTCCATAAACAACACCAGAAAAATAACTATCTCTCATTAAGTAGTCTAATCTATCAGCATCAATATCACTTGAAACAATTTGGTATTTTCATAATTCATCAGTTTTATTTTCAATAATTTGAATAACTAAATCAATATTAATTTTATATTTTTTTAAAATAGGATAAATTTGTCCTTTTTTATTTTTAATCATTCTAATAGTCATATCTTCATGATGAAACTTATTATTCATATAAATTTCAAATGAATGTGAAGATGGACCATGACCAATATCATGTAATAATCCTGCTGTTAAAATTGCTTTATATGTTTCTTCATCTACTTCTTTTGTAGCTTTAATATTATTAAGAAACAGTCTTGCTAAATTAAAAACTCCTAAAGAATGTACAAAACGATTATGAACAGCTGAAGGAAAAGCAAAATGACAAGTGCCTAACTGAACAATGTTTTTTAATCTTTTGAATTCATTTGTATTAATAAGTTCGATAATTCATTTCTCAGATTCTGAAAATGAAATTTCTCCATAAATTGGATCTTTAATAAAATCGATATTTCGCATAATTACTTTTATTCTTTTTCATTTAAATATTGGCTGATATTTTTAAGAACTTTATTTTTTGACAATAGAAAAATTATTTTAGAAAGTTCTGGACCATGATTTTTTCTCGAAGTTAAAATTCTAATTGGCATAAATAGTTTTTTTCCTGATAATTGCAAATTTTGTTTAACTTCATCAATAATTTTTTTAATATTATTTTCATTTCATTCAGAGATATTGCTAATTTTTTCAATTAAAAAATTAGCAATATCGATAAATACTTTTTGATTACTGCCAATTTCATCATAATTAATTTCGATATTGTTGTTTTCTTGTAAAAATAAATCTTTCATCATAATATTTATTTCTGAATATGAACTAATTTGTTTTTTAAATAATAAACATATCTCATCTAAATTAGTATTGATGATTTCGTCTTTTATACTAATAAAATTTTTAATTTCTTTTAAATACAAATCATCATCAATAGTTTTGAAATATTGATTAGCAACTCATTGAAGTTTTTTAACATCAAACATTGCTGGAGATTTCGAAATTGCATTGATATCAAAATTTTCAATTAATTCATTCATTGAAAAAATTTCTTTTTTAGATTTTGGAGATCATCCTAACAAAGCTAAATAATTAACAATTGCTTGGGGAATATATCCTTCATTTTTATAATCTTCAACAAATTGTTTTAATTCTAAATCTCTTTTAGATAATTTTTTTTTGTTTTCATTAATAATGATTGGTAAATGACCATACATAATTTCATTCTTTGTATCTGGATATAAAGCAGTAAAAATAGCTAATTGATAAGGAGTATTAGATAAATGCTCTTCACCTCTTAAAACATGAGTAATTTCCATATCATGATCATCAACAACAACGGCAAAATTATACATAGGAATTTTATTTTGTTTTAAAATAACAGGATCAGTTAATGAAGATGCTGGTACCTTCATTTTTCCTCTTATTAAATCATTCCATTCAAAAATAATTTCTTGATCGATTTTTAATCTAACAACAAATTCTTCATTATTTTTTAATTTATTTTGAATATCAGTTTCTGATAAATTCAAACAAGTTTTATTATATTTAGGTGTTATCTTATTTTGTTTAGCAAATTCTCGATCACTTTCAAGTTTTTCTTTTGAACAAAAACAATGATAAGCTTTCTTATTAGCTAAAAGTTCATTAACTAATTCATTATATAAAGCTAGTTTTTCACTTTGTCGATAGTTATTATATTTATCAACAGGGTTTCTTGGTGATTCATCAATTTCAATATTCATTCAAAGAAGATTATCAATTTGAGAATCTTCTCCCTCCTTAATATTTCTTGAAATATCAGTATCTTCAATTCTAAAGATAAACTTTCCATTATTTTTTTTTGCAAATAAATAATTAAATAAAGCAGTTCTAGCACCACCAATATGAAAAAATCCAGTTGGACTTGGAGCATATCTTGTTCGGACTGGTTTTATTTCTTTTTGGTTATTAGAATTTAACAAAATATCCACCAGAACCATTTAAAAATGTACTTTTTTTATCTTCATCTTCTAAAGCGTCGTATCATTTTTTAAGTTTTTTATGTTTACTAAAAGCTGGGTTTTGTAAATTATTATGAACATATTTAACAGGAACAACTGGTAATTTACTAATTATTTTTTTAAATTTTGATTCAGTTAATTTTAAATCTAAGAAATCTAATTCTTCATAAATTTTAGTAGTTGATGTTGTAATATCAGTTGCAATAATAGAAAACTTAGGAACATTATAACTTGGGATTTTATTAATAATTTCACCAAATCCTTCAATATGAGCAATTTCTGATTTTGATAAAAAGAATGGTACATCACTTCCTACTTCAAAAACAATTTTATGATAATCACTTTCTTTAAAGATGTTTGATTCAGTTCGAGTTAATTCAAAGTTATTTATTTCAGCAATATGATTCATAAAATAAGCAGCATTAGAAGCAGCTCCACCAAAACCTGAACCAATTGGAATTGATTTAATTACTCTAACTGAATATGTTTTTTTCAAACCAAAATGTTTTTGAAAGTATTTATATGCTTTTGTAATAGTATCGTCTTTAATATCAATAACTTCACCATTAACATTTTCATATGTTACTGAAAACATATCAACACTTTCACTGATAATAATAGTGTCAACAAATTCACGACATAAAATCATGATTGTTTCTATTTTATGATAATTATTTTTTTTAGGATGAACTTTATAAACATTTAAACCAACGTTAACTTTACCATAACATTCAATACTTTTACTCATTAATATAATCCTTCTTTTTAATGTATTATACCATACTATATATTTTTAATTTTTTTAGTAATTCCACTAATTGATTGGGAGTTAATCGTTCAGCTCTAATCATTTTATCAATTCCAAGTTCATCTAAAACTTGAATGATAATTTCTTTTTTGTAATTACTAAGTAAGTTATTAACAAGTGATTTTCTTTTACTTTGAAAACACACTCTAAAAAATTTACTAATTTCAATAAAGTTATCAAGGTGTTTATTAATTGAAATTGTAATAACTACTGATTGAACATTTGGTTCTGGATAAAATAGTGATTTATCAACACTAAACTCTTGTTTAACATCACTAACTAAACTTAAAAGTGCAGTAAAGCCATTATATTTTTTTGAACCGACATCAGCAGATATTCTATCTGCCATTTCTTTTTGAACCATAATGGTTATTTGTTTAACTTTATTAATACTTAACAATTTTAAAATAATCTTTGATGAAATACTATAAGGTAGATTTGCAACAATTTTAATATTATCAGAATCTATTTTCTTAAATAAATCACTAAGATCTATTCGCAAAATATCATCATTGATAATTATTAAGTTTTCAACATTATGATATTTTTCTTTTAAAAAAGCAAACAATCTTTTATCTAATTCAATAAGATATAAATTTTTTGTTTTCTTCATTATTTCAGAAGTAATAGCTCCAAGACCAGGACCTATTTCAAGTACAACATCTTCTTGATTAATTTTGGAAACATCGACAATATGTTTTTTAGTCTCATTACACAAAAGAAAATTTTGACCCATTTTTTTAGATGGGAAAAAATTTTCTTTTTTTAAATAATTAATTATTTCTTTTTTATTCAAACTAAAGACCCAATTTACTTAATTTACTACGAGCGCCTGAACCAGATTGTCTTCTTTTTAAAATTATTAGATGGACTATATATGATTGAAGTAAAGATAACAATGAGTTAAAGAATCAGTAAAGACCAATACCAGCGGCTGTTGTTATGGCAATAATGGCCATGAAAATAGTAAACACATTTTGAACTGTTTTTGTTTTCTTTAATTGTTTATTATTAGCAACCCCAATTGTTGTTGCATTTTTATTTCTAGACTTAACTCATCTTTGAGGTAATCTTTGAGATAAGAATTGTGAAGGAACAACTAAAGCAATAAAGAATAAATATGTTCATCCATTGTTGGTAAATTGTGAAAATATTTGTGAAATTGGAGAAAGAGATAAATCTCATATTCCAAATAAAAAAGAAGCTTTTAATGGTCTAACAATCGTAACAACACGATACACAATTAAGAAAATTGGTAATGTAATAAATATTTGCTCAATAGAAGCAAATGGTTTTACATTATTTTTTCGATAAAGATCTTGCATTTCTGCTTGTTTCTTTTGTTTACCTTGCATATCACTAACATTTTTATATTTAGCATTAATTTCAGCAACTTTTCCCTGGACCCCAGTCATCTTCTCGGATGCAAAGTTTGATTTAATTGAGATTGGAAAGGTTATTATTTTAATAATAAATAATATTAAAAAGATTCCAACAAAAGCGTTTAAACCACCAACTCATGATCTAGTTGCAAACATAAAATGTAATAATAATTGTGCAAATGGTCAAACAAAAAGACCATAAAAAGGCCCATAAGCCATTGTAAATTCTGAAAAAGGATAGAGCATTTGCCCAGATGGATTAGCAATTAAATCAAATATGTAGTCACCGGTTGCTCCTGGAGCAAAACCGATTTCAAGTCCACTACCCATACTAGCACTAGTTTGGATTCAATATTCACCTAAACTCTGACCACAACCATAAAGACCCATTGAAAAGAAAAAGAGATAAATTAAAACTTTTAATCACTTAAGAATTTCTTTTATAATCTTATTTCTACCAATTTTTTTCTCATCAGCTTTATTAAGTGCAGCAAAATCAGGTAAAAGCATTTTTTTAAATGGTTCTAAGCTATCATTTTTTGATTTATTATTACCAAAGTTAAACATTTTTATCCGTCTGATTCTTTCTATATACTTTTTTTAAGAGAAATATTATTTCTTCTTCAATAGAACTATAATCAAGAGTACTTGCTGCTGATTTTGCTATTAAAATATAATCTAATAATAATAAAAAATTATCGTAATTACATAAAATATGATTGATTCTTCTCTTTAATAAATTTCTATCAACAGCTTTCTTACTTACCTTTTTAGAAATAGTAATTCCTATCCTATGTGAAGTAGTCAAACTCTTCTGATAATATATAACAAAATTTTTAGAATGGAATTTTTGGTTATTCTTAATTATTTTTTGAAAATCTGAATTTTTTAGTACTCTAAATTCTTTTTTCATAAAAAATTATTGAGGATCAGAAACAGTTAGTTTTTTTCTTCCTTTAAGTCTTCTACGTGCAAGTTGATTTCTTCCACCAGCTGTGCTCATTTTTTGTCTAAATCCGTGGATTTTTTTTCTTTTTCTATTATTCGGTTGGTATGTTCTTTTCATATATATCACCTACTAAAAAAAAATTTATAAATATAAAAAATATATTGTTATATTAACACATTTTTAAGTCATCTTAAAAAATTAAACATCAAAAAAAAATTTGAAACTAATTTTTGATAAAATTAATATACGATGAATAGAAAAAATTTAACAAAATTATGAGACGAAGTTATTAAAGAACTTCAACAATATTTCGAAGAAAATCAACAAATTTATAATGATTGTATTATGACTTCAAAAATTTCTAGAATTAAAGAACAGGATATTTATGTTGTTGTTGCTTCTGTTTTTGCTAAATCTATTTTAACAAATGACTATCGAGAAATAATTAATACGATTATAGCTAGAAAAATGAATAGTAATTTTCAAATTAATTTTCTTTTAGAAAATGAAAATACAACCATTAAAAATAACAAAATTGATAATATCTTTAATGAAAATAATAATTATGAAGATACTAATTTAATCGAAAATTATAATTTTAATAATTTTATTGTTGGTGAATTTAATAAACAATCATATACTGCTGTTGCTAGTTTTACTAAGGGTACATTAGGTAATTTATATAACCCTTTAGTTATTTATGGATCAACTGGTTTAGGTAAAACCCATTTAATTATTGCTTTAGGAAATTATTTTTATAAAAATTTTAAAGATAAAAAAATAATTTATCTTCCAACGGAAAATTTTATTAGTGAAGTTTTTAGGGCCATTAGTAAAGGTAGTAGTTTTGTTGAAAGTTTAAAAAATAAATATACTAGTTATGATTTATTATTAATGGATGATATTCAATATTTATCAGACAAAATTAAAACTTGTGAAGTATTTTTCAATATTTTTAATTCAATGATTAAAAATAACAAGCAAATTGTAATGACTCTTGATAAACCAATTGAAAGTCTTGAAGGTTTTGAAGAAAGAATGATTAGTCGTTTTTCTTCTGGTTTAGTTCTAAAAATAAATGTTCCTGAAATGGAATCATTAAAAAAAATTGCTTTAGTTAAAATTAATGAAAATGGTGACGCTTTTGAATATACTGAAGATGCTGTTTTAATGATCATTAAACATTTTGATAATGATTTAAGAAAATTAATCGGAATTATTAACAGAATTAATTTTTATGCTATCCAATATTTAAAAGCAGATGAAATTATTGATGTTAATTTTATTCAAAAATTTCTTGATGAAGAATTTGTTACCTTTGGTAATAAACAAAAACATTACAATATTAATCCTGATTTAATAATTGAAATAATTTGCAAAAAATATAATGCTAAATCAAGTATTATCAAATCAGCTTCTCGATTAAAAGAAGTTACTATTGTTAGACATATTTGTATGTATGTTTTAAGAGAAAAATTCCAAATGAGTTATGGAGAAATTGGTAAATATTTTAATAATAGGGATCATTCATCAGTTATGTCTGCAATTAAAAGAATTATTACTTTAATTCAAAAAGATGAAGGATTAAAAAAATACATTAGTAATTTAATTAAATAAGTAATGGATTCGATATTCTTCAATTAAATCAATAATTGGTTTAAAGTCTTCTTCTTTAATTCTAAAAGAAGTAATATTTTCATTTTTAAATAAATCAAGTACTATTCTAGACATTTCACGACATCTATAAGCTTCATCTTTACCATTTAATAATTTGTTCTTAATACTTAAAGTAGTATCTAAAGTATCTATTTGAGAATAGATGTTATCAATATTTTGATATTGATTTAATAATTTAACACCTGTTTTTTCACCAATTCCAATAACTCCCTTTAAAGAATCTGAAGAATCACCAACTAATCCCTTAAAATCAACTATTTGATTTGGTTTTAAATTAAAAAATTGGTGTTGAAAATTAGTAGCATTATATTGTAAAATATCACTCACACCTTTTTTTAATAAATTAACATTAGTTTTTTCATTAACAAGTTGAAGCATATCTTTATCTGAACTAAAAATTTCAACATTAATATTATTATCATTAAATAATTTAGCACAAGAACCAATTAAATCATCAGCTTCAAAGTTTTCTTTTGATAATGTTTTAAAGCCAATAGCATCCAAGATATCTTTAGATGCTAACATTTGTTTAATTAAATCATCAGGTGTAGTTTTTCTATTACTTTTATAATTAGGATCAGTTTCATGTCTGAATGTTTTTTCTCCATGATCAAATGCTATTAATGCATAACTATATACTTCTCTATCAAATAATTTTTTAAACATTCGATAAAAAGTAACGATGCCGTTATTAGGAACTACTTGATTACTAATAGCATAGTCATAGTTATTTTTAGTAGCAAAATAAGCTCGATAGAATAATGAGTTCCCATCAATAATAATACATTTACTCATATTTATATTCCTTTTTAAAAAAATATTTATTTTAGCGCTTCATTGGTATTCTTGCTTTGCTTTTTTTGACACATATAAGGTATAATAAAAACTTTATTTTTTTAATGATTATAATATTTAAAGAAATCTTAGAAAAATACTTTATGGATAATTATTCTCAGCAAATAGTTGTAAAGGCAGTGAAAATTTGATTTCTATTAAAGCTTTATATTCCTCATCACTTTTTTTAAAAAATGATAATTTAAATCAATAAAGTTTATTATATTGTATTTATCAAATAAAGAAAATAATAAATTTTATTTATTATATATAATATTAATTAATATGGAGAAATTTTATATGTCTAATAAATTTAAAAATGATAGCATTATGCAAAGAAAAAATTTTGATATAACAAGTATTTGATTTGATTATTTCGAATTAGAAACAATTGAAAATTCTTTATATTTATATTTTAGTAATAAATTTAGTAAAGAAGTAATTGCAAATTTAAAATTTATAGAGCAAATAAAATTAGGTGTATATTCTGGTCCTAGTCTAAAAATAAGTACTAATAGTTCAAAGGAAGAAATTGAATTAGAGAAAAATAGAAAAATTATCGAATTAGAAAAAATAAATAACGAGAAATATAATGATACATTATTAAAAGTTTATTCACTTTTTATATTAAATTTTTCAATAGAATGAGAGAGAAATATTAAAAAAATATTAAAATTATGTGGATTATTGAGTGATAGAAAAGGGATTG
Organism: Candidatus Mycoplasma liparidae; assembly: GCA_009884515.1. Taxonomy (GTDB): domain Bacteria; phylum Bacillota_I; class Bacilli_A; order Mycoplasmatales; family Mycoplasmoidaceae; genus Mycoplasma_L; species Mycoplasma_L liparidae. The sequence continues at coordinate 361,102 of RHHX01000001.1, read as the reverse complement.
AATATTTTGAAATAGAAAATATAATAAAGGAAAAATTTCAATTATTATTTAATTCTCAAATATATAAAGATATTAAAAAAATTCGTAATATAGCTAATAAAATTAAACATGACAAGGAAAATAGTAATTTTATAATTAATAATATAGAAAATTTATTAAATATACAAGTAAATATTATAGAGAATAATGAAGGTAGTGTAAGAAATCTTCCTAAACAAAAAGGTATAGACGAAATTGATATACCACATTTTAATGAGCTGATTAAGAATTTAGATCAAAGAAAAAAGATTATAAAAAATGAGAAAAAAATTGATATAAGTTTTATTCTAAAAAACTTGAAAAATAACATTAATAAGGAATGGATCTGAGAAGAATTTAGTTTTAATATGCAGGAATATTTTACTTTATATGTAGATGGTTGAACTAAAACTTTCATTATTTTTTCTGAAGAAGAAAAAAATAAAATTGAAAAAGAACATTCAAATATATAAATAATTTTTATATCTAATAATTTCAAAATTTTAATCAACTTCAAAATCTCCTAAAACTGAAATAGCATAAACTCTTTTTCTATTTTGAGGAATTCCATAATCTTTTGCATTAAGAATATATGTTTTAGTTTTAGAACTCATTTCATATAGTTCTTTTTTTCAAATTATATAATCATTTATATGACGGGAACTTAACATATTAGAAAACATTTTCTAATAATAAAAATTTAGGTAGTTTTTTGATATTTCCTAATTCCTCTAAAATTCTTCCTATTTCTTAAAGTAAACTAGAACGAGTTCCTTCGCCTTTTCTCATTCCTTGATTAAAACCATGAAATAAACCTGCAACAGATAAATCTTTGGCAAGGGAAAGAATAAGTAATCGAATCAAATATCCCCTATTGTTTCATGTAGTTGTTTTCCATCTATAGCTGCAATAGAACCTGTATTTTTAGATATTTTATGAGCCTTATAATATTTTAATTTTCTTTCATATTCCATTTGAATTATTCTTTTTATATCAATTAACTCCTTACCTGAAAAGGAATGATGAAATTTTGAAAAATACTCATTCATTTTGTCTTCACTAATAGTTTTGATTTTTTTCAAAATTAACATAATGAATTGCTGCATAAAAATGAAAGCATCAACATCTCATTCACTTGTTCCGACTATTTCATAATTATATTGATATCTTTTTTTGTCATCTTCAATCATAATAACATTATTAAAATATCTTATTATTTATATAACCTGTTTATATAAAATTGCACACTAAATAAATAATTTTAGATATTTATTAATAACTAAAATGAGTAATTAATAAAAAGTGATGTTTTTAGTAAAATTTGAAAATTGTAATTATGATAAATTAGATTTTTATGTTGATTTGCTTCGATTATTGAAATTTGTAATGAAACAATATATTATGGTTATAAAAAGCATTAGAAAGATAATATAGAAAATTCATAAGTAATAAATATTAGTTGTAATAGTGTAATAAATTTTGATAAATAATTATTAACTATAAATTGGATTTAATTTTTTATTTATTTTAAAGTCTTCAGCATCCTTTATATAAAACGTATTATCTTTATTTTTCTTTTTTGCCATACAAATTATATTGATATCAGGTTCTTTAAAATCAAATTTTTTGCAAGTATTTTTAATACAAAAAATAGCAGTTTCACCTTTTGTATAAATATCGTCAATAAAAATTAATACACTTTTTTTATCTTCGTCTATTTCATTATTAAAAGTAGAAATTCCTAATTTATCATAAGTAATTTCAGGCAAATCTTTTTTTTCATATTCTGGTGCTTCTATTTCAATAAAAATTATGTTTGGCAAAATCTTAATTAAATCATTTTTCCAAGAAAGCATTCTATTTATTTTTCCTATTTTTGTAGGAGGAAAAATAACTAGAATATTTTTTTTATTATTTAAATCTATTATTTTTTTTATTCGAGAACAAAAGTCATCATATAAATCTCTAAAATGTCTTTTTATTTTTTCATTTTGCTCCCCTGAATTATCTTTTATAATCTTTAAAAAATTATTTGGAATTTCTTCTTTTGAAGAAGGTTCATAATGATAGAACATGCAAATTTCTATGTTTATTTCCATTATTTAATCCAATTTTTCTAGATATGAAATAATTTTATTAGACCAAATATTACTTTTTAAATATTCTAAATTATCTTCATATACTTTGCTTGGGATGTAAATTTTATTATATTTATCTTTTTTTGATACTTCATACATTTGACTTAAAGTACCTGATTTTCCTTTAAAATAAGTAATAAATGTTTCTGATGATAATTGAGCCATTCATCTATTTCTTTCCAAGAAATAAGAAACTTGATAATTATTTTCTTCAAAAGGTGGAAAATTATATAAAATTACGCCATTTTCTTTTGCATAATTAATAATTTTTTTTCTAGGTAAATCTATTTTTTTTCTAATATCTGAACCTGGAAAAACTATGATTTTTTGTTTATTTTTAATTGCTGTTAAATGAGCATATGTATCAGCGCCTTTTGCTAGTCCTGAAACTATTATTTTATCCTTTGGAACATTTTTTTCAATTCATTTAATTGAATCTTTTCCTGTTTTTCTAGAACCTATAACTGCAACAAATTTTTCAATATTATTTTTTAATATATCAATATCCCCTTCATAGAAAAAAAAATTAGATTTTTTAATTTGTTCAAAACATTCAAAAAAATGAAAATCGTCTTTAATTATACTTTTTATATTATTTTGATCTAAAAAATTTAAAATATTATTTTTTTTAATATCAAAATCATCTTGAATTTTTGTTGAAAATAAAGGTATATTGCCCAAAATTTTTAATTCTTTTGATTCAACAAATTTAATAAAAGAATTGCTATCAATGCTTTTATTAAATTTGTAAAAAGTCAACTCACTGTTTTTATTTTTTTCTAAAGAAAATAAAGCATAATATTTTGCAATAATTTCATTTCTATTAATTCCCATATAATAATTATACTTGAATATATATTTGAAAATTGAAATACAAGATGAAAATTTTATTTTAGACATAAAATAATTAATCATGAAAAAGCAATTGATAATACTGGTTGTGAAACACCTAATTTTATGAAGATATTTTAAAGTTTTTAATTTATGAAAAGAAAAATTTGGTGGAACTTAAATAATAATAAATGGTTCTCTTATATTTAATGATACTTAAAAAAGTATAATGAATAATTAAAATAGAAATGTATTCTGTTTAAGTATTAATTCATTATCTCAAGAAGTAAATAATTCAAGTGGTAGTAATAAAATATTTTCAGAAAAATAAAAATATATAAAGAATATAGAACATCTTTACATAATAATTAAAATGAAAATAGATATTTCTAAAAGATTAAAATTAACTTTTAAAGATGTAGAAGGAATAAAAATTTATTACTTAAATATATTTATAATAATACAATAAAAAGATAATGGAAAATATGAGTAAAGAAAAATATTTAGTAATAAAAGATAAAAACGGGGAAATAATTTATTCTAAAAATATTTAATAATATTCATAGAAGATTAATAAATCTATAAATACTCATATAATTGATTCCCTAAATTGCATATTAAATTATTGATATTAATCAATATAAAGAAATTTAAATTCTTATTAAGGCATAATATTATTCATCAGTTTTAATCTCCACAATCATATTTCTAATACTAGCTCCTCGATCACTATTTTTAATATCAATTAAATAAGTTAAACCGATTTCAAGTTTATCAATTACCCTTGAATCAAAACATGATAAATTATGAGTTCCTGAAACATCACTAAGAGTAAAAAAAGCCATTTCTTTATTGAATTTAGTTATTAGTTTTTTTACTTTTTCAACTTTAACTAAAGCGATATAATTTTGAAATGTTTTATTTTCATTATCACTTATTGAAAATAATTTATTATTTTGTTTCTTGATTTCATCAAAAAAGTTTTCTAAATTAGATTTTATAAAGGACATTGATAAATATTTCATTTGATATTGTTCTTTTTCAATAATAGGCATTTCTAAATATTCTTCTTGATAAACAATATCAAATAAAGGTAGTTTTGTTTTTTGATTAATAATTCCGTATTTATCAACGATTTCTTTAAAATTAATTAATAGAAAATTTTCATTAACATTAAAATTTTCAAAAGCGCCAATTCTAATTAATATTTCAATTGATTTTTGACTTATTTTATTTGCATACAACGAAGAAATAGCATCTTCAAAAGAAATAAAGACATTATTTTCTTTCAAACTTCTTATATTAACTATTTTCTTCGATATTTCATAACCAAAACCTTTTATAGAACTAAAACCTAAATAAATAGCATTATTCTTTAATGAATAAGACAATCCAGAGTCATTAATAGAAATATTTTTAATACTAATGTTGTATGATTTTGCATCATTAACGTATTTTATAATTTTAGATTCATCATTATCACTATTTGCTAATAATACTGAAAAGAACTCTAATGGGTAATGAATTTTTAAATATATTACTCAATATGAAATAAGGGCATATGATAACGAGTGAGAATGGTTAAACCCATAGTTAGCAAATTCAGCAATAAAGTTAAACACTTCATTAGCTTCTTTATCAGTGTAGTTATTATTAATTGATGATTTAATAAATTTATCTTTTAAGTTATTAATAATACTTTCATCTTTTTTAGAAATAGCTCTTCTAAAACTATCAGATTCTGAATTTGAAAAATTAGCTACAGTTTTAACTAATTGAATAACTTGTTCTTGATATACACAATAACCATAAGTATAGTCAAGAATAGCTTCTGTAGCTTTATTCATAAAGAACTTTGGTTTCTTATTATTTTTAACATCAATAAGATCATTAATGATATTCATTGGTCCTGGTCGATATAGAGCTATAACTAATGATATTTCTTCTATGTTAGTTGGTTTTAATTTCATTAAAACTTGATTCATACCGGGAGATTCTAATTGAAAAACACCTTTAGTATTGCCTTTTCTTAATTCTTCAAATATTTTTTTATCAGTAAGATCAAATGTTTTTAAATCAATTTTTTTAGTATTTTTTGCATTAACATTAGTAATAATATCATTAATGATTGTTAAGTTTTTTAATCCAAGAATATCAATTTTAATTAAGCCATTATCTTCAAGATAATTCATTGAAAATTGTGATAAAGGAAAATCATCAATTCCTTTAATAATTGGAACATAGTTATCTATTTTTTTATCAGCAATAATAATTCCCGCAGGATGGGTTGAAAATTGTCTTGGTTTATCAACTAATTTTATTGCTAAATTAAAAAGTAATGGATATTCTTGATAATCCTTAATAAAAGTCTTATTTTTTACAATCAAATCACTAAGTAATTTATCTAATGGAATGTTTTTAGATATTCGATCAATTATTGATAAATTGATATCTAAAACTCTACCAACATCTCTAATAGCCATTTTTGATTTTATTCTTTGAAAGTTAATAATATAAGAACAATTTTCAACTCCATATTTATCAAAAATATATTTAATTAATTGAGCTCTTTTATTATCAGCTACATCAATATCAATATCAGGAAGATTTTTTCTTTCTAAGTTTAAAAATCTTTCAAAAAATAAATTGTTAGGAATTGGATCTATTCTTGTTATATCCAAAGAAAAAGAAACAAGTGAACTAGCACTTGAACCTCTTCCTGGTCCTAATAAAATATTGTTTTTACTAGCATATTCAGTAAAATCATTAACAACTAAAAAATAATCAGCAAATTTAATTGTTTTAATTGTATCTAATTCATAATTAATTCTATTTAAATACTCTTGAGATAAATCATTAATATCTTTTAAATTTAATTTTTTAATTAATCCAATCATTACTATTTTTTTTAAATAAGTATCTGAATCAGTATTATCAGGATTAGGATATTTAGGAAAATGAATTTCTTTATTTTGTTTAATTACTAAATTAGTATTTTTAATAATATGATCAAAGTTTTCATCAATAATATTTTTGATATCTAAAAAATCAAAGTTTTTAGTATTTTCAATGTTTAAATCAAGTTCAGTTATTTTTTCATTATTTTTAATAGCTGTTATTGTTCTGTATAATTGATAATCTTCTCGATTTAAATATTTACTTGTAAAAATATTTAAATTTTTATCAGTATAGAAATTATCAGAATTAAAATTGATATCTCCAGAAAGTTTAATAATAAAAAAATCATCTAAATATTCATTTAAATCAAATTTTTTATCATAACTTAACATTGAAGAAATTTTAAATAATTTCAAATAAGATTCGTAATTTTTAGCTATTAAAATTAGGTTATTATTTTCATAATCAATATTTAACCCAATTATTGGTTTAAGGTTATTTTTTTGACATTTATCATAAAATTCATTAACACCAAAAAAGTTCTTATCTGTTAAGATAGCATATGTTAATTTATTGTTAATTGAAAAATTAATAATATCATCAATACTTAATGTTGATTCTAATAAACTGTAATGAGAAAAAACATTAATACTACTAATCATTTTTATTGTTTAATGCATCAATTAGAATTTTAAGATCTTTTTCATCAGCAACTGTATTTGTATCAAGAACAAATTCTATTTCTTGTTTAGATAAAGTTAAAACTTTATCAGATCAATCAATATTTTTATTTTCAAAATCAAAATCAATCATTGTTGTTGGATTAATTAGTCCTTTTTCATATCCATCATGAATTTCATCAACTTCAATTTTTATTGTTTTTTTATCTTCCATTTTATTTCTCCCTTGTTTTTCTAAATTCATAATCACTAATGATCATTGAATCAAGATCAGATGCTGCTTTTCAATTTATTGTTTTTTTAGCTAAATCATTATTTGTTATTAGAACAGAAATACATAATTTATATTACTATAATAGAGTATTTTTGGGGTAATGAATAATGAAATATGATCAAATCATGATTAGAAAAATTTTAAAAATGGTGTACATTTATTATGAATATTTTTATTTGCCGATTCTTTTGTGATGTTTTTTTATATTATTGATAAATTCATCTGATAATTTTATTTTTTTACTTGAAAAATTTTCCATAATTTTATTTTTTATATATGCATAATTTTCGTTATTTAATATTTTGTCTTCATTTGATAAAAAAGTGCCTGTTTGAATGTCAAAATAAATTAAACCTTTTTCAAATTCTTTATCTTGATTTGGACATAAAAGAAAACCGTTATCTCCTGAATTAACTAATATTTCAGCTTCTTGACGAGTTAAATTACCTTCCATAAATTCTTTATTTATATCAGCGAATCTATGTATATGAGAATTAATTAAATTTTCAGTTATTTTATAATCACAAGCAAAACATTTATCGATGTTTACTTCTGAATCAATATATTTTTTTATAATATTACCGTAAAATAAAGGTTGATTCCTTTTAATTTTTTCTTCTTCATTGTCTTTTTTATCAAATAGATTAATATTAGGAGTTAAATTTATTATATTAATTCCAATTTTTATAATTTTTTCGTTTATTTTGATATTTGGTTTACTAGTGATATCAAAAAATTCTAAATTCTTATTAAATTTGTAAATAATTTCCATGATAATTAATGTTTCCATACCATTAGCACCATCAGTTTTACCATAAACAACTATTTTTTTTTCATCAAAAATATACTTAATAACAGTTGATTTATTACCTTTATTTTTTTCCTTAGATTGCGTTTTAAATAAAACATATTCATCTAAATTTTTAAAAGGATTTAATTTTTTTTCTAACTTTTTTTGTAAAGAATCATTTATCTCAACATTTAATGTCAAACTTTCCCTAATGTGAATTTGTATTGAGTTAGGTAAAATTCTGGAAAAATTCTTTTCATCAAGGGGATTAGCTGAGATTGACATTTTAGCTTTTTTAATTTTTGACAAATTATATACAGGAATAAAAGATTGTCTTAAGTAAGTATTTCTAGATTTTGTTGTACCGTTATGATTTAATTTTTGGCAAAATTGCACAATATGATTTATAGATTCAATATATAAACCTTGATATTCATCATCAGTTTCAATTCATTTTATATCTGAAAAAATTAAATTTTTAGATATAATTTTATCATCAATTAAAATGTCAAATGTTTTCTTTTTTATTATGTTTTTATTAATTTTTTCATATCCATTCAAAAAACTTTTTGAAATTTGAATCTCCATTAGCAATATTCCTTGCTATCTTTTTTATAGTTAACACCATTCCAAACTTGAATATCTTTGTCAAATAAATTATTACAAACTCACATTGAGGCAAAAGACGGTCTTTGTAGATTATTAACATCATAATTTAAGTAATCTTTAGTAAAGCACATTCTTCTCTTTAAATGGATATATTGTGGTTTTTCAAATTTTTGTAATGTATCACAAAATTTTTCACTATTTAATGCTTGTATACCAAAAATTAATGCTCAAGGTTTATTTAGTTCTTTAAGTCTAATTAAGAGGTTATGTTTATTTCTAAATGGTGGGTTTGATACAATAATATCTCATTTTTTTGGTTCATACGTATAAAAATCTTTTCCATCATACAGATGAGAGTGAACAACTTTATAACCCTCTTTTTGGAAAATTTTAACAAAATTTGAATTTCCAAAATCAAATGGACATCATATTATTTTATCTTTTGAAATATTAGCATTTCTAATAAAAAATAATACGTCTTCCTTAGTGGTGTATCATTCATCATCATTTTTAAGCAAAAATGCTCTTGTTATTTTATTTTTTTTCTCATTTTTAAAATATTTTAAAAATTCCTTAAGTATTGGGGGGGGGGTCGAAAATAATATTTTTATTATTGTTTTTATCTTCCATTTTATTTCTCCCTTGTTTTTCTAAATTCATAATCACTAATGATCATTGAATCAAGATCAGATGTTCCTTTTCAATTTATTGTTTTTTTAGCTAAATCATTATTTGTTATTAGAATAGAAGGATCGCCTTTTCTTCTATCTTTGATTTCATAATTAACTTTTTTATTTAATACTTCTTCGGTTTTATTAATAATTTGCATATTAGAATAACCGGTTTTATTACCTAAGTTTAAAATAGCTTTTTTATTTTCTTTAATATTTAACCATTCAATTGCATTTAAATGAGCTTGAGCTATATCTTTAACATGAATATAGTCTCTAATGTTAGTTCCATCAAAAGTATCATAATCATTACCAAATAAATTAAAGGTTGTTTCTTCAATAATTGATTTATTAATATTGGGAATTAATAAGGTTGGGTTTTTAAGTCTTAAGCCGTTTTTTTCACTAGCACCAGCTACATTAAAATATCTGAAGATAACATATTCAATATTATTGATATAGTTTTCTTCACAAATTAATTTTTCACAAGCTAATTTAGAACTTCCATATGGGTTAACTGGAATAGTATCGTCTGTTTCATTAATTGGAACTGATTTAACTTCACCATAAACTGCTGCTGTTGATGAGAAAATAATTTTCTTAACATTATGCTTCTTCATAGCTATTAATAAATTACTAGTCCCATATAAATTAGATTCTCAGTATTCACTTGGTTTTAAAACTGATTCAGCTACACTTGTTTTAGCAGCTAAATGAATAACTAAATCAATTTTATTTTCCTTAAATACTTTATCTAAAGTATTTTTATCAAGAATTGAACCTAATATAAAATTAATATTACTTTGAATTGCTTCTTTAAAACCTGTTGAAAGGTCATCTAAAACAATTATTTTATTAATGTTTTTATTTTTAATTAATTCTTCAACAAGAACAGAACCAATATAACCGGCTCCACCAACAACTAATATTTGCATATTAACCCCATATAAAAGACTTCCATATTCATTTTAACATTAAAATAAATATAATTTATGAAGTAAAAAATTTAATTTTGAATAACTTCATTATTGATATTTTCAAGATCAATATCGTCTTCATTATCATCATGATTTTCATTTATTTTATAAATTTCATAAATAATATATATCAATAGAAGAATTTTTCCAATTGTTATGAAAATATCAGGTACATTAGCTACTGAATTGAAAAGTTGAATATATTTTACAACTGCGTCATATTAGTGTTAAAAAATTTAGGATAATGAATAATTGGATAAAAAGAGAAATTGCTCATTATTTGTATATTATATATATAATTCAAACTGGAATTAAAGTTACTAAATATGGCTATTACTAATGAAATAATTCTTGAATAATGAAGTGATAATAAGGTTGTAATATGAAAGAACTTGAAATTTTAATAGGAACAAATAAGGTTGGAAAAACATTATTTTTAAATCAAATTAAATTAGATAAAATTAAAAATAAAACTAAAACTCTTTTTTTAGGTGTTGGCCAAGATATAGAAAAATTTATAAAAACAGAATTTGAAGGAAGTGGAAGTTCTAAAAGAAACAATCCAATTCCAGAAATTATTAATTTTATTAATGAAATTAATTCAATAGATTTATCTTCACAAAAAATAATTATTGATAAAGAGATTGAAAATCAATTAAAAAAAATGAAAAATAAATATTCAGAATTCAAAGAAAAAATAAAAAATGAAACAGAAGATTATTATTTCGAAGATAAAATAACTAATTTATTTCATTCTGATATCGAAGATGCAATACCTAGTTTAGAAAAAATTGATTTTATAAAATTTATTTCAAAAAATGATGATTCGATCAAAAAATTAACTGAAAATTTTAGTTCAGGAACTACTGTTTATTCTTATTTTAAATTACTTGTTTACTTTTTAAAATTAAACAAAGAAGATATAAATTCAACTAATTTCCATCTATTCATTGATGAGCCAGAAACTTTTTGTCATCCGGAATTAATAAATAAAATATCTTATGAAATTTATGAAATATCTAAAATAATAAATGTTTCTGTTGCTACGCATTCACCTATTTTTTTAAATAAAATTATTCAACTAAAAAAATCAGAAACAGATAAAAATCAAAAAATTAAAATTAAATATTTTTTTAGGCAAGAAGAAAATGAGAAAAATGAGTATGAATTACCTATTGATATTGAAATTTTTAATGAAAAAACAAATAAATTAAATTCAAGGGAATGAAAACAATTAATCGAATGTCTTTTTGCTACAAATGTCATTCTTTTTGAAGGATTAGCAGATGAAATTTTTTTATTTGATATTTTTTATAAATACAAAAAAAATGATTTTATAAAAAAATATATCATTTTTATTGATTGTGGAGGAAAAAAATCAATAGAAAAAATGGCAAAAACTCTTAATTCACTAAAATTATGTGAAAAAATTAATATTTTAATATTTTATGATTTAGATGATGATAATAAATACATAAGAGTGAATAATTCTTTTGAGTGTATTGTTCAAAAACCTGATCTAGAACAAGAATTATTTAATTATTTACCTAATGATAAGTTATTTGAAACTAAAAGTGGTGGCAAACTTTCTAAAATTGACTTAAGAGAAAAAATGAATATATTTTGAATATTAGATAATTCATCTAAAGAAAATATAACTACTATTCTTGAAAAGAAAATAAAGAAACTTCGAAAATGATTGAGTATTAAAAATTAATAGTTTTTAAAAATATATAAACTGTATCTATTTAAATAAATGTGGAACTAATATTGTGTTAAATAAAATATTCAATTTTATTAATAAAAAGGTTTTGTTAATATATTTTAAAACTCTAGTATATAACTTTTAGACCACCAATTTCATGAATAAAGTATTGAAAAGTAATTTTACAATCTATATAAATTGCTTATGGATGTTCTTTAATTATTTCAAATTTATAATTTGGATGAATTTTCTTGCTCTTTTATATTTAAATATCCATTAATAATATACGTAATGATTTATAATCATTTAGTCAATGTTATATGTATCATTTGTTATTATTGCAGAATATCATTTGTTTTCTGTCTTTTTCGTAATTAACTTTTTTATTTTTATCAATATCAACTTTGCTAGTATATTGATAATAATTTAATAATAAAAAGCCTTTTATCAAATATAATGAATATAAAGTAAAAAATTTCTATTAAAAATAGGTTTATTTATCTGATTTTTTAAAAAAAATAAAACTATTATTAGATATAAATACAGAAGGATATTATATCTAATAATAGTTTTTGAATTCCTTAATAATGTGAAATATCGAAGTTAAATAAACATTATTTTTACGTCTTAATGTTTTTTATTTTAGATCAATAAATTTATTAAAAACATCATTAATATTCATTTTTTAGCTTCCTCTATTATTAATCACACCTCAGGAATCTGAATTTGTTCTTTCAAAGATTAATTATTATTAATTACATTTTTAGATATTCAATATATTTGATATTTCTTTATTTTAACTTTATTAAATAATTCATTCAAACTTTTCTACACTATCATAATCTTTAAAAGAAACATCTTTAATATTCATTTTTTCAGCTTTCTCTATCATTGATAAAACCTCAGGAATCTCAATTTCTTCTTTCAAATGTTGATTATTATTAATTAAATTTTTTAGAATTTGAAGTTTTTCTTTTGTTATTTTTAATATTTTTTTTCTTACAAATTGTGCAGTATCTTTTTGAGTTAAGAGACCACCTAGATAAGACATAATAATGTAATTAATATTAAATTTAGTGATTATTGAAAATTTATAGGGTATTTTTTTAATTTTATTACTAGTATTATTAACTTTATTTTGTTTTTTAACATCTTTTGAATATTTTCTATTATTTTTATTTCAATGTTTATCAATAAAATAATATATTTCATATTTATTTTTATTTTTAAAAATAGCATTAAAACAAGGATTACAAGGCGGTATTGTTATTAAACAAATTATTTGATCATCTTTATTTTCTAATTCACTATAACATTTATATTCTGCATGATTTTCAATATCTGTTTTTTTATCATCTGCTCTTGAATTAACATTGATATCTATTAATTCGAAATCTTTATCTAAAGAAGCAGAAACAATAGGAAATCCCGAATATTCTTTTTTCTTATTTTCAATAAGTTCATTTACCATGTTTTTTATAGCTTCTACAATTTTATTTTTTTTAGATTCTTTTTTTTCTTCCATCTATACATCCTTTATTTTTTGTTTTTAATTATATTATAATTTAGGATAAAAAACTAAAAAAAAATAATTTTTGATATTAAATTATTTAAATCTTTCATATTGCTAAATTTAATGATAATAAAAACTATTATTTTATAATAAATTTGCATCATGTCAAATATAGAAATATTGGTATATAAGTAAAATAAAAAAAATTAAAAATGACAATTGTAAACAAAGAAAATTATATTTTATAGTTAATAATTGATTTACTTTTTGAATTAAATGTAATTGAAGAATCATTATTTTTATTCTACAAAAATAATATTGAAGAAGCTAAAAATACAAATATGAAATTTATAAATGAAATGATATCACCAACTTATTTTATAATGGAAAATATTCCTCTTAATAGTAACAGTTCAAAAGTAAAAATTGAAAATTATAAAAATAAATCTATAAAAAAATTAAAGAAGATTATATTATGGAATTAAATAAAGTTTTGTTAAAAACATATTCTCTTTTTATAGTTAATTTTTCAATTGAATGAGAAAAAATATTCTTGAAATATTTGATTTATGTAATATTTTACCTAAATATAAAAAATATAATGACATTGATCTATTATTGAAAGAGCATTTTAAATTATTATTTGATTCAGAAGTATATCAAGACATTAAAAATATTCGTAAAATTGCTAATAAAATTAAGCATGATAAATTAGATAACAATTCAATAATTCAAAAATATTTAAATGAATTATTAAATTTAAAAACTAATATTATAGAAAGTAATGAAGGTCATATAAGAGATTTTTAAAATAAAGAAAATATAGATGAAGATGATAAAGAATATTATGAAACATTAATAGAATATTTAGATCAAAGAAAAAAGAACATAAAAGATGGGAAGATTTTAAATTTAAATTATATTTTAAAAAACTTTTGATTGAATATTAAAAAAGATTGAATTTAAAAAAAATTAGTTTTAATATGCAACAAAATATTTCAATAAATTATAAAAATTTAATAGGTTATTTTATTGTTTTTTTCAAAAAATGAAGAAGATGAAATTAGACAAAATCCTCAAAAATATTTCAATATTTAATCACTGTATTTTTCAATTACTTGTTCAATAATACTTTTTGATTTAATAAAATTTTTCTCATTAATCAAAATTCTAGCATCACCTACACCTCAATGATTTTTATTTGTAAGATCAACTATTAATTCATTTTCATCAATAATTTCTTCTCAATTATAAAAATTGAAAATAATATAATTTTTATTTAAAATTAAACATGCAATTATGTCTTCGTTTTCTATAATATTTATATATATTTTTTTAATATTTAATTCTAAATTTGGATTTAAATATTTTGAAAATTTTCATAACTTATCTAAAATATTTTTTACTTCAATATTATTATAATTAATATGTTCTTCAAGTGTATATTCTTGATTTATTTTTACATTTTTATATTTATCAAGAATATCTTTTTCAATATCAGGATATGGAAAAATTTTTAGACATTCTTTATAAAGTTCATCTGCTCTTTCTTTAATTTCTTTTTCACCTCAAGTATCACTATTTACTACAAATCTATTTAATTTTAATTGAGATTCTTTAAAACCGCCTGTCATATTCTTCTTTTTTTCAAACGATTTATTAGATAATTCTGAATTATAAAGTGTTAAGGTAATATTACCTATTGTATGGACATATTTATCAAATATGTCTTTTCAATTATCACCAAGCATTTCTTTTCAATTATTTGGCATATTTTCACCTTGTGGCATTATATGTTCAACAGTATAATTTTCTAATTCAATATCTTTTTTCTTTTCAAAATTTTCAATCATTTCTAAAACAGGATTTTTAATTCACATATTATAAATATTTTTTTCTTTAAAATTAGTTTCAAAATCTTTATTATTTGGAAATTTTTGGGTATTTTCGAAATTTAACAAAGTAGCACAAATTATTTCTTTTATATTTTCGTGTTCCAATTTATTCATTAAATTTAAGAAAACTTTATTCAAAATAGAAGAAGCTAATCCTGCAAATGATCTTCTGATTATATAAGATGTAAAAATTTTAATTAAATAATCTAAATCACTAAAATTCAATAAATTTTCATCAACTTTATCGAATAATTTCATAAGGAGTGGAATAATAGAAGCATTCTTTAAAAGATTAAGATTTTTCATTGATTTGAATATTTGAGGATCTTGAAAATCATTTTTTATTACTTTTTCAAAGATAATAAAAAATTTATAAATTTCTTCTACTATTTCATATTTAGAATCAGAAGAATTATTTTTAAAAAGTTTGAATTGATTATATATGTCTTTTTCATTTGGAATTCTATTATTTTTAATAGTTAGAAAGTGTTTGAAAAAAATGTCTAATTTATTTAATTTGATTAATTTATTTTCCATTTCTTTTCAATATTTTTCAAAAATATTCTTTTGTTCATTTGGGGGAAGATCCATTAAGATGAAATTTTTAATTAAATCTCCTTGAGAAAGTGATAAACCTGTTGAGTTTATTGATTCAAATATAAGTTGAGAGTCATCTGTAGTAGGATCTAGTGTAATTAAAGCTATTTTTAATTTATCCATAGTATCTATATATTCTGAAAAAGAATAATTATTTTCAGAAATTTGTTCTTTAAAAAAATTAAAATTTTTTATAAGATTAGATTCTTCTTCATTATTTATTTTTATATTATCAATTAATTTTTTTAAGATATTCATATCTTCTTCAATTAATAATAATTTGTATTTTTCATCATTATCTTCATGTCTATTAATTAAATAAAATTCTTTAATTTTATCTAAATTAACTTCATCATCATCTTTAAAATTATCCATTAATGCTATGATAAATAATATGCATGTTGTAAATCTTTGTTGGCCATCTATTATCAAATTAACTGATAATGAACCTGAGTTTTTCTTATGTGCTATTTCAACAATAGATCCAATAAAATGATCCTTATTCTTATTTTCTGAAATTATTAATTTTTTAATATCATTAAAAAATTGTCTACAATTACTTATTTTTCATGAATAAATTCTTTGAAAAATAGGAACAACATAATGTTTTTGACCATTTAAGAGCTTTGCCATTGTTGTTTTAGTTACTTCCATATATTTATATATTCCTTGCTATTTATATATCCATTTAATTATATGATTAATAGAATTATTAATCATATAATTATTTTTAAATAAGATATCAAAATTGCTTTAAGAAGGATAAAATAAAGAATCCTTCTTGAACCAAATAATAAGTTGTATTAGTAATTTTTTTTAATCATCATAATGTGTTTTTTCTTTTATTTTATTTATTAAGTATTTAATATCTTCATAATTAGAAATTTCTTTATTAAATCCTTTTATATATTCATTAGCTAAATTTACTTTAAATTGCTTCTTTTCTTTATCTTTTAATTTATTTTCTTTCGAAAATAAAGATTTATAATTATCAATTTTCTTAATTTCATCATCATAAATATCTTCTAATTCATCACATTTTTTATTTGTTAAATCTGAAATTGTAAAAAATGTTTTTTCCTTTTCTCTTTTTTTAAAATATTCTTCAATACTTTTACCATGTTCATCATTGTCAGTTAAAACAAAACAATTATTATTAAAATAATCTTTTGGAAAAACTTTTTCATATGATTCATAAATATATGGAAAGTTACCTCCTTTTGTTGGTAAAACTAAAAAATCTAAATTAAAGTGAGAGAAAAGTTTATTAAAAACAATTACATCTGAAACTCCTTCTACAAATAATAATCTTTTTGAGAACAAAAAATTATATATTGCCTCTTCACCAAAAATTGTTTTTAACATATCTGTTGAATTTTTAAAATCTATAGAATCTAAATTTTTAAAAATAATTTTTTTATTATTGTCTTTTTCTAAAATATAATTATTATTACTGCCTCTTTCTAACATTTGTGGTGAATGTGTAGAAATAATCAATGTATTATTTTTTGATATTTTTTTGAATTCTTTTCTCAAAGAAATTATGCTACCAGGATGAAGATGGATTTCTGGTTCATCGAGAAGAAATATTTTTTTATAATAACTATTATCCATAGATAAAGAAAATAAAATAGATAAAAATTGTTTTCTACCATCTGATTCTAATGATAGACATCTGAAATCATGATTGTCTTTTTCATGAATAAAAGATTGGATTTCATTATTTTGAACTAATATTGTTATATATAATCCTGTTTTTTTAAAGTCACTTCAAATTTCTTCTATATATTTATTTAATCAGCTAGTAATTTTTGCACTTAATGTTGCTTGTCTTGAATTATTATTTTTTATTTGTTTAAAATTTAAAATGGTACTTTGATTATTTTTTTCATCATATTTTTTAAATAAATTAAATAAAGGTAAACATTCTTTTTTAAATTCTTTTTCGTCTTCTATTATTTTTATATTCTTAATTAAATTTTTATTTGAGTATTTTCATAAAACTACATAATCACTAGGAAAAAAATCATTTAATATTCTTATTCTCTGAGAAGGATCTATTTCTTTTAAAATTTCTTCTAAAATTATGAAAGATCCGTCTTTTCGTTTATCTTCAATAGATTCTATAAAATTACTTGATACATCTGTTCAAGATAAATCACTTAAATATTTTTTTATATTTTGAATATCTTTCAGATTTATTCCAAAATCTATTTTTTTATATTTTATATTATCTTTGTCCATAGAAAAACTAATATCACAAGATACATCTCAATTAATAAAATCTCTAAAAGATTGTGCTTCTTCTATTCAAGGATTAAAATCACAATTCTTATCTTTAAATATTTTAGCGATATATAAAAATAGTAAAATTTTGAATTCTTCTTTATTTAGCATAAATTCTAATTTAATTTCGATATCGCCTTCATCGGTATTTTGTTCTGATTTACTACAAAAATCTTCTCATTTAGCTTCTTTGTATTCTCTTTCTGAATTAAATATAATATTTATTGCTTCTAATATTGTTGATTTTCCTGTACCATTTTTACCAAATAAAAAATTGGTTTTTTGATTCAGATCAATTTCATAAAGATCCTTAAAACATTTAAAATTTTTTAGTATTATCTTCATTATTATCCTAATATCTTTTCTTTTTTATATAAATTTATAATTATCTTGAAAAAGATTTGTTCTTATATTTATTTTATTATAATTTTTAATTATTTTCATTCTTTATTTTTTATAAATTTCTTCTGTTATGAAGCATAGAAGAAATACAAAGAAATGCTAGTAATTTACTTATTCCTTTTTATTAAAGAGAATATACTTGAAAAACATGATGTTAATAAATTATTAAATTATATTTTTGGAAGTGAAACTATTATCAATTATTATCAGAATTTCCATCTTTTATCCAACTAAACAAATTTATTCTCTATATTATATAAAACGAAGTTAAAATAATATTACATATAATCAAATTCTTAAAGAATTTATTTATAATTAAGGGAAAATATGGATGATAATAGAAAAATATTTAGTTTAATCACTGATGGGTTTAATCCGGATTATCAACAAAGAAATAATAATAAAATATGTATGTTTACTAAAACTAATAACGAAGGGGGAAGACTTTTTCTTGTAATAATGCAACAGAACCTTACGAAATTAATCTGATTTTAATTCAGATTAATCAAGCGATGCTTTGTTTAAATTGTTTAAAAAAATTAACTAAAAAATATGAAATAGATTTTATTAAAGAAATACCTAAATTGAATTATTTCAAAGAATGAGGAGATTTTTATAAAAAAGAAAATTTGTGGATAACTCCAATTTCAAATGTTAATTATATTAATGAAGCTCCTTTAATAAAAAGTTTATTAGATCAACTATCATTTAATAATCTTGATGATTTAATTGATCATGAGAAAGTTTGAATCATCAATAGAGCACATTTATATGGATTACCTAAAAAATGATTATTTCAGGTTCAAAAGAACAAGGAAAACTTAATGGTCCTAATTATATTTTTAAAAATATAAATAATAATAAAAATTTTAGGATTGGAAATAGTTTCATGAAAATGAAATATTTTTCATTCATTTAAAAAAATTGAACAAATAAAAAACATGCTAAAAATAATATTTATAATTGTGATAATTTTGATGAAAACTTAACAAAATTAAAAGAAATTATTGATAAAAAATCAAGAAAAAAATATGAAAAATGTGATGAACTTTGTTTAGGAATAGTAGTTTCAAACAATATTGAGGATTATGAATATTTTATAATTGAATTAATTTTAAATAAATATAATATAGATAATAATAAGGGGTTTTGTAAGATATATATTATGTAATATATAAAGATATTCTTCTGTTTTAGTTTTTGATATTATTTATTTTTTTCTCAAAAAAAGATTAGATCAAAATAGTTTTTAATTTTAGATAAATTTATAACAAGCAAGAATAATAAGATATAAAAATAATTAATATTATGCATTTAATAAATGTTTTAATATAGAAAATGCAATATTTTGTGTATAATATTTATGTTTAAGAGGGGGGATTTTATCGCCCCTTTTGTTTTATAATATAATGATGAAATTTACAATGACAGGATTTATTAAAAATGAAAAAGAACTTTATAAATTTTGATAGTCAGATAAAATTATTGGAAGAAAGAGGCCTTTTAATTGAAAGTTATTCTAAATTGACATCTTTTTTAAAAACATATAATTATGAACATTGTATAAATGGATATAATGATCTCTTTTTTTTTCGTGATTTTGATAGAAAAACTAATAAATATCAAATCGAAAGTAGTAGTGAACAAATTATTGATTTTTTTACATTTGATGAAGACCTTAAAAAAATTTTTATGCATGATTTATTACTTTTTGAACAAAAGTTTGCAACAGGTATAATTTATTATCTTCATGAAAGAATGCAAGAAAATCCTAATTTTAAAAACATGTCAGAAGATGAAAAGAAAAAAATAATGGATGGAAATTTATTTGAAATTAGTCTGGAAAAATTAAAATTATTATGTTTTGAAAATTTTAATTTACTTGTTGATAAAAAAAACAAAAAATTAGCAAGTGATTTATTATTAAACGAATCACGAGTTTGAGAAAATTTTAAGAAGTCTTGTGTAATTTTTAATAAAGAAAGTAAAGTAAAAGTTAGTATTTGAAAATCATGTCTTTCATGAACATTTGGCTTAAAAAATGACTTTTTTCTTATTTTATCTAATGATATGAAAAAGAAGGTTATTTCGTCATGTTTTAATATAAAGAAAGAAATATCTGAAGAAATATATCCTTGTTTTTTGAATTTATATATGCTTTACAATTAATAAGAAATAAAATTTTTCATAATAATGTCTTATATAATTCATTTAGTGATGAAAAACAAAGTAAATACATTTATAAAAAAATATGACTCTTTTATTGATTTTAAAAAAATCAATAATAAAATTTATTTAAATGATATTTATAAAATATTAATAATACTTATAAATAAAAAAGGCTGAAAAAATGAGACTAAAAATATTGAAAACTTATTTACAAAAAGTTTAAAAACTTTAACCTCTGAGCAAAAAGAATATATAAAGAATAAAATTTTTGGTTCAAAAATAAAATTGATAAAATCTTAAAATACTAAATTATTACTAATTGAGTGGATTTATACATAAAATTGTAAGAAATATCTAAAACTTAAGTCAATTTTTCAAGTATTCGCAATATATCTATGATTAGATATGAAATATCATATTAAAAAAAGGAAATAATTTGATAATAGCAGTGATAAACAACGAGAATTATATAATTTAATCAGCAATTGATTTAATTATTTTGAATTAGAAATAATTGAAAGTTCATTAATGAATTATTATAGTAATCAAATTAAAAATCAGATTGAAAAAGATTTAAAAATGATTGATTATATTGTATTAGGTTGCTATGAAATGGTTGATTTTTCAGTTAATAAAAACAGTTTAAAAAAAGAAGTAGCATTAGCTAAAATAGAATTGATTAATAAAGTTCTAATAAAAACATATTCTCTTTTTATGATTGATTTTTCGATTGAATGAGAAAAAAATATTGTTAAAGTATTAGATTTATGTGGCTTTATAAGCATGGGGAAAAATATTGAATATAAAAAATTGATCTATTAATACAAGAGCATTTTAAATTATTATTTGAGTCAGAAATCTATAAAGATATATTGATGATTCGTAAAATTACTAATGAAATTAAACATGAAAAATTAGATAATAGTTTAATAATTAATAAATATTTAGATAGATTATTAAATTTACAAACTAATATTATGGAAAATAATGAAGGTCATATAAGAGATTTTTCAAATAAAGAAAATATAGATGAAGAGGATAAAGCATATTATAAAATGTTAATAGATGATTTGGATCAAAGAAAAAAGAACATAAAAAAAGGGGGGGACTTTTTAAATTTAAGTTATATTTTAAAAAGTTTTGAATTGAATATTAAGAAAAATTGAATCTGAAAAGAATTTAGTTTTAATAGTCAATACACTATTTCAGTAAGTTTTAATAATGTAATGCGAACTTTTATTGTTTTTCAAAAGAAGAGGAAGAAAAAATTAGAAAAAATCCTGAAAAATATTTAAATTTCTAATCACTATATTTTTCAATTACTTGTTCAATAATATTTTCACATTCAGCAAATGTTTCATCATTAATTTTAATTCTTGCATTACCAGTACCTCAACGATTTATGTTAGTAAGATCTATAATTATTTTATTTTGATCAATAATTTCTTCTCAATTTTTAAAAGTAAAATAAATATAATCTTTATTAAAAACTAAAGATCCGATTGTATCTTCATTTTCAATAATTTTAATATATTCTTTTAAAACAATATATTCTAAATTGGGGTTAATATTCTTAAATAATTTTCATAATTTATTAAAAAGATTTTGTATATAAAGATTGTTACAATGTTTATGCCCTTCAAGGGTATATTCTGAATTTATTTTTTTTATTTTATATTTATCAAGAATTTCTTTTTCAATATTAGGATAAAGAAATATTTTTAAACAATATTTATATAACTCATCTGCTCTTTGCTTTATTTCCTCTTCACCTCAATTATCACTATTAACAACAAATCTATTTAGTTTTAATTGAGATTCTCTAAAACCTCCTTGCATATCTTTCTTTTTTTCAAATGAATTATTGGATAATTCTGAATTATAAAGAGTTAAAGTAATATTACCAATGGTTTGAACATATTTTTCTAATATTTCTTCTCAATTATCGCCTAACATTTCCCTTCATACTTTAGGCATATTTTCACCTTGTGGCATAATATGCTCTACTGTATAATTATTAAAAATAATAGAGGTTTTGTTTTCGAAATTTTCAATCATTTCTAAAATTGCATTTTTAATCTGCATATTGTAAAAATTTTTATTTTTAAAATTATTTTCAAATTCTTTATTATTTGGGAATTTTTGAGTATTTTCAAAATTTAATAAAGTGGCACAAATTACTTCCTTTATATTTTCGTTATCTAATTTACTTATTAAAGTTACAAAAGCTTTATTTAAGATACTAGTAGCTAAACCAACGAATGATCTCCTAACAATATAAGACATAAAGATATTAATTAAGTAATTTAAATCATCTGAATTTAATAATTGTTCATCATACTTATTAAGTAATTCCATAAGTAATGGATCAACAACTTTATTTTTTAAAGATTTAAGATTTTTCATAGATTTAGATATTTTTTCATCTTCAAATCTATTTTTAAGAATTTTTTCAAAATTAATAAAATACTGATAAATATCTTCAACAATTTCATAAATAGATGCAGATGAATTATTTCTAAAAATTTTAAATTCATTATATATTTTATTTTCATTTGGAATCATTTTTGTTTTTATAGTTAAAAAGTGTTTAAAGAACACATCTAATTGATTGAATTGAGTTAATGTTTCTTCCAAATGTTTTCAATATTTTTTATAAATATTTTCTTGATCTTCAGGTAAAAGATCCATTAATATAAAATTCTTAATTAAGTCGCCTTGAGAAAGTGATAAACCTGTTGAATTTATTGATTCAAATATTAGTTGCGGATTATCTATATCAGAGTCTAAAGTAATAAGAGCTACTCTTAGTTTCTTCATAGTATCAATAAATTGTTGAAAAGAAAAAGTTTTCTTAATTTTAAAAATTTCATCTTTAAAATAGCTAAAATTTTTATAAATTACAGATTTTTTATCTTCTTCATATATTTTTTCATTATCAATTAATTTTTTTAAAATAATCATATCCTCTTCAATTAAGAGAATTTTATATTTTTCATTATTTTCTTTACGAGGATTAATTAAATATGATTCTCTTACATCTTCTAAATCAAATGTATTAGTATCTTTAAAATTTTCTATTAATGCCAAAATAAACAAGATACATGTTGTAAATCTTTGTTGACCATCTATTATTGAATGTGCAGATAAAGTACCTGAATTCTTTTTATGAGCTATTTCTACTATGGAACCTATAAAATGTTCTTTTCTTTTTCCATCTTCAATCATTAACTTTTTAATATCATTAAAAAGTTGTTCACAATTATCAGTCTTTCAAGAGTAAATTCTTTGAAAGATTGGCACTATATAATGTTTTTTTCCATCTAGCAGTTCTGAAATTGTTGTTTCACTTACTTTCATATTTAATTATTTTCCTTTTTATATAATTTAACACTAAATATTAAAGAATAAAATTAAAAAAAATGTTCTGTTATACTGAATAATAATTGAAGGAGAATAATAAAACTCAATATGGAAATATCAAAAGGAAGCACAGAAGAAATACAAAGAAATGCTAGTAATTTACTTATTCGTTTTTATCAAAGAGAATATACTTGAAAAGAAGAATTGTTCCAATTGTTATGAAAATATCGGGTACATTATATAATGAATTAAAAAGTTGAATATAATCTACAACTCCATCACATTGAGGTTGATGACCTTTTGGAAAATCAACTAATCATTTATCAATTAAATTATAAAGTCGACCAAGTGAAACAATAATTGTTGATATAGCTATTAAAATATTATTTGTAAATAAAACAATAACTGGCAATATTTTTATAAAATAAATAGCAATTTGAGGCCATTTATCGCCAAAACTAAAGCCTATTCCTTTATTAAAATAAACAATATTAGGATCATAATTATTTAACCAACAATCTCTTAAAAATAAAAGTTAATGGAGCTGATGTTAATAAAACAAAAATTAAAATTAAAAATTTAATAAAAATAAGTTTGTATTCAAACAATTTCAAAATATAATCTTTGATTTTAGTTTTTTTAATATTATTTATTCTTTTTTCAAAAAGAATATTGGATCAAAAGATATTTTTAAACAATTGCATATAACTTATTTTACTATAATGTGATATTTTTAGATATTTAGTATATTTTATATATAGTAATATTTATATATGAAAAAATACAACAAGAAAATATGAAAAAAATAGAATCATATAAAAAAATACAAAATGCTTATGAAGATGATAAGGAAACGTGAATTCATCTTTTTCATATAAATAAAACATATAAATGATAAAAAATTTAAATACTTAGGAAGAGTTCATTACTATTCTTCAGAAAAAGATAAAGATGGAGAAATATTCTTTAGATTAAAGCCGTTTGAATACAAATCTTCTAATCAAGAAAAGAAAGATACTTATATAAATGACATTGATTCCTTTGTAAAACAAATTAGAGAAAATAATTTATTAGAAAAAGAAGAAAAGAGAATATTAGTAAGATATAGATCAGGTCAAGGAACATATAGAGTAATATTGATGAAAAGATTTAAAGGAACATGCTTATTAACTAAAATTCAAAAACAAGAACTTTTAATAGCTAGTCATATAAAACCTTATGCAAATTGCAATAAACAAGAAAAATATGATGAAAAAATGGTTTACTTTTAAGTACCTTGGCAGATAAACTTTTTTGATCAGGGTTTCATAACTTTTGATACCTTTGGCGAAATAATATTTTCACCTTTGATAAATAATGATTTGCAAATTATAAAGAATCATTTTACTTCTATAAATATTAAAAATGTGTATCATGAGTCTAAAATATCTTTGGATTATCATCGTGAAAATATATTTAAAAGTAATTAATTTGAGTTGCAATATAATAAAAAATATACACAAGATACTATCAATGAATGATTTATTAAAAATGATAAAGAAATTAATCATCTGAGTAAATGCTTAGAGGAATTAAGAAAATAGATCAGTTTAAAAACAATTTATTTTCTTGACTTCTTTTTTTATTTCTTCAGTTTTTAATCAATATTAGTTATTTTATTTTTTTTGATTATCAATATAGAAAACAAAATCTTAATATCTATTTAAAGTTATTTATATAATCTTTAAAATTATGATAAATTTTCTAATTTAACTTGTGCTTTATAACAAATATTTTCAAATATTTGAATATATAAATTTTGAGTTTGTTTTTTATTTTTAAATCAAATTCAACTAAATTTATCTTTTGAAATAAATCAACCTTGAATATCTTCAACAATTTTAATAATATCATCTGATTTTATAGCTTGTTCTAATTGTTTTTCATACTTATAATTAGTATGAACAATACCTTTTCTAAAAAAATATTTGCTATCATTAATTGATTTAAAATTACTATCATTATAAGTATAAATTGTCTTTTTTAAATTTTCTTTAGTACTTACTTGATGATTATGAATAAAAATATAAATAGTTCAACTAATTATTAATATAGCTGTAGCAGAAATGGGCGGAATCCTTAAATATAACATTAAAAGACCAAAATTAAAATCAGATTGAAAAGAAATTATCATCGGATATATAGCATAAATAATAGGATATGTTCAATAACCATATGAAATTGCTAATTTATATCATGTTAACCTATTTTTTGCTTCTTTTATTTTAACAAAAGTTAAAATATTATAACCTAATTGAAAAATACAAAATAATCAAATAATTGACATATCTAAATATCCAAAAGAAACATAATTCATAACTAAAATCTCCAAATTAAATTTTATAATATTTTTAATTCATCTAAAAAATTATTCGGGTTTATAAATAAAATATTTATATTTTAGATTCAAATTTAATAACTGAAGCTATTGAAAAAATATCCTATTTTTAAAAAATAGGATACAAAGGAATAAAAAATATTTTATATGATTGTGAAGTTGAAGAAATAGTTTAAAAAGTATAGAAAAGAAGATTTTTGGTATCAATTTTGATGGTTGGTAATTCAATCTGTTCTAGATTATTTAAATATTTTTTAAAAAAATATACATAAGATACTATTGACGAATGATTTATTTAAAATGATAAAATAATTAATCATCTAAGTAAATATTTAAAGGAATTAAGAAAATAGATTTTAATACGAAAAATTGTATATTAGGAATTTTAAATTATAAATATAAAGATGAAATAATTTAATCATAAATTTAAAAATAAAAAGACATAAAAATGAATGAAGAAGTGGGAATTATGGATAAAAAGGAAAAAGAGCGTGATATAGAAGTTAAACTTTTTGTTAAAAGAAATGCAAGTAAACCTAAATTAAATCATCAAATACTTTCATCTAATATAGTTATAAGGACGATGAGGTGATGGTAAAGCAACTTTTCTTAATCAAATAAAGAACATTTAACAAATTCTGAAGATAAAGAAATTAAACTAACTGATATTATACCTATTAGTGCTTGGGATTATGATTTTTTAGATGATTCTACTGAAATGATTTTTATTTGTAAGATCAACTATTAATTCATTTTCATCAATAATTTCTTCTCAATTAATAAAACCCGAAAGAGATTCTGTATTCTTCTATTCAAGCAATAAAATTCTGATTCTTATCTTTAAAGATTTTTAATATTAGTCTCATAATTTTCCTTAACATCTATATTTTATATATAGATAATAATACTCTTAAAAAGACTATTATTATATTAATTTTATTATAAATTTTGAATTATTTATAATCTTTATTTTTTATAAATTTCTTCTGTTATACTGAATAATAATTGAAGGAGAATAATAAAACTCAATATGGATATATCAAAAAAAAGCATAGAAGAAATACAAAGAAATGCTACTAATTTACTTATTCCTTTTTATGAAGAGTCGGTGAGATATGTTATTGAGGTAACACCTCTTCAGTCTATAAAGACGAAAGAACAATAGATGTTGTTTATGCAAAATTGGTGGATACTAAAATTAAAGTCGTTGATAAATTTAAAAATAAGTTTAGAAAAAAATAGGTAAATATGAAAAAAATAAAAATAACAAAAAAAGGATTATGAGCGATAATGCATTTTAGTATGATTGGTGCCAGTTTAGTATTGCCCGCAACATTAATAGCAACATTAGCTTTAAAAGATTCAAGTGGCATAATACGTCCAACAAAGGTGCAGGTGACAGCTCTGCCGGATGTGGTTCATTTGAAACCAGCTATGCTCATTACTGAATGAACCGAGGTTGGTTTAATATGCGATAACCCAAAACATATAACTGGTGAGGAAAAACACTATTTAATGTTAAAAGGCGAGGACACAGTTTTTTCGGCTATTTGTTATATGAATCAAGGTCTTACGAATCCAATTCCGGTCAGTAAATATGAACATAAAAATTATGTAGTAGCATATAACATCACAAAAGGGACGGTTGATGCTAATGCTGATAAAGTTTATGCCGAGGCACTAATAGCTTATAATGATGATCTTAAAAATGCTAATGAAGTTTATGATGCTGCCGATAAAGTTTATGATGCCGAGGTAGCTGATGCACCAAGTTTATATAGTAATTTGGAAACTGGTAAAATAGCGTTACCTATTTTTTCATTGCTTTCAATTCTGATACTTTTATTATATGGTAACTTTATTTACCTACCGCAAAGAACAAGAAAAGCCGCGAATGAAAAACACGCGGAGGTCCTTGGTAAGATAGAAGGAACAAAAGTTGATGTTGATAAGGATGTGTTAATTAAAAAAATTAGGATTAATGCTCTTCAGTTGAAGATTAATAATGGTTCTATTACTGATAAGGAAATTAAAGAATTAGAAAAATTGGTTAAATAATATGACTGATAAGACAAAAAAATAATTAATATAGTTTCATTAATCGCGATGATAATAATTTTTATCGTTGGTTTATTAGTACCGCAGCCTTTTAATAATGCGGATTACATTTTTAAGGATAATGGTATTGCATTAGCACTTTGAATATTATTAATGGTTACATTATTCGCGTTAGCGTTATTGTCTTTTTTAATAACCAGAGTATTAACATATGATAATGTTAGGTGACCATTAAGACCTGAGCAAAACACGAAACATTAAAGAACCTACATTCAATTATTCAGCCGTCAAAGAGAATATACTTGAAAAACATGATGTTAATTAAATTATTAAATGATATTTTTGGAAGTAAAACTATTATCAATTATTATTATTTTTATCAGAATTTCCATCTTTTATGCAACTAAACAAATTCATTCTCTATATTATATAAAACGAAGTTAAAATAATTTTATTATTTTAATAATATTACATGTAATCAAATTCTTTAAGAATTTGATTACATGTAAAGGAAAATATGGATGATAATAGAAAAATATTTAGTTTAATCACAGATGGGTTTAATCCTGATTATCAAGAAAGAAATAATAATAAAATATGTATGTTTACTAAACCTAATAACGAAGGGGAAAAGACTTTTTCTTGTAATAATGCAACAAAGCCTTACGAAATAAATCTGATTTTAATTCAGATTAATCAAGGGGTGTTTTGTTTAAATTGTTTAAAAAATATGAAATAGATTTTATTAGATAAACTATCATTTAATAATTTTGATGATTTAATTGATCATGAGAAAGTTTGAATCATTAATATAATACATTTATATGGATTACCAAAAAAATGATTATTTCAGGTTCAAAAGAACAAGGAAAACTTAATGATCTTAATTATATTTTTAAAAATATAATTAATAACAAAATTTTAGGATTAGAAATAATTTCATGAAAATGGAATATTTTTCATTCATTTAAAAAATTGAACAAATAAAAAAACATGCTGAAAATAATATTTATAATTGTGATAATTTTGATCAAAACTTAACAAAATTAAAAGAAATTATTGATAAAAAATCAAGAAAAAAATATGAAAAATGTGATGAAGTTTGTTTAGGAATACTAGTTTCAAACAATATTGAGGATTATGAATATTTTATCATTGAATTAATTTTAAATAAATATAATATAGATAATAATAAGGGGTTTTGTAAGATATATATTATGTAATATATAAAGATATTCTTCTGTTTTAGTTTTTGATATTATTTATTTTTTTCTCAAAAAAAGATTAGATCAAAATAGTTTTTTAATTTTAGATAAATTTATAACAAGCAAGAATAATAAGATATAAAAATAATTAATATTATGCATTTAATAAATGTTTTAATATAGAAAATGGAATATTTTGTGTATAATATTTATGTTTAAGAGGGGGGATTTTATCGCCCTTTTTGTTTTCTAATATAATGATGAAATTTACAATGATAGGATTTATTAAAAATGAAAAAGAACTTTAGAAATTTTGATAGTCAGATAAAATTATTGGAAGAAAGAGGCCTTTTAATTGAAAGTTATTCTAAATTGACATCTTTTTTAAAAACATATAATTATGAACATTGTATAAAAGGATATAATGATCTTTTTTTTTCGTGCTTTTGATAGAAAAACTAATAAATATCAAATCGAAAGTAGTAGTGAACAAATTATTGATTTTTTTACATTTGATGAAGACCTTAAAAAAATTTTTATGCATGATTTATTACTTTTTGAACAAAAGTTTGCAACAGGTATAATTTATTATCTTCATGAAAGAATGCAAGAAAATCCTAATTTTAAAAACATGTCAGAAGATGAAAAGAAAAAAATAATGGATGGAAATTTATTTGAAATTAGTCTGGAAAAATTAAAATTATTATGTTTTGAAAATTTTAATTTACTTGTTGATAAAAAAAACAAAAAATTAGCAAGTGATTTATTATTAAACGAATCACGAGTTTGAGAAAATTTTAAGAAGTCTTGTGTAATTTTTAATAAAGAAAGTAAAGTAAAAGTTAGTATTTGAAAATCATGTCTTTCATGAACATTTGGCTTAAAAAATGACTTTTTTCTTATTTTATCTAATGATATGAAAAAGAAGGTTATTTCGTCATGTTTTAATATAAAGAAAGAAATATCTGAAGAAATATATCCTTGTTTTTTGAATTTATATATGCTTTACAATTAATAAGAAATAAAATTTTTCATAATAATGTCTTATATAATTCATTTAGTGATGAAAAACAAAGTAAATACATTTATAAAAAAATATGACTCTTTTATTGATTTTAAAAAAATCAATAATAAAATT
This sequence comes from Candidatus Mycoplasma liparidae, assembly GCA_009884515.1. Taxonomy (GTDB): domain Bacteria; phylum Bacillota_I; class Bacilli_A; order Mycoplasmatales; family Mycoplasmoidaceae; genus Mycoplasma_L; species Mycoplasma_L liparidae. Next base: position 330,508 of record RHHX01000001.1, on the reverse strand, counting down.
TATTTAAATGATATTTATAAAATATTAATAATACTTATAAATAAAAAAGGCTGAAAAAATGAGACTAAAAATATTGAAAACTTATTTACAAAAAGTTTAAAAACTTTAACCTCTGAGCAAAAAGAATATATAAAGAATAAAATTTTTGGTTCAAAAATAAAATTGATAAAATCTTAAAATACTAAATTATTACTAATTGAGTGGATTTATACATAAAATTGTAAGAAATATCTAAAACTTAAGTCAATTTTTCAAGTATTCGCAATATATCTATGATTAGATATGAAATATCATATTAAAAAAAGGAAATAATTTGATAATAGCAGTGATAAACAACGAGAATTATATAATTTAATCAGCAATTGATTTAATTATTTTGAATTAGAAATAATTGAAAGTTCATTAATGAATTATTATAGTAATCAAATTAAAAATCAGATTGAAAAAGATTTAAAAATGATTGATTATATTGTATTAGGTTGCTATGAAATGGTTGATTTTTCAGTTAATAAAAACAGTTTAAAAAAAGAAGTAGCATTAGCTAAAATAGAATTGATTAATAAAGTTCTAATAAAAACATATTCTCTTTTTATGATTGATTTTTCGATTGAATGAGAAAAAAATATTGTTAAAGTATTAGATTTATGTGGCTTTATAAGCATGGGGAAAAATATTGAATATAAAAAATTGATCTATTAATACAAGAGCATTTTAAATTATTATTTGAGTCAGAAATCTATAAAGATATATTGATGATTCGTAAAATTACTAATGAAATTAAACATGAAAAATTAGATAATAGTTTAATAATTAATAAATATTTAGATAGATTATTAAATTTACAAACTAATATTATGGAAAATAATGAAGGTCATATAAGAGATTTTTCAAATAAAGAAAATATAGATGAAGAGGATAAAGCATATTATAAAATGTTAATAGATGATTTGGATCAAAGAAAAAAGAACATAAAAAAAGGGGGGGACTTTTTAAATTTAAGTTATATTTTAAAAAGTTTTGAATTGAATATTAAGAAAAATTGAATCTGAAAAGAATTTAGTTTTAATAGTCAATACACTATTTCAGTAAGTTTTAATAATGTAATGCGAACTTTTATTGTTTTTCAAAAGAAGAGGAAGAAAAAATTAGAAAAAATCCTGAAAAATATTTAAATTTCTAATCACTATATTTTTCAATTACTTGTTCAATAATATTTTCACATTCAGCAAATGTTTCATCATTAATTTTAATTCTTGCATTACCAGTACCTCAACGATTTATGTTAGTAAGATCTATAATTATTTTATTTTGATCAATAATTTCTTCTCAATTTTTAAAAGTAAAATAAATATAATCTTTATTAAAAACTAAAGATCCGATTGTATCTTCATTTTCAATAATTTTAATATATTCTTTTAAAACAATATATTCTAAATTGGGGTTAATATTCTTAAATAATTTTCATAATTTATTAAAAAGATTTTGTATATAAAGATTGTTACAATGTTTATGCCCTTCAAGGGTATATTCTGAATTTATTTTTTTTATTTTATATTTATCAAGAATTTCTTTTTCAATATTAGGATAAAGAAATATTTTTAAACAATATTTATATAACTCATCTGCTCTTTGCTTTATTTCCTCTTCACCTCAATTATCACTATTAACAACAAATCTATTTAGTTTTAATTGAGATTCTCTAAAACCTCCTTGCATATCTTTCTTTTTTTCAAATGAATTATTGGATAATTCTGAATTATAAAGAGTTAAAGTAATATTACCAATGGTTTGAACATATTTTTCTAATATTTCTTCTCAATTATCGCCTAACATTTCCCTTCATACTTTAGGCATATTTTCACCTTGTGGCATAATATGCTCTACTGTATAATTATTAAAAATAATAGAGGTTTTGTTTTCGAAATTTTCAATCATTTCTAAAATTGCATTTTTAATCTGCATATTGTAAAAATTTTTATTTTTAAAATTATTTTCAAATTCTTTATTATTTGGGAATTTTTGAGTATTTTCAAAATTTAATAAAGTGGCACAAATTACTTCCTTTATATTTTCGTTATCTAATTTACTTATTAAAGTTACAAAAGCTTTATTTAAGATACTAGTAGCTAAACCAACAAATGATCTCCTAACAATATAAGACATAAAGATATTAATTAAGTAATTTAAATCATCTGAATTTAATAATTGTTCATCATACTTATTAAGTAATTCCATAAGTAATGGATCAACAACTTTATTTTTTAAAGATTTAAGATTTTTCATAGATTTAGATATTTTTTCATCTTCAAATCTATTTTTAAGAATTTTTTCAAAATTAATAAAATACTTATAAATATCTTCAACAATTTCATATATAGATGCAGATGAATTATTTCTAAATATTTTAAATTCATTATATATTTTATTTTCATTTGGAATTATTTTTGTTTTTATAGTTAAAAAGTGTTTAAAGAACACATCTAATTGATTGAATTGAGTTAATGTTTCTTCCAAATGTTTTCAATATTTTTTATAAATATTTTCTTGATCTTCAGGTAAAAGATCCATTAATATAAAATTCTTAATTAAGTCGCCTTGAGAAAGTGATAAGCCTGTTGAATTTATTGATTCAAATATTAGTTGCGGATTATCTATATCAGAGTCTAAAGTAATAAGAGCTACTCTTAGTTTCTTCATAGTATCAATAAATTGTTGAAAAGAAAAAGTTTCCTTGATTTTAGAAATTTCATCTTTAAAGTAGCTAAAATTTTTATAAATTACAGATTTTTTATCTTCTTCATATATTTTTTCATTATCGATTAATTTTTTTAAAATAATCATATCCTCTTCAATTAGGAAAATTTTATATTTTTCATTATTTTCCTTACGAGGATTAATTAAATATGATTCTCTTACATCTTCTAAATCAAATGTATTAGTATCTTTAAAATTTTCTATTAATGCCAAAATAAACAAGATGCATGTTGTAAATCTTTGTTGACCATCTATTATTGAATGTGCAGATAAAGTACCTGAACTCTTTTTATGAGCTATTGCTACTATCGAACCTATAAAATGTTCTTTTCTTTTTTCATCTTTCATCATTAACTTTTTAATATCATTAAAAAGTTGTTCACAATTATCAGTCTTTCAAGAGTAAATTCTTTGAAAGATTGGTACTATATAATGTTTTTTTCCATCTAGTAGATCTGAAATTGTTGTTTCACTTACTTTCATATTTAATTATTTTCCTTTTAATATAATTTAACACTAAATATTAAAGAATAAAATTAAAATAATTCTTCTGTTATACTGAATAATAATTGAAGGAGAATAATAAAAATCAATATGGATATATCAAAAAGAAGCATAGAAGAAATACAAAGAAATGCTAGTAATTTACTTATTCCTTTTTATCAAAGAGAATATACTTGAAAAGAAGCAGAGGTTAATAAACTATTAACTAATATTTTTGATTCTAAAACTAAAAATTATTACATAGGATCATTAGTTTTTAAGGCAAAATTAAATTCAAAAATAGTTATAGATGGTCAACAAAGAATGACTACTTTATGATTAATTGTTAAAGTTTTAACAGAGTTTGAAGATAAAATATCAAAAGAAAACCTTTATGAAATAAAAAAGAATGTTGAATACTTTAAATATCAATCATCTAATCTAAAAAATTCTAAAATTGTAGAAAAGATAATGAAAAATAATCTTTCAAATCTTACAGAAGAAGAACAAAAAAGTAATTATTGAACTAATTACTGTGAAATTAGAAAATTTTTAAAAACCTATGAAGGAAGGTTAGATGATTTCTATCTTCAGTTTAAAAAAGTAGTTGTTTCAGAAGTTATTGTTGAAGAAGATGTTGATGAGCATATTTTATTTGCTCAAATTAATTCAACAGGAAAAAAATTATCTGCGTTTGATCTTGTTAAGAATTATCTTTTTTCTGGTTTTCACAATATAGTTACTCAAGATCAATTGGAAAAATACATTGATAATAAACTTCTGCTTTGAGATGATGTATCAGATTGTTTAAAAAGTGATAGCAAAAAGAATGACTGAATTAGACATTTTATTTCATTTAAAACAGGTATTTTAGTTAATAATGATGTTGAAAAAATTTATAATCGTTTTACTAGTTTTTTTGATGCAGATTTTGAAGATGCTCTTTATTCAAATTTAAATTCAGATATAGCTTTTAATGAACTATATAGATATGGCTTAATATATAAATATATTAATAATAAAGAATGGTCAAATAAAAAATATAAAGATTCTATGAATATTTTAATAGAATCAGAAAAGACTTTCTTAACTATATTAATTGATATATTCGATAAAAATTGTGAAATAGTTGGTAACAAAATTCAATTTAATCAAGAACAAGAAAATGAAATTAATAATTGTCTTTTGGTTCTAGAGAACTATAAAATTAGAAGGGAATTTTTTGGATTTTCAGATAAAAATATTACTAGATATATCCCTTCACTTGTTAAATTAGTAGGAAAATTACCTAATGATATGTCATATTCTCAAAAACTTTATTACTTAATGTTTTATTTGTCAAATAAAGAGAATATTAATGCAAGCAGAGAAGTAACATACAGAGCTCCAACAAATGAAGAATTTCAAAGTAAATTCATAAGTCATAACCTCTATCTAACATCAAAGTTTTGTAAATCAGTTTTAATTAGAATAGGAACGTACTCAAATAAAGTTTCTATTAATTTTGATGATTTCACTATTGAACATATCCTTCCTCAAAATTTAGATCAATGAAGAGAAGCTGGATATACTGAAGCAAATGATCTTATTATAGAAAAAATAGGAACTATTGGTAATTTAACACTAACTCACAAAGCTTTTAATAGTTCATATTCAAATAAACCATTTGAAGATAAGAAAAAATTAATGTTTGAAAAGGAAGAGTGAAAATTTAATAATTATATTAAAGAAAGAACTAATTGAAATTTAGAAGAAATTGAAAAGAGATCTAAATATCTTTATTCAATAACTGAAAGTATATGAAATTTTTCAAAATATCAAAATGTTAGTCAACAATTCCATGATCAAATAGATACTAAAACAAAAGCTCTTATTTTAGATTCAAATTTAATAACTGAAAACAATGATAAAATCATGAAAAACAAATCTCATTTTTTGAAAATAGAAAAAATAGGATATGAAGAAATAAAAAATATTTTATATGATTATGGAGTTGAAGGAAATACTCTAAAAAGTATAGAAATGAAGAATTTTGGTATGAATTTTGATGGATGAACAATTCATTCTATTCTAGATTACTTAAATATTAAAAAGAAAGATTTTTCAAAAAAATATACAGTAGATACTATTAATGAATGATTCATTAAAAATGATAAAGAAATTAGTCGTCTAAGTAAATATCTAGAAGGAATAAGAAGCTAAAAATAAGTTCTAAATAAGAATTATTATTTTAAGAAAGTAGTGATGACCTTTATTCCTTTATATGATCAATATAAAACTTCACTAAGACAGATAACTATCATTATATTAACTGAAATATAAGATTCTAATTATACAGAATGAATGGTTACTGATGGTTGATGACATTGCCTAAATTATACTTAAGAGTGTACAAGGTGTTAGTAATTGAATAGATGTATCTCCCCTGACAAAGTTTTAATTGAGGTAATAGAATTCCTTCGAAAAATTAATTAAATATAAAAATGTGTATTTTTCGAATAATATGGATAAAAATAAAAAACAGAAACGCAAAGTATCATTATTCATTTTTACAACTATTTTATTTTTAATAGTTGTAATCAGTTATTGATTCATACCTAACACGGATATAATAAATGGAATCTTATTTTCTTGTGTTATGACAATTATTTTTATACCTTTTAATATTAAAATGATGCTTTATCATAAAGAATGAAAATATGAGGAACGCAATACGTCTCTCTAAGTCCATCCATATGAATGTTTATATGTATGGAATGAATTAAAGAAAAATATTTAAGCTCACAGCCAATTGTCAATTATTTTTTATGTCTAATAGGATGTACTTAGGTATTACTATGATTGTAATGGTGATTAGAGATAAAGATATTGTTTATAAAACACTTGGTGAGGGGCTTTATTCTCTTGGAATGATTATTTTGGTTATTTCTTTATTTTCACTTCTTTAATTTCAACACTTTTTTTTGAATACATAAAATAACAATGATAAAAATATTTAGACAATCTGATTTTTTTATTATTCGTTCTGTTTTATCTATTATTACTTATATAGATATTAAAAAAATAATAAATATATACCTGAAATAGAATATAAAAATTATTTATAATATTAAAATTCTTTTGGTTATTGCTCAATTTTCATTTTTATTACCAAATAATGCTCTTTTTATGATTTAACTTTTTATTGATTTCACTAAACATTTTATTACCAATAAACCCATGATAAACTGAAAATCCAGAAGGATGTACTAAATTAAGAATATTATCTTTGTTTGCTACATAAACATTTTTTGTTTGAGCTTTTTTACCGAAAAAAACAAAAATAATTTCAGGATAATTGGTACTCAAATATTGAATAATAGAATTAGTAAAAACTTCTCACTTTAAATGATGATGTGAGAGTGGTTCTCCTTCTCTAACACTCAAAACTGAATTCAAAAGTAAAACTCCTTGTCTAGCTCAATCTGATAAATCATTATTATTTTTATCAATGCCCAAATCATTATCTAGTTCTTTAAAAATATTTTTCAAAGAACTTGGTGTCTTATTAGTGTTAGCAGTTGAGAAACAAAGTCCATCAGCAATATCTTTTTGATGATAAGGATCTTGTCCTACAAAAACAACTATAGTTTCTGATGGTTTAAAAAAAGAAAAACATTTAAATATAGTATTAGCCTGAGGATAAATAGAATATTTTTGATATTCTATTTCTAAATATTCTAAAGTGTTTAATTTATTTTTATTAAAAATATTAAAAATGACTGCCTTTCATTCTTTATTAACTTCTTGAAAATATTTTTGTTCAATTTTTGAATTCATAATAATTTAATTATATGTGGAAAGATGAAATATAATAAAATTATTCTATATGATTATTGAGTTGAATGAAATAATCTAAAAAGTGTATAAATGAATAGTTTTGATGAATAAGTAATTGAATCGTTATTTTAAAAATGAAACTAAAATATTTATATATTAACTTTAATTAAGAATTTAAAAATAAAAAGGTATGAAAATGAATAAAAAAATGGAAATTATAGATGAAAAAGAACGTGATATAGAAGTTAAGCACTTTATTAAAAAAATGAAGAAAAAACAAAAATTAAATCATGAAATACTTTCATTTAATATGATTATAAATGGTCGATGAGGTGATGGTAAAACTACTTTTCTAAAACAAATAAAAAATCATTTAAGAGATACTAAAGATACAGAAATTAAATTAGATGACATTATAACTATTAGTGCTTGAGATTATGATTTTTTAAATGATCCTACTGAAATGATTTTAAATATTCTTGATAAGTATAAAGATAAAAATAATGTAATCAAATAAAAAAATTTTTACAAGGATTTAGTGAAGAAGCAATTAGTCAAAATAAATTTTTTAATTCTTTATATAGAGGTTATAAAAAAAGTAATAATAAATCAACAGATGTTCAATCTAAAAACTATTTAAGTTTTATTGATTTAAAAAATCAAATTCAAGAAAATATAAAAAAAATGAATAACAATATTTATATTTTTATTGATGATTTAGACAGATGTAATACTAATTTTGTTATTAGATTAATTGAAATTACAAAGCATTTATTTAATATTGAAAATGTTGTTATTATTTATATGTTAGATTTAAAGAATATTAATCATTCTATTGTTAAATATTACAATCTATTAGAAGACAGTGATGCTAATGAAACTTATTTATCTAAAATTATTGATTATGTTCATGATTTAGAAGAAGTAGATAAAACAACATATTTATTGAATAGATATGATTTATCTTGAGTTATAAAAAAAACTAATAGATCAAGCTATCAAAAGGTTTTTATCAATTTGCAAAATGAAACATTCAGAAAACAAAAATATATTGTTTCAAAATTAAAAAAAATTGAAAATATTATTATTGATCAAAAAATTGAAGATCCTGAAGGAGAAGTAAAAACTATTATTATTTTTTCTATTATTCAATACTTTTGTAAAAATAAAAATGATTTAATAAAAAAAATATTAAATAACGTAATCGATCAAGAAATATCTAATAATAAAACTCCACGAGATAATAGACAATCTACTAGAGATAATCTAAATAAAATAATGTGTTTTTTTGAAAATATATATATAAATGAAGGTATTGGTTCATCTTTTCCCTATAAAAATTTTTCTTCTACTGATTTAAATAAAATGTTTGAAATTGATTTTAAAAAATTATTTAATTTCGCTATTAATACTTATTAGGAGCGAAATAATTCTCATGTTTTATCTAATTAAAATTTTTTGTTTTTATTTAAAAAATAAAAATTCTTTTCTACTATTGTATCTAGTAGAAGTGTATTTACTTTAGCGTTTGATGCTTGATTTTTAATTGATGAAATATCTTTTGGTAAACATTTGCCTGAATAACCTCTTTTTTCTTTATAAACAAAAGTATGACTTCTACCAATTCTAGGATCTGCTAGCCAAATTTCTCTAGCAATATTAAAATCAACTCCAAATGCTTGTGCAATATCAAACATTTCATTAACAAAAGTAACTTTTGTTGCAAAAAAACTATTTTCCATATATTTTGCCATTTCCACATCAACTGCATTAGATTGGAAAATTTTAACTTCTGAATTAATAATTAATTGATATGCTTTAATAGCTAAATTTACACTTGATGGTTCTCCTCCAAAAGATAATCAATCTCTTCTTATATTATTGAAGGGGTGGTCTGGAGTTTCACCATAATATTCTGGTTGAAAAACGATTCTTTTTTTGTGTTTTTTAACCATTTTATCAGTAAATCCTACTGGAACTGTAGAACGGATAATAATTAACTTACTTTTAATTCAATTAATACATTCTTCAACAATGCTTGTATCACAATCTCCGTTTTCTAACATATCAGTCGGAACGCAAACAAAAACTACATCACATATATTAATTTCTTCTTTTATTCCTATTTTTAAATAAGGATCAAAAATAATTGCATCAGAAAACATTTTTTTCATTAACTTTCCTACATGTCCAAATCCTACTATTCCTATTTTCATATAACACACTCCTTTTTTAATAATTCAAATATATTAATATCTATAAAATTTTTAATTTGATAGATTATATTTTCTTCTTCTTTAGTAATTAATAATAAATCTATTTTTTTAATTAACCCTTTAATATAAAAAAATAATTCTTTAGTATGGCTAATGATAGCATCTTGATTCCAATTTAGATCTGTTTTAAATTTATATAAATTTAAACCATTTATATAACTAATAACTGAATTTCATGATAGTTGAATCGTATTATTGTTACGAATATGGTTTACAAATATCGGAACTCTTACAAAAGAAAACTCTTTTTTAAGCATGCTTGTTCTGAAAGAATCATATCAAATTAATGATTTACCTTTATATTTTTCTCAATCAAAAGTTGGTAGTAATAATTCTTTTTTAAAATAAATAGTAGCCCCGCCTGTTGTTGTACTTTTTTTATCAATATTTTTAGTAAATTCTTCAATATCTCTTGCAAAACTTTTTCCTATTAAAATATTTGAAAGTTCTTTATAATTATTTTTTCTATTAAAAGCTGAATATGTAGAATTATTAAAATCAGAATCATCAAAAGAAAAACTTTGAGTTTCTGAAAAAATATTTTTTTGATAATTTAAAAAATCATTTAAAGATGATGCAAGTGTAAAAAAAGCAGGAATGGGTGGATCACCTTTATAATATAAAGAAATGAAATCATATTCTTTTTTGTAAGATAAAACATTTTCAAAAATATTATTATCATCAAAAAGAATATCAGCATCTAATATAAAATAAATGTCTGCCTCATGTTTATGACATTCTTTAAGCAATTCTTCTCTTGATAATTTCATGTCCCCAATTTTATTAAAAGAAATATCGACATTTAGTTTATGGATTGTATTCACTATTGTTAAAATCTGATAACCTCATTTTTTAACTTTATCAACATTTTCTAAAAAAAAATTTGGTGATTCGTTTTTCATTATTGTAGTAGCTAAAATTATCTTCATGAAATAACGCTTTTTATTTTATGAATTTTTTCATGCCGTTCATTGATTTTTAACACATCATCATTACTAATTAAAGCATCAAAATGCTTATAAAAAAGTATTAAATATTTTTTTCCGTTTAAATCATTTGAAATACGATTTCTATTACTATCTTTATTATATTTCATCACAAAATCATTAATAATCCCTACTTTTATATCTGGATGCATTAGTAAAAAAATATTAAAAAAACGATCTGTTGACCTATTAATTGATTTTCCCATTCCACCTGATTCAAGAGCTAAATCTAAATTAAATATTTTATTAGAACCTTGTATGCCAATATTAGTTAATAAAAAATTATTTATATTAATATCTTCTTTCTGAAAGGTTCATTCCTCTATTTTTTTGCCTTGATTGTAAACTTCTACTCATCCAGTTATAAAATTATGACCTTTATCTATTAAATTGTTTGCTTGAGAAATATAATTTTTATTTCATGTATCATCATCATCTAAGGTCGCTATAAATATATTTTCATTTTGAAAATACTCTTTTATTTTAATTAAAGCTTGATTAGTATTACGCGCTAATCCTTTTTTATAAGGATTTAAAAGTAATGGGTAATCTATATTTATTCATTTTTCTGAAGCTATGAAAATATGATCAACTTTTTTAGTTTGTTCTAAAATTGAGTTAATTGCGTTATCTAGTGGTCTATTCCCGTCAGTCACAATTAGAGCTATTATTTTTTTATTCATTTTTTAGATCCTTGAATCAATTCTAAATGTTTTGATAACTCATCAATTGCTCCTGATTTCTCAAACCCTGGAGGAATATAGTCAAGGTTACATTCGAAAAGTTTATTTAGTTTTTGATCATAACAAAAGTTTTTATTTTTTTGCTTTGACATTAATCTACTCATTGTAGATCTTTCTGTACATGTAGCTATTACGTTATATTTATCAATATTATCTCTTACTTTTAAATCATGACAAGGCATAGGGAGATTATCTTTATATTCTTTTTTAACAAAATTAATAAAAGAATATAATCGAGGTTTTTCTCTAATTAGTAATTTAATATCAATATATCTTTTAGATCTAATTATTTCCCTACAATCAATTCTGTCTTGGTTTTTTATTAAGTAATAAAGGTCTCTTAAGAGTTCTAATTGGAATTCTTTGTTCTCTGTTTTTATAAAAGAGGACCCATAATCATTATAAATAATTTCGAATATTTCAGGATAACTACTTAAATGAGGTATTGTTTTTTTTATTTTACCAAAATTAATTATTTTATTATCATCAATAAAAATATTCTTTTTTCTTTGTAAAATTGCTAATCTAGCAGCTTGAGGGAAATTAATAGAAGCACAAGGTAGGATGCAGTTCTCATATTCATATTCAATATAAGAGAACTCTCTTCTTTTTGAGATTTTGATTGATAATGTGTCTTTATGATAAAAATTTTCTACTCCTTCTGGAAAATATATAACTTTGTTTTTTTTATAAAGAGAAGTTAAAGTTTTTTCTTTTGATATTTTCTTAATTATTTGTTGTTTATTAGCATCTTTGTAAAATAAAGAACCTTCATTACCTCCATTAATATAAAGTGTGTTCTCATTTTTCTTTTTTAAGATGTTTTGAATGTTTTTATCATTTTTACACATTATAATAAATGTATTTGGAATTTCAAAATTAAAATTTATGTTTGAAATTTCTTTTAATAAATAAAGTCACACTTCTAAAAATAAATTTTGTTTAAATAAAATATTTATATTATAAAAACTAGTTGTTGGAATTTCTAGTAATTTTTTATCATTAATAATTAAATAATTTTTTTCAATTTCAATATTTTTTTGTTGATTTTCAATATTTTTAACAAAGCTATTTAAAATTTCTTGATTATGATAAATTATAATTTTTTCAATTTCTTGAATATCCTTTGAATAGTAAATAGATTGGTTTATAATTCAAAAAATGTTGTTCATAAGTGTTGCTAAACAATTGTTCATCGGTGTTTTGATTATTTTTATTTTTACGTTATCTATAATATCATATGGGGTATAGACATAAAAAAAATTGTTTTTATCTTTTGGATGCTTTTTTATATAATTTTCATATAAATTTTCAGATTTTCCTGACAAATTTATTATAATGTTAATCATTAATATGACCCATTTTATTCTTTTTTTCTACTATGTATTTATTCCCATTGTATGATAAATTATTACTTCATATTTTTTTTCTCAAAACTTTAATTGAACGTGCTTTAATTGGTTCTATTTTCAAAGGATTATTTGTTCACAGTTCTATTTTTTTTATTTGTAAGTCAAATAGAATATCTGCTGGTATTTCAAACATTCTATTTTCTGTTTTTCCTGCAATCTTTAACATTGCATCATGTGTATCAAGTTTTTCTGTAGCAGTTAAATAATAAGCATTAATTTTATTAAACAAACCTAATCCTCTACCTTCTTCATGACAATAAATAAGAATAGAATTACTATTATTCTTCATTGTTTCAAAAAAGATATCTAATTGTTCCTTACAATCACAGTGTTTAGATCCAAATATTTCTGATGTTTCGCATTGATAATGAATTCTAACTGCAACATTATCATTTAAATTTAGATTACGAATATTACCAACTATTGTAAATTCTTTATTAAGTTTGTCTTCTTTTGCAATCATAATTTCAAAGTCCATAATTTTACTTTCTAAATTAACAATTTCACTATATTTGATTTTAGAATAAAATAAAAATTTAAAAATAATCCCTTCGTTAGTTATTTCATAACTTTTGATAATTGATGAATTTTTTATTTTTTCTCAATCTTTATTTGGAAGTAAAAATAAAACTCCTCGGTGGATATATTTTTTATTAATAAAGGAATCACTTACTGTTATTGTCATAGAAAAAAATTCATTAAATTTTCTTAATTCAAGATCAATTACATCATCAAAAAATTTAATTGTTCGAAGTAATTTTATATGATCATCAAATTCAACTCAAACTTGATTATTATCAACTTTGAATGGATAAGTTTCTACTTTTAATGATTCCAAATTATTTGCTTTTTCAAGGAAATCATTATAGACATTATTAAAATTTTTTGCAGTAGAAAAACAGTTTATATATACTTTCATATTGCTCCGTAATTTTATTAATTAGACTCTTTTAAAAATTATAATATAAAATTAAACATATAAAAAATCTAAAATTATTTGTTTTATCTTCTCAGCTGTTTCTTTTGAATCATTATTTTCCAAAATAATACATTTCTTTGAATATTTAGAAATAGATAAAATAAATTCTAGACTCTTATATTTTTCATTAACTTTTTCAAAGAAAGTATGATTATTTAATTCAAATTCTCTTATTTTTTCATTTTGAGAACGGTTCACTCTTCTTTTCTTTATTTCTTCATTATTACCTTCTAATAAAAAGACAAAATCTAATTTAGGCGTTGATTCTAAAAAATTTAAATATTTCTTTTCTATTTTTTTTCAATCAATTGCTTCTTGTTCTGTAAAATTACCTGATTCAATATGAACTTGAGGAAATATAAAATCATCGATTAAATGTCTATCAATTATTACATTTTTAAAATTATTAAGTTTTTGAACTTCTTCTTTTCTATAATAAAAGAAGTTCTTTTGCATTTCAAAAGCATTAGATTGCATATCTTCCATATATTTTTCAAAATCCTCATTTATTAGATTTGTTCTTTCGTAAATGAATTCAAATTCTTTTAAATCTTGTTCTAAATATTTTATAATTGTTGTTTTACCAACAGCTCCTGGACCTATTATTGCTATTTTCATGTTTTTAATTCTTCTTTTTAAATTGTAAATAGATAATATCAAAAATAAAATATTCGTCATTAATATTGAAATATTAACTATTCCAATTCCAGAGAAAAATGTAATTGCAAGGCTATTTTTACTATTCAGATATATCATGTTTTTTGATAATCAGTAATCATAGTAATAAATGCAACTATTGAGATAGGATTTATTAAAGAATCTAATGTTCTACCAGCTCAATAATAATTAAAGTTCGATCCATATTTAAAATTTAAAATATTTAATGCATTAGCTAATTCACTATTCAATATGGGTATTAAAAAGAAAGATAATAAAAAAGTAGTAATAAGAATTAGAATTGATTTTTTTTCTAATCTTCTTTCTTGGATCTTAATGTTATTTTTGTTTTTAAATAAGATGAATATAAGTAAAAAGATATAAATCACATTTACTATAAAATCACCTGTTAAATTTACAGATAAAGCAAATATTCCAAAGGCAATAGAATTTAATATACCTTATCAATAACCGCTCTTTTCTTGTGATTAATTTTTAATATTGCAACAAATACCTATAAATGAAACGATACCAGAAGTTGTTCCAAATATTATTTGTTGAATATTATCTGTTTCTCATATTCAACTATTACTTGATATAGAATATAGTGAAAAAAAATATGTTCATTGTTATAAATAAAATGAACAAGGATATTTTTAATCATAGATATTTATATAATTAAATATATCTTTCAATACAATTTTGAATAGATCCGTATTTTTCAATAACTTCTTCTTTACTAGCATCAACATAAACTTGACCAAGATACATAACTACAATTCTCTTAGCTAAATATTCTACTTCATCCATATCATGTGAAACAATTAGTATTGTGATATTATGCTCTTTAATATATTCTTTAATGAATCTTTTAATTCTTGATTTAATCTTTATATCAAGACCTGTTGATAATTCATCTAAAATAATAAACTCAGGTTTATGAATTAAAGATAATAAAAGATTTAGTCTTTGTTGTTCTCCTCCTGATAAACCCATAGCTTTTTTATTATAAATTTCTTCAATACCAAAAATTTTAATCAAAGCTTTTAATTCATCATTAGATATTTTGGTTTTGTAAACTGAAACTATAAAATTAATTACTTTCTTAACAGTAATACCTTGAGGATATGATGAATCCTGAAATTGGATTCCAATCTTTTTTTTATAGTTATCAGTACTAAAATTATGAATAATTTCTCCAGATGTTGCTTTATTAATACCACAAATGATTTCTGATAAAACAGTTTTCCCAGCTCCATTACAACCTAATAAAGCTGTATGTTCTAAATAATTAATATCAAAATTAATGTTCTTCAATACTTTTTTTTCAGATTTATGAGAACCGAAACTTTTATAAATATTTTTAATTTCAATAAGTTTCTTGCCATTAGAAGCAAAATCAGTAATAAATACTTCTTTTTCATCTTGATTAATTTCTTGATTAATTTCTTCAATAAAGAAAGCTTTAATTACAGAATTTGTTAAATTTTTATCATCAATGATAAAATTATTTGATTTTTTAGACATAATCTATCCCCTTGTTGATCATTTAAATTTCTTCATAGATATAAGCATGAAACCAATGAATCAAATAAATGGTAAAAATATATTCAATCATTTTTCTCAACTACTTAATATTTCAAGTTCTTTTGGAAATGCCGTTGCATCAAAATAAATTCAAGGTTGATTTAAATCAAAAGGATTTGACGTAAGAAATTCAATTTGAAAATCATTAATAACTGTCGCTGAACCATTTCATGATTCTAAAATAATTGATGTCGGTGCCTTAAAAGGAGAAAGAAAATATCCACCGTATCACATCACATCAACTTCAACAATCATTGATGGAGGAAGTACTTGACCAGTTAAAAATTGAGTTGAAATTAAAATAATTGTCCCCATTCCCATAATCATCATACTTGATGTAGCAAAAGAAGCTAAGACAATACCAATAGATACACCGACTATCATAGACATTATTTGTCCGAAGATAACTCCGCCTCAATTAACAATATTTAAGACTTCAGAAAATGAAGGAGCAAGTACTTCTGGTTTTGTTCCTACTACAGCTTCAACTATTACTCTTCCGATATCTCAATATTGAGAAAACATCATTAAAGAAAAAATCAAACTTCAAATTAATGAGATGATCATTAATATTAAATAGAAAAAACCTATTGTTAACATAAAAAATAATGGTTTAATTGGTGTTGAACCTATCCTTTTTAAAAGTGATGATTCCTTAAATTCAAAAATAGCATTAGGTAATACAATAACAGAAATAGCTATTGGTCCAATAATAAGAGCTCCCCCTAATATTTGATCATATCCTAATAAAGTACCTAAAATACTTATAAAAATAAGAGGAAAGAAAAAAGCAAAAAATGGGCCAAAAAATCCTCTTCAAAAAGAATGATTAATTAAACTAAATAATGGTTTAAATCCATAGAAAAAATCTTTATTAAAAACTTTATTTATTGCAGTTAATTGCATTTTCTTCTCCTTAATTTCGATATTCTTGAAACTTTTCTATGCATAAATAATATTACTTAATTATACTTCTTCTTCTTTTTTTTTGTATTTTTTGTCTAACTTAAAATAGCTAATTTTAAAAGTCACTAAATCCTATAATAGCTTTTTTATTTCTAAAACATTAAGTTTTAATTAAAAGATATTATGTTTTTAATATCAAGTTATTAAATTTCAAATATTATTAAAACCTTTTCTAAATTCCTTTAAATTATTCGGAATAATAGCTTCTTCAATAACTGACTTTATTAATATTAGGAATTAATAAAGTCAGTTATTAAGGTCTTAAGCCGATTGTTTTAGTTGCTCCAGCAACATTAAAATATCTGAAAACAACATATTCAATATTATTGATATGGTTTTCTTCACAAATTACCTTTTCACAATCTAATTTAGAACTTCCATATGGATTAACTGGAATGTTATCATCAGTTTCATTAATTGTTGATGATGATACTTCACCATAAACGACTGCAGTTGATGAAAAATAATTTTTTTAAGATTATTATTTTTCATAGCTATTAATAAATTACTATTGCCTGATAAATTAGTTTCTCAATATTTACTAGGTTTTAAAATTGATTCAGCGGCACTTGTTTTAGCTGCTAAATGAATAACTAAATCAATTTTATTTTCATTAAATACTTTATCTAAAGTATTTTTATCAAGAATTGAATCTAATATAAAATGAATATTATTGGGAATCAGTTCTTTAAAACCTATTTGAAAGATCATCAAAAATAATTATTTTATTAATGTTTTTATTTTTAATTAATTCTTCAATAACAATAGAACCAGCTCCACCGACAACTAATATTTGCATATTAACTGCATATAAAAAAACTTTTATATTCATTTTAACATTAAAAATAAATATAATTTATGAAGTAAAAATTTAATTTTTAATAACTTCATTATTGATATTTTCAAGATCAATATCATCTTCAGTATCATCATTTTCATTCATTTTATAAATTACATAAATAAGTGATGCTAATAGAAGTGCTGTTCCAATTGTTACGAAAACATCAGGTACATTAGCTACTGAATTTCATATATGAATATAATCTACAACAGCATCATATTGAGGTTCGCCACTGTTTGGATAATCAACTAATCATTTGTCAATTAAATTATAAAGACCTCCAAGAAAAATAATAATTGCTGATGTTGCTATTAACATATTTGTTGTTAATAGCAAAGTAAATAGCAAAATAATAATTGGTATTATTTTAAAAAGATAGATAATTCCTTGATCTCAATCATTACCAAAACTTAAACCCATTCCTTTATTAAAAACAACAATACCCGGTGCGTAATTATTTAATCAATAATCTCTTAATATAAAAGTTAATGGAGCTGAGATTAATAAAATGAATATGAAAGTTAAAAATTTTAAAAAAATAAGTTTATATGCAAATAATTTTAGAAGATAATCTTTGATTTTAGTTTTTTTAATGTTATTTATTTTTTTTTCAAAAAAAATATTAGATCAAAAGAGTGTTTTTAAAAATTCCATATAATTAATTTTACTATAACACTCTATTTTTAGAATTTGAATGAAATAAAAAATATTATGCACTAAATTATTTACTTATAAAGTACTTTTTTAGAGAAATTTGGATTTATTTTGTTAGATTTATATTTTTCATCAATTTTTTTTAAATAACTATCTATTATTTGTCTAGTTTTATTGTATTTTTTGTTATTCAACAATTCATCTTGTTCACTATACAATTTTAAAGTTTCTCCTGTTGGAAACAAAATTGGAATAATAGTTTTTGTTAATTCTTTATTTGAAAAAATTTTATTTATATTGGTTAACTTAATTTTGTTTAATTCTTTTAGCGTTGCTATTGGGTTTTTCATCTAAATTTAATTTAGATATTTCCGGAATTGTTTCTTTTGATATTTCTAATAAATTAACATATTCATTCCAAAAAATTAACTTTAAAATTTATTTTTTCAAAAATATCTTTTCCATATAATAAATAAAATTTATCTTCGGAACTTTTAGGTAAATTTTCATTTAACTTATTTATTTCTATTGTCCCCAAAAAGAATCATCGATAAATCATAAGATTGAAATTATTTTTTCCTTGTGGTTGATATTTTTTTGAAATTATTTCATACTTTTTTTCAAAATTTAAAAATTGTCCTTTTTTCTTCATGCTATCATGATTATCTCTTATCTTTTGTTCTATTATATAAATTATTGAGTTTTCTTCATCTTCAAATAACTGATCAAAATTTAATTTAATATTTTTGCTATCAGAAACTAATATTTCTATTTTTTTATTATGAATTTTATAACCTGATTTTTCAAAAAAATTTCAATAATATCTTCTGTTGCATTACCAAACTTAATTTCTAATGATTGTGATAAATTTTGATAAAGTTTATTTTTGTAGTTTTGTTGCCTTAAAAATACCAACATATCTTATCGGGATATTCAACAATAGCATTTAAAAGCTTTTGGATTGAGGAATCGAAAATCTTTCTATTGAATAATTCATTAAATTCTTCTTGACTTATAAGTTTTTCTTACAAACATATATATTCCTTTCTCGATTGATTATATTTTTTTAATATAAGACTTTTATAAAGATAAAACTTTATCTCTATATTTCCCTCTCAAAGAATCTATATTTTCACCATTAAGCAAGTTTATATTTGTTCAAGCGTTTGTTGATTTTTTAAAAATTATTTTACATAATTGATTTAGTGAGAGATTAGCTTGATTATAAGTTATGGTTGCATCATTATTAAAACTATAAATTTCATCTTTAATTATTATTTGTTCATTTTCTTTTAGAATTCCGTTTTTCATCAAATCCTTAAATGAAACAGGTTCGGGGTTTTTATCTAAAACAGCAAATTTTAAACAGTCATTTTCTATGTTTTCTTTTACTGAATTCACCCTTTTTAATGAACTTTCAAAATATTTTTGATCTTTTTCAATTCCAATAAATCTTCTGCCTCATAATTTAGAAGCGTGAGCAAGTTGTTCCTGTTCCACTAAAAGAGTCTAAAACTATATCATTGTAGCTTTGTGCTTGCTAATATTATTCCTTCTAATAGTGCTTGAATGAATTTTTATACCGTTTTCATCTTTTAATCTCTCATTACCTGCAGCGATAGAAAATCTTCAAATAGATTTCATTTGTTTTCCACCATTAATATGTTTTATAGTTTTATAAATGAATGTAAATTTACTTTTCTTATTTTTAACAACTCACAATAATGTTTCTTGACTATTAGTAAATCTTGTCCCAGCAAAATTAGGAACAGGGTTACTTTTTTCTTAAACTATTTCATTAATAATTCAACATCCTAAATCCTGAAGTAAATAACCTAATCTATGAATATTTTGAAACGAACCTATTACTCATAAACTCCCATTATCTTTTAATATTCTTAGTGATTCTTTTAATCAAATTGAGCATTCTTTATCATAAGATTCTAATGACTCATATTTATCTCATTCATCATTCATTCCACTAAAAACATCGCCGTTTGGTCTTTTTAATATTTTATCTAATGTCATATTATATGGCAGATCAACAAATATTAAATCCGCAGATTTACTTAGAATACTTTTAAAAATTTTTATAAACAGTGCGATATATAAAATATTATGCACAACTAATTCAGAAATAATTTCATCACTTTTATTTTTCTTCATTATTAAAAATTTTATTTCTAAAGAAACCTCGTTTATAAAATCAATTAAATTTTCATTTTCAATAATAACTTTATTACTTTATATGATATAGTTGATTGATAAAATATTTTTTTATAAATATTTACAGTGATTGATTATTATATATATATATCTGAATTTTGTTATTTAGATATATTTTTACGATAATAAATAAATCCGCCAATATTCAACACAAGTAGTAAAGCAACAACAATAGAAATTGATATGATAATAATTAAATCAATTTGCTCATCATTAACTACTGGTAAAAGAGTATTCATTTGGATATCTAATTTATCAAAATGAATTCCTCAACTTTTAGCATTATTAGGAGATATATTAACACTTGATGTTAATTTAATTCCTTTAGGAATTAAAGATATTGTTTTAGCAAAAGCATTGGTTCCAATATTTGTTGCACCAAGTGCTGAAACAGTATTTAAATTTATAGCTCCATTAAAAGCATTGGTTCCAATACTAATAACTGTATCTGGTAAAGTAATTGAAGTAATTTTAATATTATTTCAAAAAGCGCCATTAGCAACACTAGTTGTATTTATAAAATCAGCCTCAACTAAAACACCATTCCAAACATTACTATTATTAAATTCTTTATATCTAATTAAGTCAAATATAAAATCACTAGTTATTGTTAGATTAGATACTGGTTTAGTGGGCGGATTAATTCATTTTATTTTTTTTCAATTAGTAGGATAATCACCAATACTTGTTCATGTTTTTCAAGAATCAAATAGAGGAGCGGAATAAGTTAAGTTTAAGGTATTGAGATTATTAAGATTATTAAAAGCATCTCGTCAAATAATTGTTGCTCCATAAGTTGTTATTGTAATTAAATTAGTAGCATTAGCAAAAGCATTAGTTCCAATTGTTTTAACTGTTGTTGGTAAACTAATTGAAGTGATCTTAGTATTACTTTCAAAAGCACTAGCAGCAATACTAGTTACATTTATAAAATCAGCTTCAACTAAACTACCATCTCAGTTCATATCTAATTCTTTTTGAATAATAATTGCATCAGCCATTTCCTTAGTAAAATTAGTTCTTAGATTATGATTATTTTTTTGACTTGTATTTAATGAAGTGTTTTTATTTGAAGTTAAATAAAAATTACTTGATAAAGTAATGAATAATAAAATGGAAGCAGTTATGCTGCTTAATATAAATAATGTTGATAAAGTGAGTGTTTTTGATATTTTTTTCATTTATTAGTCTTTCTTATAGTTTTTTATTTATATATTTTAATTATTAAAGTGGTGATTCTTTTTTATTATTAGGTTTAGATGCTTCATCATCCTTTGGTTTTGTAGTTTTATTTTCTTTTAAATCTCTAGATTTATTTTTTATTCCAGATGGATTATCTGAAATACCATTACTATTTAATTTTCTATGATAATAAATAAACCCTGTAATAGCTAATCCTATTAATAAAACAGCAACGCTACTAAGTGCTATAATAATGATTAAATTATTTTGATCAATATCTTCTGTTGTAACTGGAGGAATATTAAAAATATCTAATTTATTAGCAGTAGTCCCTCAACTTTCAGCTTTATCAATTGATATGTTTGCACTTGATGTTAATTTAATACCATCATCTCTGATATTTAATAAACCTTTAAAAGCATTAGTTCCAATACTCGTTATGCCATAAGCAGTTAAAGTAGTTAAAGCGCTAGCTCCACTAAAAGCATTATCGCCAATTGTTTTAACTGTTGTTGGTAAACTAATTGAAGTTATTATGGTAACTGTTTTTGAATTAAGTAGATAAGGAATAACTGTAAAAGCATTATCAGCAATAGTAGTTGCACCAATAAAATCAGTAGTAACTAAAGTATTATCTCAAAAAGCAGTTTCAATACTCTTTTTAAAAATTAATAAATTAACAAAAGTGCTATCGACAATTCCATTAGTTGGTAATAAACTAAATTTAGTATTTGTTACATTTTGGGGAATAACACCTCAACTTGCAATTAATCTATTCAAAGTAGTATTGTTTGTTACTATTTTATCATTAATTAAACCAGTTATATTTAAATCAACTATTTTCTTTAAAGAAAAAGTCAAATTAATTTCTCCTCCAGCTTCAATTAAACCAAGAGCTGAAGCAAAAGCATTATTATCAATTGTATGAACTGATAAAGCTGTTAATTTTTTTAATCTAAGAGTTCCAGAAAAAGCATTAGGTTCTAAACTAACAAAAGTATCAGGTAGATTAACTTCTAAAATTTTATTTTTTAAAGCATTATTAGGTGCTCCAGTTATATCAAATGCTGCAGTAGATATACTTGTTGCATTTATTAAATCACTACTATTAATAATGCCATTCCAACCATTACCATTACTATAAAATTCTTTATATCTAACTAGGTTAATTAAAAAATCACTTGTTATTATTTTACTAGTTACTGATGGTTTAATTGTAGGGGGATTGATTCATTTTATTTTTTTTCAATTAGTAGGATCAGGATTCATTCCTCATGTTTTTCAAGAATCAAATAATTCATTTGAATAAGTTAAATTTAGGCTTTTAACTTCTAAATTAGTATTTAAAAAAGCATCAGGTTTAATAGTTGTTGCACCAAATGCTGAAACAGCAGTTAAATTACTAACTCCACTAAAAGCATTATCTCCAATCGTAATAACTGTTGTTGGCAAAGCAATTGAAATAATAGATTTTTGATCAAAAAAAGCACCTGGTTCAATAGTTCTTGCATTTTCAAAATCATTAGCAGTTAAAATTCCATCTCAAGTAGTTGATGATGTTATTTCTTTAAAATTAATTAATTTACTAACAAATAAAGAACTAATAACTTGATCAGCAGCAATTGTTGGAGCTAATGGAGGTTCAAACAAACTAACAACATTAGCATTTATTTGATTTGTAGTTAATCCTCAATTTTTCATTAATATTGGTAATTGTTCATCTGTTATTGTATCTGTTATTGATAAAATAATTTTATTAGTTCCTTTTCCATTTATTGCTGGTGTATTAAAAAAGCATTAGTTCTAATACTTCTTGCACCAAATGCTCAAATATGAGTTAAATTAGTACATCCACTAAAGGCATCAGCTCCAATTATTTTAATTGAATCTGGTAATCTAACACTAATTATTTCGGTATTATCCTTAAAAACAGCGGGTGCAATACTTATTGCATTGTAAAAATCACTTTCAAATAAAGTGCCATTCCAAGGTGATATATCAAGATCTAGCTTTTTATATCTAATTAAATTTTTAATAAAATTATTATCAACAATTTTTTCAACATTTATTTTAGGTTGATGAAATTTAACAAAGGAATAATTTTCAATTCCTCATTGACTAAGTAATGCTATTAATTTAGTATTTGTATCAATATTTGTTGGAACTAATTCATTACTAAAAGTAAGCAAAACTTTATATTTAGGAATGGATTCTTCAAGATTCATTCAAGGAAAAGCATTATCACCAATATCTATTGCACCAAGAGCTTGAATATAAGTTAAATTAGTAGCGCTAGCAAAGGCATTAGTTCCAATTATTTTAACTGAATATGGTAATCTAACACTAATTATTTTAGTATTAAATCTAAAAGCATTAGGAGCTATTGAAGTTATTTCATCAAAATCATCAGAATTTAAATTACCTTCTCAATTTAAACCAAAATCATTTTCTTTTTGAGCAACAAGTGTATCAGCCATTTCTTTAGTAAAAATTGAACTTTGATTAATATTCTGGTTTTTATTTGTATTTAATAAAGTATCTTGATTTAAAACTACATTAAAATTATTTGATAAAGTACCGGTTAATAGAATCGGAGTAACTATACTTCCTAATGTAAATAATATTGATAAAAAACTCTTTTTCATTTATTACTCTTTTCCTAAAAATTTAACTATATTAATTTTGTTTTTGATGATATCTATTAATATATTAAATAATAAATGTTTTATATCTAAGTTTTTAGATTATTTTATATTTTAAAAACTAAATTTTCAATAATTTCATAAACTGGATTTTTAACATTAATGTCCCTTTCGTAAACATTAATATTTACATTGGTTTTATATACTACATAAAATAGATATAAATAGAATAATTATTCCTGGTATTATGAAAATATCAGTGTATTTGCTCTTGATAAAAGAAATAAATATAATCAACGATCATATCATATTAAGGTTGTGCATTTTTCAGAAAATCAATTATTTATTTGCTAATTAAATTATAGAGTTTTTCAAGAGAAAGAATAATTGCTAATGTTTGTTATTAATAAAAAGGTAAGCGGCAAAATAATGAAGGATTATTATTTAATCGGTATTCTCTTAGAATAAAAGTGGGGCGAAATTAATAAAATGAATATCAAAGTTAAAATTTAAAGAAGGTGAGTTTATATTCAAATAATTTTAGAATATGATCTTTTATTTTAGTTTTTTAATGTTATACATTTTTTTCAAAAAAAATATTAGATCAAAAGAGGTTTTTAAATAACTACATATAATTTAAAATATTATAGAAGCGAAAATCATTAACAATCTTTTTCATTTTTATAATAAAAAAACTTTTTTTAACAAAGGGGGGGGTAAAATTAAGAGCATGCCTCAATTTTTGCAACATTACTATATAATTTTTTTAAAGAATATTTATATATAATATTTTATATGGATACAAAAGATTATGTCTGAAATAAAAATTTTGGTAAGAAAAAAAATGGTATAGATCCGTTTGGTCGAGTTGTTCATTATGATAACTATCAAAAAGGTGATTCAAAAGGGTCTTGAAATATTGATCATATTTGACCTTCGGCTTTAAAAGGTATCAGTCATTTAAATAATTACCAAGTCTTATCTTTTGTTTCAAATCAAGAAAAAGGAAACAAATTAAATGGTAATGTTAATTCTATTACATTTGCTATAAAAAAAATTCATAAACGTGAAGGTTCATACATTGGAAGAATGAAAATAAAGATTGATGAAGAATGACATTGAGCATATGATGAGCAGTAATTTTATTACCAAAAAGAATATAAGTAAACATAAATATAAACAGTTTACAACATTCATCTCTTAAAATTCATTTATTTAAAAAAGGATATGTATGGAAAAACAACATTGAATAAAAACAATTTTTTATGAAGAAAATGATAAACAGGGATTAAAGGTTGATGAATTTGAAAGTTTATTTTTAGTAGATTTGCCAAGAAATATAATAAACAATTCATTCAATTCATTAGAAATTAATCAAATTGACCTATTAAACAATGCTGGAATCTACTTTTTAATAAATGATGAAATTAAAGATATATATATTGGAAAAAGTACACATCTTTTTCAAAGATGTAATAACCATAATATAGATAAAAAAAGGAATTTAATAGAATAATATATTTTGTTAATACAAATAAATTAGATTCAACAAAAATAGATTATTTAGAATGATATTTTATAAACTTATTTATAGATGATAATAGTGTTCTACTTTATTCTTTAACAAATAAAGATAAGTGAAGTAAAGAACCCTATATTGATGATTATACAAACGATGAAATTATTAAAATTATTGATAAAATTTTAATTTTCCTAAAATATAAAAATATTATATTGTTTTCAAAGCAAGCTATTAAAAATGATGATAATGTTTTCTCTTATGAAGGTACTAATTTAATTTATCAACAAGGTATTTTTATTTTACTTAAAGGTTCTCTTTTTTCCAAGTTTTGAATTAATATCAAATAGGAAAGGTATTGATCAAAAATCTCAAAAAATAAATGAAAAGAGGATAAAAGAATTCGCAAAATTACAAAAAATTTCTAAACGTGAAGATGGTTATTGAGAAACTTTAGAAAATATTATTATTGATTATCCAACAACTGCTTCAAAACTAGTTAATTGAAAAACAACAGCTGATGGATGAAAAGATTATAAAAATAAGGATGATAAAACACTAGACGGTGTTTATAGAACTTCATCTTCTGATTTCTAGAATAAAAATTAAAGTGTCGCAAAATATTCAAAAATTTAATTTTGTCTATTTTATAATTTTATTTAAGTAAATGACTAATAAAGTTGTATGGAGTTATATAGAAAGTGTTTGATTTGTTATTTAGTCCTATTTTTTCCATTGAAATCTTAATATTTGGTTTTTCCAAAAAATAAATAGGAACTAAATTCTCTTTTCTATTTTCATAAATATTTCAAATAAATAAAAGGCAATAATTTTCTTTATTTTTTTCATAAAAATTTAATTCATTTCTTGATAAAAAGAATCTGTTCATTTCTTTTGTTTTTGATGATTTAACTTCTATAAATTTTTTATATTGATGATCCATAACTTCAAAATCATGATCACTATACTTTTTTTCTTTTGATATTCATCTAACATTTTCAGAGCCATATTTTTCTTTCAAAAAAGAAAAAGCTATTTCTTCTCCATGATAACCAATAATTTCTAAATCAGATTCTTTATTTTCAGTAAAGTTAAGTGAATTTATTTTAGATTCTAAAATAGAAACTGGTTTAAATTTTGTTTTATTATCAATTATTTTTCAAGATATCGGTTTTGTATTTTTTGAAATAACTTGACTCATTTTTTCAGCAAATTCAAAATCACTTCTATTTGCTAGCAAATAATTTATTTCTCTGTATTGGGATATATACTCATTCCAAGAATCTACTTTTTTATTTTCAATCTTATTTTTTTATAACTGTATCAATGTATTCTGTAAGAGTATAAATAATATCGTCAAAATTCTTTTCACCTAAATAATCAAGATCTTCTTTATTGGGTGTTGTAATTTTAAATCAAGCTTTTAGAGCACTAGAATCCATACGATTAGAATTTTTATAATTCCTATTTTTGTTTTCTATTTCTCTAGTTTTAGCTAAATAAAACTCTCCTATTTGGTTTTCTGTTTTAAAATTTTTTTTAGTTAAAATTTCAGCTAAAACTATAGGTCAGAAGGAAACATCTATTCTGCATCTACTAATATTTCACTTTGAAAAATTACCTTGAAAATACGATGAAGATTTTTCTAAAACTTCATTTTCATTTTTCAATAAATTTTCTTTTAAATAGGAATCGAATTTCATAGATACAGTTTATCATTTATAAAAATTTAAAAATTATTCAGCTTTTTTATATTTATCTTATTTTACAAAAACTCAAAACTATTGTTAAAAATAAAATAAATAGAGAAATGAAAAATAAATTATCTAGATAAGTTGAATAATCTTTTAAATATTCTATGGATAATGGTTATTTATTTGAAACTAATTTTATTTTTCCATATATGTAATATGATTATTTTCTGTTAAAAAATTTTTTAATTGTTTGTCATTTGTAATTTTTCTTATAGACATAATATAAACACTATCAAAATTAGGATCTGACTTTGAATTTTTAATAGATGAGTTAAAACATAATAAATATTTTTTATATAAAAGAACATAGTCAACTGAATATTTTTCAAAATTTATATCCTTAAATAAAAAAATATTATTAATGTCATTTATTTTTAAATTTAAAAAAACGTTGATGCATTCAATTTTATTATATATAGTTGCTCTATCATCTTTCTTTATTGTTAGGTTTTTCCTTATCTTTTCAATATTTATTTCATTTTTTTTTATTTTATCTAGAATATCTCCAGGACTTAGTTTTATATATCTTTGTATTTCTTGTATTCCAAAACAATGTGGTAAAGAATTAATACTAAATTTTAAATGAAGTATATTTTTATTAGAAAAAGTAGTATGAATTCCTGTGCTGTTTTCAAAAATTTTTTCTAATCTATTAATTATGTCTTGCATTTTATGTATTAAAACCTTTTTATTTCATGAAAAAAACCTTCATTGGTAAGGAAGAAGGTTTTTAATTTATGATTCCATACAATATTTTTATAGCGCCCTGTATCTGGTCAAGCCTAACCTATGAGAATAATTACCACTTATAAAAATATTGTAATATAAATTTATAAATAATTAAAATCAAGATATAAATATTTAACAATCTAAAAACATAGTAAAATTTAAATATGAAAAAAAATAATTGAAGAAAATTTGAAAAAGAAATATATAGCTTAAGTAAAGTTCCTCGTGTGATAAAAATTAATAAGCAGAATTATCTTTGTATTAATGGTAAAGGTAATTCTAATAGTGATGAATTTGCAGCTAAAATACAAGCACTTTATCAATTCTCTTATAAAGCTAAAATATTACTTTTAAAAAAAGAACTAATTGCTAATCGTTATACTGATTATGTAGTCTATCCTTTAGAAGGTAAATGAGATTTATCTGAAAAAGAAATAACATTAGAAAATATTGATAAAGAGAAACTAATTTATACTATTATGATTAGGCAACCAGATTTCTTTAATCAAGACTTATTTAATCAATTAAAAGAAAAAATGGACTTTGATTATTTAAATAATTTTTACTTTGAAATTAAAGACGAACATTTAGTTGTTCAAATGTTACATATCGGTTCATTTGATGAAGAAAAGAAAACTCTTGATGAAATAAAAGCATTTATTAAAGATAGTGAATATAAAATAAAAAATTTAACTCATCAAGAAATATATTTATCTGATTTTAGAAAAACTAAAACAGAGAATCTTAAAACTATTCTTAGATATGAAATAGAATTAAAATAAAATTGATATTTTAATTGAAAATTAGTAGATTTTACATAATATTTACTACTAAACGATAAGTATATGTTTTTGATATATTATAATTACTAAAAGAGGGCTTGACATGAAAAGTACAAACTTAATTGATTTTATAAAAAATGTTGCCTTAGAAATAGATGTTTTTAGAAATAAAAATACTTTAGATGAAAAAACAGAAATTATTTCTGAATTAGTTATGCACAAAATTTTATATTTTGTTTATGGTGGTTTTTATAAAAATTTTAAAAAAGATCTTTGAGATCCAAAATTTGAATCTTGAAAATATGGCCCTGTAGAAGTGCAATATAGAGATAATATTAATAACCCTTCTTTAATAAATAAAATTTTTTCTTTTGATGAAGAAACATATAGTAAAGAAGAAATTAAATATCTGAAAAAATTAATCACTGCATTAATAAAAATGGGTGTATACAATCTTGTAGAATTTTCTCATGAAACAGATCCCTGAATTCATAATTCAAATAAACCAATTGGCTTTAATTCAATAAATAAAATTGAAATTCAAGAATTTTTTTCATCTAAACTTATTATTTAATATGAATAAACACCAACTTTTTATGAATTTTAATTTTTTAAAGAAGCAAAATTTGAAAGATTTAATTGAAATTGATCCTCATTTTATTAAAAATATAATTTTGGAATTTAATAAACTTTCTGATATGAATAAAAGAGATTTTGAATCTAGAGCATTTGATAAAACTAATAACTCTTCAATTTTTTATTTAGGTGTTGAAAAAGAAATAAAAAATAAACAAGCATATATTATAAAAAAGAATGAAATTGAAGAATTTGTTAAAAATAATTATCCTACTGAAACCGTTATAAACAAGAGAGTAGATTTTTGTAAAAGAAGAATATGTGATATTAAAACTAGCAGATTAATAGGTGTTGTTATTAGATTAAAAACATTAAATAATTCTGATAATATAAAAAGATTTGATAATAACGAAACAAAAATTATTTGCTTGTATTTTCCTATTGAATTTATAAGAACAAAAAAATAATCAATTGTAATCAATAAAATTAGTAAAATGATGTAAAAAAAAGCTTCACTTTTAAAAGTGAAGCTTTTTTTTACATCAATCTTAGATAATAATTATTTTTTATTATTCGGATTCATTTGATTTGCTTTATTATCGTTAGTGCTGTTGTATTGACTATTATTATGTGCTTGATCAGTGTTGTTATTATTCACTTGATTTGCTTTATTATTGTTATTATCCATATTTATTCCTTTCATATTAATTAAATTAGCAAATTTTTAATAATTTGCTAATTTAATTATATCAAAATCTATTTAAAATATATTTCTGAATAGAATAAATCATTAAATGACTTGTTTTTATGCCTTAACATAAACTTTATAATCATACATAATAATAATTTTTCTTAGTTAAGTATTATTAACTTCTTCTATATTATGAGATCTATCATACTTTTTAATGCAAAATCTAATGTTTAATATCAAGATTGATTGATAATTACATCTAAAATAGGAAAATCCATTTCATATATTGAAGGTAGTAAAAACTAAAGTTTTTTTTTATTTTATTAATTATTTATTTCTACCTGTTAAATTATAACCATTATTAAAAGAATCATAATAGTCTATATAATATTTTTCACTATTATCTAATTGATCATTAGTTTCACATTCAATTACAATAATATAATAAAAACTGATTGTTAACATAAAAATAAGGTCTTAATTGGTGTGGAAACAGGTTCACTTCATAAGAGTCTATTTTTAAATTCAAAAATACTAGTTGGTAAGATAATGATTGCAATAGCTATTTGACCAATACTTAAAGCCATACCTAATATTTAATCATATCCTAATAAAAATCCTAAAATAGTAATAAATATAAGTGGAAAAAGCAAAAAAGAGGTCAAAAATTCCTCTTCAAAAAGCATGATTAGTTAAACCGAATAATGACTTAAAACTATTACTTGAGTTTTGTGTACTTACTATCGTTCCATAAGTGGTGGGTTAGTATCACTTAATAATACTTCAAATAGTATTAAAACTTTTTTTAAATTCTTTTAAACTCGTTGGAACCATTATTTCTTCAATTGCTATAGCATTTAAAAAAATATTTTCGCCTAGTTGCGTTATTTCTCTTGGAAACTTAATTTCTTTTAATGAAACACAGTTTTCAAAAACATTATTTTCAATAATTAAAATATTATTAGGAATAATAACTGTTTTTAATTTTGAACAATTTTTAAATAATTTTTCAGAAAGAACTTTTAAGTTATCTGGAATATTAACACTTGTTAATGATTCACATTCTGCTAATGCTTGAGAATTAATTTCAGTAACTGAATCTGGAAATAGTATTGATGATAGTTTAGAACAACCGTAAAAAGCTGAACTTCCTATTTTAGTTAGATTGTTTTGACTAAAATGAACTTTAGTTAGATCAGAACATCCTTCAAAAGTACTATCTTTAATTTCGGTTATTAAGCTTGAAATATTAATTTTAGCTAAACTTAGACAATCTTTAAAAGTTCTATTTCCAATTGAAGTTAATTTATTAGATAAAGTAATTTCTTTTAATTTAGAACAATTTTTAAATGCTTTATCAGCAATTGTTGTTAATTCTTCAGGTGAATTAATATATGCTAATCTAAAGCAATCTTTAAAGGCACTTTCACCAATTGATGTAATATTTTTTGAAAGTGTTATTTTTGATAAATAACTACAAGAGTTAAATGCTAGATCTTCAATTTTAGTAATATTTTCAGACATTGAAACATGAGAAAGTTTTGAACAATTTTGGAACAAACCAGTTGAAATTGTTGTTATTTTCTTTGGTAATTCAATTTTAACAAGTGATTTACAATCTAAAAAAGCAAAATTACCAATTTTTTCAAGATTATCATTAATATCAATATTATTTAATTTTGTACATAATGCAAAAACATTATTACCGATTTCAACTACTTTATCAGGAATTGATATTCCAAATAATTTACTACAAGCTTCAAAAGCATTATCTTCAATTTTAATAATTGAATTAGGTAATTTAATATAAGTTAAATTTTTACATTCAGCAAAAGTTGAATTAGAAATTATTTGCAAAGAATTAGATAATTTAATTTCAGTTAAATTACTACAAGCTTCAAAAGCTGAATAACCAATTAAATTAACTGTATCAGGAAAATATATTTTTTCTAATTTATTACATCCTTCAAAAACTCTGTTACCAATTTCTCTTAGTTTTTTTGAAAAGTTAATTTGTCTAAGTTTTGAACAATCTTTAAATGTTCTACTTTTTATTTTAATGATTGAATTAGGTAATTGAATTTCAAGAAGTGAACTGCAACCTCTAAAAGCTTGATAACCGATTTCAGTTATTGATTCCGGAATTCTAATATCAACTAATGATGAACAGTTTTCAAAAGAAGAATCACCAATTCTATCAAAATTATCAGGAATATCGATCGCAATTAGTTTTGTAAAGTTTTCAAAAGCATTATCATTAATTCCGTGATAATTTTTTAAATTGTCTTTTGTAATAATATGATTAATAGCTATCATTCTTTTTTTAGTAAATAATTTATTAGCTATTTCTTTTGTTAAAAGTCTTTTTTTATTAAATTTTGATTCAAATTGTACAACATGTGAAATAGTGATGTTACCATTTTCAAATTGGTTAATGAATTTTTTTGGTACTATTACCACTTCTAAATTATTACAATTATCAAAAGCTGTTTGAACAATTTCAATTACAGTTTCAGGAATGATAATTACTCTTAAATTTTCACAATTTTTAAAAGCATTTGCTCCAATATATTTAATTGTTTCAGGAAAAGTTACTTTATTAATTACATTATTGCCTTCAAAAGCAGAATCAAAAATATCTGTATAACCCATTAGATTCTTTTCTTTAAGTTCAATACTATTTATTCCGGGAGCAAATTCTCTTGTTAAGATTTTATCAGCTATTTGTTTTGTTAGAATATTGATGTATTCGCCATCAATATTATCTTCAAATTGTCTTGTAACATCAATTGGAATTTGAGAGTATAACTCTTCTTTTTTATTGTCTAATCAAATAGTTTCACTAATAATACCATTACTATCTTCTTCAAACATATCTTTAATATCGATTAATTCATGATCATCAGTAACTTTATAATCTTCTTCTTCAAAAATATCACTAACATTTAATAATTCTTCATTTTGAGTTGGTTTGTCATCAATTTTAGATTCTTTAGAAGCATCTTCTTCATAATAATCATTAATATCTAATAATTCA
Organism: Candidatus Mycoplasma liparidae; assembly: GCA_009884515.1. Lineage (GTDB taxonomy): Bacteria > Bacillota_I > Bacilli_A > Mycoplasmatales > Mycoplasmoidaceae > Mycoplasma_L > Mycoplasma_L liparidae. The sequence continues at coordinate 297,213 of RHHX01000001.1, read as the reverse complement.
CTAGTTAAAATAGCATGATCATCTATTTCAAAGTATTCAACTGGTTCTTTTTCAGAAAGGTCATTCATATCGATTAATTCAGGCTCATCATTAACTTCAGGAGCATCTTCTTTGTAATAATCATTAACATCTAATAACTCATTAGTTAAAATAGCATGATCATCTATTTCAAAGTATTCAACTGGTTCTTTTTCAGAAAGGTCATTCATAACGATTAATTCATGATCATCATTAACTTCAGGCACATCTTCTTTGTAATAATCATTAATATCTAATAATTCATTAGTTAAAATAACTTGATCATTTATTTCAAAATATTCTTCAATATTTTCAATTACTTCAGGTGTTTCAACAATATCAGAGTTTACTAAGACAACTTTTGATAAGTCTTGATTAAATCAATCAACAATCGTTTCTAAAAATTTATTAGGACTAGTAATTTTTTTAACATTAGGACAATTGTAAAAAGCATATTTGTTTAATTTATATAAATATGCCGGAATTGTTATTTCTTCTAATTTTCCCAATCCTTGAAAAACACCTTTTTCAATTACTTGAAGATTTTTATTAAATTCAATACTTTCAACTAATTTACAGTTTTCAAAAGCAAAATGATCTATTTTAATAATAGATTCTGGTAAAATAATTTTCTTTAAATTTTTATTTTCAATAAAACATCCTGCTGGAATTAAAATAATTGAATTTGAAAATCTAACTTCTTCAAGAGTATTACATCTTGAAAATGCTCTTTGACCGATTTGAGTAACTGAATCAGGGATATAAATTTTTTTAAGTGAATAACAATTAGAAAAACTAACTTCTCCAATTATTTTTAAACCATCATGAAGAACAACATTATTTAATGCATAACAGTTTTTAAAAGCACCATATGCAATTTCTTTTACTTTATTTTTAATATCAATGCTTTCAAGATTAGCACAATCTAAAAAAGTGTTTCGATCAATATATTCTAATGATTCTGGTAAATTAACTGTTTTTAATAAAGGACAATTAGCAAATGCATAATTACTCATTCTAACTAAATTATGATTAAAATGAACTTTTAATAATGAAAGACAGTCTTTAAAAGCTCTATTAGGTAAATCTGTTACTTGTTCTGGTATTCTTATTTCAATAAGACTTTTACATCCTGTGAAACTAAAAGTTCCAAAAGTTGCAATTGATTCTGGAAAATTAATCCCTGTTAAAGATTCACATCCTGTAAAAACATTATTTTCAACTAATGTAACACTAGTGGGAATTAAAACATTATTTAAAGAAATACAATCTTTAAATAAACGACTTGGAATAACACTTATTTGGTTAGAAAAAGTAAATCTTTCTAATTTAATAGAATTTGAAAAAGCGCTAACTCCAATTAAAGTTAAACTTTGAGGTGAAATAAACTCTTTAATCGATGAACAACTCATAAAAGCACTTGCACCAACTTCAGTTAAAGTATTTGGTAATTCTAAGTTAATTAAGCTTTCACAATTTTCAAAAGCAGATGCATCAATTTTTAAAAGATTTTTACTAAAGATAATTTTTGTTAAATTAATACAAAAAGAAAATACTTTTTGTTCTAAAATTTCTAAATTATTAGGAAGTTTTACATAAATAAGTTCAGAGCATCAACTAAAAGCTTCAGCTCCTATTTTTTTAATATTGTCACCAATTCGAATTGAAATAAGATCAGTAAAATTAGAAAAAGCATTATCAGCTATTTCATCATATTCTCATAAATCTGATTCTTGAATTTCCTTAGCAATATTATTCTTAAGAATTTTCTCTGCTATCTCTCTAGTTATGATTTTATTTGTATTTTCCATATTATATAATGACCTCAAAAAAATTAAATACTTTAATAAAGTATACCAAATAGAATTAAAACTTTTAATTATAAAAAACTGATCATTTTTCAAATTATGGAAAATGATCAGTTTAAATTTAAATAATTATTATAAATATGGTTTTTCATATTTTATTAAAGAGATTTTTTCACTTTCTAATTTTTTAGATTGTAAGCCGACTAATTCAATTAAATACAAATTTGCAACTGAAATTGCTCCCACTGATTTTACTAGAGTTTCAATAGCAAAAATAGTACCACCAGTTGCTAATAAATCATCAATGATTAGAATCCGATCATTCTTTTTAATGTCGTCTCTATGAATTTCAATTGTTGATTTCCCATATTCAAGTCCATAATCAATTGAAATAACTTCTCTTGGTAATTTTCCGGGCTTTCTAATTAGCACTAAAGGTTTATTAACCGCTAATGATAAAGCTACTCCAAATAAGAATCCTCTTGATTCAGGAGCAACAATAATGTCATATTCAATATCTTTTATTTTTTCAATAAAAGCATTAGTAATGATCCTAACTAACTCAGGTTCTTTAAAAATTGGCGTTATATCTTTAAAAGCAATGCCTTTTCTTGGAAAATCTTTAATAGTAATGATTTTATCCATTACTAATTTAAGTTTATTTTCATTCATAAATACTCCTAATGGTGATTAATACCCTTTATATTTTGTTCATCGACAACATCATAACTTGATGGTCTAATTTTTTTGCTTGAAATATTATTAATTTCATTTTGATACTTATCTCTTAAAATAACAAACATATATCATAGTTGAGGAAGGATATATAAGCTAATTAAGTAAATAATTATACTATTTATGAAAACCAATAAAAACCCAACAACTAAATTAGCAGTTCCAAAAGCAGCCATTAATAATGTAAATGATAATAAGATGGTATTTCAAATAATTAATGTTGGTTTTAATCTAGCAGTAATTTGAGTAACAATATCTTTTAAAGATTCATGTGAAACACCTTTTTTACGATTTCAACTTGATTTTAAAGAAGAAACAATAATAAAAGATAGTATTGAATTTAAAACATAAATAATACTAACAAAAGCCATTGATTCCACCCCAATTAAATTAATCAATAATCAAGATAATAATAATGATATTCCTGTTGAGAAAATATTAATTATTAAAATTGGAATTACAGAAATAATATTTAAAGAAATAACAGATCAAACTATTAAAAACAACATACTAAAGAATATTCCATTTGATATCGATGCCAATAAGTTTTCATTAGCAACAAAGTTTAAATCAAAAATATTTAAATTATTAGTTAATAAAGGATTATTAATTGTAGGAATTATATAATTACTACCAATAGCAATAATCATTTGGTCATTATCAATATTTAAAAAGAAACTTGCTTCTTCTAAATTAAGCATTTTAAGAATTTCTTGTGGTGTTCATCCGATAATATTAAAGTTATTAATAACTAAAGTCGATCCAACAGTTGTTTGACCATTAAAACCAGCAACACCATTTGGAAGAGCAAAAAATAAGATAAATCCAACAATTGCTATTACAAATGGAAAAGCTGCAATGAACATGTTTCTTTTATTAAACAATTTTATTGTAAAAAAGTGTTTACTTCTAATTAAGTTTTTAAATTTAGAATCTTCTAAATTAGCAATTGTATTTGAACTTAAAGCTTCACTATTTATATGATCATTAATTGATAATGTTCTTTTAGAAGCAAATAAGAAATTAATTTTACTTGAATAAACTCTAATTAAAATTATTAACAATAAATATAGTAATACATAGTTAATTAATAAAGAAACCAGTGCATTAACGACTAACATTGCTCCAAATGATGAAATTTGTGATGTTGCAAAGAAAAAGAACGAAAGCGCTATTATTATTTCAACTATATAAATATCAACAAACATCTTGCTATATTTAAACATTGATTTTTGAAAAGCAGGTGCAATCATTGATCCTTGCTTGACTTCCTTCTTTACATTTTTAAATAATAATAACGGAATGAAAAAATTAATAAATGCTGCAACAAAAAGTGCTGCATAAACATAGAAATTAAATGTTAATCCAAATAAATTGAAAAATAAAATAGAAAACCCGAAAGCTGATGCTCCCATTATAAATGATATAAATCCTGGGAATCGATATAAAACTGAAATAATTATCCCAATTGTTAAAATTAAAATAATCAATGAGAATATAAAGAAATCAAAAGCTGATAATCCAATAAAGGTTAAACCTAAAGTACTAATATTAGATCCAGAAAAAGATAATAATGTATTACTACTAAATAAATTACTAATTTTTTCTTTTCTTTGATTAGCTTCATCAGTTAGTATTTGAGTATCAGTATCAGGCTTATAAATTGGTCCACTTCATGCATTTATTGCTTGATATTCATCAAATAAAAGAACTAAATTTCTTGAATAATTACCATAATCAACAGGAATTCTTGTTTCTATTAATTTGTTTCTTAGGGTAGTTGGACTAATATTGATACTATCAACTTTAGAATTGGGTTTTATTCTAATTGAATTATCATTAAATTCAAGAATAGGTTCATCCGCATTTTGAATAACAACATTATTATCATCAAAGAAATAATTCTTATAATTTCGATAATCAATCATTCCGTATAAAGATGTTCCAAATAATGAACTTAAATCAGTGTTGTCACTTTCAAGAAAATATCAACCATTAATAATAGAAGTTGAATATTGTTTATTACTAGGAGTTCCTGATGCAATATCCACTTTATATGAATTATTAGGTGCAAATACTTCTGAATTATAGAAATCATATAAGATTGTCATTAAATTAGCTTCAGTAACTATTAAATCAAAATAAACAAGATCACCAACAAATTCAACAAATAATCTTTCAACATCATTTAATGTTTGTAAATATCGATTAATTTTTGCATTAGCTTCAAGATCGATAAATCAACGTTGATCAGACATACTAGATTCTCCAATGTCAGTTCTTCCACCATTAGCATATAGATTATATAAACTTGCATAAGTCAAATTATTTAATTTATTAATAAATGAAGATTTATCTTTTCAAAGCATTCAAGATTGAGAAGTTTGATAAGCATCAGTTAAATCTGGAGGTGGTGGTTCTGGGTCTGGTTCTTCACCAACTTTAGAAGATTTATATCTTTCAGTAGGTGGTGGTTCTGGAGGTACTATTGATTCATTAAAATCATTTTTGTCTTTAATAAAATTTGATGTAGCAAAAAAATCTTTATTGGTTGGTAATTCGATTTGAACTGCTTCACCAATATCAATAAGTTCATTTTCCGTAGTAAAATATTTACCATCATGAACATTTAATGATTTATAATTTTTGTCATCATTTAAAAAATAAGAATTAACAGGTGTAGTTTCATCAAGAATTACACCATTAATACCATTTGTTCTTCCAGTTGGTCTAGTTTTTGTATTTGGATATTCAGTACTAATATTTTCAAGTTCAACATTATAAGTATTTAAAGCTTGAGAATAAATTTTGAAATTATTAATAATTTCATTATTTTTTTCATCAATATCTAATAATCCAAATATTTCATTTGAAGTATCAAAACTAGCACTTAAAACACCGAATTTTTTACTAATTCCGCCTGTTTGATTATTATTAATTGTTGTTGTTCCACTATTTACTAAAACTTGAGATAAACCCAAATTATTCAAAATATTTTCAAGTGCAACTGCTGAATCTTGAATTGCTTGATTGTTTTGTTCCTTAGTTAAAGTTTCATCAAGAGATAATTGAATATCGAAAGAAGTTCCAGAACCAAAATCTGAACCTAAATTTGCATCTTGACTCATATAATATCCAGATGCTGCAACTCCAGATAATCCACCCAACATTAAAATTGAAATTGAAGATCAACCTAATAATCTTTTTCAAATATTTAAAAGAGATTTTTTACTTTTTTTAGAAAACATATCAATTAATTATATATAATTATATAAAATTTTGTTAAATAAAATTTCTAGATGAGAATTGAATGATTAAAAAGAAAAAAAATGACTTACTTAAAAAAATGTCTGACTTTGATTATTCAGAATCAGAAAGGGAATTAGTAGACAAAGCTATTGATTTTGCTAATGAAAAACATGGTAAACAACTTCGTAAATCTGGTGAGCCTTATATAATTCATCCAATTGCTGTTGCTGTTATTTTAATTGAATTATATTTAGATATTAATACAATTTGTGCTGCTATTCTTCATGATGTTATTGAAGATACAGATTGTACTAAAGAACTAATGAAAAAAAAATTTGGTGATGATATTACTCGACTTGTAGTAATGGTTACTAAAGTTTCTGATATTTCTAAATCAAACAGAGACAATGAAGATTATAAATCTGAAGATAAGAACGATTATATTATTCAAGTTTTTATGTCTATTTCAATTGATTTAAGAGCAATTATTATTAAAATAGCTGATCGGTTACATAATATGAAGACTATTGAGTATTTAAAACCTGAAAAACAAAGAGTAATAGCAAAAGAAACTCTTGAAATTTATGCTAATATTGCTGGAAGATTAGGTTTATTTTGAATTAAAACTGAATTGTTAAATATTTGTTTCAAAGTTTTACATCCAAAAGAATATAAAGAATTAACTGAAACTGTTGATGCTGAAATAGCATCTAAGGGTGAAAAATTCGAATCAATTAGTAATGATATTGCTTCATTATTAAATAACAACTCTATTAATCATGAAATGAAAAAGAGAATTAAAGGTGTTTATTCTACTTATTTAAAAAATGAATTTGAAACTAATATAATAAATTGCACTGATCTATTTGGTATTAGAATTATGGTTGATGATATTATGGATTGTTATAGTGTTTTAGGTTTAATCCATTTAAACTATTATCATATAAAGGCAAATTTAAAAGATTATATTTCTAATCCAAAAGCTAACTTATATCAATCTTTACATACAACTATTATTTATGAAGATTCAACTATTGAAATCCAAATTAGAACTAAAAAAATGGATATTAAAAATGAATTTGGTATTGCTGGACATTGAAAGTACAAAGAATCACATGAAAAAGAACAATCAGAACGTTTAATTCAAAATATGATTAGTGATTATTTAAGTGATAGTACTACTAGACAAGATGAAAAATTACTAGCTATTAAAGAAATTTCAAAAAACAAAATTATTGAAGTTTTTTTCAAAGATGAAAATAAATGGGTTTCTATTATTAGTAACTCGAATGCGATTGATTTTGTGTCAAAAGTTTTAAAAGAAAAATTTCCATATTTAAATGCCTTTTTTATTAATAATAAGAGAGTGTCTTGAGACTCAACTATTGAATCTGGTGATATTATTTCAGTTGAATTTTCAAATTTTAAAACAATTAACAAGTATTGACTACAATTAACAAAGAAAATAGCAACTAAAAATATCATTAGAAATGAATTAAAAGAAATTGATAATATTGATAAAATAAATATTAAAAAATTCTTAGATGAAATAATTGTTAAAGATTCTTCAATTATGATTGAACATATTTTAGAAACTATTAAACTTGAATACAACCAATTAGAACTTGAAGATTTTATTAAGCTTGTTAAAGAAATTAAAATCGAAGATATTGCTAATATTTTTTCAAATATTCCAGATAAAAATATTGTTCAAGTAGTTAAAAGTTTAACTTATCGTTTTTCTCGTAGAAAATCATTATTTAATGAAATTGATAATATTGAATATGATGGAATTGGAATCCCTAACTGTTGTAGTAAAATACCTACTTTAGATATTGTGGGAATTTTGAAAAATAAAACTTTAAACATTCACAGATTTGGTTGTAAAACTATTAAAGATAATGAAGAATTAAAACGAATTGTTGTTGAATGAAATTTCGCAAACATTAAAAAAACTGATCGTTATTTTAAAGCAAAAATAAAAATATATTCTCCTTGATCAACTTCACTATCTTCAAAAATAATGAATATCACTGTTAAGTATCGGGCTAATATTTCTTATTTTCTTCTAAATAAAAATAAAATAGAAAAAACTTGTATAATTAATATTGAATTATATGTTAAAAACTATAAACATTTAGACAAAATAATGAATGAATTAATGTTTAGAAATACTATTGATGATTGAGAATTAATTTAGGGATAAAGTATTATTTTATGGATTATAAAAGACCTCGGGGAACCGTTGATTTAATTGATAATGATGCTAAAATATTTAGCAAAATTGAAAGAATTTTTAAAGAAACAGCTGAAGAATTCAATATTAATGAAATAAGAACTCCTATTTTTGAATCAAAAGATTTATATATAAAATCAGTTGGTGAAACAACTGATATTGTTACTAAAGAATTTTATGATTTTACTGATAAAGGTGGAAGAAGTTTAGTTCTAAGACCTGAAGGTACTGCTGGAACTATTAGAGCAATTGTTGAAAATAAACTTTTAAAAACGAGCAACTTTTTAAAAGTTTATTATATTGGTCCAATGTTTAGATATGAAAGACCTCAATCAGGAAGACAAAGACAATTTAATCAATTTGGTGTTGAATACATTGGTAATGTAACTTTATATGATGAAGTTGATGTTATTTTATTGGCAACTACTATTTTAAGAAAATTAAAAATTACTAACTATAAATTAGAAATTAATAATATTGGTAGTGATGAATCTAGAAATAAATGAACTGCAGCTTTAAATACTTATTTTCTTGAGCATAAAGATAAGTTATCTAAAGATTCTCAAAATAGAATTAATGTCAATCCTTTAAGGATTTTGGATGATAAAGTCGATGGTTCAAAGGATTTTGTTATTAATGCACCAAAAATTGAAGTATTTTTAACAAATGAAGAAAAAACATATTTTCAAAATTTTCAAAAAATAATGGATTTTATGGATATTAAATATATTATAAATCCAATTCTTGTTAGAGGATTGGATTATTATAATGGCGTTATTTTTGAATTTATTTTAAATTCAAAAATTTTAAAAGGACAGTCAACAATTATTGGTGGTGGTCGTTATAATAAATTAATAGAACAAACTGGTGGACCTGATGTGATTGGAATTGGATTTGGTCTTGGTATTGAAAGAATGATAATATCAACTCTTGAAGAAAATCCTGATTTTTTAGATGATTTTACATATGATGTAATTATTTTACCTTTATCAGAGAAAAGTCATATTCATGCAATGAAAATTCTTAACACTTTAAGAAAAGATAATATAAAAGTGATCATTAATAATCAAACATATAAATTATCAACACATTTTAAATTCGTTGATAAACATAAAACAAAAAACATAATTATTATTGGTGATGAAGAAATAAAAAATAATAAGGTTATTATCAAGAGTCAAATTGATAAAATCGAACATCATATTAGTTTTGATGAAATTAATAATTTTTTAAAATTAGAAAGTTGTAATAAAAATGATTAAACGTGTTTATTGTGGAAATGTTGATCAAACTCATGTTGATCAATTAATTTGTATTAGAGGTTGAATAAAAACTGTTAGAAAATTGCCTAAATTAATTTTTATTGATGTTGGTGATATTAAGGGAAAAGTACAAGTAATAGTTCATATTGATTCTGAACTTTTTGATAAAGCTAGTGAATTAAAAAGAGAAGATGTTGTTGAGTTTATTGGTAAAGTTGTTAGAAGAAAAACTCCGAATCAAAAAATTAAAACAGGTGAATTCGAACTTTTAATTACCAAAATAAATGTTCTTAATAAATCTGAACTTACACCAATGATTATTGAAGATGAAACTGATGCTCTCGAAAAAGTTAGATTACAATATCGTTATTTAGATTTAAGAAGACCTGTCTTTCAAAAAAATTTAAAATTAAGATCTGATTTTATTTTAAGCATGAGAAATTTTTTATCTCACAATGATTTTATTGATGTTGAAACTCCTATTTTAGCAAAGCCAACACCTGAAGGTGCTAGAGATTTTATTGTTCCTACAAGAATTGGTAAAAATAACTTTTTTGCTTTGCCTCAATCAGCGCAAATTTATAAACAATTATTAATGATTGCTGGTTTAAATAGATATTATCAAGTAGCTAAATGTTTTAGAGATGAAGATTCAAGATCTGATAGACAACCTGAATTTACTCAATTAGATATTGAAATGTCTTTTGTTAAGGAAGAACATATTAAAACTACTGTTGAAGAACTTTTAAAGTTTTCTTTAAAGAAAACTTTAAATTTAGACTTAATAATTCCATTAAAAACAATAACTTTTAATGATGCAATGAATATCTATGGCTCTGATAAGCCTGATACTCGTTTTGATTCTAAAATAATTGATCTTAGTAGTGAATTATTAAATTTAGAAGATATTGATAAAAATTTAAAAAAAATAATTTCTGATGGTAAAAAAGTAAAAACAATTATTATTCCAAATGTTAATATTAATATTCAAAATATGAAAGTCTTGAAAAAAATAGCTAATGATAATTTTGTAAAACAACTAAATTGAATTTATTTTGAAAAAGGTGTTGCAATTGAATCTAATTTTGAAAATTATCAAACGATTGGTAAAACTATTTTATTAAAAGAAAAAATTGATAAAGGTTTAGCTTTATTTATTATTCATGATGAAAATATTGTAAATAATGCTCTTGGAGCTGTTAGAATAGCTGCTAGAGATGAATTTAACTTATTACTTAATAAGAACGATTTAAACTTTTTATGAGTAACTGATTGACCTTTATTTGAATATGATTTAGAAACAAAAAAATATCATGCTGCACATCATCCTTTTACAATGCCTGAAGATAAATACATTAATACCTTCTGTTTTAATAAGGAAAAAGCAAAAGGTAAGTCTTTTGATTTAGTTTTAAATGGTTTTGAAATTGGTGGTGGTTCTATTAGAATCCATACCAATAAAGTACAAAAGGCAATGTTTAGCGCAATTGGTTTAAGTAATGAAGATATTGAAAATAACTTCGGGTTTTTTCTTGATGCTTTAAAATTTGGAGCACCTCCACATGGTGGCATTGCTCTTGGAATAGACCGATTATTAATGATTTTAACTAACTCATTATCAATTAAAGATGTGATTGCTTTTCCTAAAAATTCAATGGGTATTGATCGAACATTTAATTCTCCTAGTATGGTTAAAGATGAAGATTTAGATATTTTAAATTTAAGAAAAACTTAGTAAATTAATTTACTAAGTTTTTATATATTTTTTCATTATGAAATTTTAAATAAGTATTTAAAAATCCAAATTCTTTTTTAATATTTGAATAACAAAATTCATATTGTTTAAAAAAAAGATCAATATCATCATCTAATAATTTTTTATTATTAGTTTTTATATTTCATTTTTCATCAAATGTAAACAAACCAACATCAAATAATTTATGATGATTTGCACACAAAGTTATCCCATTATTAGCATCAGTTTGTTCTATTTGATTAGAACATTGTGAAAAAGGTTTGATATGACATGCTTGTAATAATTCCGGTCTATTAATACAACATACAATGCATTTACCATCTCTATCTTTAACACTAGTAGCAAAAACATGTTGCAAATATCCTCTACTTTTTGAAAACGTCAAAGTTTTTCTATATATTTTTTCATAAACATATTCTTTAAATTGACTATAGTTATTTTCTTCTAATCATTCATAAGCATTTTTATTGCTATCTCTTAATGAATAAATACAAACATTAATTAATTCTTTTCTATATTCTTCAATTTCATCTGAATTGATAGATAAATTTATTCTTATTTTCTTGCTTTCATTATCAAATTGAAAAATAGAATTATTAGTCATCAATTTAGAAGCTGGCATTTCACAAATATTTCTTAATACTTGCTTTTGAACTGTAATGTTTTTAATCCCGGTATCTCAAACTTTTTTTGATTTTTCATTTTTTGTAATATAACTTCAAAATTCATAATTATATGTAATATATTCATAATATTTTTTAATAATATTCAAATTATTTAAATCAATATCCTGATTGAACAGTTTTCCACTCTCAACACTATCAATTATTGATAATAATAATGCTGGTTTATATGGATATTTTAACCATTTGTATTCTTTACTATTTAATATTGCTTTTTTGTTAATATTTTTTAAAAATTTTTCTCATTCAATCGTATTAATCATATTGATTTATTATACAACTATAGTTGTCTTTTGAAAAATCAATAGGATTATTTTTCTATCAATTTTTAAAAAATTCTATTATTAAATCATTAATTTCATTTTCTTTATTTTTTCAATTATCAAAATTATAAATAGCGTGACTAATTCCTCCAAATAATATATCTATTGTTGGAATACTGTATTTTTTTTCATGATTTTTATCATAATAACCATTAACTATTTTTTGATAATATTGCACATTATTTCAGCCCATTTGGAAAATAAACTGTTCAATAGTTATTTTCAGTAGTTTATTTCTTAATTCAGTAATGAATAATTTGATATTAGGAACATATTGCTTATAACTGTCTCCCCCCCCCCCGTTGGGTTTTGATTTGTTTTCATTTTTGTCCATCTCATTCTCTATTTTTCTACTTATAATCATAATTATAGAACAACTATTGTTGGTTTTAATATTTAAGAATGTTCAATATAATTTTATAGATCAAAAATGAAGGAATACATGCATGGATAATACAATAAAACTTGTAGCAACATATGAATTAATAAGAGGTTATCAAAATGAAAGAACAACTCATTGATTAGCTTTATCAGAATTTATTGACAATTCTGTTTCTTCATATAAAAATAAAAATCCTGATAATCCTATAGATGGTTTAATAATTAATATCGAGATTGACTATAGTGATGTTAAAAACAAAAAGATTACTATTAGTGATAATGCTAATGGTATGGATATGCTTGAATTATTAAATGCTATGCAACCTAATAGTAGAGAAGGAAAAACAAATAATGACTACAATCAATATGGAATAGGAATGAAATTAGGCATTTTTTGATTTGGAGAAGATGGTTTAGTTTATAGTAAAAAGAAAGACGAAAAAACATATTGTATTGATTTTGAAACAAAAACAAAAAATAAATCAAAAGCAATAGAATTACAAGCAGTAGAAACAAATGAAAATATTTTTCCTGATTCGGAATCAGGAACAAAAATTATCATTTCTAATATTTATAGAGATAGAAAAATAAATAAGGCAAGACTTACAGAAATAAAAAATGCATTAGGACAAAGATATTCTAAATTAATTAAAAGAGGATTAAAAATATCTCTCTCATACATTGCAGCTGATGAAAGGAGTGGTTTAAATGGAAAAGTTTTTATTCAAGAATTCAAAAATATTCCGTTTAATTTTAGTCAATTCATAAATTATCAAAAGGGAAAAAGTAAACAAATATCTGATGATAAAATTAATGAAATAAAATTAGAAATTAAAAAAGAATTAATAAAATTAGAGGAAATTAATTATTTAAATGATGACGAAAAACAAGAAAAAATAAAGAATTATTGTAGTGAAAGAGGCGAAACATTAGTTCTTCCTTCAATTAACTACATTAATGCTTTTTTAGATTTAAGAATAGAATCATATGAAAAATTTCTAGGTGCGAAAGACCTATTTTTTGAAAGAGAAATACGTCTTAATAGAAATGAAACTAAAATTTCATTTGGTATATTAGGTGGTGATTTTCAAAATGATAAAAATAGTTTTTCCAAACAAAAATATACCGGATTGACTACATATCATATTGACAGAGCAATAAATCATGGACCAAATGAGGGTGAACAATGTAGTAATCTTATGTTTACAGAATCAAAAGCTGATCCAACTTATAGGTGAATGTATGGTGAAATAAATTTAACTGGTATTGAAAGTCCTGATAAAAATAAATCTAAATTTGATTGATCATATGATGAAGAAAAAGACAAAAGTTCGGATTTAGTCCTTCAAGAACAAACTAAATTTTTATATAGATCTTTATGAGGAATAATAAAACATATTGTAGAACTAACTAAATATCAAAAAAATGAGAAGGTTGATAGTGATGAATTAAAAACTATTAAAAATATTGTATCTAATCATTTATCTAATATTAATTGTTCAATTAATAAGGATGAAAATGGAGATAATTTTTTCAAGTTTTTTATTTATGATACTGAATATGAAGCAAGAATATATGAAAGTAATAAATTAGGTTCTGATTTAATAAAAATTAAAAGAAACCAAGATGAAAAAAGAATTGAAGTTTTTTTTAATAATGATCACTCCTTTTGAAAACCTCTTTTAATAAATGGGGATACTAACATAAGAGGAAAAATTATTTATCCAATTATTATTATTATGATAATTTCAAATGAAGTTAACACAATAAATGATATGGTTAAAAAAGATTTTATAACAACATTTAATGATGTTGTTTCATATTGTAAAAAAATATAGTGGGTGATAAAATGTGAGAACTTGGTCAAAAAATAAAAAATAAAGAAATATTCACAAACAAAGAATATAATTTTCGGAATATTTTAGAATCAGATAAAGATGAAATTGTTTTATGTATCGCACAAGTTCAATCTGGAAAAACAAGAAAAATATTAGAAATAATTAAAACAGCTATTGACTTAAAATATAACTATATTATTATTTTTGGAGGAAATACTAATTCTTTACTTAATCAGACACAAACAAGATTAGAAAAAGAATTAATAGAATTTACAACATCAGGAAAATTGCAAATACAAATTATAAAAGATTCTGAAAAATCATTCAATAAAAATATACCATCATTGTTCAATATCATTAAAAATGCAAAAACTATTGATAATCTTAGAAAAAATATTTTTGATGATATTGATTTAAGAGATAAAAAAGTTTTAATAATTGATGATGAATCTGATTTTGGTTCAATTAATATAGAAAAATCAGAAAGTAATCCTAGTGCATTATATGTAGCAATTAAAGAAATATTTGAAAGATTTTATAATTCAAAACTATTAAAAGTTACTGCAACACCATATGGTAATATTTTAAGTAGTAGTTCTATTTCTTTAAAAGCTAGAAAAATATTTTCGTGAAAACCAGGAGATGGTTATACTGGTTGAAAATATTTTAATGAAAAAAAAGAAGAAATATATATCACTAATTTAGAAGATGATATAGAAACTGGCGAAGATATTCAACATGCAAAATTAAGAAAATCTATAATTACACATTTTATTGCTTCATATAATTTATATTTTGAACAAAAAGATAGTTTTGAAGTAAAAAATATTGATTCTGATTTATTAATTAATTGATTTTTAGAAACATCAAAGCATGAAGAAATAGCAAGAAGTTGCTCGAAAATAATCAGATCAATGAAAGATAATTATGATTTTTTTTATAATAAGTATTTTGAAAAAACATCAATTGAAAAAGATAAATTCATTGAATTTGTTAAAAAATATACCGACGGAATAGAAATAATAATTCTAAATTCCGAAAATATTAATCAAGAAAAAGGAATAGAAAATAAAACATACAAAATAATTATTGGTGGACACTTACTTTCAAGAGGTAATACATTTGAAAATTTAATGGTTGAATTATTCCTGAACACTCCAAATGAAATTATCACTGTTGATACTTTATTACAAAGATGTAGATGGTTTGGGTATAGAAAAGAATATCGAGTAAAACATATGAAAATATTAATGGATGAAAAAACATTTAATGCTCTTGAAAATTGTGAAAGATATATTAATCTTTTTAAAGAAGGAGAAATTCAAAATATTTCCCTTATCGAGCCAGAATTAAGAAAAATAGATAAAGAATTAGATTTAGTTAGGGGCACAAACTATGGAAAATCAAAATAATTGAATAATAGATATAATAAATAACAATGATAATTATGGATTATTTATTTCAAATATAGATTACAATAATCTGCATTTAGGTGATCTTGAAAAAATAAAGTATGACCATATTAAATACAAAGGTGAATATAAAATATTTAATAATAAAATTAATAAAAATATTTCTGCCCATTACTTTTCTTTTAATAAAAAAGTATTTGATCTTGATTTTTTAGAGGAAGTTTGTACAGAAATCAATAAAATATTATTAAACGAAAATAAATCAATCCAATCTGCTTTCGAAAAAATAATTGAATATTTTTCAAAATCAAAATTTATAAAAGATATTAGAAAAAGGATTTATGGTGATATAGCTGAAGCTTTATTTATGATAGAAGGTAAAAATATTCTAGATATAGATTTCAAAAATAATTTGCGTTTAATAGATGAAGAATTATATGATTTTAAGTATGGTGATACTTTTTTAGAAGTAAAAGCTGCAACTAAAAAAAATAATGAATTTATTATTAGCATAAGACAATTAGAAGAAGCAAAAAATAAAAAAATAATCATAGTTAAATTTATTTGCATTAGGGATGCAAAGACTATATTAGACTTATATGATTTATTAGAACCGCTTCCTGATTTATTAAAAACAAAAAAGAAAAAATGAATTGATATAAATGCAAATTCTGAAAATGATATTTTAAATACATATACAGTAGATTTAGAAAATATTCGAGTTCATCTATTTATTGATGAAAATTTACCTGAAATTATAGTTAAAAAATGAGGAGCAATGAAAGATGCTAGTATTACAATTAATGCAACAGATTCATCATTAAAAAAATTAGAAGAACTTAAAAACTATTTAACAGTAAAAAGCAACTAAAGTTGCTTTTTATTTTATGATCTACAAATATAATATTTTTTATGATTGATAGTAGCGAAAATAGAAAAATTCATTTTAGTGAACTTAATAAATATATGCCATTAAATGATAAAATTATTTGAGCAAAAAAGAAAATAAAAGAATTTATTGAATGAGCTGAAAAAAATAAATATGAAGAAATAACTATTTCCTTTAGTGGCGGTAAGGATTCTAGTATTTTGTTTCATCTTGTTAATGAAGTTCATAAAGAATTAAAATCAAAAATATATTTAATACCTGCTTATGCAGTTGAAATTACCTTTCCATCAACTTTAAAGTTTATTAAAGACACTTGTGAAAAATATCGAGAAAAAAATGAATACATAAAAGAATTATTAATAAAACCTCCTAAAATGCCCTGAAATCAAATTCTTGATGAAAAGGGCTATCCAATATTTTCAAAACAAACATCTGTTTTACTTAATAGGGTAAAAAATTCTAAAAGCAAAACAGGTTTAAGCAGCTGAATTTTTAATATTGAAAGTACAACATATTTTAAATTAAGTAAGGCACAATTATTTTTACTTGATGATAAAATGTCGAAATTTCCTGAAATTCCAGCTAAATATCAGGATTATTCCCCAAAAAACACCTTATCTGGTTCTTATACCTTTTTCAGAAAAATGTTGTACTTATATAAAAGGTGGGTTAAAAAAAGATAATCGTCCTAGTTTTATTGGAACCATGGCAGGTGAATCAATAATGAGAAAAAAATCATGAATTGATAGTGGATGTAATATTTTTAATAATAAAAAACCTATGAGTAGGCCATTATCTATTTGAAATGAGAAAGATGTTTGAAGATATATAAAACTAAAAAGATTAGAAATTAACGAAGCTTATAATTTTGATCATAATTTGGATTTAGACAAACAAAATTTAAGATTTAAAAGACTTGGTTGCATATCATGCCCTTATGGTTCAGCAATAGAAAACAGAAAAATTCAAGTATTAAAAAAGAACAAAACAGAAGTTAGCAAATATGAATTAATGAACCGTTATGAAAAACTTCATGATTATTTACCTAAATTATATAAGTTCCATATTATTAATACAGGAATGTATAAGGTAATAATAGATATGGGTATTAGAATTAAATCTGATGAGTCATTTGAAGCCCTATATGATATCAGATGAAAACAAATTGATGAATGGTATCAAGAAGAAAATTTTAAAACTAATTTACTAAGAATTATGTGTCAAATTGAAAATCATAATAATTACAAAAAATGAGATAAATATAAAGCTTGAGAATATACAATCGAAGATTTTAATAAATCTTTAAACAATTATAAAGTTCTAAATAATGAAATAACCCAAAAAGAAATAACTGAAATCAGAAAAATAGTTAAACGAGAATATATTACAAATAATCCTTCTTATTAAAATAAAAAAACTTAGATAAAAGCTAAGTTTTTTTTATATATTTATTGACTACTAAAAAAGATCAATCAATAAATTTTTTAAGGGATTCTTTATTTTCTAAAGAAGCTTTTTCATTATTTCTTCATTGATAATAATCCGTTAATTTTGTTAAATTAATTTTGTAAAAAAGAAATAAATTTTTATTTTCTATAAAATAAGCTTGGGCAATATCTTTATTAAAGTGATTACTGATTATTAATGTTTGTTCTAAATTATCTAATATGTTTGTTCTGACAATAATATTTTTAATTTCTTTTTCTTCATTATAAATGTTTTCACCAACTAAAACAAATTCTTCTTTAATACTTTTGATAATTTTCCCATTCATATCAACATCAATAATATTAATGTTGATACTCTTTTCTCTATCAATTCTATTTGAATCATCAGCATCATAGGTAGGTGATAAGTGGTTAACTGAGGTTTTATAACTAATAAAAGTTATCTTCTTGGTATTTTCTAAACCATTTTCTTTTATTTGATTTAAATTAAGCTTAGAAATTTCTTTAATATTATTAATTGTTTTTCTAGGTCTTATTGATTCAAAAAATATTTTTTCAGTTAAATCAGCTTCTTCATTTTCAATGAATGCTTTTGTAACATTATAAAGTTTATAAGAATCAAATAAAGCTTCATGAGAGTTTTTATTTTCACAATCAAACACATTAGATCACCCATCTAGTGATAATCTAACTTTGTACTTTTTTCAAAGAGCAAATTCATCAATATCAATAAATTCTAACTTCTCATTTGTTTCACCTGATACTTTATGAGAGTTTTTATATCTTAATAGTTTAATAAAGTGTCCATCTCAACTACCAAAGTTAATTATATAATCACTTGATAAACAGAACTTATGAAACTTTTCATAGATTTCTCAATCAGAATCTTTTAAATAACTTTGATCATCAATTTTTAAAAAGTATTGAATAAATGTTGTCAATTTTTTTCTATTAAAACAAGATAGTGAAATTTTATCGATAACTTTGTTATTCTTGACTTTGATAGCACCTATTTGTAGTAAATGATACTTATCCATTTCAAGGTCAAAAAAGATAGTTTGCTTATCTTTTTCAAAGATATTTTTGATATAAAAATTTTCTTTTAAAATCATTAAAATTCCTTTATAAAGTAATATTTTAATTGATTATTAATAAATAAAGGAAAAAAATATTAAATAACTATTTCTAATGATGTTTTATTATAAATAATAAGGGAAAAGAAAATTATAATATTATGAGAAAAATAAATGAATAATATAAAAAAAATATATAAGTATTCTTATAGTAGGTGCAGCATTATTAACTCTAACTATTTTATCAATAGTTGCTATTAGCATTGTTGCTAACCCTGTTGAAGTTATTGTTGGTAATAAAATTTATCGATGAACTTATTCTGAGGGAATAGGTTCTAGTGGTCCCTTATAAAAGAATTATTTTTTTTGATGGACCTACTGGTAGTAATGGACTACTAAAAGCATTTTGAGGTTATGATAAAATTGGTCTCCTTAGTTGAGGTGAATGTGTAAAATAAGCAAATGATTTTGCTAATGTTTTATGAAAAGCAGGTTATGTTAATAGTGGTGGATGATATGATTAATAAAAAATAAACTAGATTAGTTCATTTTTAACTGTTTTGTAGAATAATATCTATTCATTTTTTGGTACTAATGCTATCTTTTTCATAGATGCAATATGGTTATTTTTGGTTAAAAACCTTTTTAATTGTTTGTCTTTTTCAATTTTTCTTACAGATATAATATAAACGCTGTCAAAATTATGATCTAATTTTGAATTTTTAATAGACGAATTAAAACATAGCAAATTTTTTTATATAAAAGAAAATGTTAACACATTCAATTTTATTATATATAAGTGCTTTGGAATCATTTTTTATTGTTGAGTTGTTGTTTATCTTTTGAATATTTATTCGTTTTCCTTTATTTTATCTATGATATCTTCAGAATTTTTTTTTTTATATTTTTGTATTTTTTGTATTCCAAAACAATGTGGTAGCGAATTAATATCAAATTTTAAATGAAGTCTATTCCCATTAGAAAAAGTAGTATGAATCCATGTTTCATTTTCGAAAATTTTTTCTAATCTCTTAATTATATCTTACATTTTGTATATAAAAACCTTTTTATTTCATGAAAAAAATCTTCATTAGTAAGGAGTAAAGATTTTTAATTATTTTTACGATTCTATGTAATATTTTACTAATAACAATTTTTAGTAAATATAAGAAATACCTATGAATGAGTGAAAAAAGAACAGAAATAAATTCTGTTCTTTTTTATTGTTTAATTTGGTGCACTTGAAGAGACTTGAACTCCCACTCCTCGCGGAACTAGATCCTAAGTCTAGCGCGTCTGCCATTCCGCCACAAGTGCACAAATAAATTGAATGTTATAAATGGTGCCGTCGATAGGAGTTGAACCTACAACCTACTGATTACAAGTCAGTTGCTCTGCCGTTGAGCCACGACGGCGAAATGGTGGAGTGTGAGGGGCTCGAACCCACGGCCTATTGCTTGTAAGGCAATTGCTCTCCCAACTGAGCTAACACTCCACAAAAAGAAAGTAATTTCTTTCTTATATATTTAGTTTGTTTTAAATGGTGACCCGTACGGGATTCAAACCCGTGAATGCACGCGTGAAAGGCGTGTGTGTTGAGTCACTTCACCAACGGGCCAATAAATGGCGGCCACAGTAAGGATCGAACTTACGACCAACCGGTTAACAGCCGGTTGCTCTACCGCTGAGCTATGTGGCCATTTACTTAAAATAACTATTTTAATTTTAATATAATTAATAAGAAAATGCAATAAAAAACTTATTAATTAAGTAAATATTTTTAGTTTTTGGTGCTTAAATATTTCATTATTTTATCTAATTTAATTTCTTGTTCATCACTAGCACTAACAACAATATAATCAATTCCATATGTCTGACATATTTGAACTAAATAATCAGTATAACCTGATCATAAATTTTTGAAATATTCTTCATTCAATTTATAGTTATCTGTTTCTATTTTTCTTTCTCTTTCAAATAATCTTTCTTTAAAAAGTTCTCATTCAATATCAATAATGATATATAGTTTAGGAATTCCTACTGAATAGATTAATTCTTGAATTTTATTAGTTCATAAAACATCATAAAAACCGAAAGTAATTGGATCTTTTGCCATATTTCTATGAGCAAATAAACGATCTTCAAAAACAGTTCTATCAACTAAAAAGAAATCATCAGTTGATGAGGCTGCTTTTTTATAGTTTTCAAATCGTGTTAAGAAAAAGTAAAGTTGAAAGACAGCTGGTGCTACAACATTCTTTTTTTCATATAAAGCTCTTAGAAGTACTGTTTGAATTTCATCATTATGGTCAATTTCTTCAATAACAGAACAATTTAATAGTTTTGATAAGTTATGGATTAAAGTCGTTTTGCCGGCAGCAATCATGCCTCCAATTGCAATAACATTTGATTCTTTAATTTTTTTAAATTCAATTTTCATTTTGTTCCTAATTAATGATAAGTTTTATTATTAGTTTAATGTATTTTCATTTTTATTTATAAACTTTTTGATATTTTCCAATTCTTTTTCATTAAAGATTTTTCGATAAAAAAAATAATAACCATAATTAGGGTCTAATTTATTAAAAAGTGTTTTATTTAATTCGTTTTCTTTTTTCTTTTTAAAATAAGCTTTTGAATTTCTTAAAGTACAAGTATATGATTTTTCATTTTTTCAATTTTTATTATATTCAGTATATGATAAAGAAAAAATTCATTCCTCAGGACCAATAATATTTTTGAACTTTTCATAATTTTTCTTAAAAATATCTGAATTTACGAGATTATATAGATAATTTAGGCTACCAGAAAAATTAAATCCGAAATTTAGAAAACATTTAGTTAGTATATCTTCATCATTTTTTGTTAAAGTTTCTTTTCCGAAAAAGATTTTAGGATCAGCACCATGATATTCTGTTGTTCAAAAATTACTATATGAGGAAATAAAGTTAATCGAAAAAATTCTGATAAATGATTTTCAGTATTTTTTTTGAATTGAAAAATATTCAAAATATTTTTTTTCTCTTCAAAGTCGCTTTAAATATTCTTTTTTATTTTTTTTAGCAATACTAAGAATTTCATTAATACGAATTAAACCTTCTTTTCACCCTCCTCCCATTGGAGTTTTAAAATTATAATCTCTAAATAAATAGAACAAAGTAGTTATAATTCGTGGTCTATGATAATAAGTATCTTTTTTATTTTGGTAAATTGTTTTTCAATTTTTATTAAAATCAAAAAAATTACAATTTTCATCACTTTCAAGTTTGTTTAAAATATAGTCATAACTTCTTATTAAAACTGTTTTACTATCAATTATGAAGACATATTTTGTATTAAATATTTCTTTAGCTTTATTAATAATATTTACCATTGAATCAACAATTGAAATATCACCTCAAGAAACTTTATTACCTAAATAAACATGAATATTTTTGTTTTTTTTTATAAAATCTGACTTTACAAATTTCAAATATTCATTTTCATCTCTTTGATTATATGAGATTAAATACTTAAATTTTTCATTAAAATTTAATTTTAATTTTTCAATATTAAAATTAGCATCACCAAATAAAATACAGCATAAAGTAATCATTAAAATCCTTAAATTATTTTTACTAAATAAAAAATTTCATCACCATAAAATAATATAAATTATTACAAAAAAAAAATATATTTAATATTTAATTCATTCTTTCTTTATTTTCAATCAAAAAATTTTCAATTTGTTCTAATTCTTTTTCATTAATAACTTGTCGGTAAAAAAAATAATACCCATAATTAGGATCTGATTCATTAAAAAGTATTTCTTTTAATTCATTATTTTTTTTCTTTTTTGAAAAGACTCTAAAATTTCTAAAAATATAAGTATATGTTTTTTCGTTTTTTCAATTTTTATTATATTCAATATATGATGCTGAAAAAATACATTCTTCTGGAGCTCAAATATTTTTAAACATTTCATAATTTTTCTTAAAAATATCTGAATTTACAAGATCATATAAGTAATTCAAATTACCAGAAAAATTAAATCCGAAATTCATATAACAGTTATTTAATAATTCTTTATCATATTCTGTTAAACTTTCTTTTCCGAAGAAAATTTCAGGTTTAAAGCCATGATACTCACTTACTCAAAAGTTATCGTTTGAGTAAATAAAGTGAATTGAAAAAAATCAACCAAAAGATTTTAAATATTTCTTTTGAATTAAAAAATATTCTGAATATTTTTTTTCTTTTCAAAGTTGTTTTAAATATTTTTTTCTATTTTTAAAAGCAGTATAAATTATTTTTTTGACACGTATTAGACCTCCCATCCCGACTTCTCTAGTTGTGTTTTTAAAATCATAATTTCTAAATACATAAAATAAAGTCGTCATATTCTTATAATAATGATGAAATCCATCTTTTTTATATATTGTTCGATAAATTGTCTTTCAATTTGCATTAAAATCAAAAAAATTACAATTTTCATTACTTTCAAGTTTATTTAAAATATAATCATAACTTCTTATTAAAACAGCTTTACTATCAATTACAAAAGCATATTTTGTGTTAAATATTTCTTTAGCTTTATTAATAATATTTACCATTGAATCAACAATTGAAATATCACCTCAATAAACTTTATTACCTAAATAAGCATGAATATTCTTATTATTTTTTATAAAATCTGATTCGGTAAATTTTAAATATTCATTTTCATCTCTTTGGTTATACGAAATTAAATATTTAAATTTTTGATCAAAATTCAATTTTAATTTTTGAATATTAAAATCAGCATCGCCAAATAAGACAAAACATAAACTAATCATTATAAACCTCCAATTATTATAAAATTAATAATAAAACTCACTTATTAGAATTACTAAGCGTCGTTTTCAAAGTATTACTTCATTATTGTTATGAAACCAAAGTTCACAATATATAAATACATATTAAAGGAAAATAACTTAAAATTTAATTTTTTAAGACAGGATCTAATTTTATTCATTTTGGAATTGATATAAAGAATTTACTTGATAAAACAAAAATCATAATTGTAGCAAACACTGTTTCAATTAAAGAAATAGCTAAAAATAAATTAGCAATAGCTACACTAGATTCATGTTCTCTAAAGAATATATGTGTTTCAAACATTGCAAGTGGTGTTATTACTGCTGCAAGTCCTAAAGATGAATAACTAGGATTGAATTTTGTTCTAAGTATTTTAAACAAAATTAATATTAAAAATAGAGCTGAACAAAATGAAAGCATGACTAAAATTAAAACAATACTAACAATAAAAGATTCATTATACCCAGGAACAGGTTTACCTTTATCTACAAAAACACTTAAAAACCCTAATAGTGTTATTGAGCTTGGAGATGCTAAAACAGCAATTGTTGGGATTTTATCTTCAGGTAAATTATCAGCAAAAACAATTTTATAAAAACTATATGGTGCAAAAATAATAAACATTAAAAAACCAAAGTATCAAATTATTTGAAATAAAATATCTGGTAATATTGCACTAGGAAAGTTAAAACTAACTATTGAATAAATAATTATTGTAACTGGTGGCATAAATCAAGATGCAAAAATTCCGTCTTTAATTTGATTTTTATTTTTAAAAGTAAAAAACAAAAAATAAAACAAAATAACAACATGAAACAAAATGCAAGCAATCAAAATAATAGCACCAATAATAGTGGCAGCATTTACTGTTGGAACTAATGTATTATCATTAAAAGTTGGAATTGAAGCAATATATCCTGCTAGTAATCCACCAAATACTGGAATTAATGGTAATAGACCACATAATAAAGGATCGCGTAGTTCTTTTTTAAAATTATCAAGACTTGCAAAAATTCTCATTATTATTATTGCAATAATAATAAAAGCAACAATCATACATATTGTTTGAAAAATATTATTATTAATATCATTATAATTAACAATATCTTTTGTAAAATCAGATGAAATTGATTCAGTTAAATTTCCAAAGGAAGCAATACCAAGACCGATACCAGAAAAAGACAGAGGAATTTTAATTAATTTTTTTTTAAAATTAATTATATTCATAAAAATTAATTTTTTTCAGTTATTTCAAGAATTTTAGCTGAAATATCAGTTAATTCAGCTAATCATTCTTTATTTAAAAATGGTTTGTCTAAATCTTTAGATTTATAAAAATCTTGGCACATAGTATAACCTTTAGTTAAAATTTCTTTTTCACTTTGATTAATTGAATTAATAGTTGAAATAATTGATTTATAATCTTTAACTACTTCAATATCAAAATTATCCATAATAAAATTATTGATTAAGTTCATTGTTTGTTCAGCTAAATTAGTTGCTTTCTTAAGGAAAACAGTTCCTAATGAATGTTTATCACCTTTACTAATTTCACGAACTTCTTTACTTTTCCCTGGATTAATTTTCATGATTAAAGGTTTTACTTTAATTGGAGTTTTTAATTTTTTATCTTTTTTAGATTTAGAATTGCTTCTTTTTTCTTCAGAAGGTTCTTTAGATTCTTTTTCAGTAATTACTTCTTTAGATTCATCATCCGTTTTAATAGTAGATTCTTTTTCAGTAATTACTTCTTTAGATTCATCATCCGTTTTAATAGTAGATTCTTTTTCATGATCACCTTCATCATCAAGAATTTCTTTGCCATCATTTTCTTTATTATATTGAGCAACGTCTTTTTTTAATTTTTCTTGTTTTTGTTTTTTTAAATAAGCAAATAATATAACTAAAAAAATTAAACCAATTGCTGGTAACCCTGTTGCTAATAAAATCGAAATTATGATTGTATTTGGTTTAGCAACTCTAGTTTCAACTTTAACTTCAGTTCTAGTTATTTCTGTTTCATTGTTTTCTTTTTCTTTATGAGTTAAAGAAATGCCAACAACCGCTGAAGTTGATATTAAAACCATTGGTGTTAGTATTAAAGATATATAGGTAATTTTTTTCATTAGAAGCCTCTTACAAAGTATTATATATATAATACTTAATTAATTATTTTTATTAAATATTATATATATAAATATAAAAATACTTGTATATATAATT
The DNA here is from genome assembly GCA_009884515.1 of Candidatus Mycoplasma liparidae. Taxonomy (GTDB): domain Bacteria; phylum Bacillota_I; class Bacilli_A; order Mycoplasmatales; family Mycoplasmoidaceae; genus Mycoplasma_L; species Mycoplasma_L liparidae. Next base: position 271,043 of record RHHX01000001.1, on the reverse strand, counting down.
CAAAAACTAAAAAATATGCCTATTTATTAGGCATATAATTATGTTATAATAATTAATTATTATTGCTCTTATTTTTAAAAAGAACATAAAGTTACCCAATGACAGAAACCAAAAATATAAATAGTGATACAAAAACAATTGAATTAAACATGAATAATTTAATAAAAGATATGCATGAATTATTACCGACAATAAAAGGTAATAAATTTTTATATACTCTAACAAGTATTGTTACTTTTGGTATCTTTCCCAGTATTAATCATCACAATGTTAATAAAGTTATTTTAGAATTAAATGATTCAATTAGTGCTATTGATCTTAAATTTAAATCTGAACTAAGTTTAATAATAGAACTTAATAATTTTTTAAAAATTGATAGCAAAACAAAACAAAAAATTGAAAAAATAACTAATTCCTTATCTTCTTTTGAAGAAATCAACTTAGAAAATAGAAATACTTTTTCAAAAATGATAAATAGTCTTGTCAATTTGTTAGATAAATATATCAATGTAAACGAATTTAAACCTGAATCTGAACTTGATAAAAAGATTAAAGATTTTATCTTTCTTAATAATAAAATTACTGAAAATAAAAAAATTTATAATGAAAGTATTACAAATTTGCAAAAATTAGCTAGTAAATACCCAACAAATATTATTATTGGCAATAAAAAAATACTTAATTATGATTTTTTTTAATTACATAATTAAGTATTTTTTTATTTACTAAATTTATCAACTTTTTTTCGATAAATATAAAATGGAAGAAAGGGGATAAAAATATCAAGGACCATTAATGAAACTAATGTATTTTTATTCTTTGTTCTTAATTGAGTTGTGGATGAAAATATTTTTACTCAATAAACCATTTTTCCAATAAAACCGATAATTGCTAAAACTGAAAAAATAACACTAAACGATACGAATAATTTAAATAATTTTTGAAGTGCTTCATTTTCACCACGTAAAGACAAAACAAATGTAACAATAGCTGGAATTAATGAAATTCATCAAATAATACTATAAATTGAATACTTTTTAACATTTTGAACAACTTCTTTTTTAGCCATTATTTATTATCCATTTCTTAATTTATTTAAAAAAATTCCTGTTGCAACTGAAACATTCAATGATTGAATGTTATCTATTGGAATAAAAACTTTAAAATCTGAGTTTTTAACTACTATACTAGTTATACCTAAATTTTCATTACCAACAATAATAGCGCTTTTTTTATCAAATTCTACTTCATTAAAATTAAGGGCATCTTTATCTAAAATTGAAGCATATATTCAAACTCCATTATCTTTTAATTTTTGAATTGCATTTGATAAATTTGGTACTTTACACATATTAATATAATAAACACCACCCATACTTGCTTTGATAACTAAATCATTAATTTGAACTTGGTTTTTATTTTTATAAATAATAGCATCAACATCAAAACAAACTGCTGTTCTAATAATTGCACCAAAATTTCTTGGATCTTCTATTTCATCTAAGATTAAGATTTTTACTTCTTCTTGTTTTTTAACTTTAATTATTAATTCATTGATCGACAATTCTTTAATTGAATTTTCTTTTAAAAAAGCTACACAAAATTGGTGATTTAAAGTTTTATCAAATTGCTGAAAATATTCATTATTTTCAATGATGAATTGAACATTGTTAGGGATAAGTTCTAAAATATCATTTTGATTTTTATTAGATATAATTTTAGTTATTTCTAGTTTATTTTCAATGCCTTCTAAAATAGATTTTTTACCGAATATTTTATTAACCATAATAAACCTTAAAATAACTTAATATTTTTATTTTTATATTATATTCCTTTTCTATTTAAAAGGAGAAATATATATTTAATGTTTTTAATTCAATATAAAAAGAATATAATGTAAATGTATATAATTATAGGAGTAATAATATGGAAAATAAAAAAAATGGAATTCGTGTTTATAGCGAAATTGGAAAACTTAAAAAAGTTTTAGTTCACAGACCTGGTAATGAACTTAAATATGTAACACCTTCAAGAATAGATGAACTATTAATGTCGGCAATTATTGAAATTGAACAAGCTCAAAAAGAACATGATGAATTTACTAAAATTTTAAAAGATAATGATATTGAAGTTGTTGAATTAGCTGATTTAGTAACTGAAACTTATGATGCACTTTCTCAAGATTTAAAAGATAAATTCGTTAATGATTGATTAGATGAATCTCAACCTAAACTAAGTTCTGATGATAGAAAAGATGTTAAAGCTCATATTAAGAGTTTAAAACCTACTAGAAAAATGGTTGATAAAATGATGGCTGGAATTTTATATTCAGAAATCAATAAAAAATCAATAGTAACAAAAGATAAAACAATTGATTTAGTTGTTGATCCGATGCCAAATCTTTATTTTACAAGAGATCCGTTTGCTTCTGTTGGTAATGGTATTACATTACACCATATGAAATATCCAACAAGACAAAGAGAAACAATCTTTGCTCAATTAATTTTTGATAATCATGTAGATTATAAAGCAACACCTAAGTATTATGAAAGAACTCTTTCTGCTGATGTTGAGGGTGGAGATGTCTTTATTTATACTAAAGATGTATTAGTTCTTGGTGTTTCTGAAAGAACTGGTATGGATGCTATTGAAAAAATTGCTATTAATATTATGAATAATTCTGAATGTGAATTCAAAAAAATAGTAGCTATTAATGTTCCACCTATGGGTAACTTAATGCATTTAGATACTTGATTAACAATGTTAGATAAAAATATATTCTTATATTCAGGCAATATTCATAGTGCTTTAAAAGTTTGAGAAATTGATTTAACTTCTGGTAAATTTGATCCAATTGAAACTAAAAGACCATTAGCTGATATTTTAGCTGATATTGTTGGTGAAAAAGTTATTATGATCCCAATTGGTGGTAATGATGCTAATCAAATGGATATCGATATTGAAACTCATTTTGATGGAACTAATTATTTAGTTATTGCACCAGGTGTTGTTGTTGGTTATGATAGAAATAGAAAAACTGACCAAGCTTTAAGAGATGCTGGAATTAAAGTTTTAGGCTTTAATGGTAATCAATTATCATTAGGTATGGGTTCTTCAAGATGTATGTCAATGCCTCTAGTAAGAGAAGACGTTAAATAATTATTTATTTAAGATAAAAAAAAATAATACTTTTAGTATTATTTTTTTTTATCTATGTAAAGGATAAATATGGCAAGTTTTGATTTTAGAATAGCAATCAATGGTGATCAAAAAATAATTTATAAAATAATTTATCGAAAAAATAAAACCCTTTCAGCTATTTTAAATAATGATTTAAAGACAATTGAAGTTTCAGCCCCATTTGATTATCCTATTAATCAAATAGAAACTTTTATTGATCTTAATTTTAAAAAGATCTATAAGATGCTTGAAAATAGAGAAAACTATACTAAAAGAATTGATCTAACAAATAATATTTTATATATAAGAGATGTAAAATATACTATCAAACCAATCCTAACTCTTAAAGCTGAAAAATATGAAATTATTAATAATAAGATTTTTATTTATACTAAAACTTTTTCAAACTATGAAAGTATGGTTAAAAAGATTCTTTTAAATGAAACAAAAGATTATATTGATTCAAGAGTTAAATACTGATCAAGAAAAATGAATATCAAATATAATAAAACTCATTACAAGTGATATACAGGTGTATGAGGCAAATGTAATACAACATCAAAGGATATCTATCTTTCAACAAGATTATTTGCTTTAAGTCAAAATATGATTGATTATGTTATTATTCATGAATTAGCTCATATAGTTCATAATAACCATTCTCCTGAATTTTGAAATTTTGTTAAAATCTTTTGTCCTGATTTTAATCAAATAAGACAAAAAATGAAATTTGAAAAATAATTTTAAAAAAAATATATAATTTAATTAATGAGGAATTATGCCAAAAAGAATAACATTAACTATATCAGATGAAAATTTAAAGATTCTTAGAAAAGAATTTAATAAACTTGGAGTTTTAGCAGGTGACGATTTCCAGCAATTTGTTGAAAATTATGTTGAAAATGCTATCAATACTCAATTACATTTTTTAGGAAAAAGTGGTGGTATTGAAAAATTAAGTGGTAATGCTCAAAATGTTCTAGAAAAAATGTTTGATGGTGCAAAAAATCTTGAAGATGTGAGTAAAACTATTGAAAATTTATTAAGTGAATTTACTCCTGATGTTATTAATGAACTGAATGATCTTGGATTAAAAGGTTTGAATTCGAAAGAAGAAAAAACTAAAAACCAAGATAAAAAAACTAAAAAAAGTTAAAAAAATATAACATAGATAATTATGTTATAATTTTTATTAAAGTTAATTAAGTGAGGTATAAATTATGATTGAAAATGGAAAGCAATCTGTTTCTAATAAAACAAATTTAATTGTTACTAAACATAGAACAAATTTCAATAATAAATATTTTGCTAAAATAAACGAAAAAATCAGAATATTTATCTTAACAAAAAGAATTATTTCTGGGAAATAATTCTTTTTATGTAATCTAAAACATCTTTTTTAATCTCATCACTTTCAAGTGCAATATCAATAGTTGCTTTAACAAATCCTAATTTAGATCCAATATCATAATGTTTACCTATAAAGTTTTTAGCGTAAACTTTTTCTTTTAAAGCTAATGATGAAATAGCATCTGTTAATTGAATTTCATTGCTTTCATCAATTTTAATATTTTCAATTTCATTGAAAATATTAAATCCAAATACATAAACTCCTAAAATAGCATATTTACTAGGAGCATCTGCTAGTTTTGGTTTTTCAATAACTGATTCAATTACAAATGGTTTTTGATCAATTACTATTTTTTTATCAAATGGTTTTACTATTCCAAATTTTTGAACATCTGCATCAGTAACTTCTTGAACACCGATGATTGTTGCATTAGTTTCATAACTAGCATCAATACATTGTTTAGTTGCATAATTATTATCAATAGGTTTAATAAAATTATCACCTAATAAAACAACAAATTTTTCATCTTTGTTGATTAAATGTTTACACTGTAAAATAGCATGACCTAATCCTAATGGTTCTTTTTGTCTAACAAAAGTAAATCTAGCTAAGTCAGCAACATCTCTTATTTTTTTATAAGCCGCTATTTTATTATTTATTTTTAAACGTTCTTCTAATTCATAGTTATAGTTAAAATGTTCAACAATAGCATTTTTAGAATTAGAAAGCACAAAAATAATATCTGTAATTCCAGAATTAACAGCATCTTCAACAATTAATTGAATTGTTGGAATGTCTATTATTGGGAACATTTCTTTAGGAATTGCTTTTGAAGAAGGTAAAAATCTTGATCCAATTCCAGCCGCTAGAATTATTGCTTTTGTTATTTTATTTTTCATCATTATCTCCTAATTCTAATTGTTTAGTTTTTTCAAATTCTAATACCATTTCTTCAATATTTCTTTCTGATTTAAAGATTGCTACAGATTGAATTTTTTCACCTGATTCTAAGTTCATTAAAATAACACCACTAGTGCTTCTAGATTTAGTTATTGAAATTTGATCAATTGGTAAACGAATTACTTTACCACTAGTTGTGATTAATAATAATTCTTCATCACCTTTAACTATTTTAGTTGAAGCAAGTTTACCTGTTTTAGGAGTTACCTTAAGTGTAACAACACCTTTAGCTCCTCTTTTAGTTAAACGGTATGAATTAACATCAGTTAATTTACCTAACCCTTTAGAACCAACAGAAAGGATAAATTCACCTTCACTTGAAGTATTAAAACCAACAACTTGTTCTTTTGCTTCAATATTAAGATTAATAACTTTAACACCTGAAGTTTTTCTACCCATTTTCCTAACATTATCTTCAGCAAATCTAACTAATTTACCATTAGAAGCACCGATGAATATTTCTTCATCACCCATTGTTTTTCTAACATCAAAAAGTTTATCTTCTTCTTTCAGACTAATAGCAATTTTACCAGTAATTCTAATTTTAGAAAATTCACTAAGTCTTGTTCTTTTACCAAGACCATTTTTAGTAACGAAAAATAAACTACCATCATCATAATTATCAATTGGCAATATTGATAAAATTCTTTCATTTTTTTCAATATTAATAATGTTGATAGCAGGAATACCTTTTGATTGTCTAGAACCAATTGGAATTTCATGTCCTCTTACTCGATACACTTTACCTAAATCAGTAAATATTAATAAATCAACATGAGTTGAAGTTGTTAATATTTTATCAATATCATCGTCTTCATTAACTTTAGAACCAATAACACCAACTCCACCACGATGTTGAGTTCGATAAGTATCAATCGGTAAACGTTTTAAATACCCTCTTCTACTCATAATTACAACAATATCTTCAACAGGAATCAAATCTTCATCATCAATTGATGCTGAAACTCCATAAAGAATATTAGTTTGTCTTTTATCACCATATTTTTCAATTAGATAATCTAAGTTTTCAACAATAATCTTACTTTGTCTTTCTTTATTAGCAAGAATATCTTTAATATCACTAATTGTTAAATTAAGTTCTGTAAATTCTTTTTCGACTTTGCCTCTTTCAAGACCAGATAAAGATCTTAATCTCATATCTAAAATTGCTTTTGATTGAATTTCTGATAATTCAAATTTCAAAATTAATTCTTTTTGAGCATTTTCATTATTATCAGCTGATCTAACAATTTTAATAACAGCATCAATATTTTGAACAGCAATTAAAAGCCCAGCAAGAATATGGGCTCTTTCTTCAGCTTTTTTAAGTTCAAATTTAAATTTTCTTTCTAAAACATCATATTGGTGTCTTAAATAAATTTCCATCAACTCTTTGATATTTAAAATTTTAGGAACTCCGTCTACTAGAGCTAAATTATTAACACTAAAATTTGTTTGTAATGGTGTTGATTTGTATAATTTGTTTAATAAAACTGTTGGAATTACATCTCTTTTAGTTTCAATAACAATTCTAATTCCATCTCTTGATGATTCATCTCTTAAATCACTAATACTATCAATAGCGCCTGATTTAACTAAATCAACAATTTTATTAATTAAGTTTAATTTATTAACAACATATGGAATTTCATTAAAGATAATTGCATGTTTATTATTACCAATATCTTCAATAGTATATTTAGAACGAATAGTTATTGAACCTTTACCTGTAGTAAAGTAATCATAAATTCCACTTTCACCAACAATTTCAGCACCGGTTGGAAAATCTGGTCCTTTAATATGTTCCATTAAACCTTCAATTTCAATTTCAGGATTTACAATAAGAGCTTTAATAGCATTACAAACTTCAGTTAAAGCATGTGGAGGCATATTAGTAGCCATACCAACAGCAATACCACTTGATCCATTTAATAACAAATTAGGTAATATTGTTGGAAATACAGTTGGTTCAATTTCACTACCATCATAGTTTTCAACAAAAGGAACAGTATTTTTTTCAATGTTTCTTAAAAGTTCATTTGATATTTTACTTAATCTAGCTTCAGTATATCTCATAGCAGCAGGAGAATCACCATCAACAGAACCAAAATTCCCATGACCATCAATAAGAGGATATCTCATTGAAAAATGTTGAGCCATTCTAACCATTGTTAAATAAGCAGCAGTATCACCATGTGGGTGATACTTACCAATAACTTCACCAACTAATCTAGCAGATTTTTTATGTGGTTTATCACTAGTCATATTAAGACCATAAGCCGCATATAAAACTCTTCTATGGACAGGTTTTAAACCATCTCTTGCATCAGGAAGTGCTCTTGCTACAATAGTAGACATTGCATATTCCATAAAAGATGTTTCTAATTCATTAACAATTGAATGTTCAATTATTTTTGTTTTAAGCAATTGATCTTTAATTTCTTCAATTGTCAAACGTCCTTTTTTTGATTTTCCTATAGCCATATTAAACCTTTCAACTAATGTTTATTAAACATCGATATTTTTAACGTATTTTGCATTCTTAGCAATAAATTCTTTTCTAGGAGCAACATCATCACCCATCAGTAAAGAAAATTGTTTATCAGCAATAATAGCATCTTCAATTACAACTTTTAATAGAACTCTATTTTCAGGATTCATTGTTGTTTCTCATAATTGAATTGGATCCATTTCACCAAGACCTTTATATCTTTGAATAGTAAATCTTGCATTACCTAATTCATCTTTAATAGCTGTTAATTCATTTTCGTTATAAGCATATTTACTGGTCTTTCCACTTGATACTTTATAAAGAGGTGGTTGAGCAATAAAAACATTTCCGTTTTGAATTAATGGAAGCATATATCTAAAAAAGAAAGTTAACATTAAAATTCGAATATGAGAACCATCAACATCAGCATCTGTCATAATGATTATTTTGTTATATCTTAATTTTTCAATATCAAATTCGGGACCAACACCGGCACCAATAGCCGTAATCATATATAAAATTTCATCATTTTGAAAAATTTTATCTGATTTAGCTTTTTCAATATTAATGATCTTCCCTTTTAAAGGTAAAATAGCTTGAAATTCTCTTTCTCGACCAATTTTAGCACTACCACCAGCTGAATCCCCTTCCACAATATATAATTCTGAAATTTCAGGATTTCTAGTTGAACAATCAGCTAGTTTACCAGGAAGTGAATTTGATCCAAATGGAGATTTTCTTCTAGTAGCTTCTCTAGCTTCAGAAGATTTTTTTCTAGCATCTCTAGCAAGTAATGATTTTTGAAGAATAATTTTAGCTTCTACAGGGTTTTCCAACATAAATTTTTCAAAAATTTGGGTAACAATATCATTAACAAATTTTCTAACTTCAGTATTTCCTAATTTACCTTTAGTTTGACCTTCATATTGAGGATTAGGGTGTTTAACTGATAAAATAGCAGTTAAACCTTCAACAACATCATCTCTAGTAATTTTGTCATCACCATCTTTTAAATATTTATATTCAAGTGCAAAACGATTAATAACTTTAACCATAGCAAGTCTAAAGCCTTCTTCATGAGTTCCACCTTCAACTGTGTTGATGTTATTACAAAATGAATGTAAAGAGTTATTATAAGTTTTATTATACTGAAAAGCAACCTCACATTTGATGTTATATGCTTCATTATTTAATGAACTTGGAATTTTAGCAAGACCACTTAATTCACCATAAATAATCATTGGTATTAAAGGGTCTTTTTCACTGTTCAAATCTTTAACATATTCTTCTAGTCCGCCATCAAATTTTCATTCTTCAGTAAGACCAGTTTGTTCTGATGAAAATCTAATAATAATGCCTTTATTTAAATAAGCTAATTCTTTTAATTTTTCAATGATTCTTTTTTCATCTCAATCAGCTTTTTCCATGATTGTAAAGTCAGGATAAAATTGAATGATTGTTCCGTGTTTTTTATCAGTTTTACCAATTTTTTTTAGATCTTCAGTTGGAACCCCACCATTAGTAAATTCAATATAATATTCTTCATTATTTTTTTGAACTCAAACTCTAAATCATTCACTTAAAGCATTAACAACACTAGCCCCAACACCATGTAACCCACCGGAAACTTTATATGAACTATTATCAAATTTTCCACCAGCATGAAGAATAGTTAAAACAGTTTCAACACCTGATTTTCCAGTTTTTTCATGGATACCAACTGGTATACCTCGACCATCATCTTCAACTCTAATAGAACCATCTTGACATATTTTTAGATCAACAAAAGTAGCAAAATCAGCCATAGCTTCATCAATACAGTTATCAACTATTTCTCAGATCATATGGTGAAGACCCTTTTCACCAGTTGAACCAATATACATCCCTGGTCTTTTTCTAACAGCTTCAAGACCTTCAAGAACTTTTATACTATCAGTAGTATATTCAACTTGTTCAGTTATAATCTCTTTTAATTCTTCTTCAATTATTTGATCATCTTTTTTATCATTAATCATTCTTAATCTCCTCTGATTTTTTAATTTGATATTTGATATTATCAATAACTAAAATATAACCATCATATAATTTTCGACCACGTCGATTTTCAATTTCATTATTGACTAAGATTTCATTTTCACTAATATAAATTTTAGCTAATGAACCATTTTCAACTATATTAGTAAATTTCAAAAATTGACCTAAATTAATGTACTCTGTTTTAATCAATATTTCTTGCATTTTTTCATCTTTTTTTATCATAAATAATATATAAATATTACCATAAAAAAGGCTACTTTTTCAAAAGATAACCTTTTTAAATTAATAATTAAAACCTAATATCTGATAGGTGAAATCAATTGTTTAAAACTATGATTTTTTTCATCTTTAATAATGATAGGTTTTATATAAGATTCGATTTCAAATTTAATATAATCATGATCAAAAGCCTTTAAAATCGCTGATAAATAATTAACATTTAATAGTATCTTTATTTTATCACCAGTATGGTTTTTAATATCTAACGTTTCAATTGATGTACCAATTTCTAATGATTTAAAATTAATAATCATTTTACTTTTTTCAATTGTAATATCAACAATAGGTGTATCATCTTTCATAACAAAAATAGAACCTTTTTCTATTGAATTTAATAGTTCATTTCGATCAATCGAAAAATTCACAATTGGATTATTGATAAACATTCTTTCAACATGGGGAAATTGAGCAATAACAATGCTTGAAAAAATTAAAGTATCGTCGAATTGAAAGTAAATATTATTATCTTTAATACTAATTTTAATTTCACTATTTTTATTAGCAAGACTTAATATTCTTTTAAAAATTTCAAGACTAACAATAAAATCCAATTTAATAGGGTTATTAAATTCTAATTCTAGAAAAGCTATTTTAAAACCGTCAGTTGCAGCTATCTTGATTATTTTATTTTCACTATCGTTTAAAAAGTGAATATTATTCATTACAGAGTTAACTAATGAGTTATTCATTAAAACAGCATGAGAAGTTTTATCAACAATCGTTTGAAACTGCTCATAGGTTAAAGTAAATATCTCTTTTTCTTCTGATAAATTAAATTGGTACTCAAAGTACTCATCAGTTTTTAATAGAACCATTTCAGCTTCAAAAGTTGAATTAGTAATTTTTAAAGTATTTTCTTCAATTTTTTCTAAAAGGATTTTTTCATTTTTAAGATTATTAACTATTTTTGAAATGATTTTTGATTTTATTAAGATCTTACCTTCTTTAATGATTTCAAAACCTTCTTTAATGATAAATTTTAATCGATCGTTATTTTGATTTCCACAAATAACAGTTAATGCTTTATCTTCAGCAATCAATAAGAAATTATCCAATAAAGGATTGATGTTATTATTAATAATAACACTATTAGTTCTCTTTAATATTTTATTAATAGTGTTTTTGTTAATGATTAGTTTCAAAATAAACCTTTAAGCGATAAATATTAATTTGCATTTTATTTTTCTTATTTATTATTATTAGTACTGTTGATTAATGTTTATAAAGTCTAAAAAGCAATTTAATTATACTATATATTATACTAATAATTATATTTATAACTATGTTGATAAAATGTTTATAATTAATAAGGTAATGATGACTAAAATTATTGTAGGATTAGGTAATCCTGGTGGAAAATATCAAAAAAATAAGCATAATGTTGGTTTTAAATTTATCGATATTTTAGTGAAAAAAATAAATCTTGATTCATGAAAAGATAAGTTTGATGGTTCCTATATTGAATATCATTTTAATGATACTAAAATAATTTTTGCAAAACCAATGACTTATATGAATTTATCAGGTGATTTTATTGTTAAGATTGCTAACTTTTATAAAATTGATATTAAAGAAGATCTATTAATTATTTATGATGATATTGATACAAAAATTGGCAATTATCGATTCAAAACAGATGGTTCTAGTGGTGGTCAAAAAGGTATAAAAGACATCATTAATAAATTTAATAATCAAAATATTCATCGAATAAGAATTGGAATAGGAGCTCCTGATAAAAATATTGATCTAGCTAATTATGTTCTGAGTAATTTTAATCAAGAAGAAGAAAATAAAGTAGTTAATATTATCAATAAATTAACTGATGTTTTAAAAGATAATTTAGATAATAATTTTGTTAACTTAGCTAAGAAAATTAGTCAGGTTAATAATGTTAGCTAAAAAATATATAGCTGCAATATCAGGTGGTCCTGATTCTATGGCTATGTTGAATATGTATAAAAACAAAATAGTAGCTGTTTGCACTATTAATTATCAAAAAAGAAGTGATTCTCAACTTGACGTTGATATTGTTAAAGAATATTGTTTTAAAAATAATATTGATTTTTTCTTACTAGAAGTAACTGATGAAATGTATGATTCATATAAGTCAAATAATTTTCAAGATGTAGCTAGAAAGATTAGGTATAATTTTTTTCTTGAAATTGCTAATAAAATAAATCTTAATAATATTTTAATAGCTCACAATTTAGATGATCATATTGAAACAGCATTTATGCAATTTTCAAAAAAATCAAAAGCACTTTTTTATGGAATCAATAAAAAAAGTAATTATCAGTCTTTAAACATTTTAAGACCGCTAATTAAGCTAAGAAAATCAACGTTAGAAAGATATTGTGTAGAGAATAACATACACTATGCGATTGATTCTAGTAATTCTGAACCAATTTATAAAAGAAATGAAATTAGAATATTAATTAGTAAATGAAAAAGCGATGATCTGCTATTTTTTATTAAAAGAATAAATGATTATAACAATACTAATAAAACTTTAATTAAAGAAATTAAAGAACTTGAAGATAAATGAAAAAAAACTGATTTTGATATTTCTTCCTTTAAGAATATTCCAAATAAAGAAATTCAATATTATTTAATATATAATTTTTTAAAAGCAAATAACATTAACCAATTATCATATTTAAAAATTTTGAACATTATTGATTTTATTGAATCAACAAGTTTTAAAAAATATCGGTTAGAAGATAATAGATTTTTAGTTTTAAAAAATAATAAGATAAATGTTTTTTAAAAAGGAGTGCTAAATGCTAAAAGTAGATGATTTAGGAAATACTTTAAGACCAAGTGAAGATTCTTTTAGAATAGCCTTTATTATGTGAGACCTTCCAATATATTGATATGCAATCTTTGTTATGCTTGGGTTTTTAACAGGGTTAGTAATAGCTTGTATCAAACTTCATTATGTTTATAAAATTTCATATGACTTAGCAATATATTATATATTCATAGCAATTCCAGCTTCTATTTTTGGCGCTAGGCTCTGATCCTGTGCCATTGGAGATGCTCAGTGAGAAAATTTCTTTAATTTTAACCAAGGTGGCCTAGCCATTCAAGGAGGAGTTATTTTTGCTGGAATAGCCGGAATAATTTTCTTTAATATTATGCTAAATAAACCTAAATATCATATTCAAGTTATTGAAGATGGTGAAGTATATATTAGAAAACCTAGTTTTTTACTACTTGCTGATGCTATTATACCTTGTATTTTAATAGGCCAAGCAATTGGTAGATGAGGAAATTTTTTCAATGGAGAAATCTTTGGTCAAGAGGTATCAGTTGGAAGTTTAAGTTGATTAGAATCTTTCATGCCTGGTGTTTTTGATAAAATGCAAGCTACTCATAATACCGCTACCGGAATAGTTAATGGTGCTTATTATGCTCCATTGTTTTTATATGAACAATGAGCAAATTTAATTGCTTTTGGAATTATTTATATTGGTTTTAATTTTATTAAAAATATTAGAGCAGGAGTTATTACCGGAAGTTATTTTGTCACCTATGGAATAATCAGATTTATTTTAGAACCGATGAGATTTAACGAGTTTGAATTTACAGGCACTTATGTAATTAATGGTTTGTTATTAGCTTTTGGTGTAATAATGATCATTGTTTGTCAATTTATTTTACCAAAATATAGATATGTAAATATTCCTTTACTTTTCAAATCTTATTACATGTTGGGATATATAAAACTTCTTAAAATGCTTCACATTAAAAAAGCTGAAGATTATTTAGATATTGATCCTGAATTAAAAAACTTTGGTAATGATAAAAAAGTTGATTTTCAAAGAAATGAATCCAACTTAATTTATTATGCTAATCGATAATTCAAGTTTCACAATCTCAAACTTGATCAACTAAATCTTTATAAAAATCGGATTCATGGCTAACTATTAAAAGTGTTCCAGCATAATTTTTAATAGCTCTTTTTAATTCTGCTTTAGCTGCTTTATCTAAATGGTTTGTAGGTTCATCTAAAATTAAGAAATTACTTTCTTTATTAATAAGTTTACATAACTTTATTTTAGCTTGTTCTCCACCACTTAAAACTGATAATCTAGATTCAATATGATTTTTAGTTAGACCAACTCTAGCTAAAGCGCCTCTTACTGATTTATGATTTTTGTGTTCCTGATCAAAACTTTCTCAAACATCTTCAAGACATGTTAGAGAACTTTTTTCACTTTCTTGTTCAAAATAACCAATTTCTAAAAACTGACCTAAGTTAATTTCACCAGATATTGGTTTATTAATATTAATTAAACTTTTTAATAAAGTAGTTTTACCAAGACCATTAGTTCCTATAATTGCAATTTTAGTTCCTCTTTCAATCATTAAGTTTAAAGGTTTTGTTAATGCAGTTTCATAACCAATAACTAAGTCTTTAGTTTCAAGAACAATTTTTGAAGGTTTTCTAGCTTCTTTAAAAGTGAAATTTGGTATTTGAATTTTTTCGTTTAATTCAATTCTTTCAATTTTATCAAGAGCCTTTTGTTTTGATTTTGCTCTTTTACTAGTTGAAGCTCTTGCACTATTTTTATCAATAAAAGTTTGGATTTCATTGATTCGTTTTTGTTGTTTAACATAACTTGAAATAAGTTTATTTTGGTTTGTTTCAAAAGTTTTAATAAATGAATCATAGTTACCAGTGTATCGAACTATATTTTTATTTTCAACATGACATATTACATTAACTAATGGGTTTAAAAATTCAAGTTCATGTGATATTAAAATAAAAGCATTTTCATAATTTAATAAATATTGTTTTAATCATTCAATATGATTTTCATCTAAAAAATTAGTAGGTTCATCTAATAATAAAACTTCAGGATTTTCCAAAAGAAGTTTAGCTAAAAGTAATTTTGTTCTTTCTCCACCTGATAAATTACTAATAAGTTTATCTCAACCAAATTCATTGATTCCAAGACCAACAGATACTTTTTCTATTTTTACATCAATTTGATAAAAATCACCATGGTAAAGTTGATCTTGAATAATTCCGGCTTTTTCCATATTTTCATCAATTTTTTCATCACTTAGATTTTCTGTATTTTCATAATAACCAATCATCTTTTGTTCAAGTTTGAACATATTATCAAAAGCTTTTCTAAGAAATTCTCTTACAGTTAATTCTTTATCTAATTCAGCATGTTGATCCATATAACCAACAATAATATCTCTGCTTCAAATAATTTCACCTAAAGTAGGTTCATCCTTTTTAGCAATAATTTTCATGAAAGTAGATTTACCATGACCATTACTACCAATAAGACCAATATGTTCGCCTTTTCTTAAATCAAAGTTAACATTTCTAAATACTTCTTTTTGACCAAAGCTTTGAGAAAGGCCTTTAACTCTTAATATACTCATAAAATCACCATTGTTTCTATCTAATTATAAATAATATTTGCTTTATAGATAATAAAAAAAATAATATCGCTAAGAAGTGATATTATTTTTTTTTATTAAATTTTTAATTTAAGTTAAGTTTTAAAACTATTTACCTTTAGTAGTTGAACATCCTGAACCAGTATTGCATTCACAGCTATCGCCACATTCACAGCTATCGCCACATTCACAATTACCATCAGTGCAACAATCAGTTTTACAGCTATCATCAGTACTACAAGATGAAATTTTATGTTTTATGATATCAAGTTTAGCTTTTTTAATAAGCATTTTATAAGCTCATTTAACGTTTTCCTCATTATTAGTAATTTCTAATTCTTTTATTAGATCTTTTACATTGTTTAATTTAATCATTTTAAATCTCCTTTATATATTTTAAGTATATTGTTAATTTTTTAAAATACCATATAAGATTTTTTATTTATATACTTTATAAATAAAAATTATGATTTAAATAAGTCTTTTTTATATTTTTCCAGGATTATATCTTTTCTAACAGTTAAAAAATTATCATAATTAGTCTGATTATTTTCTCTTTCAAAGTTTTTAAAAGCATCCATAAGACTAGAATAATTTTTTTTATTATTCTTTTTAGCTCAAACGGTAAGATTTTCATTTTCTATAAAACTGACATCAAGTTTATCGCTTTTATGATTATTTTTATCATTAATTAGAATAGAAAAATTAGCAAAACAAGAAGCATTTTTAATATTATTTTTTTCTAAAATAGATCTTGGTATTAAATGATCATTTTCAAAATGATTATTACTATTCTCTGAAACAGAAATACTATCTCCATAAACCATACTCATTAAAATACTTGATTTATTATTAAAATTTTTAAGATCTTCATTTTGATTTGAAAAATAAAGATTTATTTGGCTTTCAAAAGAACTGAATTTAAGAATTTTATAATATTTATCTTCAACCATTGCTTCATATGCTTTATTAGATGATGAACTTGAAAATGTTTTATTAAGTAAATCATAAATATAATATTGCTTTAGTAAATCACAATTTTCTTTGATAAATTTTGATTTATTGAAAGAATCACCTTTTTGAATTATTTTTTTAAATATTGAACCCAAATAAGCAACAATATAAACTCCTTTAGGCATTAAACGATATTCATCTTTTTTTGCATTTCCTTTGAAATCTTTAAAAAAACGAAAAATTTCATTATATATTTCAATTGATTCCTTTATATAATTAATTATTTTATTTATATGTTCCATATCTTTTATATATTCATAAATTTTATCACCTATTTCTTTATCTGGAAAATTAGTTTTTTCAATATTATTTTCATGTTCTCTTAGATAAATTTTAATAATATAAATTAAAGATGAAATATCAATTTGTTCATCTGATTTTTTTGTATTATTAATAGTTCCTGTAAATTCTCTTGCCATATGAGAATCCCAATTACCACCAATAGCTTCTTGAAAAATATATCAAATGATATCATATGGAGTTAGGTCATCATTTTTTTCGTGACTAATAAAAAGACCCTTAAATGCTGGTTCTAATGCATTTGCTATTTTATCAATTATCACCTCGTAATTTTCTATTTCCATTTTTTTTATTGATCACATAGCTCTTCAAATATCAGTATTAGTTAATTTCTTACCTTGTATATTTATTAATCTAAATAATTCTGATGCTTCTTCTATTGTTCCTGTAAAAACAATTGTTTGGATTTCATGATTTTCAATACCTAAATTTTCAACAGCAATTTCATAAACACGTGAAGCTATTCCACCAACATCAGCATAATTCAGTTTTTCTTTATTAATTTCTTCTGCATTTTCTTTTTTTAATTTATCAGAAAATTTAGTTGATTTACTACCTTTTATATCACTTATTTCCTTTATTCAATCTGAATTTTTTAAAACTTTTTCAAAGAAAGATATATACTTTTCATCATCAAAATCCTTTGCTATTTGTGGATCATTTTGTTTGTGAAGTAAAATACTATGTTTAATAGAATTAGATAAGGCTTCAGTACTCATATTTTTAAAAATATTTTGATATATTTCAATTATTGTTGAAGTTCTTTGAAGACCATCTAATATATATTTTTGACCATCTATTTCATGTAAAAAAATAACTCCAAACGGAAATCCTTTTTTCATAGATTCTTGTAAAGTTTCCTTATCTTCTTTTTTTCAAACTAAAGTTCTTTGTATTTTTGGAACTCTTAATATGCCATTTTTATAATCATTAATCATTTTTTGAATTGTAGTTTTTTGGTAACTGTATTTTATTTCGCTCATATTAAATAAATTGTCGCACAAAACACGTTATTTTTATAAATTTCGATATTTACTTCTAATGTTTTCATTCACATAAAAAGATTCTCTTTTTGGCGGATCAATATCTTGTTTTTTATTTAAATAATCATTATAAAAATAAATTAATCATAAAAACACACTTAAAGATATTATTGTTGAATTAATAATTACGTTGTTATTGAAGAATTCTTCTCCAGTTTCAACAGTAGAAAAACCTTTTATTCAACCAATAAAGAAACCTGAAACAGCAATTCCAAAAGCTAAAGCTCCTTGATAGATTCCCATCGGAGTTATTTTTCTTGTATTATTAAAAATCATTGATAATGTTTTAGCTAATATCAAGTTATATAAAATACCATAAGCAAATCCATTTAAAGCATGAATAGAAATATATCCAACTGGATCAATAATAAAAATAACAGCAATTGAATAAACTATCCAAACACCTATTCCAATACTAAAGATTTTCATAGCAGTCATCTTTTTAATTAAATAAGTACCAACAAGAATTCCACCAATTAATTGCCCAACACTAAAGATAACGGATATATATCCCTCATAAGCAGAAACATCAGTACCAGTAATTTCTCCAAGTGCTATTAAATTATTAGTGGCAACTCCACCACTATTAGCAAATTTAATAAAAATTACTAGCATTCCTATTAAAGCAATAAAAAGAAAATTTCGTGTCTCTTTTTTCTTATCAAAAAAACTATCTTCTTTGATAAATCCAAAGAAATTAGCTTTGTATTCTTTAATAAAAAATCAAAAGATAAAAGCAATGAAAACTAATACTAGTCCAATTAATCATAAGTATTTTAAAATATTTGGATCTCTAGTTCCAGCTTCAGTAATACTACTTTGAGAAATTAAAGATTGAATTGGTGAAGTTAAAAAATTAGCTAATAAGGGCGGAATTGATAATAAAGAAACATTTAAATAATTCTTATCAGGTGAATATTGTTCTTTAAATAGAAGCTGAAAACTTCCAATACAACTGGCACCAATTCCAACTCCAATAGATTGCAGTACATTAGTAGCATCATTAGGAGAAATCAAAATTGGAATATATAAAATAAGTTGTGAAATGATTGCTAATAATAAAAAAGCTTTTCTTTGAGTAAATCTAAAATTTAAATAATCAGCAAATGGCCTAATAAAAATACCAATAATACCATAAACGCTTAATACTAAAGTTAGCATATTAATTTCACTACTAATAGCACTATCCATCGGATTAGCATATGGTCGTAATAACATTAATGGCATTCAAAATATAGTATAGAAAATAAAAAGACTTTTAAACCCCTTTTGCTCCAGTTTCAATTTAAATAAATAAATTCCTGAAAAAGTAGCAACCAAAAGAAAAAGAATTATATTAATTAGAATTTTTAACATTGTAGGTGTCATTATTCTTTAATATTCCTTAATAATTAATTAATTTTATATTAAGATAAACCTTTTAACATGTTATCTATAAAATAGTATCTTCAATATTATTTTATAGATAAAAGAATAGAAAGACAATAAATATTAATTTTCAGCTTTTTTATTTAAGCTAAAAGTTCTTTCTTCCCTTTTAATTAGTCTCTTTATATTCTCTCTATGTTTAAATAAAATAATTAAAAAACCAAAAAGTTGGAAACCAAACAATAAACCTAATCATTGAACTGTTACTCCTCCTTGAAATAAAATTAATTTAGTAATATCTGGTTCAAGTAAAAAACAATAATTTAAACCTGGAATAAAAATTGTAAACAAACTAGAAAAAGCAATAATTAAAATACTTAAAGAAGCCTTTTTAGTTTTTTTAAGTATTAAAAGAGAAAAGATAAATAACACTGAAGTCATTATCGGAGAAATGGCCCAAATAGCTCCGCCAAAAGTACTACCTCCTTTCCCACCTTTGAATTTGAAAAAAATTGGAAAACAATGTCCAACAGTAGCGAATATTCCACCAAGATAAATTAAGACATACGGATTAAAACTTTTAGTTATATGTGAATCTAAAATTGATCCAAAAGCATATTTAGCTATTAAAAAGGTAAAGATAGTTGAAAGAAAACTTTTCATAATATCTAAAAATAAAATGATACCGGCAATTTTTTTTCCAAACACTCTAACTGAATTAGTAGCACCAGCATTTTTTGAATCAAAATCTCGTGGATCTTTTTTATAAAATGCTTTTCCTAAAATTATTGATCAATTTAAACTACCAAAAAAATAGCCAAATAAAATAGCAAAAAGAATTATTATAATTAGAGCAGTTGTATATGTCATAACTAGCTTTCTTTAATAAATAGTTTAAATAATATTTTATTACTTTTTTATATATAATAATATTTACTTATCTTAAAATATTAGACGCTATATGACACTTGATGAATTAATAAAAAAACTTAATACTTTAAATAATAAAAAGACTAAAAATAAACAAATTTCAAAATGAAAACTGAGTTAAATATAAAATTGATATTAAATAAGAAAAATAGTAATTGTTAACTTTTTAATAAAGTATTATTTAGAATAAGAGAACACAAAGAGAACACATGAACGATAAAATCATTATTAAAGGAGCTAATGAAAATAATTTAAAAAATATTTCATTAGAAATTCCTAAAAATAAATTAATAGTAATAACAGGTTTATCAGGTTCTGGTAAATCTTCTTTAGCTTTTGATACTATTTATGCTGAAGGTCAAAGAAGATATCTTCAATCACTTTCAACATACGCTAGACAATTTTTATCTAAAAATGAAAAACCTAATGTTGAATCAATTGAAGGTTTAAGTCCAGCAATTGCTATTAATCAAAAATCAACAGGTCATAATCCGCGTTCAACTGTTGGTACTATTACAGAAATTTATGATCATTTAAGAGTTTTGTTTGCAAGAGTAGGTATACCTTTATGTCCTAAAGGACACGGAATTATTAAAACCCAAACATTAAAACAAATAGTTGACAATATCTTTCAACTTCCAGAAAATGAAAGAATTGTTCTTCTTGCTCCAATTTCTGTTTTTCAAAAAGGTACTTTTGAAAGTACTATTAATAATTTAAAAAAAGAAGGATTTTTAAGAATTAGAATTGATGGTGAAATATTATCACTTGATGAAGAAATTGTTTTAAATAAGAATGAAAGACATAACATTGAACTCGTTATTGATAGAATAGTTTTAAATCATGATCAAGAAACAAGGTCAAGACTTAATGATTCTGTTGAAATAGCTCTAAAAGAAGGTAAAGGCAAAGTTATCTTGCAAAAAGAAAACGAAGAAATTTTATATAGCGAAACTTTTTCATGCAATAAGTGTAATTTTGCTATTCCAGAACTTGAGCCAAGATTATTTTCATTTAACTCTCCAATAGGAGCATGTAATGAATGTAAAGGATTAGGTTATACTATTCAACCATCAATTGATAAAATAATCCCTGATAAATCCCTTTCAATAATGGAAGGAGCAATTGATTTTTTTAAAAATGCTAACGCTATTTTAGGAATTGATTCACAAAAAACATTGGCTTTAATGGGACATTATAATATTGATGAATATAAACCAATAAAAGATTTAACTAAAATAGAATTAGATTATATTCTTTACGGAACTGATGAAAAAATAAATTTTACTCTTTTTTCATCATCAGGTTCAAAATATGAATTATTTCAAACCATTGAAGGTATTGTTAACTTAATAAAAAGAAGACATATGGAAACTAACTCTGAAATTTCACGTCAATATTATTCAAAATATATGATTGAAACTAAGTGTAAAGATTGTCAAGGTAAAAAACTATCAAAAGAAGCTTTAGCAGTTAAAGTTAGTAATAAAGATATTATTGAATTAACTAATTACACAATTGATAAATTAATTGATTTTTTATTAGGAATTAAATTATCAGAATCAGAAGAAATTATTTCTAAACCACTTTTAAAAGAAATCTTAGAAAGATTAAACTTTTTGAATGATGTTGGTTTGAATTATTTAACATTATCAAGAACATCAATGACATTAAGTGGTGGTGAATCTCAAAGAATTCGTTTAGCTACACAAATTGGTTCTCATTTAACAGGCGTTTTATATGTTTTAGATGAACCATCAATTGGATTACATCAAAAAGATAATGATCGTTTAATAACAACTTTAAAATATTTAAGGGATTTAGGTAATACCTTAATAGTTGTTGAACATGATGAAGAAACAATGATGAAAGCTGATTATTTAATAGATATTGGTCCTGGAGCTGGAGCTAACGGTGGAGAAGTTACTGCTGCTGGAACTGTTGAAGAAGTTATTAATAATCCAAATTCTTTAACTGGTAAATACCTTTCTGGAAAATTATTCATTCCAATACCTAAAACAAGAAGATCTGGTAATGGTAAAAAAATAATTTTAAAAGGAGCTAGAGGTAATAATCTTAAAAACGTAGATTTGTCAATTCCTTTAAATAAACTAATAGTTGTAACTGGTGTTAGTGGTAGTGGGAAAAGTTCTTTAATATTAGATACTTTTGTAAAAGCTATTCAAAAAAATAATTTTGATCCCTTTATTGAACCACTTCCATATGATGCAATAATTGGTGCTGAAAATGTTGATAAAATTGTAATAGTTGATCAATCTCCAATTGGAAGAACTCCAAGATCAAATCCTGCAACTTATGTTAGTGTTTTTGATGATATTAGAGAAATATTTTCAGCTGTACCTGAAGCAAGAGAAAAAGGTTATACTAGAAGTAGATTTTCTTTTAATGTTAAAGGCGGTAGATGTGAAAACTGTCAAGGTGATGGAGTTTTAAGAATTGCTATGCACTTTTTACCTGATGTATTTATTCAATGTTCTGAATGTGAAGGTAAAAAATACAATGAAGAAACTTTATTAATCAGATATAAAACTAAATCTATATTTGATATTTTAAGTATGTCAATTGAACAAGCTTCAGAATTCTTTCAAAATATTCCATCTATTTTTATGAAACTAAAATTAATGAGAGATGTAGGGTTAGGTTATTTGAAACTTGGAGCACAAGCGACTACTTTAAGTGGCGGTGAAGCTCAAAGAATTAAATTAGCTAAATTTTTACAAAAAAGATCAACCGGAAAAACAATTTATGTTTTAGATGAACCAACTACCGGACTTCATACAGCTGATATTGAGAAATTATTAAAAATATTACAAAGAATTGTTAATAATGGAGATACTGTTCTAGTTATTGAACATAACCTTGATTTAATTAAATCAGCAGACCATGTTATTGATATCGGTCCTGAAGGTGGGGTTAATGGTGGCGAAATTATCGTAACAGGTACACCTGAACAAATTATTGGAAATAAGAAATCAGCAACAGCTAAATATTTAAAAACAAAATTACTACAAGGTGCAGCTAATAGTTGATGATAAAAAAAACTTGATTTAGTCAAGTTTTTTTTTATTTAGATTACTCAGAATCGTTCTTTCTTCCTCTATAACCACCACCAGAATAATTTCCAGTTCTAGAAGGCTTATCTCTAATTCTAAAGTCTTTTGAAGGTTTGTCTCTGTTTCCAAAACCTGAACCATACTTTGATGATGATTTTTCACCATCTCTACTTCTAAAGTTTCTTGAACCAAATGATCTTTCACCATCTCTATTTCCATAACTTCTTGAACCTGAAGATCTTTCACCATCTCTACTTCCAAAACTTCTTGAACTAGGTGTTCAATCAGAATTTCTTGGAGAATATGATCTTTCACCATCTCTATTTCCAAAACCTGAACCAAATCTTGATGATGATCTTCCTCTAGAACCGCCTCTGCCTCTAGAATCTCTACTATCATAATCTCTTTCTCTTCTTTTTGGTTGAAATTGACTAAGCAAATCTTGCTCTCTAGTATCATTTCACTCAGGAGAATTAATAACTTCAATTTTCATTTTGATAATTTTTTCAATTTCTCTTAAAGATTTCATTTCAGATCTTGCACATAAACTAATAGCTTTACCAGATCTACCAACTCTACCAGTTCTACCAATTCTATGAACATATGTTTCTTTTTCTTCTGGAAGATTATAGTTAATAACTAATGGTAAATGTGAAACATCGATTCCTCTAGCTAAAACATTAGTTGCAACAAGAATTTGAATTTGATCAGCTTTGAATTTTTTTAAAATTCTAGCTCTAGCATCTTGAGTTCTATCTGAATGAAGAGCATCAGCAACAATACCATTTGCTTTTAAAAAAGCATCTAAAACTTTAGCTTCAGATCTTGTTCTAACAAAAATAATACATTGTTCATTTGTATGGTCATTTAATAATTTTAATAATAATTTAGCTTTATTATTTTTAGAAACCATATGAACTTCTTGTTTAACCATATCATTAATATTAAACTTAGCTACAACTTTAATAGTTTTATATTCACTATTAAATGTTTTATCAACTAGTTTGATAACTTCTTTTGGCATTGTTGCTGAAAATAATAAAGTTTGTTTTCTATTTTTTAAACTTCTAGTAATTCTTTCAATATCAGGTGCAAAACCCATATCTAACATTAAGTCAGCTTCATCTAAAACTAAAGTAGTAATGTTTTCTAAATCTAAAATTTTTTTAGTAAAAGCTAAATCCATTAATCTACCAGTACTAGCAAAAACAATATCAATACCATTTTGTATTTCTCTAATTTGTCTAGTGTAACTATTACCACCAAAAATACAAACACCTTTAATGCCTGTTTTTTTACTATAAGCAATAAAGTTATCAAAAATTTGAGTAACTAAATCTCTTGTTGGAGCAACAATAAGAACTGTTGGCTTTCCATTTCTATTTTTATCTTTTAAAAGTTTTTCTAATATTGGTACTAAAAAAGCAGCTGTTTTTCCAGTTCCAGTTTGAGCTACACCTAAAACATTTCCGC
The DNA here is from genome assembly GCA_009884515.1 of Candidatus Mycoplasma liparidae. Taxonomy (GTDB): domain Bacteria; phylum Bacillota_I; class Bacilli_A; order Mycoplasmatales; family Mycoplasmoidaceae; genus Mycoplasma_L; species Mycoplasma_L liparidae. Next base: position 246,119 of record RHHX01000001.1, on the reverse strand, counting down.
CTTCCAATAAAAAAGGTATAGCAGCTTCCTGAATTTCAGTTAATTCAGTATAGCCAAAACCTTTAAGATTTCCTAATAAAATACTATTAAGATTTAGTTGTTCAAATTTCATTTTTTCCTATGTTTATCTATATTTAGATTATCAAGATATTATAACATTTAAATATATTATTAATATCAATAAAAATAATAACCATTTTCTGAAAATAAATAAAGCAAATATTTTAAGAGAATAAACATCTTATTAAGCATAAGAATATAATTATTTTCATATAATTATATTATATGAAAATTTTAATTTTATCAGAAAATAGATATACAAATGCAAGTGGTGTTGAAAAATATAATCGATATTTATTTGAAATTTTTAATGGTTTAAAACATGAAATTTCAGAATATTCTTTAAATCTTAATTGAGAAAGAGAAGATGTTTATTCTACCCTTAATTATGTTAAAGAATATAATTATAATGCTAATAAAACCGATAATCCCTTTTTAAAAAAAAGATATATAGATTCTCATATTCCTAAAATAATAGAAATATCAAAAAATTATGATTTAGTTATCAATACATTAAATAATATTACTTGACCTAGAAAAATACCTAATAATGACAATTGATTATATATTCAACATTTTTCACCTGGATTTTATGAACAAAAGTTTTTAATCAATCCATTATTTGGAAAGATTATGAATGGTTTGATGTATGTAGGAGGAGTTAAAAATCCTTTTAAAATTTTTAATAATTTTGTTGTTTTTTCTGAAAATGATAAAAAAGAATTAAAAATAAAAGATAGTAGAAAAACATTTTTAGTTCCTTTAGCAGTATATACAATTAAAGAAATTGAAGAATTTAGAAAAAAAATTAACTATGATAAAAAAAATCGTGATTTTATCTATCTTGGGAGAATAAATAATCACCAAAAAAATATTAATTTAATTCAAACAAAATTTAAAAATAAAGATATTTCTTATTATGGAAACGATCAAACACATTTAATTAAAGATCAAACACAATATAAAGGTACATATACCGCTGATAATTTATCAAAAATTCTAGAATCATATAAATATGGTTTAATTCTTTCTAAATATGAGGGGTTTCCTTATGTTTTAATTGAAATGTTAAGCCATGGAATCCCATGTCTTATTAAAAAAGAAGGATTTCTTTTTGCACAATCATTTGAAATATCAGAACCATTTGCTATTAATAGAATTTCAGAATTAAATCATAAAATTAACAAAATTTTGGCTATCAATAATGAAGATTATAAAAAATTTTCAAATGAAGCTTTTGATTTTGCTATTAAAAATTTATCAATTGATAAATTCGAAAAAAATTGAAAACTTATTATTGAACACTTCAGTAACAAAAAAAGTTAGTTACTTCTCTTTTCACTAAAATAATATTGATAGCCATATTTTGAATATCTTATTTTTAATTTTTCTAAAAAATAAATACTTGGAATAATAATTAAACTAATTGCAAAACTAATTCATCCAATGGAGGCATTAAAAATAAGACTTAATTCTCACATAAATGAATAATATATTACACCACTAATACTGTAACTTATTCACAAAAATAAATATGAAATAGCAGAAATAACAATTCAGATAATACTTAATAATATGATGAGGTTTGATTTCTTTTTCATATCCATTTTTTTAGTAATAAAGTAATAGATTTTATCAATAAAAATAAAACCAATGAAACTCCAATAAGGTAATAATTGATCAAAGAAAAGATGACCACTAAAACCAAAAATTAACATTAAAAAAGGCGTTAACAAATAAAAAATAAATTTATAATAAATAGAAGGTATCAATCATAAACCTAAGGAAAAAACTAATAATTGTATTTGTGGGGAGTATCCATTAATAAGATTAATATCTTTAAAAATAGCTTTAAAAATTAAAGTTAAAGATAGTAATAATGCTGTTATGACAATGTTAAAAATTATTTTATTATTATCAAGCTTATTTATAGTCATTTTCATATAAGTAAATTTTACATTTTAAATAAATATTCTTTTTTAAAAAAAGTATATAATTAAAAAGAATACAAAGGATTAAAATGAGCGAAAAAACAAATATTCAATTAATTAAAGAACTAAGACAATTAACACAAGCCCCTATGGGAGATTGTCAAAAAGCTTTAATTGAATGTGATAATAATATTGATGAAGCTATTCAATGATTACGTGAAAAAGGAATTGCAAAGGCTACTAAAAAATCTGGAGCTATTGCCACTGAAGGAATTGTTAAAGCTGGAATTTACAATGGAAAAGCTTTAGTTATTGAAGTTAACTCACAAACAGATTTTGTTGCTAAAAATGATAAATTCATTGCATTAATAAATGATATTTATAAAGAAATTGGAAATCAAAAAGAAGATAAAAATGAAGTTAAAGATATTCTTATTAATGGAAAATCACTTGATATAACAGGATTAGAATTATCAGGATTATTAGGTGAAAAAATAGCTTTTAGAAGAGCTAGCATTATTAAAAAACTTGAAAATCAAACTCTTGGAGCATATAATCATTCAAATAATAGACTTGGTGCTATTTTACTAATTAATACAGTAGTTGATGCTGAAGTTGCAAAAAATATTGCTATCCATATTGCTGCTTCAAATCCTAAATTTATTGACATAACAGAAGTTGATAAAGAATGATTAGAAAATGAAAAAAACATTATTATGAAACAATTCGATGATGAAATGAATGAAATTACTGTTGAAAAAGTAAAATTTGAAAAAATGAAAAGAAAAGATACTATCATTCAAGCTAGAGTTGATAAAATGTTAAATGAACTTTGTTTATTAAATCAACCATATGTAAAAGATACTACAATGACAATATCTGAATATTTAAAACAATTTTCAGCAAAAGTTTTAACAATGTATAGATACGAACTTGGTGAAGGCATTACTAAAAAAGAAAATAATTTTGCTGAAGAAGTTGCTTCACAAATGAACTCTAAATAATATATTAGGCATAATGGTAAATTTTTATGAAAACTAAAACAATTTTATTAAAAATATCTGGAGCTTCTTTAATTAGTAAAGATTCTATTATTTCTTCTCCAAATATTAAGAAGATCTCTTTAGAAATTAAAAAGTTAAGCGAGACTTATAATATTGGCATTGTTTGTGGTGGCGGAAATATTTGACGTGGCGAAATCGGTAAAGATTTAGGCATGGATGGCAATATTTCAGATAATATTGGAATACTTGCTACTATGATAAATTCACTAGCACTAGCTGACAGTTTAAATAATATAAATTGTGAAACAAAAATCTTTTCAGCAGTATCTTGTCTTAAGATAATGCCCGATTTCACTCATTATGATATTAATGAATGATTTAATAAACCGAAAAGAGTTGCAATTTTTGCTGGAGGAACAGGTTTACCTTACTTTACAACTGATACTTGTGCAGCATTAAGAGCTATTGAAATTAAAGCCTTTAAAGTTTTAATTGGTAAAAATGGTGTAGATGGTGTTTATTCATCAGATCCATTAAAAGATTCAAATGCGAAACACTATGAAACTCTTACTTATGATGAAGTTATTAAAAAAAATCTAAAAGCAATGGATCAAACAGCGATAATTTTATGTAAAGAAAAAAATATTGAATTAGTTATTTTTAATATTAATAAAATTGAAAATATTTCAAAAGTTATTAATAAAGAATGTAAATCAACAATTATTAAAAATTAATAATAAAGGAACTTTATGGAATGAAAAATATATGAAGAAAAATTTCTAGAAAAAGAAAAACACACACTTCAATGATTTGAATCAGAACTTAAAAAATTAAGAAGCAATAGAATGTCACCAAATATTTTCAGTGATTTAAAAATCAATGTTTATGATTCTCTAATGACAATTAATGAATTAGCTAATGTTTCATCACCAGAACCAAATGTTTTAATTATAAAACCATACGATATGACAATAACTAAGAAAATTTCAGCAGCTATTATTTTGAGCAATATTTCATCAAATCCTCAAATTGATGCTGACAAAATAAGAATATCTTTTCCACCGATGACAGAAGAAATTAGAAAAACAGTTTATAAACAAGCTAAAATTTTATCTGAAGATTGTAAAATTAAAATTCGAAAAGTAAGACAAGAAGTTCAAGACTTATTTAAAAAAGAACTTAATCCTTCCAATGATGATAAAAAATATTTTATTAATGAACTAGATAAAATTACTAAAAAAAGTACCACTAAAATTATTGATATTCTTTCAGCAAAAGAAAAAGAAATTATGTCTATATAATGTTAAGTATATGCAATTAGAAAAAAAAGAATTTTTAAGATTCAAAGCAATTAAAATAAACAAACAAACAGCTAATGCAAAGAAAACATTTAAAACTAGATTATTATCTTCTATTTTAATTTTTTTATACTTTGTCATTTTTTTTATTCTTGCTGCATTTTCAGATGTTTATTGAGACTGATCACCATTTCTAAGTAATATGACTAGTTTAAGAATATGTATTGCTTTTTTAATACTCTGAATTAGTCCATTAATTGTTTTGACAGCAAGAGAAATTCAGTATTTTTATTTTAAAAATAATAATTTTGCTTTTTGGTTTGTTTTATTGAATTTAGTAGTTAATATTTTTGTACCAACACTATTTTATTTACTAGAAACTTATAAATATATCGAAATATCTAATAATTTTTCAATATATTTTATAGTTATTTTGGTAAGTACAATATTTTTTAATATTTTGTCACTTACTTTTTACCTACTATCGCAAGGGATGTTATTTTTAAAAAAATGAATTATATTAGTATCTATTAATGTATTGGCCTCTTTATTTTTTATAGGAATTTTTTTCTTCATTATTATGAAAGGGTGATTGACACTTTTTATTTTATTTGTCTTAACTTCATTTGTTGATATTTTTGCTTATGTTGGAGGATCTTTATTTGGTAAAAAGAAAATGTCTCCATATATTTCTCCCAATAAAACAATTGGTGGCGCTATTACAGGAATAGTTGTTTCTACTGTGACTATTATTATTTTCTTTATTTCTTTAATAGGAACCGACTCATCATCACATAATATTTTTAGTAATTTCCTTGGAATCATTTTTAATGAAGATATTGAAAATTCAGTGTTTATTAATAATCCACAATATGCTGATAGACTTTGATGATGAATTTCCGTTATTATCCTTCTTTTAGCTCTTGGAGTTGTTGCTCTTTCTGGAGATTTGTTGTTTAGTTGAATTAAAAGAGAAGATAAAGTAAAAGATTATAGCAACTTAATTCCTGGTCATGGGGGAATATTAGATAGATTTGATTCACATATGACTGTTACTTCAACCTTCTTAATATTTACAATTTTTATATCTATTGTATCACAAACACCAATTTTATCGTCTTAAAGGTTTTATGAAATTAATAATTATAGGTTCCACTGGTAGTATTGGAAAACAAACACTAGATATTTTAGATAGTTCATTTGAGGTATCAATTGTTTTTAATAAAAATATTGATTTAGGTTATGAACAAATTAAAAAATATAATATTAAAAATTTTTACTCTCCCAATGAATTAGTTTCTTCAAAATTTAAATCTTTTGAAGAAATGATCGATTATATTAAGCCACATATGATTTTAAATGCTGTACCTGGATTTGATGGTCTAAATTATTCTTTTATTACAATCAATAAAAAAATAGATTTATATTTAGCTAATAAAGAATCATTAACTATAGCTGGTAAATTTTTAACAGAGTTAGCTAGTAAAAATAAAGTTAAAATTATTCCTATTGATTCAGAACATACTGCTTTATATAAGTTAATAAAAGACAATCCAAGTAATATAAAAAAACTTTATATTACTTGTTCTGGAAGCGTAGTTTATAACAAAGAAATAGAACTAATAAAAAAACTTAAACCTGAAGATATTTTTCTTCATCCTAACTGAAAAATGGGTAAAAAAATATTAGTTGATAGTGCTAGTTTAATGAATAAAGTTTTTGAATTAGTTGAAGCACATTGATTATTTAAAAAAAATACAGAAGCTATCTTTCATCCTCAATCATTAGTTCATGCTTTAGTTGAATATAATGATAATTCATTTTATTGTCAAATATCAAAGCCTGATATGAAAATGGCTATTGATTTAGCTTTAAATAATTTTTCAATTCCTAATACACCTAAAATTGATGAATTAAAATTTAATGATTTAACATTGAATTTTCAAAAAATAGATCTTGATAAATATCCTCAAATTACATTTGCTAAAAGAATAACTGAAGATAAAAATAATTCATTAGGTTTGATTATTAATACAGCTAATGAAATAGCTATTGATTTGTTTTTAAAAGAAAAGATAAACATTTTAGATTTTTATGAATTTATTAATAAATTCACTTTTAAATATGAAAATTTTAAAATAAATAAAATAAGTGATATTTTTGAATTAAAAGAAAGAATCCAAAAGGAGTATAAATATGAATAAAATTATTCAAATTCTTAAATTAACTAACTTATATAAAGATAAATTTGATGATTTCTTATTTGATGCTTTTATTGAAAAAAATACCTTTGAAAAAGAGAATAATAACTTCAATATTGATTTAAAACTTAATCAAACTATTCCTTTTGAATATTTTGACATGTTAAGTAATTTCATTTGAGAAAATAATAATGTAAAAATAAAATTTATTTACTCAAATGTACCAAATAAAAAAGATATTGCTTCTTATGTAATTAACTTAATAAAAGATAAAAAAAATAACCATTTTGGAAAAAAAATATTTTCTGATCTTAGATTTGATTATTTAAATGAAAATATTTATTTCAAGACAAGATCAGATAGTGAAAAAGAAGAAATTTTATTACTAGAAAATGAAATAAAAGCAATTTTTAAAAAATATTTTTCTTTAACTGTTAATAATTTTATTTTTGAAACAGATATCAATTTTATTAATAAATATGCTGAAATAAAAAAAGAATCAGAAAAAAAGATTAATGATGTTGAAGAAGTATTAATAAATAAAGTTTATGAAAGTAAAAAAGAATCAGAAAAAAGTATAAAAGATAAACATAAAAGTATATCTAAGCTTTCTCTTACTGATGTAAATGCAACTATTATTGGCGAAATTTATGAAATTATTAAAAGAGAAATTCCTAATAAAGGTTTAACTATTTATTCAATTTACATAAATGATTATACATCCACCTTCATCTTAAAATATTTTTATGCTAAAAATCCAAAGTTTGTTCCTAAATTCAATACAAGAATAATGTCCTCTTTAAAAGAAGGAGATTGAATTAAAACTACTATTAAAGTTGAAACTGATAATTATGAAAAAGAACCATATGGTTTAATAAGAAACTTAGCTTTAATTGATACACCAAAAGAATTTATTAGAAAAGATAATGCTGATAAAAAAAGAATAGAACTATGTTCTCACACAAAAATGTCCTCTTTTGATGGAATTATTGATGTTCGTGATTTAATTAATACTGTTGAAAAATATCAACATAAAGCAATAGGTATTACTGACAGAAATAACATTCAAAGTTATCCATTGGTTCAAAAATATATTTTAAATAAAAATATAAAACCTATTTATGGAGTTGAAGTTGAAATATCTCAAGCTGACATTCCAATAGTAATTAATTCAAGAAATCAAAAAATAGCTGATTCTGAATATATTATTTTCGATTTAGAAACAACAGGATTATTTCCTGCAATTGATGATATTATTGAATTTGCTGGTACTAAATATCAAAAGGGAAGAGAAATTGAAAAAGTTCAATTTTTTATAAAACCTAAAAATAAATTATCTGATTTTACTAAAAAATTAACTAATATTTCTGAAGCTGATGTTAGTAATACTATTAGTCAAAAAGAAGGTATTGTTAAGATTGCTAAATGAATTGAAGATTCAATTTTAATAGCTCATAATGGTATTGATTTTGATATGAAATTTTTGCAAAAAAAAGCTGAACAATTTAAATTATCTGAATTTAAAAATACAGTAATTGATTCGATGAGACTAGCAAGAGTTGTTTATCCAGAATTTGTTTCACATTCTTTAGGAAAATTAGCTAAAAAACTAAAAATAGAATACAACGTTTCAATCGCACATAGAGCTGATTATGATGTTAAAGTACTAACAGATATTTGAAGTTCACTTTCAAATACATTAATCAATAAAAATATTTTATATTTAGATCAAATTGATCAAAAATTAGATAAGAAAATCCTTTTTAAAAGAAATTATAATGATTTTAATTATCTATATGTAAGAAATAAAGAATGTCTAAAAGATCTGTACGAACTTATTTCAATTTCTTATACAACTGGGTTTTTATTAAAACCAACTTTAAAAAGATTCCAAATAAATAAATTTAAAAAGAATTTAATAATTGCTAATTCTCCAGTTGATGGAAAATTAATCAATATTGCTCTATCAGGAAGTGATAAAGATTTAAAAGATGAAATAGAAAAATATGACTATATATTTGTAGCTCCTATTTCATCTTATAGTCATTGAATAAATTCAAATATCATTTCAGCGGAAAATTTAAAATTAGTAATTATTAAAATAATTGATTTTGCTACTTCTAAAAACAAAAAGATAATAGCAGTTAGTGATAACTACTATTTAAATCCAAGTGATAAAAAATATCGTGATGTTTATATTTATGCAAAAACAATTGGTGGTAAAAGACACAGATATTACTATAGTTATAAATCATCTGGAGATGCTCATTTACGAACAACTGATGAAATGTTAAAGGAATTTAGTTTTTTAAATGATGAAAAATTAATTAATGAAATTGTTATTGAAAATACACATATTTTTGCTAATGAAATTGGCAATGATATTAAACCTATTAAAGATAAACTATATGTTCCAGAAATGGAAAATGTAAATGAACTATTAGAAGCTGAAGTTCAAAGCAACATTAATATAAAATATGGTGATAATCCAGATAAAATAATTACTGAAAGACTTAAAAAAGAACTTAACGCAGTTATTAATAATGGTTATGGTGTTATTTATTGAATTTCACATTTATTAATAAAACAATCTGTTAAAGATGGATATGTTGTTGGATCAAGAGGATCTGTTGGTTCATCATTAGTGGCAACAATGTTAAATATTACTGATGTAAATCCTTTGCCTCCTCATTACATTTGTTCTAAATGTAAAAAAACTGAATTTGTAAATGACAAAGATGATGGTTTTGATTTAGAAACTAAAAAATGTGATTCTTGTAATTCAAATATGTATGGTGAAGGTCATAACATCCCATTTGAAACTTTTTTAGGATTTAAATTTGATAAGATTCCTGATATAGATTTAAATTTCTCAGGAGAATATCAAAATAGAGCTCACAATTTTTTAAAAAAACAATTTGGTGAAAAAAATACTTTTAGAGCAGGTACTATTAGTACTATTGCTGATAAAACATCATATGGATATGTAAGATCTTATTTAGAAGAAAAATATCCTGATATTCAATTTAAAAATAGTGAAATAATTTTATATAAAAATAAATGTAAAAATGTAAAAAGAACAACAGGCCAACATCCTGGTGGTGTTTTAGTTGTGCCTCAAAAAAATTCAATCTTTGAATTTACACCATATAACTATCCAGCTGATGATCTAAATCAGTCTTGATTTACAACTCATTTTGCATTTGAATATATTCATGATAATTTATTAAAATTTGATATTTTAGGACATGATAATCCAACTATTCTAAAGAAACTAAAAGACTTAACAAAAATAGATTCAAGAACAATTCCATACGATGATAAGAAAGTTTTGAGTCTTTTTAAAAATTTAGATTCTTTAGATATTGATAAAAATGCAATTCCTGATGTTGATATTGGAACCTTAACAATTCCTGAATTTGGTACAAGTTTTGTTAGAGAAATGTTAAAGGATACTCAACCACAATCATTTTCAGATTTAATAAGAATTTCTTGTTTAAGTCATGGAACTGATGTTTATTTAAATAACGCTAAAGATTTAATATCAAAACAAAACTTTAAACTATCAAATGTAATTGCTGGTAGAGATGATATTTTATTATATTTATTAGAAATGAAGTTAGAACCACCTACTGCTTTTAAAATAATGGAAGACGTTAGAAAAGGTAAAGGTTTAACTGATGATTATATTGCTATCATGAGAAAGCACAATGTTCCTGAATGATATATTGATTCATGTAAAAAAATAAAATATATGTTTCCTAAAGCTCATGCTACGGCTTATGTTATGCATGCTTGACAATTTGCTTGATTTAAAATTTATTATCCACTAGAATACTATGCAACTTATTTATCTGTAAAAACAGATGCTTTTGATATCATAACTATTGCTATGGGTAAAAATGCTATTTTGGAAAAATTATATAGTATTAAAAATATGCTTAAAGACTCATCAAAGAAAAAAGATGTTACTAAAAAAGATCAAGATTTATTAGTGTTATTTCAAATAGTTTTAGAAATGATCGAAAGAAAAATAAACATTCTTCCACCAGATTTAAAATTATCACATGCAACTGATTATATAGTTCATAACAAACAAATAATAGCCCCCTTTAATTCAATTGATGGATTAGGAGAATCTGTTGCAAAATCGATTCAAGATAATAGAGATATTGAACATTTCAAATCCTTAAAAGATTTAAGAAATAGAACAAAATTAAATCAAACTAGCATTCAAATTATGTCAGCATTAAATATGTTTGAAAATTTAGAAAGTGATGATCAAATAAAACTATTTTAAGGAAATTATGAAAAAAAAGATAATTAAAATTAAAGATAAATATATTGGAGGAGATTATCCAATATTAGTTCAATCAATGACTAATACAAAAACAAGTGATTTTGATGCAACTCTTAAACAAATTAATGAAATGATATTTCATGGAGTTGACTTAGTTAGAGTTTCAATATTTGATGATGATGATATTATCGGGTTAGAAAAATTAATTAAGACAATAGATATTCCTATTATTGCTGATATCCATTTTAATGCTAGTTATGCAATAAAAGCAATCAATGCTGGTGCTCATAAAATTAGATTAAATCCCGGTAATATAAAGAATGAAAAACAAATAATAGAAATAATTAATCTAGCTAAATTAAAAAATATTCCAATCAGAATTGGTGTTAATTCTGGTTCTATTCCAGAAGACATATTAGAAAATAATCAAGTTACAGCTAAAGTAATGTTAAAAACCTTAGATAGATATCTTAAAATATTTGAATCAAAACAATTTGATAACATTGTTATCTCGTTAAAATCACATGATTATTTAATAAATAAAGAAGTAAATAAAATAGCTAATGATCGATATATATATCCGATTCATGCAGGAGTCACTGAATCTGGTCCAATAATTTCAGGATTAATAAAATCAACATTAGGATTAAGTGAACTTATTGAAAATAAAATTATTCATACTATGAGAATATCATTAACAGATGATCCTAAACTTGAAGTAATTGCAGCTATTAAACTATTGAATATTTTAAAACAAAGAAATGACCGAGTAGATATAATATCATGTCCCACATGTGGTAGATTACAAGGAGATCTATTTTTTATTGTTAATGAAATAGAAAAATACTGCGGAAATCTCTTTTTCCCATTAACAATTTCTATTTTAGGCTGTGTTGTTAATGGAATTGGAGAAGGCAAACAATCTGATATTGGAATCGCTTGCTCAAAAGATAAAGCAATTCTTTTTGAAAATGGAAAATTTCTAAAAAATATTGATATTTCAAATGCTGTTGATGAATTAAAAAAACTTATTGACAAAAAATATCTTTTATATAATAAAAAATATAATGATTAATCAGGAATTATTATTATAAAATTACTTATAATAGGAGATAAAAAATGACACCACATATATCAGCTAAAAAAGGCGAAATAGCAAAAACTGTTTTAATGCCTGGAGACCCTTTAAGAGCAAAATTTATTGCAGAAAATTTCTTAGAAGATTATAAATTAGTAAATAAAATAAGAGGTATGTTAGCATATACCGGAATTTATAAAGGTAAAGAAGTCACTGTAATGGGACATGGTATGGGTAATGCATCAATCGGTATTTATTCATATGAATTATACAATGTTTATGATGTTGAAAATATTATAAGAGTAGGTTCATGTGGTTCATATTTAGAATCAATAAAAATTGGTGATGTTATTATTGCTAATCAAGCAACAAGTGATTCAACATATGCTGATTTAATTAATGTTGATCTTATTAATAATAGTCTTAATGCTAGTGAAAAATTATTAGAAACTTGTATAACAACTTCTAAAGAATTAAAAATAGAAGTTTATCAAGGAAAAGTAAATTCATCTGATGTTTTTTATAGTGATAAAAACAATTCTAAATCAAAATTAACAAACGAAATCAAAGAAGGTAAAATTTTAGCAGTTGAAATGGAAGCTTTTGCTTTATATGCTAATGCTATCAAATTAAAGAAAAACGCCCTTTGTATTTTAACGGTAAGTGATTCACTAGTTAGTAATGAATCATTATCAGCTGATGATAGAAGAACAAGTTTTAAAAGCATGATTCTTTTAGGATTAGAAACAGCTCTTAAGTTATAATTATGAAAATAAAAAATATTTTTGCCTATCACCAATTAGATTCAAGAGGATTTCCGACTATTGGACTTATTATTGAATCTGATAACAATCTAACAAATAAAGTATTAATTCCTTCAGGAGCTTCGACTGGTAAAAAAGAAGCTGTTGAATTAAGAGATAATGAAGAAAGAAATTACTTTGGAAAATCAGTTTTTAAAGCAATAGATAATATTAATAATATTATTGCTCCTAAATTGATCGGTTTAGATTTTATAAAACAAGATGAAATAGATCAAATTATGATTGATCTAGATGGAACAAATAATAAATCTAATTTAGGCGCTAATGCTATTTTAGCTGTTTCTCTAGCAATAGCTAAACTATCAGCTAATTATTTTGACATTCCTTTATATGAATATATAGCAACACATTTATTAAAAAAAGAAATAGATAAAAAACATTTTCCATTACCAATGATTAATGTTTTAAATGGTGGAGCACACTCTGATAACTCACTAGACATTCAAGAATTTATGATTGTTCCAATTAGTGCTAATTCAATTTCACAGGCTATTAAAATAGGCTCTGAAATATTTTATAGTTTAGGAATTATTTTAAAAAAATATCAAAAAATCACATCAAAAGGTGATGAAGGCGGATATTCTCCTGACTTTGAAAATATTGATGAACTTTTTAAAATTCTAGATGAAGCTATTATTCATGCTGGTTATGTTACTGGTATTGATGTTGTAATTGGTATTGATGCGGCTGCTAGTGAATTTTTTGAAAAAGATAATTCATATTTTTTTAAGAAAGCATTTTCAAAAAAACTCCTTTCAGAAAAAGAAGCAAGAAAAACAAGCGAAGAATTATTAGAGTATTACTTATTGCTTAAAAATAAATTCCCGATTAATTTTATTGAAGACCCCTTTGATGAAGATGATTGAAAATATTTTGAATTAATAACAAAAAATTCGAACATTGAAATTATTGGTGATGATTTATATTGTACAAATATTGAATTGCTTAAAAAAGGAATTACTCAAAAATCTACTAATGGCATCTTAATTAAACTGAATCAAATTGGAACACTTTCTGAAACTCTAAAATGTATTAAAAAAGCACAAGATGCTAATATGAAAATAACCATTTCGCATCGATCAGGTGAAACATGTGATACAATTATTGCTGATTTAGCGATAGCAGTTGGTGCTGAGAAAATTAAGACAGGTTCATTTTCTAGAAGCGAAAGAGTTTCAAAGTATAATAGATTGCTAGAAATAGAACAAAATTTTCTACATAACAAATTTATTTTTAAATAGAAAAGAGTTAATTAATGAAAACTATTATAACTAAGAATGAATTTTTATATAGGCATATTCCAGCAAAAGAAAAATCAAAAGGAATAATGCTATTTATTCATGGATTTGCTACAACAAGTGAATATCATTTATTAGCAGCTAAAGAATTTGATGAATATGATTATTATTCAATTGAATTACCAGGCAATGGTTTTGCACCTTATAATAGTAAAAATATAACTTTTGATTATTTAGTTCAACATACTATCAATTTTATTGAAGAGCTAGATTTAAAAGATTTAATATTAATTGGCCATTCTATGGGTGGAGGAATAGCAGTTATGTTGATCTCTAAAATTAGAGAACGTATAAAAATGCTAATAACTGTTTGCCCAATGAATACCAATTTTTCTCCCAAAATATTGAACTTTGTTAACTTTTTCCCTAAGAACGAAAAAGATTTAATAAAATTAAAAAAGATAATATTTGGTAAAGAAACAATCTTTTTTGATGATGAACTTATTCAAAAGGAATTAGATTTTTTAAAGAAAAATAAAAAAGATTTCTTTAAAGTAGCTCTAAGTTTAGTTTCAATTATAACTTTTGCAAACTTATTAAAAGCTGAAAAGAAAATTGATTTACCAACTCTTTTAATGGTTGGTAAACAGGATGATATTATTTCATATAAAACAGCTATTAATACTTATAAAAAATATGTCGGAAATAATTATGTTGTTTTTCAAAAATCAGGACATGTTCCTTGTGTTGAAGAAAAAGATAAATATGTCTTCGAAATTAAAAAATTTATTGAACATGAATTAAAAACTTTTGTTATAGATGAAAGCAAAGATACAAACTCAATAGCAAATGAATTCTTTAAAAAGACTTTCTAAAATTTTATTTTACAAAAGTCTTTTTTTATTTATCAATAATAATTGATCATTTTCTTGGATATTCTATATTAGTTTTTTCATTCTTTTTAATATAAATAATATTATGTTCTTTTTCATTTTTAATTTTTTTTATATTAATGATCTCAGATTTTAGTTTTTTTAAAATAGATTCTGCTTCATTAATTTCATTTAAATAATTAGTTGACTTTGGTTCTATTAATAAACCATTTATTTTTAAATAAGGAATTGAAATCTCACAAAGTATTTTTAAATTAGCAACAGCTCTTGATGTAACAAAATCAAACTTTTCTCTGTTAGCTCAACTAATTTCTTCAGCTCTTATATTTAAGAAATCAATATATTCAAGATTTAAAATAGTTTTTAAATTTTGAATAAATTTAATTTTTTTAGAATTTGATTCAATAATAGTTAATTTCATTGATGGAAAAATAATCTTTAAAGCAATTCCAGGGATTCCACTTCCACTTCCAATATCTAAAAGATATTTATTATTAAAATTAAAATCAACATAAGGTAAAATAGAATTAAAGAAATATTCAAAGTAAATTTTGTTATCACTAACAAGATTACTTAAGTTATAGAATTGGTTTTCTTTTTGAATATATTCTTTATATGTTTCAAAAAGATCAAAATTAATTTCTCTATTAGGATATATTTTTTTTACTTCTTTAATAAAAGTTAATCTATCCATAATTAACGCCTTTCTAAAAATAATTTTATTGCGATAATATCAGGTGAATTTATTCCACTTATTCTTGATGCTTGATCTAAATTAATAGGTTTAATTTTATTTAACTTTTCTCTAGCTTCAAGTGAAATATTATCAATAATTTTATAATCATTGATAAATTCAAGTGAGAATTTTTCAAGATTATTCAATTGATTTAAATATTCATTTTGTTTTTTAATATATCCTTCAAATTTTATTCTTATTTCTATTTTTTCTAATATATTATCAGTTATATCTTCTTGGATTATATATTTATATATATTTTTTAATTTTACTTCTGGTCTCTTTAAATAATCATAAACACTTTGATTTGTCTTTTTATTGTTCAAACTTAATTCTTTTATCATTCCAATAGTAATGGTTTTTGATTTTTTAATAAAATCATCAATGAATGCTTTTGTTTTTTGATATTCATCATATTCATTTTTTGAAATAAGTTTTTCATTATAAGATATTTCAATTAAACGATCATCAACATTATCGTTTCTTAAAGATAATCGATATTCTGCTCTAGATGTTAATAATCTGTAGGGCTCAGTTATTCCTTTTGTAACAATATCATCAATCATAACTCCAATATAAGCTTCATTTCTTTTTAAATAAAAAATAGGTTTATTTTGTATTTTTCGATTAACATTAATTCCAGCAATTAAACCTTGAGCAGCTGCCTCTTCATAACCAGAAGTTCCATTAATTTGACCAGCAAAAAATAAGTTTGATATTTCTTTTGATTCAAGACTTAATTTTAATTGCATTGGATCAACAGCATCATATTCAATAGCATAAGCATATTTATCAATAATACAATTTTCAAAACCAGGCAAATTTTTAATCATTTGATCTTGGACTGAAGTAGGCATTGAAGTTGAAAAACCACCCAAATAAACAGTATCTAAAGATTCTGATTCAGGTTCTACAAATATTTGATGTCTTAGTTTATGAGAAAATTTAATAATTTTATCTTCAACAGATGGACAATATCTAGGACCAGTTCCAGAAATAGCACCACCATACATAGCTGATTGATTAATATTATCTTGAATAATTTTATGTATTTTTTCATTTGTATGAATAATATAACAAGGTAATTGTTTTTCATATTCTAAAAAATCAATATTTTTTTTACTAAAAAAATATCGTTCTTGACTTCCTGGTTCAGGTGTCATATTAGAATAATCAATTGAATCTTTCTTAATTCTAGGAGGCGTACCAGTTTTCAATCTTATTAAGCTAATATTGTTGTTATTTAATTCTTCACTTAATGAATTATTTGTTTTTAAACCACTAGGGCCTTCACTAACAGGTGTTAAACCTTTAAACGTTTGAGAACTTAAATAAGTACCAGCCGTAATAATCACATAATCAGAAAACACTTCTTTATTATTAATTCTTATACCTTTAATAATTTTATCTTTAATGATAAGACCAGTACATTCATCAATAATTAAATCTATATTTTTATCTTCACTTACTTTTTTAAGAAATCATTCATGATATTTAACAATATCAATTTGAGCTCTTAATGCTCAAACACCAGGCCCCTTTGATGTATTCAACATTTTCATTTGTAATTGACAAGCATCAGCAGCTTCACCTTGCATTCCGCCTAATCAATCTATTTCCTTAGTAACAATACCTTTAGCTGGTCCTCCGATACTAGGACTGCAAGGCATCATTCCAACAGATTTTTCACTCATTGTTAATAAAGCAACTTTATAGTTCAACTTTGATAAAATAAAACTAGCTTCAAGTCCGGCATGGCCAGCACCTATAATAATTACAGCATATTTCATATTGATAAAAATCCTAAAAATGAAGCAAATAATAAGGTTGTTGAAGTAATATCAGCAATAGTAGCTAATATTGGAGAAGACATACTAGCAGGATCTAAATTTAATTTATTAGCTAATATTGGTAAAACAGAACCTATTAATTTTGAAATGATAATTGAAATAAAAAGAGTTAAAGATATCATTGCTGACATTCCAATATTAAAATTATAAAATGCTCATTTATCAACAAATACATTAGCATTTTCAGGTATTTCATTAAAAATTGCATAAAAAATAGATAATCTTAAAAAATTGACTATTGCTAAAATAAAACCAATTATTATACCAATATAAAATTCCTTTTTAATAGTTTTAAAATATTCTTTACTAGTAATTTCTCCAAGTGCTAACGACCTAATAACTGTTGCTGAAGTTTGAGCTCCAGCATTACCAGTTGTACCTGTTATTACTGGTAAAATTGGAATTAAAATAGCAGTAGTTATACCAGTAGATAAAAGTGCAAAATCAATATGATTTTGAAATTGCTGAATAACTATTGAAGTAAAAGTTGCTCCAATCATCAATGTTATTAATCAAAAAATTCTTGATTTAATAATTTCTCAAATTGTTGAATGAAAATAAGGTGTTGATATTTGAGTAATACCATACATCTTATAAATATCCTCGGTAACCTCTTCTTGTAAAGCATCAATAACATCTTCATTACTAATAAAACCTAGTAATTTATTTTGATCATCACAAACAGGTAATGATTCTGGAGAATATTTTTCAAAAATAGAAATCGAATCTTCAATCGAATCTTTTGCATTAACACTAATAATATTAGTTGCCATTAATTTTGATATTTCTAAAGAGTGATCATCAGTAAAAAAGAGAGTATTCATTCTAATAGAACCAACAAGCTTCTTTTCATCATCTATAATATAAAATTCTGTATTAATTTGAACGTTTGATATATCTTTTTTAATCATATCAATTGCATGTTTAACAGTTCATGATTCATTTAACTTAATTAATTCTGTATTCATTAAGCTACCATTAGTATCAGCTTCAAATTCCATGATTTCATAAATTTTTCTTTTATTATAAGAATCTAATGATGATAAAAGTTTTTTCTCATAATTAGGATGAGTTTCAATTATATAAAATATCTCATCCGGGAAAATATTATTAATAATAATTTTTAATTCAGGATTAGTAGACTTTTCAATAACTTTTTCACGAACTTCAAATCTTAGAGATTCAAAAATCATATTTGAATGTAATTCACTTGAAGCAACTAGAATAAAAATTAGATTATTTATATTCTCAATATTATTTATTGCCTCAACTATTAAATTAAAAGGTTTTGCTTTAATAGTTTTATTAATTCTTTGAACATTTTTTATTTCTGCATTTTTATTAAATAATATTGTCAAATTATCAACATCTTTTTGTGGAATGATTTTTCTAATTCTCATTTACACCCCCCTTGTTACTTTTCATTAATAAGTTTTTAATAAAATCAAGAGTATCGTCTTTATATTGTGACGACAATAATGTTAATTTACCATTTCTAAAATATGAAATATTACCAGTTGTTTCACTTACAACAAAACATGTAGCATCAGTTTTTTCAGAAAGACCATAAGCAGCTCTATGTCTTGCTCCATATCCAACATTTAAAATTTGAGATGTTATTGGTAAATAACTAGATACCGAAACAATTTCTGTGTTTCTAACAATAATAGCGCCATCATGAAGTGGAGAATGTTTATTAAATAACATTGAGACAACTAGTTCAGGAGAAAAATTAGCTAAAATTTTATAACCAATATTAATGTATTCTTCTAAACTATCTTGATTTTCAATAATAATTATTGCTCCAATTTTAGATTCAGATAATCTTAATAAAGTTGAAGTTAGTGATCTAACAAAAGATAAATCAGTATTATTTATTCTTCTTTTTTTAATTATTTTTTGCTTAATGTCATTTTTTGAAATTAAAATAAATAACCCAAATAAAATAATTATAAAAATAAAAATACTTAGAATCATTATTACAACTAATAAACCAGTTTCCATTTCAACCCATCTTATCTAATAACTAAAAATAATAAGTAAATTTTAATATAAAAAAATAAAAATATCTTTTTGATTTATTTTTTCCCCTTACAAATATTCAATTCTTTTGAAAAACAGGTAGTTTCCCTTTAAATTGACTCTTTTTGGTAATAATAATAATTTATTTTTTTTAAATAACTTTTTAATATTGGCACAAAATTGGCACATTTTTTTATTTAATCAATGTCATAATTATTTTGGAAAGGAGTAATAAAATGTCTATTATAAAATACAAAAGTTTAATTATTAATGATAAATCTAAAATCTTATTAGAAAAATTAAAAAATTCAGATGAAGAAAATGTTGAATGAGAATTGTTTTCAATTTTAAAGCCAATAGCTTATAAAACAGCAATTAATATTTATCGAGAAAAATATTTCAATCTCCCACTTGATTATGAAGATTTTGAATCAACAATTTATATTTGTTATCAGAAAACATTGAGTGAATATAGAACAGATAAAATAGCATTGGATATTTTTCTTATTTGTTTCTCAAAAAAAGTAATTCAAAACATAAATAGATATTGTAATAAGTTTTTAACAAATTCACAAAAAACACTAAATTATGTGATTGATGACATTACTAATGGTAATTCAATTGAAAACCAAAATGAAAGAAATGAAATTGATCAACTAAATTTACAACTTGAAATTGAAAACTTATTAACTATATGTAAAAAAGATGAATGAAAAAATATTATTATTTTAAGATTAAAAGGTTATAAAGAGCAAGAAATAGCAAAAATTCTAAATTTATCTATTAAAAAAATATCAAATGAGTTCTTATCTATGAAAAAATTTTTAAAAGAAAATTATTTTTAATTTGTGTTAACATAAATAATGTAAGGTAATTCGTTACCTTTTTTTATTCTATTTTTAAAGAGAAATAGTTTAAAAATTACTAGAGGTAAAATAATAAACTTAAATGAACAAAAACGTTATATTAATATGTGAAGATTGTCTTTCTAGAAACTATAATTATAAACGCAATACTTTAGTTTCAAATCGACTAATTTTAAATAAATTTTGTCCTAATTGTAACAAAAAGACTGTTCATAAGGAGTCAAAGTAAATGGCTGATAAAAAACCTAAAAAACCTAAAAAAGATAAAAAACAGAAAATAAAAATTGAATTACTTGAAAAAAAAGTCAAAGAAAAACCTAATAAAATTCTAAAAAAACATGAATTAAAAAAGATTCAACAAATAAAAGCAGAAATGAGTATGCTAATTAAAAACTACAATGTAGAATTGAAATTAAACAAAAAAAATAAAATTGAAATTTATGAAGAAAAAGATATTGAAATGACTCAAAAATTTCAGTATAGTCTTCAATTTCTACAAAAAGAACTCGATCACACAGAATTAGAATATATTAGAAATTTTAATTCACTTTCTTATAAGATTAAAAAATGATTTTTTGGAATAGGAAAAGAGTTTAAAAGAGTTCATTGATTAAATATGAACGGGACTTTTTATAACTTATTAGTTGTTATTATCTTTGTAATAATATTATCTCTGCTATTCTTTGGAATAGCATCATTAGCATCATTATTAAATAAATTATAAAAATTAAAGGAAATCTATGAAAAAAAAACCACAAATAAATGAATATCAATGATTTATTATAACTGTAATAAGTACTAATGAAGATTCTATTGTTAAAAATTTAAAAAGTAAAATTGAGGCTTTTAAGTTATCAGAATATGTTCAAGATGTGAAGATAATTAAAGATAGAAAAATTCAAATTTTAGAAGAATATACTGAAGATACACTACCTTCTAATTATGGTAGAAATCTTAAAAATATTGTTTGAGAAGGACCTATTATTGATAAAAACGGTCATAAAAAATTTAGAAAAATTAAAGATTCTGAAGTTAATAGATTCCCTGGTTATATTTTTATAAAAATGTTAATGACTAAAGAAGCTTGATTTGTTATTAGAAATACAAATCAAGTAATGGGTATTTTAGGTTCATCTGGTCATAATACAGCACCGACACCAGTATCAGAAGATGAAATAGAAGCAATCTTAAATGTTGTTTCAGAAGAAATAATTATAGATGAAAATGACGGTTCTCAACAAAAAATAACTTCAACAGAAGATAGCATTGTTCTTGAAAAAATATTTATTAAATCTCCATTCTTAATAAATCAAATGGTTTATATTAAATCAGGTAGTTTTGAAGGTGATCAAGGACAAGTGATTACATTTAATGAATCAACAGGTAAAGCTATAGTTTCAATAGATTTTTTAGGTAATGCACAAGAAATTGAATTTGAATTCACAGACCTAACATTAGAAGAACCTACTGAGGAATAAATATTAATAAAAAATAAACCCATCTTTTAAAAAGATGGGTTTATTTTTTATTAATATTCAACTATAATATCATCATTATTCAATGTTTTTAATTTAGTTTCGAACCTATTTCTTCATTTATTAATTAAAAATAGTATCAATATTATTATTCCAATACCTAGAATAGGTCCAACTATTATGAAAATATTTCCGTAATTTACATTAATGGAATAATCAGTAATATGTTGTTCATTATATTTATTAACTTCACCATTTATGTATTCCATTTTGTTTATTTTTAAATCAATTAAATAAGCATTATTTTTAATTTCTAATTCTCCATTTGTTGCTAATTCTTTTATTGGAATAAAAGATTTAATAATATTTGTTGAGTTAACATCATTTTTATCAGAAATAGTTACATGATTATTTTTTTCAATAATGTCAAAATATTTGAAAAATATCGCATTCGGTTCAATTATTTTATTTTCAATATTATCTTTATTGACTAAAGCAACTTGATTTACTAACTGAACATTATGAACATCATTGTAATATGAATTTATATATTTTCAAATAGGTGTTTTAAAGAAAAAGTTAAAAAATGTATTATATCTATTCATATTACCAGATGGATATTTGCTATCAATCGGTGTATATAAACTTTGATTACTAAATTCAACTTCTATTTTTAATTCTTTAATTAAATAATCAATTTTATTAATTTCTTCTTCAGATAATTGATTATAGTTAATTTTAAAATTTTCCCTTTTGAATTTTTTTTGATAAAGAAAATAATCTTCAATAATATCATCATTCTTTAATATTCAGTTTTTATCATCATTTAAATAAGTAATAAACGCATCTGTTTGTTTGAAAATTCCAACAGTATTATTTACACTTATACTAGAGTTTGTAATAAAATTATTTTTACATTTGATTAGAAAATAACCACTATCATCTCAAAGATTATTAACTAATCTATTTTTTGGTTCAAGTTCAATAATATTTAAAGAGTTAATATTAGTTTTTTCAAAAAAAGTATTTTTGAAATTTTGGGTAAAGTCACCATTAGTTTGATCTATAAATTTTCATTTTTCAATTTTACCAATTAAGTAAAATTCACCTTTTTGATTATTCGGAATAAAATATGGATATCTTCCAGTATTTATACCAAAAGAATTAAAGGATTCACGTGTTTTTTTATCATCAAAGAAATTCAAAATTTTTGTTAAATTAGAAATATCATATACATCCTCAAATAACATTTCCTTATTGGATAAAATGAAATTATTATTTAATAAATTTTTTATCAAAAGCTTTTTATCAAAAATTACTTCATTATATGGGTAGCCATTTCCTATATTTTCTCCTGTACCTAAAAGTTCAGAAAGATATAAATCAGAATCAATATTAATTCCAAAATTATTATTATTTAAAAGATCAATATTATCTAAATTTTTAGCATCATTTCTGATTATTAAAGTTGTATTGGATTTTAATTCATTACTAATTTCTTCCTTTTTAATAATATAAGAATTATTGAAATAACCAGTTTTATTATGATCACCAATATATTTAAATTCAACATTTTCAATACTAATGTTTAACAAATTTTTATTTTTGTTAATTGATAGTAAATTATTTCAAATTTTGATAAAAGAACGACCATCTCATATATTATATTTAATAATTTCACCATTGATATTAAGTGATAGATTGATTTGATTTTGCTTAAAAATAGCTAAAGAAGTTTTATAAATTTCATTAATATCATCAATAGTAATTTTTCTATCTACTGATATTAAGTTATTTTTATAAATATTTTTAATTAACTTATTATATTGACTTTCATAACTACTAGTTGTTAGAATAAGTTTTGAATTATTAATATCAATTAGCGAATTATATCTCATTCAAGCTTCATCAGCAGATGCAAATTTTCAAGTTTCAAAATCATTTTTTAGACTAATAAGGTCACTTTTTTTGATAATTTGATTTATTCATTTACCATCTTTATTTGTATTTTTATCAATAAAATTATTAATATTTTCCACAACTTTATAAACCTTACTAATCTCTCTTGCAATATGAAAGTAGTGATTGAATTTTATTAAATTACCCATTTCATTATAATTATCTTTGTTTCAAACTTTTCCATTTTGATCAAAAGGTATTTTATTTAATTCAATAAAAGTATTAAAAAAACTCTTGTTAGTTATCTCAAAAAATTCTATTTTTTTACTTACATTGTTGTGAACATATGATGGTGTTTGATAATATCTAATTACATGTGAAAAATAATTATGTGGTGGATAAGCTGGAAATATTTTTGGTTTATGCACATTTTTATCATTTAATTCAAAATTATTATAGTGATTTTTCCCGAATCAAACATCCTTAATATTAGGAGAATATTGATCATTTCTTCCATAAATATTTATATTTAAAAGTTTATTATTTCACTTAGCCCCAACCGGATCAGCTCAGTAAGGGTCCGGATCCGAAAAAAGTTGAGATATAGGTTTATTTCAAGTATCGAAAATAATTTTTTTTGATACTTTATCAAAAATAGGTGTTGAAATATTTTCATAGTCATATGTTTGATATCAAATTTTATGATTTACTCTATATGTTGAAAGCACTCACAATTCCTTCATTGTTCGAACTGTTAACTTAATTTTTGATTTGATTTGGTTATCTTTAATTCAATAATCAGAATTGATATCATTAATAATATTGATATCATTACTCAAATTAGATTTGGCCTTATTTTTTTCAATATTTACAATTCGATTATTTATTAAATTAGTTACCAATATAGTTGTTAAAAATATTGGTAAAAATGTTCAAATAAATTTTGTTTTTTTCATATTATTCTCCTGTATTTTTTAAATAAACAAGAATTAATCAAAAAACCTAAAATTATTTTTTTTTAAAGTAATATATTAGATATGAAAATAAAATTCAAAAAAATTAGCAAAGATATTATTGGGATTTCTGAACCAGCTATAGATGGTGATGTTGGTTATGATTTTTATACGTCTGAATCAAAAGTTTTAGAAGCGCATTCATCTAGTATTTTTTCAACAGGAGTAATTATTGAATTACCTGAAAATTATTGAATGAGAATTGCACCAAAATCGGGATTAGCTACAAAACATCAAATTAATGTTCATGCAGGAATCATTGATAATGGGTATCGTGGAGAAATAAAAATTATGTTATATAATAATTCTGATAAAAATTATTTTTTCAATAAAAATGAAAAAATAGCTCAAGGAGTTATAAAAAAATCTTATGTTTTTAAGCTTGAAGAATCAGAAGAATTATCTGATACTATTAGAGGAAAAAATGGGTTTGGTTCAACAGGAAAATAATGAAATATACTATTCTTATTCCATGTTATAATGCTGAAAAATACATATCAAGATGCTTGAATTCAATTGTTAATCAAGATTATCAAGATTTTGAAATTATTGTTTTAAATGATGGTTCAACTGATAATTCACTTGCTATTTTAAATTCATATCAAGAAAAAGATCAAAGAATAAAGATTATTTCAAGAGAAAACAAAGGATTATCTGTCACTAGAAATGACTTAATTAAAAAAGTTCATACTGATTATTTTTATTTTATAGATGCTGATGATTGAATTGAATTAAATACATTTTCTACTTTTGATATGAAACTAAAAGAAGTTAATTTTGTTGTAGATATGATTATAAATTCAACTTTTATTAA
This sequence comes from Candidatus Mycoplasma liparidae, assembly GCA_009884515.1. GTDB lineage: Bacteria > Bacillota_I > Bacilli_A > Mycoplasmatales > Mycoplasmoidaceae > Mycoplasma_L > Mycoplasma_L liparidae. Next base: position 220,617 of record RHHX01000001.1, on the reverse strand, counting down.
TAAAAAAAATAAATCTAAAACTTTTTATATAACTAATAAAATAGATGAAAATACAACAAATGAATCGTATTTAATCAACAATACACCATATGCTTGAAATATTCTTATAAGAAAAGAATATTTATTGGAAAATAAATTTTCTTTTTGTCAGGAATATAATTATTTTGAAGATGCTGGTTCAGTTAGTTTTTGAATTTATAAAACTAAAAATATTATTTTTTTAAATCACCCTAATTATCATTACTTCATTAACAAACAATCACTAAGTAGAGCAAATATTTCTTTTGAAAAAATTTCAGCAGGAATTTCACAATTAGAAAACTTTTATAGTCTACTTAAATCTGATAATGTTTTAATAAAAGATAATAAGCCTATTAATGATCAATTAGCTTTTTATCATTCGGTAATATTTTCACATATTCAATTTGAAACAAAAGTCAACAAAAGTGAAAAAAATATATTAAAAACAAGACTTAGAAGTCTAGAAAAAGATAATGTTAATTTAAAATTTCCGAGAAGATATTGAAAATTTTGATATTTTGTTTTATATAGAATATATGGATATTAAAAATAGAAAAAATTATTGAAAACGGATTTGCATATACTTTTAATAAGGCAAAAACAAAAATACTCAAAATATTTTATTTATTCATCGTTTTCCCACAAATAGTGATTATTATGACCTAATAATTCCTTATTTAAAAGATCATAATTATTATGCAATCGAATTGCCAGGTCATAATATTACTCTAAAACTTGAAAATGAAGAAAATACATTCATTACATTTATTGATTATGTTATTAAATTTATTGAATATAAAAATTTTAAGAACGTTATTTTAATAGGACATTCAATGGGTGGAGGCATTGTCACCCGCATAGAAAAAAATCCCTCAACCCATTTAATGTCATTAGAAACGCATTTTTTATTAAAAAAAATCTCAAAAAAATGCTTTGAAATAAATCGTTTTTAATAACTGGTGAAAATGATAAAATAATTAATTCTAAAGCAACAATAAAACTTTATAAAAAATATATTCCAGCAAATCATTGTTATGAAATAAAAGATAATTCACATCTACCATTTATCGAAAAAAAAAAAATCAATATTATTAAAACAATTATAGCAATTGATTAATAATGTTAAAATTAAGTTTATGAAAAATAAAATAATCACATTTCTTTCGCTTAAAGGCGGAGTTGGTAAAACAACATCAGCAGCCAACATATCAGCAGCATTAGCTAAAAATGGTAAAAAAATACTAATAATAGATATGGATCCAATCGGAAGCTTAACAAGTAATCTTTGTACTGAGCCAACTTCTTTATATATTCATCATGTTTTGAAAAAAAAAGTATCGATTAAAAATGCAAGAATTAATGTTTTGAATAATATCGATTTAATCCCATCATCAATTGATTTAAGTTTTTATATTATGGAATCTGATTTTGAAGAAAACTTAAAAAACTTTCGAGAAGCTTTAGAAAAAGTTGAAAAAGATTATGATTATATTTTAATTGACACATCACCATCATGAGGATATTTAAATCAATTAATTTTAACAATAACTGACAAAGTTATTATTCCAGTTAAATGTGACTACTTTTCGTTAGAAGCAATATCATCAATATTTAAAACTGTGAGAATTGTTCAGAAAAAATATAATAAAGATTTAAGTATTGCCGGAATTATTATTAATATGTTTGATAAAAGACTAACAAATCATGCTGAATATTTATCTCAAATATCATCAATTTTTAAAGAATCTATTTATGATACTATTATTCCTCAGGATATTACAATTTCAAAACTTCAATCTAGAAAAAAAACAATTATTGATGGTGAACCATGAAAACCTGCAGCAATTGCTTATTTTGAATTAGTAAATGAAATAGTTAGTAAATTACTAGAAAAATAACTGTTATACTGTTATATATAGATTTAAGAAAAGATTTATGTAGAAATTTAGTAATTTTTAAGGAATATGAATGAATAAACTAAGACACTTTATTGATTGTAATGATTTACAACAAAATGAAATTTTTGAACTTTTTGAATTAATGGAAATGTTGAAGAAAGCACGTTACAACGGAGCTGTTCCTGAATTATTGAAAAATAAAACTTTAGCTATGATATTTGAAGAACCATCAACAAGAACAAGGGTTAGTTTTGAAGCTGCAATGACATTATTAGGTGGACATGCTCAATATTTAAAACCGGGAGATATCCACTTAGGAAGTAAGGAAAGTTTCTATGATACTACAAAAGTTTTATCAAGAATGGTTGATGGAATTTTTTGTCGTGCTTATGAACATAAAACATTATTAGGTTTAGCTAAATATTCTGAAGTTCCTGTTTTTAATGGAATTACTGATTATAACCACCCAACTCAAGCTTTATGTGATGCTTTTACAATGTTAGAACATCTACCAAGTGAAAAAAAACATAATTTAAATAAAGTTAAAGTTGTTTTCATAGGCGATAGAACAAATGTTTGTTCATCAACAATGCATATTTGTAATCAATTAGGAATGAATTTTGTTCATATTTCACCTAAAAAATACCAAGCTCCAAAAGAATGAATTGACATTTCAAAAGAACATATTAAAAAATATGGTGGTTCTGTAAAAGTAACTGATGATCTTAATGAAGTAAAAGATGCTGACATTATTTATACTGATTTATGATGATGATTTGGTCAGGAACAAGAAGCCGCTGAAAGATATGAAACTTTCAAAAAAGGTGGATTCCAAGTTAATAATGCTTTATTAAAAAAAGCTGGGCCACAAGCAAAAGTAATGCATTGTTTACCTTGTGCAAGAAATAATGAATTAGCTGATGATGCTTTTGATGGTGAACAATCAATTGTTTTCAATCAAACAGAAAATAGATTGACTGCACAAATGGCTTTATTAGTTTACTTTATGTATCCTCAAATTGATCATGCAAGCGATTCAATGAAAGTATATTGAGAAGGCAAAATTCAAAATTACATGGAAGATAAAGAACGTTCTTGAAAACAAAGAAGATTTTATAACAATGATTATGATCCAGCTTTTAAAATAGATTATTTAATAGATATAGAAAATTTTAAAAACAAAAAATAATTTAAAAGAGCATTAAAATGGAATTGTTTTCTAAAGAAAAAAAGACTAAAAAAGGGTTTAGACCACTAGATATAATCTTATTTACTTTTTCAGCTGTATTTGTAATCGATTCTTTAGGTTTATCTCTTACAATTGGTTGATCTAGTATTTTATGATGATTATTCCTTGGTATAATATTCTTTTTACCATATGGTCTTATTACATCTGAACTTACAACTACTTATCCAAATGGCGGTATTTATAATTGAGTTGTAAGAGGATTAGGAAAAAAAAATGGAGCCCGTTCCAACTTTTTCTATTGGATAAATGTTGCTTTTTGAATGCCTTCAGTATACTTAGTATTAGGTTCCACATTTGTTTATAGTATTGATGCTACAATTGTTGAACAGAGTTGGTTTGTTTGGGTCAATATGGCAATTGCCATTGCTGCTACATGAATTACATGGGCAATTAATAAAATAGATTTGGATCGTGTTAAATGACTACCTAATTTAGGTTCAATTATCAAATTAGGATTAGTTGGAATGATGATTATTGCAATGATAGTATTCCTTGCTAAAGGTAATCCAATTCAAACTGATATTAATGGTGAACAGGGAGGAATTTTACCAGATTTCTCTGCCCCATTTGGTGTTGTTGGTATTATTGTATATAACATGTGTGGATTTGAATTATCAACTAATTTAGGTGATGATGTTAAAGATGTTAAAAAAACAATTCCTAAATCATTAATGATTGGCGGAATCACAGTTATTGCTGCTTATATTATTGCTTCAATTCCAGCTTTTATTACAATTAATACTAATAATCCTGCTTTTCAAGATGGAGGCTATGTAAACTCAATTATTTTAGTTTTCCAATCAGCATTTCCAACACCATTAGTAATTATTTTAGCTGGACTACTTGCTTTTACATTACTAACTAATATGCTTTCATGAACACTAGGAAGTAATCGAGCTATTGCTGAAGCTGCTGATAATAATGAAATTCCTAAATCATTTTCAAAAATGAACAAACATGGATGCCCAACATTTGCTAGTACTATTTTAACTTTAGTAAGTACAATTGCTATTTTACTTTCATCAGTTTTAGAATTTGTTAATGCTGGTGATGCTTATTTCATTTTATTCTCTTTCTCATTAATTATTTTTTTCTTACCTTATATTATGATTTTCATATCATATTTAAAATTAAGAGTAATCGATAAAGACATCGAAAGACCATTTTCAATTAAAAATAATACTTTAGCTAAAATAGCTGGTTATACAGCATTAGTAATAATTATTGTTGCTTGTGTAACACAAGTTTTAGAAATTAGTTTTATTAACGGAACAATTGTCATCTTTCCTGTGAGTGATTTTGGAGAAGGTTCTATTGCATGAGCCTCTTTAATAGCGACAATTGGTGGAGTAATAGCTTGTGTTATTGCCGGAGATATAATGATTTGATGAGCTAGAAAAAATAGTCCAGGTTCATCAAGTAAATTTGAAACAACTTCTCGAAAAGGTCAAAATAGTGATTTATTTAATAATGATAATGATCAATTTATAAAAATTAAAATAAAAAGTATAAAAGAATATTTTTATACAAACAAACAAAATATAATTACGAAAATTCAAATGAGAAATTTAAGAAATAATTTCCATTTAAATAAAAAAGGATTCTACCATGTCAAAACTTCTTAATACTAAACCCATAAATGATGAATTTATTTTTCCTGCTGAATTTGAAGAACACGAAGGAACTTGAATTGTTTGACCTGAAAGATCAGATAATTGAAGAGGGAATGCCCTGCCTGCACAAAAAGCTTTTGCTGAATTAGCAATAGCAATTTCTAAAAATGAAAAAGTTTGAGTAGGTGCTAGTGAAAAACAATATGATAATGCAAGAAAATTACTTCCATCAGAAATAGAAGTAATGAAAATTGCTAATGATGATGCTTGAGTTAGAGATACTGGACCTACATGTCTTGTTAATAAAAAAACAAAAGAAATTAGATCTGTTGATTGAACTTTTAATGCTTGAGGTGGACTAGTTGATGGCTTATTTAGTCCTTGAGATAAAGATGATTTAGTGGCAAAAGAAATTTCAAAATTCCATAAATTTGATTATTATAGAACAGAAAATTTTATTCTTGAAGGCGGTTCTATTCATACTGATGGCGAAGGTACATTATTTGTAACTGAAGCTTGTTTATTATCAGAAGGTAGAAATCCTACAATGACTAAAAATGGAATTGAAAATAAATTAAAAAATTATTTAAATGTTCAAAAGGTTATTTGATTAAAAAACGGAATTTATAATGATGAAACTAATGAACATATAGATAATATTATTCAAATTCCGGAACCAGGTAAAGTTTTATTGCATTGAACAGATGATAAAGAAGATCCACAATATGCCTTTTCTAAAGACGCTTACGATGTCTTATCTAATGAAACTGATGCAATGGGTAGAAAATTAGAAATAATTAAAATTCCTGCACCAAATCCATTAATCATAATCACTAAGGAAGAAGCAGTTGGTGTAGATTCACTCGATGGAACTATTTCAAGAAATGAAGGTGATAGACAAGCAGCTTCTTATATTAATCACTATATTGGTAATAATGCTGTTTATATTCCAATTTTTAATATCCCAACCGATAAAGTAGCATATGATATTTTATCTAAAGTTTATTCAAATAGAAAAATAGTTCAAATTGAACTTGCAAGAGAAATTATTCTTGGCGGCGGTAATATTCATTGTATTACTCAACAAATACCGAAACTAAAAGAATAAAATAAATAGATTTTAAATCTATTTATTTTATTCTTCATTCATTCTTTACTTACAGATAATAAATAAAGAATATTTTAATTTTTAACGGAATATATTATTTAATCAAAACAATTATTGAAATCAATTAATATGTTAAAATTATCGTATGTGAAAAATATAATATATTTTTTTTTGGTTTAAAGACGAAATTAATAAAAAACTTTAATGCTAATATTCTAGTTAGAATTACATATTTTGAATTAGTTAATGAAATATTTATTAAATAAAAAGAGGAAAAATGAAATTTTTTTTAGAAGATTTAAAATCTAGAGGAATCATTAATAATATTACTAATGAAGCAAAAGTAATTAAAGCTTTTGAAGATAAAAAAGGAATATATGTAGGATTTGACCCTAGTGCTGAATCTTTACATTTAGGTAATTATACAATGATTATGTTTTTAAAGAGATTAGCTAGAAATAACATTAAAACATACGCTTTAGTTGGTGGGGCTACTGGAATGATTGGTGATCCTTCTGGTAAATCTAGTGAACGAAATTTATTAGATGAAAATACAATTCAAAATAATAAAAAACTTATTAAAAAACAATTATCTAAAATTTCAGATTCTGAAATTTTAGATAATTATGATCATTTTAAAGATATGAATTTTTTAACATTTTTAAGAACTGCTGGTAAATTAATTAATATTAATTACATGCTTGAAAAAGAATCGATTAATACACGACTCCAAACAGGAATATCTTTTACTGAATTTACATATACTTTAATTCAAGGTTATGATTTTTTATATTTATATGAAAATAAAAATATTTACGTTCAAGCTGGCGGTAGTGACCAATGAGGAAATATTACAACCGGAATTGAAATGATTAGAAAAAACTTTAATTCAGAAACACATGCAGCTGGATTAACCTTAAATTTATTACTAAAAGCAGATGGAAAAAAATTTGGAAAATCTGAAAAAGGCGCAATTTTCTTGGAAGAAAAACTCACTTCACCATATGAAATGTATCAATTTTTAATAAATCAAAATGATATTGATGTTATTAAATTATTAAATTTTTTAACTTTAATTCCAACTAATGAAATTAAAAAAATTAATGAAAAAACTTTAGCAAATCCCAAAGAAAAGATAGCTCAAAAAATACTTGCTGAAGATATTGTTGTTAATGTTCATGGAAAAGAAAAATATAATCAATCATTAAAAATTTCTCAGACATTATTTTCAGAAAATATTCTTGATTTAACAATTAATGAAATAAAAATGATTTTTAATACAATTCCATCAATCGAATTGATTCAAAAAGATTATAATTTAAAAGAAATTTTAATACTACTAGAATTTTCAACTTCTAACAGAACATCTAGAGAATTAATAAACAATAATTCCATTGAAATAAACGGTTACAAAGTAAAAGATGAAAATTTAATTATTAATAATCAGACTGTAATTGTAAAAAATTACACAATTATCAAAAAAGGTAAAAAAAATTATTCATTAATAAAGTGAATTAATTAAATATTCAAAACTAGAAAGAGTTTAAAATGGAATATAGAAAATTATTAACAAGTGAAAGTGTTGGGAAAGGTCATCCAGATAAAATTTGTGATCAAATTTCTGATTATATTCTTGATGAATGTTTAAAATCTGATGAAAATTCAAAAGTTGCTTGTGAAGTTTTAGCTTCGAATAGATTAATTGTTATTGCTGGCGAAATTACAACAGATAGTTATATTGATGTTGTTAAAAAAGCATGAGAAGTGATATTACCATTAGGATATAATGAAAATGATTTTACTATCATTTCCAATGTTAATAACCAATCTCCAGATATATCTCAATCAGTTTTTAAAAAGAGCGGCAAAATCGGAGCTGGTGATCAAGGTATTACTTATGGCTATGCTACTAATGAAAATAACTACTATATGCCTACAACAATTCTTTTAGCAAACAGATTATTAGAAAGAGCAGAAAAATTAAGAGTAGAAAAGAAATTTAAATGAGCAAAGGCTGATATGAAATCTCAAGTTACAATTGATTATACTGATGAAAAGAACTTTAAAATATTCAATGTTCTTTTATCGATTCAACATGATGAAAAATATTCTCCTAAAGAATTTGAAACATACATTATTGAAAATATTATTGATCCAATCATTAAAGATTATCAAAGAACTAATGATTTTAAATATATGGTTAATCCATCTGGAAAATTCATAATTGGCGGTCCAATAGGAGATACTGGATTAACAGGTAGAAAAATAATCGTTGATACATATGGTGGTATATCTAGACATGGAGGAGGAGCTTTTAGTGGTAAGGATGCTACAAAAGTTGACAGAACAGGTGCTTACATGGCTAGATATGTTGCAAAAAACATTGTAGCAGCTGGATTAGCTGATAAATGTGAAATTCAGTTTACTTTTGGAATTGGTAAAACAGAACCAATTTCAATTTACTTAGAATCATTTGATACTAATCATATTCCTAATGAAAAAATTTATCAAGCAATTACTAATGAATTTGATTTTTCAATTATCGGAATGATTAAAAAATTAAATTTAAAATCTCCAATTTTTTCTGATTTATCAGTATATGGACATTTTGGTAGAGACAGTGAAAAATTTGCTTGAGAAAAATTAGATAAATTAACTGTTCTTCAAAAGTATTTAAATTAATTATTCAATGTATGAATATGAAAAAAAATTAATTAATCAAGGTTTTAAATTAATTGTTGGTGTTGATGAAATTGGTAGAGACTGTTTAGCTTGACCTATTGTTGTTGCTAGCTTTATTTTGCCAGTTAATTATATTAATGATGAAATAAAGATTCTAAACCTCTATTAGCTAAAAAAAGAAAAGAACTATTTGAAGTAATTATATATATAAAAAGTTACTATTTCATATGATATTGAATATATTTATCCTAATGATATTGATAAATATAATCCTAAAAAACGATCAATTTTAATGATGGAAAAAGCTATTAAAAACTTGAGTATTAAACCTGATTATGTTTTAATAGATTTTGAAAAAATAAATTTAGAATCAATTCCTTTAATTTCAATTAGAAAAGCTGATCGAAAATCAATTCCAATAGCAAACAGCAGTATTTTAGCTAAAGTAAGTCGCGATGAATATATGGTTAAACTTTCAAATAAATATCCTCAATATTTCTTTAATAAAAATAAAGGATATAGAACTAAAATTCATATAAAAGCAATCAATGAATTAGGAATTATTAAAGATATTCACAAAACACCTTACAAACCTATAAAGATTTATTTGAAAATGATAAAATAAATAAATATGGCAAATGATAATGACAATTTATTAAATGATAAAAATATTGAAAATTTCAATAATGATCAAGGACAAAAAGAAATTTTCTTTACAAAAAAAAGAATATTATTAGGTTTATTATTTTCTTCTTTTTCAATAATTTTTATTGTTCTATTATCAGTTTTTGCTTTTGGGATTAATTTTGATTCAATCACTATATTAATTAAACGAGGTGCTGAAAATTCAGGATTACCTTTAACAATATTCTTCTTTTTTTTAATATTTCTCTTTCCAATTTTTAATGTTTGAAGCAGAATTTTTACTATTAAAAAAAGATTATACAGCATTAGTTCAATTAGAATTAAATGATATGAATGAGTATCCTTTAATTTTATTTCAATATTTATTGCTACAATAACACCTTTTGCCATTGGTTCAGAACCATATAGTGTCTTTTGATTTAAATCAAAAGGAGTTTCCATTAATGATATATCAGTAATAATAGCTTCTAATGGTTTATTAAACTCATTTACTCAAATTTTAATTACATGACCATCATTTTTTGTAATAGCAAGTCAATATTCAGCGTATAGTGTAGATCCTTTTTGACTACTAGCTTTTTGATTGGGCTTTACTGGATTAATATTTGATCTAATGGGGTTTTTAGTTTGATGATTTCTAGGTTATAGTAGAAGAGTTCATTTCGCAATTAATTTTGTTTTAAATTTGATAAAAAGAAAATTAAAAATGAGTTATCATACGAAAGACGAAATATATGAAAAATTTAGAACTAATGCAATATTTAAAAAACAATTTATTGCTTTATTAAAGGATTATAAAATAACTACTTTTATTATTTTGATTGGTTTATTTTGAAATATATTTTTCTATTCAACATTATTAGTTTGTTTTAGACTAATACAAGATAAAAGTATCAATATTGATTATTTTAATTTATTTAATTATGTAAATGTAGCAACAACAGCAAATAACTGAGTACCAGTACCAAATGGTGAAGGAACTTTACAAATGTTAATAACTTGATTTATAAGTCCTGACATTGCTAATAATAATCCAGCTTTACCACCTGATACTCAATGACAAAATTATTCTAATAACGGAATTTTCATTTGAAGATTTTGCACTTCATATTTACCTGTAATGATTTTTGCTCTATTTATTCCATTTGAAATAAAAATGTTACATAATAGAAAAAAAGCTATCAAAAGTCTTTTTCATAGAGCTGATGGAAATGGAAAAATTGAAGAATATAATGAATATGAAAAAATAGATAAATTAGGAAAAGACACCGATTTAATTTCTGATGATGATCAATTTTCCGATGTTGACAAAACAAGTGAACACACTGATAAATTAATTTAATTATGAATTTAAGGTTATTTATATGAAAAAAATAATTGTAATAGTCGGTGCAACCGCTACAAAGAAATCTTATTTAGCTATGGAAATAGCTAATTTTTTTAATATCGAAATAATAAACGCTGATGCTTTTCAAATATATAAAGAAATCAATATCGGAATAAATAAACCAAGTATTGAAAATCTTAATAGTGTTAAACATCACTTTGTTAATGAAAAACATATTGATGAAGAATGAAATATTAAAATATTTCAAAATGAAGCAAGAAAAATAATTCCCCAAATTATTAAAAGAGGCAATATTCCACTTATTTGTGGAGGTAGTAATCTCTATGTTGACGCATTGATTAAGGGATATAATTTAGAAGATAATATTTCTAGAAATGAAATAGATATTTTTAATAATAAAACTAATCAAGAACTTTTTGATTATATTTTTAAAAATGATCAAAAATTATTAGAAAAAATTAATATTAATAATAGAATAAGATTAATAAGAGCTTGCCAATTAATTTATTTTAATCAACTAGTACCAATATCAATAAAAACTCAAAACAATGAATACATTTATGATTTATTAATTATTCATACAATTAGAAATAGAGAAAAATTATATGAAGTTATTAATAATAGAACTGATATGATGGTTGATAACAACTGAAAAAAAGAAGTAGAAAATCTTTATTTTAAAAATATTAATATTAATGAATTAATTTCTTTTAGAGCAATTGGATACGATATTATTCTTGATTCTGTTCTTAAAAAAACAAATATCGATATTGAAAAAATAAAACAAAAAACAAGAAATTTAGCTAAAAGACAATTAACTTGAATTAATAACAAAACAAGAGTAGATATTGAATTTAATATTGATGAAGATAATATTGATTTAGTTATTAAGAAAATTAATGAATTTATTAATAGGAAATAAGATGACTAAACATTTATATATTCATATTCCATTTTGCAGTAATATCTGTTCTTATTGTGATTTTCCAAGATTAAAAACTAATAATCAAAATTTAATTAAAACCTATCTTGATAAATTAATTTTTAACTTACATGCTATGAGTATCAAAAATCAATATGAAACTATTTATATTGGAGGAGGAACTCCTAATCACTTAAGTGATACCTATTTAGATTATTTATTAAGTAATTTAAATCAATATCTTAATAAAGATGAATATGAATTTACAATAGAATTAAATCCTGAACTTGTTAATAAAAAACAAGTTGATATTTTAAATAATAATAAAATTAATAGAGTGTCGATTGGGGTACAAACTTTTAATCAAAAAATATTAAAAAAAATGAATAGAAATCATAATAAAGACGATGTTGCTAATGCTGTTAATTTTTTAAAAGAAGTTGGTATTAATAATATTTCTTTGGACTTTATCTATGGATTTAATGATTTAAAAAATAATGACTTAGATGAAAGCTTTTATTTTATTGTTGAACATAAAATTAAACATGTGTCTTTTTACGCTTTAGAAATAAAAAATAACTCTATTTTAAATATACAAAAATATAAAATAAATGAAGAATTAATTGAAGATCAATTAATTTATATTCAAGATAATTTAAATAAAATAAATTATCAAAGATATGAAATATCAAATTGAACTATTAATAGTAAATATCAATCTAATCATAATAAGGCTTATTGATTATCTAATGATTGAAAAGCAATTGGTTATGGTTCTTCTGGTTTTGAAAATAGAAATGTTTATCAAAACTCAAATACATTCGATTCTGAATTTATAACTTTTGAAAAAATTTCAGAAAAAGACTATTATTTTCAAATTTTAATGATGGGTTTAAGATTAAACTCAGGGATTGATTTAAGAATTGAAAAAAATAAAAAAGCTTATGAAATGTATGAAAAAAAAATAACAAATTGTCAAATTAAAGGCAACATGTTATTTTGCAATAATCCTAATTTATTAAATGATGTTTTAATAAATTTATTAGAATAATTATTTTATTAAAATAAATTTCTTTTTTATTTCAGCTAAATTATCATTACTACAAAGAATATATAATTGATCTAATTTTTGCAATATATAATTTTTAAAATCAAATATTAAATGTTGACCAAGGTCATTTTTCTTTAAAGCAATAACTTTATATTTAGAACTTGAAATAATATTTTCTAAATCTTCAATTCTAATTCCGATAATATCAGGATTTTTAACAACAAACTTAATAAAAGAATAATCAGTGCCTTTGGAAATGATTTCATACTCCTCATTCATAATTTGGTCAACTATTTGAATAGCACTATTATGCTCAGGGAAAACAATAATTTTAGGTCCCAATGTTTTCATAACCCTTCTATGAACTTTATTTTTAACTTTGGCTACAATATTTCTAATACCCAAATCTCTTAAGTTTACACAGGTCATAATGGAACCCTCAATACTACTCATACCAACAATAACATAATCAGCTTTTTTAATTGCTGTTGAAGCTAGTGCTTCAAAATTAGTTGTATCTAAAACAAGAGCAGTATGAAAATCATGAATATTTTGAATACTATTTAATAAAGCTTCATCAATATCAACAACAGTTACTTGAATACCATGCTCATGGAAACTTTCAGCAACTGATAAACCAAACCTACCCATTCCTATAATAAAAACGTTTTTAACCACTATATTACCTCTTTGTATTGCAATTTTATCTTTATACTATACAATAATTAATTATATTATGAAACCAATAGATATTGAAAATAAATTAAAGCATATTTTTTCTAAAAAAAACATTAGGAATAGATTTACTTGAACTAAAACAAAAAACTTCATTTTAGGTACATCTGTAACTAAGAAGATGTTTAGAATATACTTTTCTTTACTTTTACTTTTTGCTATTTTATTATATTTACCAATTTCTTTTCAAATTCATGGTTCTGCAACAGGTTGAACTTACTTTGATAATGCTTATCATTTTAGATATGAAAATCCAAATGGAACTTTTAATGAAGATTATACTTTTAACTTTTTTGACTCCTTATTTATGTCATTTAGTGCTTTTACTAATACTGGACTTTCAATTGGAGCACCTGTTCAAATATTTTCTATTTTTGGAATAGTAGTCTTAATGTTTGCTATTCAATTAGGTGGGTTTGGAATTATGTTCTTTATTTTCCTTTTTTGAAAAATGGTTAATAAAATGGATAAGTTATCTATTAATAATATGCTTTTGGCCCAATCAGAAAAAGGTAATACAAAAATAGGAGATACACCAAAAATGCTTGGTAGATCTATTATTTGGATTTTAACAATCGAAATAATATTTACTTTTATTTATTCTTTATGATTCTTTACACAACCAGCTTATTTACAAGAAACAAATGGTGTTGATGACTTTTTACAAAATAGTGACAAAATAAATCATTTATATAATAATTATGGATATTCATTATTAACTGGATTTTTTCATTCAGTATCATCAATTAATAATGCTGGATTTGATATTATTGGTAGTTCATCTTTAGCACCATATCGTTATGGAGCTCATAATTTCTTATTGTTTTTGACAGCTGTTCAATTTATTATTGGTGGAATTGGTTTTCCAATTCTATATGACATAGTAGATAAATTTAGAATGCAAAGAACTCATAAGATTAAAATATTTAAAAAAACTTTTGGGTTTGGAAAAATTAAATTTGATAAATTACATAAATTTTCTTTATTTACAAAAGTATCAGTAAGTTCTTACTTTATCATTTCTCTTTTAGCAATTCCCTTAGTATTAGTATTTGAGATGACATCAGGATTTGGACCATCCTTATTTTGGACAACAAATATTCCAGGACTTAGTGATAGTGATAAAGTTATGCAATTAGTATTTCAAAGCTTTTCAACCAGATCAGCTGGGTTTTCTACGTTTAACTTAGATATTTTAAATCCCACTACCAAATGATTATTTTCAATACTAATGTTTATTGGGGGTTCGCCTTCATCAACAGCTGGGGGAATTAGAACAACAACAATTGCTATTTGTTTAATGGGTCTTCTTACTAAATTAAAAGGAAAGAATGATATTGTTTTATTTAAAAGAAGAATTAGTCAATCAGATACTATTAACTCATATATAATATTATTTGTTGGTTGCATAATAATTGGTATTGGCGGATTTATTCTTTCAATTTCAGCATATATTCCAAATCTATCAACACCAGTTTATACAAATGCGATATTCTTATCATCATCAGCCTTTGGTACAACAGGACTAAGTGTTATGAATATTGATAATATTGATGTCTTTGGAAAAATTTATTTAATGTTCTTAATGTTTATCGGTCAATATAGTATTTCTTCAACAATTCTTTCATTTAATAAAACGAAACTTAAATCCAATAGATTTAAATATTTAACAGAAAACGTTAAAATAGGATAATTTTAATTATATGAAAAACTTTATAATTACAGCTAACGATAATTTGAAAAGAATTGATAATTTCTTAATGAAAATATTGCCTCAATTATCTAGAAATGAAATCTTTGCTTTATTGAGAAATAATAAAGTTAAAGTTAATAGAAAAAAAATTAAATATGATTTTCGATTATCATTTAATGATTCAGTTGATATTTATCTAAATGATCAATATTTCAAAACTGAAATAAATGATTTATTTAAGTTCACTAAAAATGATTTAAAGATAATTTTTGAAGATGAAAATATTCTTTTGTTAAATAAACCAATTGGTTTAATAACCCATGAAGATAGTAGTGAAAAAATACACACTTTATTAAACAAACTAAAACTATATATGTTTGAATCAGAACAATGAGATCCTAAAGAAGAACAAATATTTGAACCAAGTTTGTGTAATCGACTTGATAGAAACACTTCAGGAATCGTTATTGCTGCTAAAAATATCGAATCCCTTCGAAACATGAATGAAATTATTAGAAACAACGAAATAAAAAAATTCTATTATTGTGTTGTTTATAATAAAATCAATAAAAAAGAAGATACTCTTTATGCTTATCATCAAAAAAATGTGCATAAAAATATCGTAAAAATAATTTCTGCCCCTCAAGTAGGATATAAAAAAATTATTACTAGATATAAAGTTATTAAATCAACTAATAATTACTCTGTTCTTGAAGTTGAATTATTAACAGGTAAAACTCATCAAATAAGAGCTCATCTTTCTTATCTTGGTCACCCTATTATTGGTGATAATAAATATTCAAATAAATACATTGATAAAGACATTAGATTTAAAACTCAATTATTAGTTTCATATAAAGTCATTTTTAAAGCTGATAATGAATATTTTAAATATTTGAATAAAAAAGAATTCAAATTAAATAAGATTTGATTTTTAGATAAATTTTTATAGGACAAGTATGGAACACAAAATACTCTCAGGCTCATATTTTGCTGAAATAATAAATAATCAATCAAAAACTATAGTTGATGATTTATTAACTAAAAATAAAAGAATTCCCTCATTAACAATTATTCAAACCAACAAAAATAAAGCTAGTGACCTTTATATTAAAAATAAAATTAAGACAGCAAAATCAATTGGAATCATAGTTAACAAATTAATTTTAGAAGCATCAACAACTGAACAACTTACTGATGAAATAAATAAGTTAAATAATGATTTGTCAATTGATGGAATTTTATTGCAATTACCATTAAACGAAAATATTGACAAAAATTTAGTTTTCAATGTAATTGACCCTAATAAGGATGTTGATTGTTTTAATAGAACTAATGTAGGTGATTTTTATCTTGATTCAAAACATAATAATTTAATATCACCAACGATAAAAGCAATCATTGAGTTGTTAAAATTTAATGAAATAGAAATCGAATCAAAAAATGTTGTTATTATTAATCGATCAAATTTAATAGGTAAGCCTTTAGCCAATCTTTTTTTAAGAGAAAATGCAACTGTTACTATTTGTCATTCAAAAACAAAAGATTTAAAATCAATAACAAAAAATGCCGATATTTTAATTACAGCTGTTTCAAAACCAAATTTTATTGATTCAAGTTATCTTAAAAAGAATTCAATAATAATTGATGTTTCCATAAATGAATTTGAAAATAAAATATGTGGAGATGTTAATTTTAAAGATGTTATTAATATTGTTCAATACATTACACCAGTACCTAAAGGAATAGGGCCATTAACAGTTGCCTTCTTATTTAAAAATCTTTTAGATTTATATAAAAAAAATAACTAAAGATTATTTAATTTTTAGTTATTTTTTTAGTTGATATTACGATTCCTTGTTTGTTTTTTTCAACAAGTTGAATATTACTCTGAGATAGATTTTTGATTTTATCAATCGCTTCTTCTTTTGAATTTAAAATATATTGAAGTTTAATTAAACCACTTTCTGAAATTTTTCTAATTTTTCATCTTGTTATTTTATTTAAATTATCAGAATCTATTTTTTCTTCATATTGATAAGTTTTATTTTTAAATATATAATTAAAATCATCGCCTTCATCATCAAATTCTTCTTCAAAAACTATACCATTTTGATCATCATGATTTTGTTCCTCATCATAATCATTTTCTTCATCATCATGATACATTCGAATATCAGAATCATTTATTAATTCAGTAGCAATACCGCTCTCATTAGCATCATCTTCATATATTTGAGCAGAATCATTTGCCAAGTCACCAGTAGTACTAAAACTATCAGTTTTAGTTTCTTTAGTATCATTATCAAGTAAAAGTTCAACTAATTTTTTAGTTTCACCATTTTTTTGATTTTTTTTAAAAATTCTGTTGAATATTCCGGTCATAATAAGCACCTTTAAATTAATTATTATATTTTTATTATAATAATATTTTTAATATTATTCTTTAAAAGTTAAATATTTTAATTTTAATTTAGTAAAATGAAATATAGATTATTAAGGAAAAAAAAAATATATGATAAAAGAAATTAATTTAAAAGGCAGAAGTTTAGATAGTATTACTAACTTTACAATTGAACAAGTTCAATATTTTGTTGAATTATCAATGAGAGTTAAAAAAGATAAAAAATCAGGTAATTCTCAAAGAAAATTACTTGAAGGTAAAAATATTGTTACTTTATGAGAAAAAGACTCTACAAGAACTAGATGTGCTTTTGATGTTGCAGCTTTTGATATGGGTATGGGACTTACTTATGTTGGGCCACAAGGATCTAATTATGGTAAAAAAGAATCTATTGAAGATACTGCTATTGTTTTAGGTAACTTTTATGATGGAATTCAATTTAGAGGATTTAGTCAAGAATACGTTAATATTTTAGCTAGAGATTCTGGTGTTCCAGTTTGAAATGGTTTAACTAATGATGAACATCCAACTCAAATTATCGCTGATTTATTAACAATGGCTGAAGAAGCTGGTAGCTATGAAAATTTAAAAGGCAAAAAATTCATCTTTATTGGTGATTATAAAAATAATATGGGCCACTCTGAATTATTAGCTTCAGCATTTGCTGGTATGCACTGTGTTTTAGTTGGACCTGATAGTTATAAAAGTAAAATGATTCAAACAACATTAGAATTTGCTGATAAAATTAACAAAACTACAGGCGGATCATATTCTTTTTCTAATGATAAAATTGCAGCTGCTAAAGATGCTGATTTCATTTATACAGATGTTTGAGTATCTCTTGGTGAAGATTTTAGTTTATTTGACTCAAGAATTAATGAACTAAAAACATTCCAAGTTGATATGACTATGATTAAAGCTGCTAAAGAAACAGTAAAATTCCTTCATTGTTTACCTGCTTTCCATAATTTAAAAACTGATTTTAGTACTAAAATCGCTAAAGAATTAGGCGGGAAATATCCATTAGTTAAAAATGGTGAAATTGAAGTTACTGATGAAGTATTCCAATCTGATTATAATATTGCTTTTAGACTAGCTGAAAATAGAATGCATTCAATTAAGGCAATTATGTTATCTACTTTAGCTGAACCAAAAGTTTATCAAAGAATCTTAAATTTAGAAATATAATTTTACACTTATTTTCAATAATAAAAGAACTACTAATAAAAAAAATCCTAATTCAATAAGAATAGGATTTTTTTTATTTTATATAAGATTTTTTTCTAATTTCATTCATTCTGTTTTCAATATGTTTTCTTTTAGACTTTTGCTTTATTCTTTTAATTTCTTCATTTTGTTTCTTTTTATAGCCAGGTTTTACTTTTGTTTTATTGTTAATAATTTTTTTAATTGAATTATTACTTTTTTCATCTAATAATTTATTTTTTGTTCTAATTCGATATTTGATTGGTCTAAGCTCATTCTTTTTAAAAGCAAAATGTTTAAAGTTTATTTTTTTAGATTCTAGGATTATTAATTTAGAATCTTCAGTTTCATTATAGATAACATAAGAAGATCCAGTATATTTACCTCTTCCACATCTTCCAGAACGATGAACATATCATTCGGGGTCATCTGGCAAGTTATAATTAATAACATGACTAGCACCATCAATATCTAAACCTCTTGAAATTAAATCTGTTGCAACTAAATATTGATATTTTAAATTTTTAACTTCCTTTATCTTATTTTTTCTTTCTCTGTCAGTCAATCCAGCATGAATAAAAGTTAAATTAAGTTTTGGATTCATTTCTAAAAGCATTTTATAGATATATTCAACATCCTTTCTACTATTAGCAAAGATAATACAGAAAAAAGGATTAAGATCATTTATTAAAAATCGAAGAGTTTCATCAGGATCAATATTATGAATAATTGAATGTTCAATATTAGTATTTTCATAAATCGAATTTCCAATTTTTATTATTTTTGCATTAGTTAAAAATTTAGCAATTTGAAAAGATAACATTTCATTAATAGTTGCACTTCAAACTGATTTTTGAAGTAATGTTTTTTCTTCTATTTTATTAATGATATTTGAAATACTTTTACCAAAACCTAAATCAATTAGCATGTCTATTTCATCTAAAACAATATTTTTTAGAGTGCTATAGTTAATTCTTTTATTTTCAATAGCAAAATTAAATCTATCAACCGTCGCTACAACTATTTGTGATTTTGATCGATTTATATTTTCGATTTGTTTTTCAATATCTTTTCCACCAATAAGAAGAGCATGTTTTAATAAAATTTGATTCTTTTTGAATTTTGTTATTTCATTAAAAATTTGTCTAGCTAACTCTCTTGTTGGAGTTAAAATAACTATTTGTAGTCCTTGATTAAATTCAATAGTTTGCAATGCAGGCATTAAAAAAGCTAATGTCTTGCCACTACCAGCTGAACTTATTCCAATTATGTTATTTTTTTTTAATAGTAAAGGTCAAGTTTTAGCTTGAATATCCATTTCAGTTTTAAATTTATAATCACTTCATGTTTTTAATATTCAATCATTATATTCGTATTTACTTTTCATAATATTTATTATTTTACCTTTTTTTAAAAAAATTAAACAATAGTTTTAACTTTATTAAAAGTATTTTAAGAAATTTTAGTGAATTTAATTTAATACTATTGACATAAAACTTAAATAATCAATCAATCGTTTAATATAGATCGATACTTTCCTGGATTTTGTCCAATTTTATTTGGATAATATTTTGGATCAAAAGTTTCTCTAAAAAATAATTCTCTCATAAGTGTATTATCGATCAAAGGATTTGATAAATATCCAAATTGATTGAATTTATCAAGAGATTCATCAAAATTAGATCCTATTGATTTATTAATAATTTGAATTAAATCAGCATTTGTAATTAATTTTTCAGTATCAAAAATTAAATCACCTCTCTTACCAAAAGGTTTTACAGCCATCATGATGCTTAATTGAAGATCTTCAGGATTAATACCCGGTCCATGGTTACCAACGAATCTTTCCCCATGATCAGAAAATAAAACAATCATCGAATTATCATAAGCATTATTAATTTTCAAATATTCAAAAAAATTTATAAGGTTATTGATTGATCAATCAATAACCTTATAATAAGTTTCTACATTTCATTGTCATGATCATCTTTTAATAGGGTCACCAAAAGCAAAATCTATATGTGTGTTTTGAAAGAACGATCAATTATAATAATTTTCATTTTTATCATTTATTTTTACAATTTTAGATAAATTTTTTAAAACATAAGCATCAGGAATATTTTCAAAATACATTGGATATAAATCTGCATTTGATAAAGATTTTATATTGTCTTTTTTAAAATCATCCCTAAATTGTTTAATATTTCCAGATCATCAATCATAAGGTTTTTTTCCATAATATGGTATTGAATTAAAAGTGATATTATGATAATTATTGCTTTTTAACATTCTTATATGTTTATCAAAAGCGTTATAAAAAAATTTTTCTTGAGTTATTGGACTGCTTTCTCAATATTTAGGAGAAAATTCAAAACCACCTATTATACTTGGATTAGATGTTGATGTTTTTGATCCTAATGTTATCGCCTTAACATAGCTAGTAAATCCATCAAGACCACTTATATATTGAGGAGATTCACTCATTTTTTTATTAAAAGTAAGACCAGAAACGCCATCTAAATAAATGACAATAACATTTTCACCAGTATTAGTTAGTTCTAAATAATTGGTTTCAATTACATTATTTTTTATTTGATTTTGAAATATAAATGGAATTGTATAAGTAAATAGTTGAAGAGGTATTAATGTAGCTATTGCTGCAGCAAATATAATTTTAGAAGTTTTTTTAGTTTCTTCTATTTTATCAATATTTTTATTACTATTACTTAAATTAACGAAGTAATTTTCAAGATTATTAATAATAAAAATAAATAGAATTGGAGGTACAAATATATAAATCATGAATATCAAAATTTTTATTCATGATTTATATTTTTTTTCTGTCAGCTCACCATAAAACTTTTTTATAAAAAATAAAGTAGAATAGACCAAATACCCTAGTAAAGATATCAAAAAAACAATAAATAATATAAACATCAATATAAATTTATAACTATATAAAGAAATTTCACTTCAATCAGGAGTGAATAATCAATTTTGTCCACCAGTATTAAAATACAATATAAAGAAAAGTGTCGAAATAATAATATTAATAAAATATAAAACATTAAGTATTATTATTCCTTTTTTCATTTCAATTCCTCATTTCAATAAAAATAAAAATAAACCATAACAGTTTATTTTTATAAAAATATATTACATTGGTGGAGCCTATGGGGGTCAAACCCACGACCTCTTGAGTGCAAATCAAGTGCTCTATCAACTGAGCTAAGGCCCCATTTGGTAGATGTAAATGGACTCGAACCATCGACCTCTCCCTTATCAGGGGAGTGCTCTAACCAACTGAGCTACACATCTATAAAATACATTTAATATTATACTTAATTTTTACATTTAATATTAAATAATATTATTCTTATTTTCTAATAGAAATAATCAATATAATCAACAATATCTAATTTAAAATTACTATCTTTCGTTGTTTTAACTGTAATAATTTGTTTATTTTCTTTTTTCAAACAAGTTATTTTTGATAAATCAATATTTTTTGAAAATAATATGTTTCCTTCAGGTTGAACTGTATGAAATAATCAAATTAAACTTTCAATATCAGCATAAGCAAAATCAATAATTTCTTTTTTATCGTTATATCAAACATATGCATTTGGGTTTGCTAAATATTTGTATTTAAAAATGTCACTTAATAAAGAAGTGTTCTTAACTCTATCCTCACTATCAATAAACATTAAATTCTTATTATTATGATCTCAGAATCTATTTTTATTAATTTCAGAAATAATATCAGGTTTATTAGGGTCATCAAAAACAGCAATCATTGGAGTTGGATAATTACCTTTAACATAAGTATATACTTCTTTAGAAGTTGAATCAATTAGACCTAAGAAATCTAAATCTTCTCAATTTCTAATACTCATAGTAACACTGTCATAAATTGATTCTCATTTTTTAATAGCAGTTTCTAAAAGATCAATTGTATGACCTTTGCTTCTAAATCCAGCTTTAGTTATTAATGCTGAAATATTACCAACAATAAACATTTTTTTATTATCAATAATTCTTTTATTAGTTATTAAAGCTGCAGCAATAACTTGGCCACTATCACCAAATTTTAAGTAAGAGTGGTTTCTATCAATAACATTTTTTATAACTTCAGTTGCAGCTTCTTTCGATAAATTGTAAAAATCACTATATATATCTATTAAACTTTCATTATCTTCTTTCGTAATGCCTCTGATTATTTTCATACTTGCTCTTCACTTCTTTATTTTACTTATAAAAACTTACTATTATTATCATTAATATTATAAAATATTAATGATAATAATAGTAAGTTTTTATAATATTAAAGGATTTTAAATGAAGAAAATTGCAATAAGAATAATCGATAAAGAGAATTTAAGTTTTGAACTATTAGAAGATGCTAAAAAAGGTGATTATGTTTCTTTTAAAGAAGTTGCAGAATATGCAAAAAATGTTTCTGATGAAATAGGAAAATATATAGAGCAAAAAATTAAAGAAAGAATTGAAAAAGAAAAAATTAATATTTTTGCAGAATATCTAAGAACTGAAGAGTTTAAAGAAAATTACTCAAATCCAATTGAAAAATTAAAAACTGAAAAAATAAGAATAGAAGAACAATTACTTAATCAAAAAACAATTATTCAAAATGCTATTGATGCAGAAAGAAACAAAAATATTAAAGAAAAAAATGAAAGCATTTTTGAATTAAATGATAAAAACAATAAAAACACTTCATATCTTAAAGAAAAAATTTTAAATTTAGAGAAAAATTTTTTAGAATTAATTTCTGAAAATAAATTATCAGGTGTACAAAAAGAATTAGAATTTGAAAAAAAACAAACAATTAAAATAGCAGCAGAAAGACAAAGAATGGAAGCTGATTTTGAAATTAAGAAACAAGTAATTCAAAAAGAATATGAAATTGAAAAACAAGCTATTCAAAAAGAACATGAAAATGAGATAAAGGCAAGAAATAACCGAAACATTAAACAAATAGGTAATGAACTTGAAAAGTGATGTGAAAAGGAATATAATGATCATTTTTCAATTGCTTATGATGATTGTTTATTTGAACCAACAAATAAAACTATTGAAGGTAAAAAACCTGATTATATCTTTAAAGTTTTCAATCAAGGAACTCTTATTACAAGTGTTATTTTAGAAATGAAATCAGAATCTGATAATTCTGATCAAAAGAATAAAAGTAAAAATATTAAATTTTTAGATAAATTAGAAAAAGATAGAGAAAACCATAAAGCAGAATATGGTCTTCTAGTTACTGAATTAGAATGAGAAGATAACTTTGTTATTAGAAAAGTAAACAATCAACAATTTAGCAATATTTATATCGTTAGACCTCAATATTTTTTAACTTTCCTTTCTTTAGTTAGATCTTTCGTTTTAAAAAAGAAAGAAATTTTAAATCAAAATATTGATTTTGAATTAAAACAAAAGATTCTAAATGATTTTAATGATATGAAAAATGATATTTTAGATTTTTCAATAAAAAACCTTGAAAAAGATTCTAATGTAATTATTAAACACGCAATTAAAATTGGAGAAGAAGCTTTAAAAATTGAAGAACTTGCTAATAAAATAATTAATAGTCATATCTCCAGAATAACTAATAAAATAGAAAAATTCAATATCAAAAAAATATTAAAGAAAATTGATAATACCGATAATGAATAAGGGTTTATTTATGTCAATAGAAGGTGTTGATGGTTCTGGAAAAACTTCAGTAATCAAAGAAATAAAAAAGTATTTTTATAATAATAAAAATATTGTTTATACACGTGAACCAGGCGGAACAGATAATGAAATATCAGAAAAAATAAGAAGACTTGTGCTTGAAAATGATATGGATATTAATACTGAAGCACTTTTATTTGCTGCAAGCAGATCTGAAAATGTTGCTAAATTTATTGTTCCTAATCTAGAAAAAAATAAAATAGTCATTTCAGACAGATATCTTGATTCATCATTAGTTTATCAAGGTATTGGAAGAAACATTGGAATTGAAAATATTTATAATATGAATATGATAGCTACGAATAATTTATTACCTAATAGGACATATATTCTTGTTATTAGCCCTAAAATATCAAATACAAGAATTTTATCAAATAGAAATTCTAGTGAGACAAATAGATTTGATGTTGAACAAGATGAGTTACAAAAAAAAGTTTATGATGGTTATTTACTTCTTGCCAATAAATATCCTGAAAGAATCGTTTTAATAGATGCATCAAAAGATCTTGAAACTGTTTCTTCAAATATAATTAAAAATATTGAGGTGTTGATTAAAGAACATGAATTACAATAACGCTTTAAATAATTTTAAAAATAATAATAATTTTCCTCATGCTCTTTTGATTAATACAATTAATTGTATTAATACCGATTATGAAGTTAAAAAATATTTAAAAACAATCAATTGCAAAAAGGAATCACTTTTTTGCAACGAGTGTTTCACCTGTTCTGAAATTAATGAAAACAAATATCTTGATTTAATTATTATTGATGGTTCATCTAATAAAATTAAAAAAGAAGATATTTATTATATTCAAGAAAAATTTTCAAAATCATCAATTTCTTCAAGACATATTAAATTATATGTTTTGATTAATATTGAAAATTCATCAAATATCAGTTTAAATTCATTATTAAAAATTTTAGAAGAACCATATGAAAATACATATGCTTTATTATTTTGTTCAAATAAAAATAATGTTCTTGATACAATATCAAGCCGATGTCAAAAAGCAACATTAATCGCTGATATTGAAGACTTTAATGTTAATGAAGTTGATGAAGAATATAAGGAAATAATTTTTAAGATTTTTACTTATGTTAATGAGTATAATGAATTTTCAATTAATAATACTTTTAAAGAGATTTATAATATCATTATGAATTTATTAAAAAATAAATCTGGTATTACTGAGAGTAATTTTGTTAATTTCATTAAAAAACAATCATCAGCAACTATTAATATTTGTATTAATTTATTAATAGAATTAATATCAGTTCATAAAAAAATATTAATTGCTGACCTTAAAAAAGATTTAAATATTAACATTAATAAATCACTTTTAGCTATGAAAATAATATCTATTTTAGGAGAATAATCATATATGGAAACAATTGTAGCATTAGCAACACCTCCAATGAATTGTGCTATTCATATTATCCGTTTATCTGGGAGCAATGTCTTTAATATTATTAATAAGATAACTCAAAAAGAAGTTAAAAAAATTGGTAATATTATTCAATATAATTATATTATTAATGAAAATAAAAAAATAATTGATGAAGTTCTATTAAACACTTTTGTTGCCCCTAAATCATTTACAGGAGAAAACTCTGTTGAAATTAATTGTCATGGTGGAGTTTTAATTGCTAATAAGATAATCAAACTACTTATTATCAATGGTGCCAGATATGCTAATAGAGGTGAATTTTCCCAACGAGCTATGATTAATAAGAAAATTAATTATTCTCAAGTTGAAGCAATCAATAATCTTATTAATTCTAGAAATGAAATATCAGCTAATATTGCTATTAATGAAGTATTGGGTGAATATAGTAAAGATATTAAAATAATAAGAGATAGAATATTTCAATTAATTGGAGCTATTGAAGTTAATATTGATTATCCAGAATATGATGATGTTGATGTTATTCATAATGAATCTTTAGTAAAAGAACTAAATGAAATTAACACAATAATTGCACCTATATTAAAAAAAAGTAAAATATTTTTACCAATTTATAATGGAATTAATATTGCAATAATAGGAAAACCCAATGTTGGTAAATCATCTTTATTAAATTTATTATTCGGGAAAGAAAAAGCAATAGTTTCGGATATCCCCGGAACAACAAGAGATATTATTGAAGCAAGTATTAATATTGATTCAATAACTTATAATTTTCTTGATACAGCAGGATTACGAATAACTGATGATTTAATTGAATTTCTTGGCATTGAAAAAAGTAAAGAAGCAATTGAACGAGCTGAAATAATTATTCATTTAAAAGATCCAAGAGATAATAGCGATTATGATTTTAAAAATATATTAGATAATAAAAAAGTTATTGAAGTTTATAATAAATCAGATATTTTAAAAATTAAAAATAGCTTATCAATATCAGTTAAAAATAAAGATATTGATAAATTAATAAATAAAATAAAAGAAATTACACAAGTAGATGAACTTATTGATACTGATGTTACTATTCTTCAATCTGATCGACAAATTGTTCATTTAGAAAAAATTTATAAAATGATCAATGAAACTATTAATGATTCTGAAAATAATATTCCGATAGATATGCTATTAACTAATCTTGAAGTAATAATCAAAGATTTTAATAAAATATTATCAATTGATTTAGAATATGACAAAATGGATGAATTATTTTCAAAGTTTTGTTTAGGGAAGTAAACTTATGCAAATAAAATATATTGATAATCACTCACATTTAAATATCGAACCACTAATAAATAATTTAGACAACCACATTCAACAATTAGTTGAAATGAGAGTTTTTACTAATGTAATTGGAGTAGATTTACCTACATCTAAAATAGCAATTGAATTAGCTAAAAAATATCCAAAAAATATTACATCTTCAGTTGGTATTCATCCAGAAGAAGCGAAGAATTATTCTGATAATGATTTAATAGAATTAGAAAAGTTAATAAAAGATAATCTTGAATATATTAGTGCTATTGGTGAATGTGGACTTGATTATTATTATCCAGAATATGACAAAGAAAAACAAAAAACACTTTTCATGGCACAAATAGAATTAGCAAAAAAGTATCAAAAGCCATTAATGCTTCATGTTAGAGCAGCACATAGTGACACTATTGAAATATTAAAAATAATTAATTATGAAAATGTAATAATTCACTGTTTTAGTGATGGCGCTGAATTTGTTGAAGAATATAATAAATTAAACGCTTATATTTCAATTCCCGGAATAGTTACTTTTAAAAATACGTTTTTATTAAAAGAAGCTGTTAAAAAAATTCCCATTGATAAATTATTAACAGAAACTGATTCACCATTTTTAGCTCCTATTCCATTTAGAGGAAAGACAAATAAACCAGAATATGTTATTCATATTAATGAATACATATCAAAATTATTAGAAATAGATTTAGATAATCTTAATGAGAAACTAATTCAAAATGCAAAAAAAATATTAAATTTAAAAATTTAATATTTTTTTTATATAAAATCTTTGATTTCATTACAGCAAATCTTTCAGAAATTATTATTGGATAATATGATATTTTAGATTTATTTAGTAATTCAATACCACCATCATCTCCTCTTTCAACATATTCAGTATTAATATTGTGAAATACTAGATTAGTTTTAATTAGAAATTGATATAAACCTCTAATAGTTTTTTCAGCTTTTTCAATAATTATATCAATTGTTTTGACCATTAATATAAGAATAATTAAATGCAACTATTTTATGATTAATAAAAATTACAGTTCCAATAAAATTTTTATCAATTTAATAACTTTCAAAATATTTATTATATATTTCTAATTCGCTTTCACGATTTTCTTCACCATCATATTTAGCAATGTGATATTTAATAAAATCTTTAACTAAATCAAGATCAACATCTTTCAAATCTTTTATTTCAATATTGGGAATATTATTATTTTTAATAAAATAATTTAAGTGGTTTATTTTCTTTTGTAATTCTTCTCCAGAAAAAGTTTTTAATCTACTTGTTTAATATAAAAAATTAGAGATATAAGGTAATTTCAGAACATTATATTTTTCTAGTTCAAAGTCATTGATTACTTTACTAGAAATATGAGAAAAATAAATATCTTCTGATTCATTTAAAAATAATATAGCTACTTTTATTGTTTTCTTCATTTCTTTAATATCAGAAGAATCTTTATAATAAATATTAAAAACAGTTCATTTAATTTCATCTATTTGATTTATTTTTCTTTAGTATAGATAATAATAAAATCAGATTTTAATTGATATTTAAAAACATAACCATAAGTTATTCATTAAATAGTCAAAATAGGAAATAAAAGTTCACTATCTAATTTCATTTCTTTGATCATTTTATTTAATTCTAAATAATTTGATCAATCTAAATTTTTCATATTATGCCTTATTTTATACATATAGACTAATATTTATATAAAATGAATTCCTGATAAATACTATTTATTTAGATTTTTTCTTAATAAATATTTTCTTTTTTAATTAAAACAATAAACTATATTAAAAGGAATAAAATGACTGATAGAGAAATAATTAGTGAATTAACTCGTAGAGGATTTCGAATTACACATATAAGAGAAAAAATTATTGAATGTCTTTCTGACGGTAAAGAAAGTCACTCTTTCTTTGATTTAATGAAGCATCTAAATAGGGATAATGAAAAATTAAATAAATCTAGTATTTATAATACTCTTGATTTATTAATTAATGAAGGATTTATTCATGCTTATATTTCAGGGAACTCAAGAAACATTTATTATAAATTAATAAATAACAATATTTTTTACATCACCCTTAGAGAGTGTTGTACAAAAAAAGATATTGAAACCAAAATACTTGATAAAGATATCGTTGATTTAATAATAAATCGATATGATATTCAGGATTTAACTAATATTAGAGTAGAAATTATAAAAAAATAAGTACGCATTGCAAGCACTTATAATATTTTCTTTTTCATAAGATTTTTTCTCAAGTCATCACTAATAGCAAAATTTCTCTTTTTTAATTCTAAATAATAAGTATTAATCATTTCAATAACTTCATTTGTATGAATATTTTCAAAATTAATTCCAAGAATTGATAAGCTAGAAATAACCATATTTAAAAAATTATTTGCTTCTGAATATTTTTTATTTTTTATTTTATTTTTGATTTTTTTAATTAAATCATAAATTCCAGCAATTGCATTTAAAATATTTAAATCATTATTCATTTCTTTAATAAAGTTTTCAGAAAGAATAAATTCATATTTTAAAGCATTATTATAAATCAATTCTGTTTTTGAAATATTAATAGATTTTTTAATTTTATGAACTTCAATTTTTGTTTCATTCATAATATTTTGATTGAAGTTAAGAGGATTACGATAATTAGTTTTATAGAAAAATCATCTAATTTCTTCATAAGAGCAATCTTTTAAAATATCTTTTACTAATACAAAATTTTTTAAAGATTTTGACATTTTTTCATCATTAACATTAACATGACCAACATGCATTCATATTTTTGCTAAACCTTTTTCATATAAGCATCTGTGTTGAGTATTTTCATTTTCATGGTGTGGGAATTTTAAATCAATTCCTCCGCCATGGATTGTAAGAGAATTTTTAAAGTGTTTTTCAATTAAATAAGAACATTCAGTATGTCAACCCGGTCTACCAAAAGATCATGATGTTTCTCATTTAATACCCTCATCAGTATTTTTTCAAAGAACAAAATCTGTTTGATTTTTTTTTTCAGAATTTTCTTCTATTCTTTCTACTTTCTTTTCAGTATTAATATCTCGATGAGATAATTCTCCATATTGAGAATCCTTTTTAGTATCAAAATAAACATTACCATTAATAACATAAGCACCTTTTTTTATAATTAATCGATCAATATATTCAATAATTCCTTCAATGTTATCACTAACTTTTTCAATTAACATATCTTTGATATTTATTTTTTTTCTAATATTTTCATATTCTTCAGAAAAAAATGAAGATAATTCCAACTCACTTATATTTTCTGTTTTAGCAGCAGCAATGATTTTATCATCGATATCAGTTAAGTTATGAAGATAATTAATATTAAATTTCTGAGATTCTAAATATCTATATAAAACATCAAATACAACAACAGGTCTTAAATTACCAATATGAATATGGTTATAAACTGTTGGACCACAATTATAAATATTGATAACTTCGTCATCAATAGTTTCTTTTATTTTTGAAAGTGAATTATATAATTTCATTTTATATATCCTTTATTTTAATGCTTATTTTATTATTACAAATTAAAATAAGCATTAAAATTTTAATTAATTATTTATAATTTTTCAAAATATAAAAGAATAGATGACTAATAGCAAAATATAGTTTATTTTTATTTTATAAAACCAAAATATAAAAGATAAAATACGGGCAGAACAGTTTCAGTTGAAACAACTAAAAAAATTGGTTTCTTCACCGGTTTATCAATGTTAATAGGTTCTGTTATTGGCATTGGTATATTTTTAAAAAATGCAGCAATATTTACTACTAATGAATATAATTTAACAGGAATTATATTATCTTGAGTAATTGATCAATAATAGCATTAACAACCGCCTTTTCTTTTTCAGAAATTGGGAACTCTATTAGATCTAGAGCAGGTCTTGGAGCCTGAGCTGGAAGATTATTAGGTAAAAAGTAGGCTATTTTACAAAAATAGTATTTCCTTTATTTTATATGGGAATAATGATGATTATTTTAGCTATTTTTGCCGGTGAATCTCTCTTTGTAATTTTTGATACAAATTCATCAACTCCCCTTGGAATAGTATTATTAGTTGGGTTTTTAATATTTCTTTATTTCTTATTTTTTAATATATTTTCATTAAAGCTTTCAGGAATTTTTTCATCTATGACAACAATTTTAAAATTTGTTCCCCTGTTAATGATTATTATAGCGGGTGTAGTTATTGCCATAACTAATGGAGATCGCGGATTGATTGGCATAAATCCAGAACAACCAATACCAGGAACCGGTGCAGCTTAACTAATTGTTGGTGAATTTAATTTGCATTTGTAATAGCATCACTTCCTTCAGTTTTATTTGCTTTTGATTCATTTGCTAATGTTGGTAACTTAGCTCTTGATATTAAAAATTCAAAAAGGAATGTTCCACTAGTAATTATTGTTGGAATTATATTGAGTGCAATATTTTATATTTTAGTTACAATAAGTCAATTATTTAGAAGTAATGGTAATGGAATTCATTTTTTTGATGATCCTATATTTGGTTCGGCTAACACAGCATTAACTTACATTATTAGAGTCCTTATTTTAATTTCAATTATTGGTGTTGTTAATTCATTTGCAGCTATTTCATTAAGAGGATTTCAATCTTTAATAGATAAAAATTTATTTTTGCTTCAGATAGAATTAAAAAATATCAGCTAAGACTCCCTTTTTAAAAACAATGAATTAGCAAATGGATTTGTATTAGAAATTATAGTTGTATTTATTTAGTGAGTTATTTTATTATTACCTTCCGTTATTGTAATGCTGAAAATGGAGGTACTGATGCCTTTGTTGATGGAATTTCTAATTTCCCGACAATGTTTTTCTTTTTAATATATGGGTCATTAATTATGGGCACTTTATGAAATAGAAAAACAAAAAAGATAAAAGTTAAAAACAAAAAATTCTTTATGATATTAGGGCCAATTGCTGTTATTGAAATATTAACAATCTTTTCATATTTATTCTTCTATTGATTCTTAATTAACCCAATTTTGTTAAGTAGTGATCCAGATGTTAATTATGGTTGAGGATTATTCTAATAGTAATGCGTTTGTTACAACTCCGTGATATACTTTAATTATATTTTTCTTATCATTAATAACTTTCATAACATTACTAATTATTAACTTTAAACTTAAACAAAGAAGGGAATTATAACTACTTTTCAAGATAGTTATAATCCAATAGCTGAAACAGAAAAAGATGAAGATTCTGAATATAACATTGGAAAAATGAATATATCACAAATCATGAACCAAATTAAGGGTTAATCCTATTAATTTTTTTTGCAACTTATTTAAAATAAAAAATCATTTTTCAAATATAATTTTTTTTATCATTTAAAATACCTCTTATATAAGAGGTATTATGTTAATTAATTCAAAAAATGTTAAAGACGGATTATTAGATCCAAAATTTGGTGGCAATAGTTCTGAAAAAACTTCTTTAACAAAAGGCATTGTAAATTCTTCTTTTCATATTGAATGAAAAGATTTAAAAAAAGAAAGTAAATATCTTAATTTTATTTTCATTGACCATGATGCTAATCCAGTGTGTTCATTTTCATGAATTCATTGAATGGTAGCAGATGTTGATGTTGATTTAAAACAGCTTCAAGAAAATGCAAGTAATAAAAATAAAGATATTATTCAAGGAGTAAATTCTTGAAACAGTTCATTTTTAAGTGATGGAAAACATTTAATTGATGAAGCAAGTAATTTTGGTGGTTGTTATCCACCAGATAAAGATCATACATATACTTTAAAAGTGTATGCAACTAGTAAAAAAACTAATTTAAGAAAGGGGTTTTTTATGAACGAACTTCTTAATGAAATCAAAGATATTTTAATCGAAGAAACTGAATTTAATTTTGTTTATAAAAAATTAGAAGAATAATATGAATTTTCATGAATTTAAAATAAAAAATATTCATAATGAAATAATAGATTTTAGTATCTATAAAGGGAAAATAGTTTTAGTTGTTAATGTAGCAAGTAAATGCGGTTATACAATGCAATATGCAGAACTAGAACAATTATATAAAAAATATAAAGACCAAAACTTTGTAATCTTAGGTTTTCCATGTAATCAATTCTTAAAACAAGAATTTAGTGATGATAGCGAAATTATCAATTTTTGTAAAACCAAATTTGATGTTACTTTTGAGATGTTTTCAAGAACAAATGTTAAAGGCAAAGATATAAATCCTTTATTTGAGTTTTTAATCAACACTGATGCAAATGGTTCAAAACCAAAAAATGTTAAATGAAATTTTGAAAAATTTCTAATTAATAAAGATGGTGAATTAATCAAGAGATATTTATCTAAAGAAAAACCACTTTCATTTGAAAAGGAAATTACAAAACTTTTAAATAATTAAAAAAGATAATTTAATTATTTGCTGAGTTATACAATGGATATTTCCTCTACCTAAGATAATATCTCGAGCATTATTAATTTTAATTATCTTTCTATTAGGATAATGTTCTTTTAATATGTCATAAGCAACTTGATCTGTTTCAAGATTAAAAATTGGCATATAAACAGCATTGTTTCCAATATAATGATTAATATATGAAGCAGCTTGTCGATCATTTACTTTTCTAATAATTTGTGTTGTATCTAAATTTTTAAACCAGCAATATTCTTCTTCTTTTAATGTTATTAAAGGATAAGGAGCTGGAACTTTAATAATTTCAAACTTTCTATTCTTAGCAGCAGTTAAATTTTTAAAGTATTATAAGCATCTAGAGAATATTGATATTGAGGATAGTTTGATCATCAGTTCAATGTAATAAAATTTTACCAATACTTGGTATTTGAATTATATTATCAAGATGTTTATTAGTTTCATTGTCATAAACACCATTTTTTAATCAAATAACTTTTTCAGCACCTAAATAGTCAATTAATATTTTTCAATTTCTTCTTTGCTTAAATTTTTATTTCTTCCCATAGATAATAAAGAAGCTTCAGTTGTAAATAAAGTTTCATTGCCATCAGTATGAATAGAACCACCTTCTAAAATAAAATCATCTAATTTCATCTTATTAATTACTTCTAGACCTATTTTTCATTGTTCAATCAAGATTTGTATAATCCATAATTTCTACCTCAGGCGTTAAATTTTCAGTTAACAGCACCTAACATCATTATTACTTCTATTAAGAATACAAGTTGGTCCAGTATCTCTTATTCAGGCATCATCACTATCACCAATAATAATTTCTATCTAAGGGTCCAAGAGATTTTTAGTATTTTGGATTTGTTCTTTACTAACAATCATGTATAAAGGTTCATTTTTGATAATTTCATTAGCTAATTAACTAAATGTTATTTGAGCATTTAAAGCATTATTTTTTCAATTGTTAATTCTTTGAGGTCAAATCATTCATATAACTTCATGTTCTTCAAATTCCGCTGGAAAAATAAAGCCATCTTCTTTAGGTAAACTTGATAATCTTTTCATTATTAACTCCTTTTTTATTTATTTTAAATTAAAATAAATAAAAAAAAGTTTCTTAATTTAAGAAACTTTTTTATTAATGAGGAATAATCAATTTAACACCTAATCCCATTGTTGGGCTTATAGTAATATTTTGAATAAATGTGCCTTTAACTGTTGAAGGTCTTTTCGATTTAATTAAATTAATTAAACTTAAAATATTTTCTTCAATATTATTAGGATCTGATGATACTTTTCCAACTGTCATATGAATGTTTCCATATGTATCAGTTCGATATTCAAATTTACCTGCTTTAAATTCTTTAATTGATTTAATCAAATCATTTGTAACAGTTCCAGTTTTTGGATTTGGCATTAAACCTCTTGGTCCAAGAAGTTTCCCTAATTTACTTAGAGCAGGCATCATTTTACTTGTTGTAATAATTACATCAAAGTCTAATCAACCTTTTTGAATTTCTTCAATTTTATCTTTTCCACCAAAAAAGTCAGCACCAGCTGCTTTTGCATCTTTTTCAGAAATTTCTTCACTTAAAGCTAGAATTTTAAGAACTTTACCATTACTATGAGGAAATGATAAAGATCCTCTTAATTGTTGTTCAGCTTTTGTTGTGTCTAAATTTAATTTAATAGCAATATCAATTGAACCATCAAATTTTGAAAGTGATTTTGATTGTGCTAATTTAATACCTTCTAGAATTGGATAAATTTTTCTAAGATCAGTATCTTTTTCAAGCTCAATTATTTTTTTTGATTTTTTAGCCATAATTAATTACCTTTCTTTTCAGAATCATAATCATCAATTGTAATACCCATTTGTTTAGCAGTACCAGCAATCATTTTTAATGCAGCTTCTTCATTATATGCATTCATATCTATTAATTTATATTTAGCAATTTCTAAAGCCTGAGCTTTAGTTATTTTACCAACATTAGTTTTCTTAGCATTAGCAGAACCTTTTTTGATTCCAGCAGCTTTTAATAATAAAACTGTTGTTGGTGTTGTTTTTACTTCAAATATAAAGCTTTTGTCTTTATACGCAGTAATAATAACGGGAACAACATCTCCCATTCTATTTTTTGTAGCTTCATTAAATGCTCTAGTAAACTCAGCCATATTAATTCCTACAGATGCTAAAGCCGGTCCCGGCTTAGCTTGACCACCAATTATTTCTAATTTAGCGATCCTTACGATCTCTTTTTTCTTTGGAGCCACGCAACATACCTCTTTCGTTTGTTCGCTTTGCGGTATAACGAATTTCTTCTTCCGCTTGCTTTAATTTAAAATAGACTATTTATATAGAATATTCTTTTAAATTATAAACTAAAATTGCTTTAATATGTATTCCATTCATTTTTCTATTTATTTTTTTAAAAAATAAGTTATCATATTTATTATTATGAATATTTTTTATAATAAATTTAGTTTTAAAAAGAAGTTTAAGATGATGTCAAATATTGATAAAAAAAAACCAACTAATATTTATTATGTATCACAAAAAAAAGACACTAAAGAATGAGTTGTTAAAAGAGGTAATGCTGAAAAAGCTTCAGCTGTTTTAAAAACAAAAGTTGAAGCTGTTGATAAAGCAAAAGAATTTGCAAAAAACTCTAGTGCAACTATAATTGTTAGAAAAATGGATGGAAGTATTCAGGAAACCATTTCTTATAAAAATAAAAAATAATCTTTTAAATTAATTTTTAAACGATTATTTTTTTCATTATACAGTTTAGATGCATGCACTGATTAATGTTTTTTGCACCAACCTCTATTTTTCAAGCATATCTACTATTAATTTGAGTTAAGTTAGTTGAATTAGAACCATACAACATTTTTTTATTACATAAAGAACATAATCTATGAGCATTTGGACCACAATCTTTGTCTTTACAAAAACAAAGTTTTGCCTTATTTCAAGTTTTTTGAATATCAGAACTATAAGATGCCATATTTATTTAATATCCTTTCTTAATAAAAATCCTCATCACTTTCCTCATAATAATCATTTAATTTAGTATCAATTCCATTATCATCATTATTATTTTCTACAATTGGCAAATCATATACCGGTGCATTATTTTGATAAACACTTCTTGTTTGAGTGGGAGTAGATGGATTATTTAATACTTTAGAATTTTCATAATTATTTTTCTTATCTTTCTTATTAAAAGTTTTTCAGTTATCATCAAATATTGAATCTGAATAAGAATCATAAAATAAGCTATCATTTTCAAAAAAACTATTATCAAATATTTTTTCAGCAGCCTTTATTGCTTTTTCATTATGTTTTCTTTCAACCTTTAAAGTCATTTGTTCATTATAAATTTTTATATCTATAATATGTTGGTCCTCTATTTTTTTAATTCTAATAGCAATTTCTTCTCTTGTTAAGGTTGAATCAATTTTTAATAAATCATTTTTTATTCCCGTATGATTTACGGGTTCAAATGATTTTTTAAGATCTCTAATTTTTTTTAACTTATTAAATTCAACTTCATATTTTAAAAATAAATCTTGGAATCATAAAGGCAAAAAAGGCAAAACCATACTTACAAAATCAGAATAATAAACTAAGAACATTGCAAAGCCTATTCATGATAATACTGCTGGTCCTGGAAGAAAAAATAGGAAAGGTCCAGTTGATATTAGAAATAAAGAAGTAAATCTTAAAAATGCAGTATATCTAATTTTAAATATCATTTTTTCTAATTCTCTAATATTATTTCATTTATGTTGTTCAAGATCTTTAATCTCAAAATGATTAACAACAATTTTATTATTTTGATCAAGTGAATAAGTAATACATCTAGGATTATCGATTATCTTTGTTTTTAAATTTTTAGTTGAATAGTAAATAATTCTTGTGTATCTAATATTTTTTAACTTTAACAAAACATATTCACTCGGAATAATATCTAATGGATACTTAGCTGTATGATCTTTTTTAATTTCAAAAAATTTAGTGTTATATATTTGAACTAAATTACGTAAATTATCTAATAATGATTTTTTTTCATCAATATAACTTTCAAGATAATAAGAAAATTTTGAATGAGAATATTTAAAAATTTTTTCAAAAACTTTTAAATGCATTTTATAATTTTGTGTATTATTATTATTTTTTAGAAAAATTACTTTTTCTTTTAATATTGCTTCATATCTTTCAATAGTTATATTCTTCTCATTATTTAAGATTTTTTTTGATAATGAAACTATTTTTTTGAAATCAATAGCATTATATAGTGTATTAATAATATTGATAATATTTGAAATATCATCTTCAATTCTTTTCATTAACGGATCTTTATTTTTTAAATTAAAAGAACTTATTACTTTTTTAATTTTACTAATATCAGATTTTTTAATAACGGTTTCTATCGGTAGATTAAATATAAATAAAGAATTGATAGTTTGAATTTTAATAAAAGTTTTAATTTTATTTATTCTATTAAAAATATAGTTTAATTCTTTTCTTTCTTTTCTCATTGAATAAATATCAAATGAAAAGTCTTCACGAGCATTAATAATTCTTTCAGTAACATAGACTTTAGATAAAACCTTATTAGATTCATTTATAGATTCTAAATAAGCTTTAACTATTTTAATGCTACCATTGTTGTTTATTATAATATTTTTCATAAGTTATTATAAATATTATAATATTTAATTAAAATTTAGCATATAGAAATAAAATTTTACATGTGTAATTAGTAATAAATTTAGGTCAATATTTAGTTATAATATGTAATGAGGCAATATGAAAAAAATTAATGTAGTAATTCCATCTGGTGGTTTAGGAACCAGATTTGTCGGTAGTGAATTTATTGGACTAAAACCATTTATTAAATTTTTTGATAAAACAATGTTTGAATGATTATTAATCGGCTTTAATTCAAAAAAATATGATGTTTCATTTTTTATTATTATTAACGAAAATTTTAAAAATGCATATGCAAAAGAAATTCAATATCTTGAAAATAGCTATAATGTTAAATTTAAATATATTAATCTCTTAACAGAAGGAACAACAGCTACAGCGCTTTTTTTATTTGATGATTTAAATAATTCAATTCCAGTTCTTTTGGCTAATTGTGATCAAATTATTGATATGAATTTTGATGATTATTTAGATGAACATTTTAATAAAGAAGCTGATGGGTCACTTTTATGTTTTGATAAAGAAGATTCAAAAAAATGATCTTTTGTTAGAATTGATCAAAATAATATCATTACTGAAGTAAAAGCAAAGGATAATATCACTGATATTGCTGTTTGCGGTTGGTATTTTTGAACAAAAGGTTCAGATTTTATTAAATATGGAATTGAACAAATAATTAACTTGGACAAAGTTGGTAATGAATACTACTTATGTCCAGTTTATAATTATGCAATTAAAAATAATCAAAAAATAATTGCTATTATTATTAATAAAGATAAAATGCATGGGATTGGAACACCTGAAGATTTAAGAAAATATTTATTTTTAAAAACAAAAACTTAATATGATTAAAAAAATTTTATAATATTTTTGTTTTATGGCGGCTTTGGTGAAGTTGGTTAACACACTTGACTGTGACTCAAGTATGCGCGGGTTCGAATCCCGTAGGTCGCCCCATTTTAAACAATATAAAAAAATGAGTCCTGATATTTAGGACTCATTTTTTTTTCACATATATTTTATTTTGTGTTTCTAGCTTCAATTTTATTTAAAGATAATTGTAATTTTCTATTAAGCTCATTAAAAAGATCTTCATTTGATTTATTTAATAAATTCAATTCACCTTGTAATTTAATACTTGAATTTTGAATATTATCAAAATTGATAGTTTCAGTAAAACTGAAAAATTCAGTAAAAACTTTAATTTCAGTTTTAGTACTAAACATTAAAGCATCAAGAATAATACAAGTTTTAGTTGTGTTATTTTCAAAAGTTATTGTTGATGTACAATTAGTAATTTTAGCAATTATATTAACATGCTGTGCTGATAGTGTTATGTGACCATTTGTTGTTATTGTTTCAAAATGTCTAATATCTTCATTAAACTTTAAACCTTCATAATCATAAATTTTTAATCTAGTTAACATAATTATTTTTTACTTTTCTTTGAGTCATTATATTTTTTAATAGCTTCATCAATTGTTCCGATATTAATAAAGAATTGTTCATTAATATCATCACATTCACCATCAACTAATGCTGCAAAACCTTTAACAGTATCAGAAGGTTTAACATATTTACCAACAGTACCAGTAAATTTTTCAGCAACAAAAAATGGTTGAGAAAGGAAGTTTCTAATTTTTCTTGCTCTAGTAATGATGATTTTATCATCATCAGCTAATTCTTCCATACCTAAAATAGCAATAATATCTTGTAAGTCATTAAATCTTTGTAAAATTTCTTTTACCTTTGTTGCAATCCGATAATGTTCAGCACCAACAATTTTAGGGTCAAGTAATCTTGAACTTGATTCAAGAGGGTGAATAGCTGGAAAAATACCTAATGAAGCTATTTGTCTATCTAAAACAGTTCTAGCGTCTAAGTGAGTAAAAGTTGTAGCAGGAGCTGGATCTGTTAAATCATCGGCTGGAACATATATTGCTTGAACAGATGTTATTGAACCTTTTTTAGTGGAAGTAATTCTTTCTTGCAATTGACCCATTTCATAAGCTAAGGTTGGTTGATAACCAACTGCAGAAGGCATTCTTCCTAATAAAGCACTAACTTCACTACCAGCTTGTGTAAATCTGAAAATATTATCAATGAATAATAAAACATCTTGCCCTTGATTATCTCTAAATTCTTCAGCCATTGTTAAAGCAGTTAAAGCAACTCTCATTCTAGCACCAGGAGGTTCATTCATTTGTCCAAAAACTAGCGCTGTTTTATTAAGAACTCCAGAATTTTTCATTTCATGATAAAGATCATTACCTTCACGAGTTCTTTCACCAACTCCAGCAAAAACACTTAATCCACCATATTCAATAGCAATGTTATTGATTAATTCTTGTACTAAAACAGTTTTACCAACTCCAGCTCCACCAAATAAACCAATCTTTCCACCTTTTGCATACGGAACTAATAAATCAATTATTTTAATTCCAGTTTCCAAAATTTCAATATTTGTAGATTGATCAGCATAACTTGGAGGTGGTCTGTGAATTGATAATAATTTTGGGTTTTTTAAAGGAGGTCCTTCATCGATAGTATCACCAATAACATTAAACATTCTTCCTAAAACTTGATTACCAACTGGTACTAATATTGGATTATTTGTATTAATTACTTCTTGACTTCTAATTAATCCATCAGTTGAATCCATTGAAATACATCTAACAACATTATCACCAACTAATTGACTAACTTCTAAAACAAGTTTTCTATTATTAGGCATATTTACAATTAAAGCATCATTGATTTTTGGTAAATCTTCTAAAGCGAATTTAACATCAACAATAGGCCCTAATACTTGAAAGATATGTCCTTTAATTATATTATTCATATTTCAT
Organism: Candidatus Mycoplasma liparidae; assembly: GCA_009884515.1. Taxonomy (GTDB): domain Bacteria; phylum Bacillota_I; class Bacilli_A; order Mycoplasmatales; family Mycoplasmoidaceae; genus Mycoplasma_L; species Mycoplasma_L liparidae. The sequence continues at coordinate 179,517 of RHHX01000001.1, read as the reverse complement.
TCTCCTTATGAATTAAATCCACTAACAATTTCGTTAATTTCACTTGTAATTTTACTTTGTCTTTGTCGATTATATTTAATTTTATATTCATCCAACATTTTATTTGCATTATCAGTAGCTGTATGCATTGAATTGCTTCTTGAAGCATTTTCACTTATTTTTGATTCGATAAATGCACCATAAATAATATTTGTTAAATATTGGGGCATTAATTCATAAATAAGTTGTTCTTTTCTCGGTTCAAAATCAAAATCATTTTCTTTAAAAATAGTTTCAGATAAATTCTTTGCATCAAAAGGAAAGATATTAATTACTTCAGGTACAAAAGTAATGGCATTAACAAATTTAGAATAAACTAATTTAATTTTATTAATTTCTTTAGTTTCATTTAACATTTTTCAAATTTTAAAAGATAAAGCTTGAGCAGTATCATATGAAAGATTTTCAAATCTCTGACCCATAAATGATAAAAGATTGTCTTGGTTAAAAGAAGTATTATTTTTTCAATAATTAATTCCTTTATTACCATAAATTGCTAATTTATCATTTTCGTTAATACTACTCTTTAATAATTTATTAATATTGCTATTAAAGGCACCACAAAGACCCATATTAGAATTAATAGCAATTCATAAAGTACTATCTTTGTTTTCATGAATTTTAAACAAAGTCTCTAAATCAATAAATGAAAGTATTTGACCAAAAACATTAAAATATTCATTAAAATATTCTTTAGTTTTTAAATACTGTTTTCTTTGTTTTACTAATTTTGCATTAGAAACAAGTTTCATGGCATTAGTAATTTTTGAAGTAGTTTTAATAGAACTTATTTTTCTTTTGATTTGATTTAAAGACATAATTAATTACCAACCTTATTAAATTTTTTAGTTTTAGTATCGTTTTTAATATTTGCCAGTTTCTTTTCTCTTCTTTTATCTCAATCGACAGGAAAGAAATTAATAAGAAAAAATGTACTAATAAAAATCATTGTTGGAGCTAAGATAATGATTGAAACAATAAATAACGGATAAGATCAAAACCCATTTCCAGGAGTTGATTTAAGTGCTATGATCTTTCAAGTATACATATCAGGACCTAATCTTATTACATCAAGTTTTGGTTGATAATCATCCTGATAATTAGGATCAGCAGGATTAACAACAGCTAAATGTCAAAGTTTATAACTTTCAAGAATATTTTCATTATAAGCAATAGTCATAAAAACTGTTGTAATAATGAAAAGAATAATAGCGATATTAAAAATAACACCACTAATAATTAATTTTGTGATTAATTTTTTATCAAATTCTTTTTTAAATAAAGTTACTTTATCATTATTTTTCATTAACAACCTTTAAACTATTTTTAAGTTTCAAATAGTTTTTCTTTTCATCTTCAGTTTTTATTAAAAAGTTAGAATCAACTGTTTCAGGATAAAGGTAATTATCAAAAGTTTTGATTTGTTCTTCAATAAATATTTTTGCTACATATTTAAAAGCTTCAATAAAAGACTCATCATAATCATGGTTTTTAGTTAAATAATTTTTAATATTTGTTTCATTTTTAGAAAAGTAAAGAATTGAATCATTTTTGAAATCTTCAATTTGTTCAAGTGGAATAAGATTAATAAATTCATATTTTATTAATAATAATAATATCGTTTCATCAATTTGATCATATGGTTTATTTTCATCTTGTTTTAGCATTTGAACAATTCTTTTTCCATATTCAAGAACTTTTTTTGTTTGAATATCTAAATCAGCACCAAATTGGCTAAATGATTCCAATTCATTATAATTAGCCAAAATAAGTTTTAATGAACTTGATGATTTTTTTATACAAGGAATTTGAGCACTACCACCAACTCTTGATACAGATAAACCAGGATCAATTGCCGGTCTTTGACCAGAATTAAATAATGAACTTAACATAAATAACTGACCATCTGTAATTGAAATTACATTTGTTGGAATATATGCAGAAATATCACCAGCCTGAGTTTCAATGATTGGTAAAGCAGTAATAGAGCCTCCACCATTTTCTTCATTTAATTTACAAGCTCTTTCTAGTAATCTACTGTGTAGATAGAAAATATCTCCAGGATAAGCTTCTCTTCCCGGTGGTCTTCTTAGTAAAAGTGATAAAGTTCGATAAGCAACAGCATGTTTTGTTAGATCATCATAAATAATTAAAACATCTTTACCTTGACTCATTCAGTATTCAGCAATAGCTATTCCTGTAAAAGGAGCTAAGTAATTTAAAGCTGGTAAATCTGATGCTGTTGATGAAACTATTGTTGTATATTCTAAAGCATTGTTTATTGCTAAAACACGATTAATATTAGCTATAGTTGAATTTTTTTGACCAATAGCAACATAAACACAATAAACATTTTTACCCTTTTGATTAATAATAGTATCAATAGCAACTGTTGTTTTTCCAGTTTGTCGATCACCAATAATTAATTCTCTTTGACCTTTTCCAATTGGAAAAATAGCATCAATTGTTAAAATACCTGTTTCTAAAGGAGCATCAATTGATTTTCTTGTCATAACACCTGGCGCTACTTTTTCAATTGGCATAAATATTTTTGATTTAATATCTTCTTTACCATCAATAGCAGTACCAATTGAATCAACAACTCTACCTAATAATTCATCACCAACAGGCACTGAAATAATTTTCTTAGTTCTTTTAACAACACTACTTTCTCTGATATCACTATACTTACCTAACATAACAATAGAAACAATATCTTCTTCAAGATTTAAAATTAATCCTTCTGAACCATTTTCAAAAAGGACAATTTCATTTAGCATTGCATTATCAAGACCAGAAGCATGAACAATACCATCACCTAAAGAAATAACGATTCCTTCTTCTTTTAAAAGAGGAATATCTGAATATTTTTTTATTTTTTCTTTAATTATTTCTGAATAACTATTTATTTTTGAAAGCATCTTAATCTTCCTCTCTTTTTATATTATATAAATTTTCAAGTTTATTCTTGATACTTCCATCAATAACATAAGAATCAAATTTTATTTTGATACCACCAATAAGATCTTTATTAATTATTACTTTACTTATTGTTTTATTTTTTATTTTATGTTGAACTTTTTGTTCAATATTCTTAATTTGTTCATTCGTTAATTCAAACGGAGTTTCAATTATTATTTCTGAAATATTTAAAGTAATTAATAATTTTCTAATCTCTAATTCAAGAATTACTACTACTTCTCTTATTAATTTATTTTTAACTATTAATTTTAAAAAATTCACAATTAAAATATCAAAATCTTTGATAAAGATATCATTAATAATATCTTCTTTTTGTTTTTGTTTTAAATATGAGTTATTTAATAATCGTATTAGTTCATTATTTTGTTCAAAAATAATGATTAAGCTTTTTGATTCATCATAAAACTTTTGAACTTTATTTACTTCAATTGCTAAATTTGAAAGAGCTAGAGCAAATTCTTCATTAATATTATTTTTCATTACTTAATTCCTTATCAAGAGAACTAATAAAATCATCAACTAATTTTTTATTATCGTCTTTTGAAATGTTCTTTTTAGATAATTCTTCAGCAGTTGCAAAAGCAATGTCAATAATTTTATCTTTAATATATTTTTCAGAATCTCTGATTTTTTTAGCAACAATGATATCGGTTTCATTTAGAATTCTTTTTGAATTTTCTTTTGCCGCTTGTTCAACATTTTTTTTGTTAAAGTGAGCTTTTTCATTAGCTAAATTAACAATTTTATTAGCTTTAATTTTAGTAGATATTTCTTTATCTTCAATTTCTTTTTTTAATTCAAGACTTGTTTCTTTTATTTTCTTAATTTCATTAACTTCTTTTAAAACAAGTTCTCTTCTTTTTTCAATCATTTTTTTAGCCGGAGTTCAAATAAATCAAACTGTAAATATTGTAAGAACAATAATAGCAACTATTTGAGTAGCGAAAATTCAAGGATTTGGGAAAAGTGAATTTATTATATCTTCAAGTCCAACACCTGGAGGAGGATTACCTTCTGAACATGAAGCTAAAAAAAGAATAGCAAAAAGAGAAAATATTAAAAAAAGTAATGATAATAAAATTAATTTTTTAGTTTTTTTCATTTTTATTTATATAATCGGAGCAACAAATATTAAAAGTATAGCTATTAAAAAACCATAAATAGCAGCTGATTCAGCAATTGCCATACCAATAAGCATTGTACTCATAATAGCTGGTTTAGCTTCTGGGTTTCTTGAAACAGCAAGTGCAGCAGCACCAGCAGCATAACCTTGACCAGCTCCAACACCACTAGCGCCAACTAAAGCAAGACCAGCTCCAATAAAAGCTCCCATTTTAACAATGTCTGGACCATCAACTGCTAAAGTAACTGCTTCTCTCATTTGATCACCATTTCCAACAATTGTTTCCAACGCTTCGATTATATTTGTAATATCCATAAATTCTCCTGATAAATATATAATTTTAATTAAGAATTATATTTTAATTTTATTCTAATTTTATTCTTTTTAAGAAATAATATCCATATTTTTTTCATTTTCAATAATATTATTATTTTTTTCTTCTAGCATTTCACGTGCTTTGTCTATTTCTTGTCCTCAATATGATGATGATAATAATGTAAATACATAAGCTTGTATTAAACCAATAAATAAAGAAAAATAAAGATATAAAGCAGGAAGAACAAAAATTCCCGCTAATAAAACTAATCCAATTTGAGGTAATCCTGCTTGAACAATAATACCAAGTTCATTATCATATTTGAATGGAATTAAGCCAGCAGCAGCTCATAGCATAATTGCATAAATAACATAACCAGCAAACATATTTCCTCATAAACGCATTGATAATGAAATAATTGGAGTTATTCTCGAAACAATTTCTAAAGGGTTAATAAAAAAATATCATTTTCTATTATTAATCTTTACTCCTAATAAAAAACTAGTTAAATAACTTAGCCTTTGATATTTAATAGCAAATATTTGTGAACCTATCCATGTTATTAAGGTTAATGTTAAAGGAATTGTATATGATGTTGTGGGTTCTCTTATTCCAATTATTGCTGAAACGTTAGATATTGCTAAAAACATGAACAACATGAAAAAATAAGGAGTAAATTTAAGATATTTTTTCCCTAATGATAATAAAATAATTTCCTTAACCATATTAAGAATTGTATCTACTAATAAAACTACTAGTGGAGGTTTTTCATCTGGTTTTAATTTTTTTGATTGAAAAAAATATAAAAAACCAATTACAAAAAATATGAAAATAGTAATATAAATTCCAATTATTATTTGCAAAATATCAGATGTAACAACTGCAGGGTATCATTTATCCATTTGTACTTTCACCCTTCTCTTTATAAAAATAAGATACACCTAAATTAACAAAAGTTCAAGATACATATCAAGCAAGTGCCATATATTTATTAAAAATAAGTATATTAGGCATATAAGAATTCATTAAAATCACTAATAAAAAAGGAAATATATAAAGAATATTTTGAAAAATATAAAAAAATGTCATTACTAAAATAACAGTTTTTCTCTTTTTATAATCAACATTAATATTTGATATTTTAACAAATCAAATATTAAAAAAATATTTGATAGACATAACAATTGGAGCAACTAATAAAACAGTATAAACAAGGGTTCATAAATTAAAATTTATAGAAGCAATAATAACTGCAATAATAACTGCTAATAAAGACATTAGTAAACTAGAAATAAGCTGTCTTTTGTTAATGTTATTAATCATTTTATGATATATATTCCTAAATATGTAATATATAATAATATTATATATTTATATAAATAAATATTTTTGATTTGGTCTGAAAAATATTTGAAAGACAATTAATGGAAAAAAAGTTAATTTCAATATTAATAGCTTGTTATAACGGTGAAAAATACATTGATAAATGTCTTAAAAGCTGTACAAGTCAATCATATAAAAATATTGAAATTTTAATCATTGATGATGGTTCAAATGATAAAAGTTTAACATTGTTAAATTATTGAAAAACTAGAAATAATAGAATTAGAATTATTTCTCAAAAAAACAAAGGTTTAGGAGAAACTAGAAATATTTTAATTGCCAATGCTAATGGATCATATTTTACATTTGTTGATATTGATGATTATATACCAACTAAAGCAATTGAATTATTAAGTACTAAAGCTTTTGAACTAGATTCAGATGTTGTGGTTGGCAGAACTATTCTTCACTATAAAAATAAAAGAATAAAAATTCCTTTTGTTCCAACTTGAATGAAATCAAGAAATTTTGGAAGCGGACATTATGTTAAATCTAACATGTGCACACCATGGGCAACATTAATTAAAACTGAATATTTTAAATCTTTAGGAATTTCATTTCTAAAAGATAGAGTATTTGAAGATTTTGGTGTTATGCCTTATGTTTTTTTAAAAACAAATAATTTTTTTATGATTAAAAATGTTGTTTACTATTATGTTAAATATAAATCTACTGATGAAGAAAATTCTCTTTCTAATTTTTATAAAGAAATAAAACTAAAAACCTCTGATTGATATGATCAAGCTAACCAGTTATTTCTATGACTTGAAAAAGAAGAATGATTTAAAAATAAAAAACATAAAAGATGAATTAATGGACTAGTTATTTTATTACTAATGGCTATTTATTATTTACTAAAACATGAAAACAAGACTAACAAGTACTCATTAGAATTTGTAAAATATAATTTTACTAAATTGATATACAGTTACAATATGAGAATCAAAATTTCAAAAACACCTTGAAAATTTTTTTCATACTTGTTTATTATTTCTAGTTTCAATAAAACCTATAAAAAAATCATTTCAACAAGAAAAAATACTAATAAGGAAATATTAGACCTTGAAAATGACATTGAATTTGTAATGAGAAACCCAAATAAAAAAATTATTGATACCCGTGATAACTTTTTTATTTATGATTTGCTAAATGAAGATTTAAAAAATAAAAATATTTCGATTATTCTTACATATAATTTTTTTAATAAAAATAAAGAAACAATTAAAAATATCAAACCTGAATTTTTATTTATTGATATTGAAGGTGATTTTAGTGAAAAAATTTTAAGAGATATAATGGGGCTTCCATATAATACGGTTTTAGTTATAAATAATGTTAATGATGCTATTAAATTAGAAAATGTTTTTAGATATTTTTATATTATCTTTTTTGATTTTAAAACAACTGAAGATTTAGAAAAATCTAATATTTTTTCAAAAATAAAACTTTCAAATAAAAAAATAATGGCAATAGGATATGAAAGTGCAATTGATATTATGTCTGAAAATATAGAACAAGTTGACATGATTATTAGAAATAAAATTGAGGAAGGTCATGAATAAATCTTTTTCAATAATAATTCCCATGTTTAATGCTGAAAAATTTATTGAAAACTGTTTAAATTCAATTATTAGTATTAATTATAATCATGATTTAATTCAAGTTCTAATAATTGATGATGGTTCTACTGATAATAGCAAAAATGTTATAAAACATTATTTAGAAAAATATAATTTCTTCGAATATTATGAAAAAGAAAATGGTCAATGAGGAAGTGTGATTAATTATGTAAAAAATAATAAATTAGCAAAAAATGATTACATTTCTATTCTTGATAGTGATGATATGTTTACAAAAGAATCACTAAATATTTTAAATGATGTTAATAAAGATAAAGATTTGATAGTTTCATCTTTTGCAAGATGAAATGGTAAAAAAATTACAACCAAAATAAGACCTTATTGATTTTTATTTAAAAAAGAAATAATGGACAAAAGACAGATGCATTCGCCGTATTGTCTTCCATTAATATGTTTTTCAAAGAAAGAAATATTCTATTCGTTAAAAGATATTAAAGAAAAAACAGCTTATCAAGACCCTGATTATTTTTCTCAATTAGTAAAAAATTCTCAAAGCCTAATATTTACAAGAAAAATAACAGGTCTTTATTATTTTAATAGAGAAGGTAATTCAATTGCTCAATCATGAGACGATAAGCGATATAAAGCTGAAATTTATGCATGTAATAAATGTATTGAAAATAATGCTCAAGAAATTGTTTCATTCCGTTTAAATTCTAAAAAAATGCGTGAATTAATGAAAGAAAATAATGATTATTTTTATATTAATAGAAAGTTTTCATTTAAATGGTTTCCTATTTATATAAGATGAATATATAATTTAATTTATCTAATTTTTAATAAAAAATACTTTAAAAATAAGGAATAAACATGAAAAAGTTTGATCAAGATAGAATAATTGACACTCAAGCAATAATTTCCGGAATAAAATATGAAGTACCAACTACATTAATATTGCCTAAAAATAAAGTTATTGGTAAAAAAAAGATGGTTGTTTTTATTAATGGTTATAATGGCAATAGTGCCATGATTAAGTTCTGTGATTATCCAGTTTTTGATGATGTTTGATTTTTTTCTTTTGATGCTAGAGCACAAGGTAGTAACTTAAATGTTGCTTCTCAAAATTATAAAAAATATTTAAAAGACATTAATTTAGTTTTGAAATATTTAAGAACACAAATTGATTTTGATGAACTTTATTTAGTTGGTGAATCATGAGGATCAGCTTTAATTATTTTATTTAATAAATATTATCCAAATACAGCTGATGGTATTTTGATTTGAAATATGCCTTATAAAATTATTGAAGTTGAAAACGAAAATGAAGTTAAACAACAATTTTTAAAAACAAAAACACTTCTTACACTTCTTACCAATATAAATACCTTTTCATATACTAATTTTAATTTCAAATTAACCAACAACTCCTTATTAATTAGAGTTATAGGAACTAGACCAAGACAATTAATTAGTAATCGTGTTCATTTGACAACATGAAGATGTTTTAAAAAGTCTTGAAGAGCTTTATTTAAAGCTATTAATACAAATAATGTTTATTATATTCAGTCGGAAATAGATGTTTTAAGTGATACTAAAAATGCTAAAAAATTATTGAAAAAATCAAATGAAAATAAAGTTCACATCATTCCAAACGGGTCACACATTCTTTCTTTTGATAAGACAGATGCTAGTTATATATTTATTTTATTAAATAAAATTATTAACTCAAAAATTTAAGTTATTTACTTTTTAATTTTTTGAATACAAAATACTAAAAGCATATTTTTAGTTCTTTTTATTATATAATATAAAAAATATGCTTTTATTTATTTTTATTATAGATTTAATTACATAATTTTGAATCAGATTTGAGATGAAAAATGAGATGAAAAAATATATTTATTAAGACAATAGGAATAGCTGCTATTGCACTCCCTCTTGCAGGTATTATGATCCCAAGTATGATCCCAAGAAATGTAGTAGGTGTTGATTCTTATTATATGGAATTTGATCCTAAACCAGTTGATGCAAATGGTAATATTTTACCTGTAAAACAAAAAGAAAATGTTTCGAAAAATAAATATATTTCTGATTTACAAACAAAAGTTAAAGTAATCTTGGATGAATATGAAAAAGAATATGAAGCTAAATATGGTGACCATTTTCCAGGTCTTGAATTAAATTTTACAACTTTAAATGCTGCTCCTAGTCCAGGTGTTATGGATTTCTTTGGTTCATTAAATAAAGCAATGAAGCAAATAGATGAAAGATTAAGTTTTGACTTAACACTAAGAACACCAGTTTCACTTAATGAAGGTTTTTATAATAGAAATGTTGAAATGCTTTCTTTCTATTGAGGTCCTGATTATAACGCTGTTGGTACTTGATTGAAATACATGTTTACAGATACTTATCCAATTGCTAATTTGTGACATCCATTACAAAGAGCATTAATAAATCCGGAAATACTTCCATGACAAGCTTCTTTAAAAGATTTTTTAATTAAAAATGATATTAATCCAGAAAATAATTCTCAAATTGATATTATTACAAATAATAAAACTCAAAGAGGAGTTGATAATTATTATGTAACATTAGCAAATTTAATTGGTCAATGAGTTTTTAATAATTCAAATTTTATAACAGATCTAGTATCTGGTTTAGATACATATGGTTATGGTATTAAATTGGTAAATTGAATTGCTAGTCAAAACCCAACTATTCCTTATGTTGAAGATGGACCAACTACAATCACACCAATCTTAGTTAGAGAAAATAATTTTAATCCGATTAATTTTAATTCTCAAATTAATATAAGAGATTGATTTAAAAATGATAAAGCATCAAATACGACATTTAACCATGCTACACCTAACGACCCATTATTTTCAAAAACACCATATAATACAAATTTTACTACTGCACCAAATACAGAATTTTTTCGATCAACAGCTATTAACTTAACAGCATGAACAACAACTGGTGGCGGGAATAATAATATTAAAGGAAATACAGTTAGTCAAAAATATGAAAGAGAATTAAAAACTGAATTAATTTCACAAGGAACAAATACTTCTATTGCTAATTTAATTACAGAATTTGATAAAGGATTAGCAGCATCAGTAACTAATCCTAATGCTCGTGCCACTGAAATGACCTTTGATATAAAACCAATTCCATGAGTTGATACAAAAGGCAATATTTTAGAAGTAAATTCTGAAAAACAATATTTATCTCCAGTTGATTTTTGAGCAGGATTTAAAGCTTTTGATAGATCAATTGAAACTAGAATAAATTCTAATGGTTATTTTATTTCACTTCCTGGAATAAATATAAAAAAAACTTTGAATTATTCAGAAAATAAAAAAGTTAATACAGCAACATCAGCACTTCCTTTTAAAGTATTTTTCGAAAAACCAACGCTTTCAGGACGTGAAATTTTAGATATTTTGGAAAACGGATATTTTTCAGCTTTACCTTATTTTAAACAAACAGTTAAAAATATTGTGAATGATGATGATTGAAATAAGCAAATAGTTGAAGGTAATATTGCAGTAAATCCTCAAAGTGGTGTTTTAAATTGAGAAAATAGTAAAAACATTAATGTTTTATATGGCGTAGGTTCTCCAGATGAAGGACCATCAAATTGAAATGATTATGCTTCAGCAGCTCCTTATTATGTAAAAGGAATTGATCTTCAAAAAATTTCATATGGTATCAATAGTCATTATTTTGATGCATTTAGCAAAGAGGTTGTAGCTAATCCAGAAAGTTATTTTACTTTTAGAAAAAAATGAAAGATTGGTAATGAAACATATAGTAAATTTGAAACAATTGATTTATTTTATAAAGTAACATCTGATATTGTTACTTTTGAAAGATTTCGTACCGGTTCATTAGATACATCAAAAATACCAACAGCTAATCTTGGTAAAACAAATCCAAGCGAAACCTATTTATTAGGTTCTGAAAAAATAAATAAGTCAGATTTAATTCCATATAATCTTCAAGTTTATCCAAAAGGATTTAGTGAAGTTGTTAATGGAGTTGAAGTAGGTAGTCAAAGTGCTATTATTGCAGCTGATGGTGAACCTATGTGAGCTAATAATAAACCAACTTATTCATTAGATAAATATGGTAATTATGTTTTTCCTAAAGACCCATTACTTAAATCAAATATTGCCAAACCATATTATGATTTAATTGTTAAAGATTATTACACTCTAATTACTGAAAATGGTCGAAGTGCTACAATTCGAAAAGCAATAAATGATTTAATCAATTGATCATCTCTTAAGTCTTTAGTTTTCCCTGGTATTTCTAAATCAATCCAATATTCATTCTTACCATTTGGTGTATATGATACTGGTAAAGGCGCTGAAGCATCAAAATATTGATCATTAGCTGCTGATAAAACTAATCTTGATACAAATAATATTTTAACTTATAGTGAATGAGTAAAAAGACAAACAGGTAATATTACTTGATCATATAATGAATTAAATGAAGCTTTTACATATCGGATTATAAAATAAACAAAAAAAATTAAAAAGAAAGGCTAGAAATAAAAAATGATTAAATACTTCTTTAAAAGAGTAGCGTTTGCTATTGTTGCTTTAATATTATTATTAATACTAGTTTTCTTTTTAATGCAAGCTATTCCTGGTTTTCCAATTATTAGATCTAATACTGATACAGATGCTGACTATTTATTAAAATTAGAAAATGCAGGTCTTTTAGATTCTCCATTTGTTCAATTTGGTAGATTTATTAGTGGAATTTTTACTGATGGTAGGTTCGGAGTCGTCTATTCCGGCAGTAAATCTGTTATTGATACTGTTTTAGAACCAATGCAATATACTATTATGATTGCTGGTCCAGCCTTTGTTATTTCAGCCTTTATTGGAATAGGATTTGGAATATTATCTGCTTATTATCGAGGGAAAGCTCCCGATATAATAATCAATGTTATGGCAGTATTGTTTATTTCTTCTCCTTCATTTATTCTTGCTTTGTATTTATTAAAAATATCATCATTTTTAGGACTACCTCCCGCCTTTGTTATTCCTACTGGAGATAACATTCAAGAAACAATGCTATCGATGGTTCTACCAATAACTTCAATGGTTTTATCTTCAATATCAATAATTATTTATTATACAAGAAATGAACTTGTTGATGTATTTCAACAAGAATATATTAAAACAGCACTAGCTAAAGGATTAAAATTTAGAGCTGTTGTTTTTAAGCATGCTTTAAGAAATGGAATGATTCCGATTATTTCTGTATTACTCCCATCTTTCATGGTCATTTTATCCGGATCAATTATTATCGAAAGATTTTTTGGTATTCCAGGAACATCATCAATTCTAATTAGTTCAATTCAAAATAAAGAAATTTATTTGGTTTTATTTATTACAGTGTTCTTCTCAGCGATATATTTTGCACTGCAAATCTTTATTGATGTTTTATATACAATAATAGATCCAAGAATTACTTTAGCTAATAAAAATTCTATTGGAGTTACTTATTATATAAAATCTTATTTTGCAAGATTAAAAATTAGAAAACAAGTTAAAAATTCAATTAACATGATTAGTTCTACTAAAGTCAAATTAAATCTAAATAAAAATATTGAAGTATTAAATACTGATGAAGAAACTAATTTAGTTGATATTAGTTTTATGTCTAATTATAAAGAAAACTATTTAAGTTCTATTAAATATCAAGAAAATTCTGAATCAAGAAATAATGAACTAGAAATTCCTAATTTAGTAGCAAAAGATTTTAAAAATGTTGATATTTTTAAAAATGACAACTCTGATCAAATTACTGGTAAACCGACTAAATATATAGCTGATATTGGAAGAAGATTTTTCAAATCAAAACCAGCGACATTCTTTGTTGGTCTTTTATCTATGATTATTATTATGACAATTATCTTTCCTTTATTAAATTGAAATGCAGTTAATATAAGTGTTGGTGGATTGCCATCTTCACTAATTTCAAACCTTCCTCCAAGAATTCCTTGATTAGGAATAACTGGAATTAGTAATATTGTTTTAGATAATGATACATATCTTTCATTACTACAATATGATTTAACTTATAACATTTGAGAAAGTGCTGAATTTATTAATGGTTCATGATATATAACAGGTTATAATCCTTATAATATTCCAAGTTTAAATAATTTAGTATTAATAGCTGGTACTGATGGACAAAGTCGTGATTGATGATCATTATTATGATATTCAACAGCACAATCTTTAACCTTATCATTAGTAGCAGCAACAGGTGCTGTTCTTATTGGAACAGTTTATGGTTCCATATCTGGAACTTTTGCTGGTAGAACAACCGATACAATAATGATGAGAATTGTTGAAATCCTTTTAGGAGTTCCACTAATTGTTTGAGTTATGATTTTCTCATTAGTTATTTCTGATGGTACTTTAAATTTATTTACAATTGCTTTTGCATTAATTTTAACAGGGTGAATGTCATCGGCTATAACTGCCAGAACATTTATTATTAAATATAAAGATTCTGAATTTATTCAAGCTGCTAAAACGATTGGTGCATCTCAATCAAGAATAATATTTACCCATTTAATTCCAAATATTTTAGGAAGATTAATTGTTAGATTTGTTAATATGATTCCAGCAGTTATATTCTTTGAAGCTTCATTAGTATTTTTAGGTTTAAGGGGAACTGATGAAATGAGTCTTGGTGTTATGATTCAAAATGCATTTGATACTCAATATTTGCATTTATTATTATTTCCAACAATTATGATTTTATTAATTACACTTTCATCTCAAATTATTGCCAATAATTTAAATGATTCACTCGATCCGAAGATTATAGGTTAATATGTTTAAAAATAATTTAAATAAAAATAATTATGTCACATCTAAAGAACACAAATTAAATGTTGATAATATCCTTGAAGTTAAAAACCTAGAAGTTTCTTTTAGAAACAAACTAGGTTTAATAAGGGCTGTTAGAGGCGTTTATTTTGCTATCAAAAAAGGTCAAATAGTTGGATTAGTTGGTGAATCAGGTTCAGGCAAATCTGTTTTTGTTAAAGCTATTATTGGTTTTAATGATGATGCAATCGTTGATGCTGATTCTATTAATTTAAATGGAATTGATATTTTATCTTTGAAAAAATCACAATGACCATATATTAGAGGAACAAAAATAGCTTATATTCCTCAAGACCCTTTAATGAGTCTTAATCCAACTAAAAAAATTGCTGTTCAAATTATTGAAGCAATTAAAATTACTGAATATCGTAAATATCAAAATAATCTTTATATTCTTAAAAATCAAGAGCCCAAATTATCAATAGTTGAAATAAATGAGAAAAAACTTTTATTAAAACAATATTATAATCAGAAAACCGAATCTAAGAAAATGACTGCAAAGATGCAAGAAGTTTTAAAATTTATTGGTATTGATGATTATCAAAAAACAATTAATAGTTATCCACATGAATTTTCAGGTGGAATGAGACAAAGAATAGTAATTGCTATTACAATAGTTGGTGAACCAGATGTTATTATTGCTGATGAACCGACAACAGCTTTAGATGTTACTATTCAAGCAAAGGTTTTAGACTTAATTAAAAAATTAAGTATTAAATATTCAGTTGCTGTTATTTTCATTAGTCATGATATTTCACTAATTGCAAACTTCTGTGATTATATTTACATTATGTATGCTGGTATGATTGTTGAAAAGGGTAAAGTTGAAGATATCTTTACAAATCCAGTTCATCCATATACTTGAGCACTGATAGCTTCAATTCCAGATCCTGATTCAAATGAAGAATTAGGTTTTATTCCTGGAACCCCGCCAAATATGATTTCTCCACCAAAAGGTGATGCCTTTGCTGTTAGAAATATTTATGCAAGAGAAATTGATTTTAAAAAACAACCTCCAATGTTTAGAGTAAATGAATCACATTCAGCTGCAACATGATTATTACATCCAGATGCTTTGCCATATGAAATTCCCGAAAATGTTCAAGAAAAATTAAAATTGGCAAAATCATCAATTCAAAAAAAAATTAATAAGGAAGAATAATGGTTAAAAAAGAACTTACCAAGAAATTATTTATAGAAAACGAGGTTTTGGAAACACAACCTATTTTAAGAGTACAAAACATTAATAAATATTTCAATAAAGGTGGTATTTTTTTCAAAGCTCTTGATGATGTTTCTTTTAATGTTTATCCTGGTGATTTTTTTGGAATAATTGGTGAATCAGGTTCAGGAAAATCAACAACTGGTAAGTGTATTATTAGATTATGTACCACATCAGGTGGCGCTATTTCTTTTGATGGACATTTAATTAATCAAAAAAACATTTCTAAAAAAACAAAATCTTGATTAACAACAAATATGCAAATGATTTTCCAAGATCCAATGTCATCATTAAATCCTAAAAAGAATGTCCTTTCTCTTATTTCAGAACCATTAATCATTAATAAATCAATTGATAAAGAAGCAAATAAACTTTTAACGAATCATTTAAGTATTAATAAATGTTTTAAATATGAATTTAAAATTAATGATAATGTCATTTCAAAAAAATACTTGACTGAGTATTATTTGGAAATGATTGATAATTATAAATATGCTATTGAAAAAATAAATGAATTTAAACCTAATAAAAATAAAAAATCAATTGATGAAATGAATCGATTATTAGGTGTTGTTTTAGATTTTGAAAATGATTATAAGACATCAACAACCAAACTATACGGTTATAAAGATGCAATTATAGATTTATATAAGACTAAATTACAAGAATTTCAAAGTTTGAATATTAATAAAACTGAAGCTACTTATTTTAAATTAGAGAAAGAACTTTTAGAATTACAAAAACAAATAAAGCAGTCTCCTCAATATTATGTACTTCATGAAAAAAGTGAAATAATTAAGAAGGAATTAAAAGAGTATCAAGATGATATTACTGTTAAATATTATGAACAAAATGTTAATTTATATGCAGCAATAACAGATTCATATAAGAAACAAATTTCTATTTTTAAACAACAAATAAAAATTTCAAAAAGTATTACAGAAAACTATATTGCTCACATTAAATTGAAAATGTACAAGAGAATTTTAAATTTATTTTCACTATTTAGTAAATTTATTTATGTTGAACAAACAGATATTTATGAATTAAATGTTTTTTTAATCAATTTTATTGATCAAAAATATAAAAAAATAATGTCTAATATTTCTTTACTTGAAATACTAGGTGAAGAAATTGATGAAATTATTACAATTGAAAATAATCTTATTCCTACTGATGAAAATTATGAAATAAAAAAACAAAAATATCTTGAAGATAAAAGTATAAAATCAAAGCAATACCGAAAAATTCAATTAGAACTTGCTGACTTAATAAAAAAAGATAAAAGTATTTCTTATTTAAATAGTTCTGTAATTACTAAAAAAATTACTAAAATTAAACATGATTCTCAAGTAACAAAAAAACAAATAGATGAAAAATTAAGTACTTTTAAGAAAAAGATACATTCACTTAAAAATAAAGTTGAACAACATAAATTTGATAAAAGTTTTCTTGATTCTGATGAATATATTGAACTTAAAGAAAAATATGAAAATACTATTATTATTCATCAAGAATCTAAAGATGAATATGATAAATATATGGATGACAGAATTAGAGTTTTTAAAAATGATTCTAAAATAGAAATTAATGCTACTAAAAAAGATTTAGCAAGATTAAAAAGAGAGTTTCATAAATATCAAAATAAATTTGAATTTACCTTTAATGAACAGAGCAAGAATATTAAAAATTGTTTATTATCAAATTCAAAACTATCTTTTGTTGAAAAAATTAGACGTAAAAAAGATGTTAATAATATTATTAAAAGGGAATATAAAACTAAAGTAAAAAATCTTAAATCTTTTGAATTTGAATTTGAAACAATTATTGAAGTTGTTCAATTATATAGATCATTAAGAACAACTAATAAACCCCTTCTTTATGCTAATAAAAGATTTTTGAAAACAATATTAGCAAGAGATAAAGTTTATGTTGCTCTTGATGAAGTTGGATTAAAAAAAGAACATGCTTATCGTTATCCTCATGAATTTTCAGGAGGCCAAAGGCAGAGAATAGTAATCGCTAGATCATTAATAACTAATCCTAAAATTATTATTGCTGATGAACCTATTTCGGCTCTTGATGTTTCTATTCAAGCTCAAGTTTTAAATATTATGAAAAAACTTTCTAAAGAAAAAGGTGTTACTTTTATTTTTATTGCTCATGATTTATCTGTTGTTAATTATATTTGTAACCGTTTAATTATTATGCATAAAGGTAAAATAGTTGAAAAAGGAAATACAAATGAAATTTTCAGAAATCCTATTCATCCATACACAGTTTCTTTAATAAAAGCTTCTCCAAGTCTTTCTAAAATACATGTTAATTTAGCTGAAGGCAGTATTGAATTAGATTATCAAAAAGAATATACAGCTAAAAATATACCTAAGTTCTATTCAATAAGTGATGAATATGAACATCAAGTTTTAGCTACAAAAGGACAGATTGAGAAATGAATCAAGGATTAGATAATTCTTTTAAGAGTGGATATAATCTTAAAAAAACTTTAGACGAATCAAATAAAAATAACGACCAATCGCTTTTAGATCATAATTATCCTAATGGTATTATTCCAACAATTGTTAGTAATTTATTTATTGTAATAGCAGTTATCACTATTTTTACTATCTTTTCTTCTAATGATCATATTGCTTTTTTATTACCAGATGTTTGACATCATATTTTATTATCTATTTTTATAACAGCTTTTGTTTTTGATTTATTATGATGAGTTGGAAGACAAGATTTTATGCCTGGTCTTAGATATGGGTTTTCTAAATTTATTAGAAGTGTTAAGATTGATAAATTGAAAAAGAAAATTAAAATTCCAACTTATGTTGATGAAGAATCTTTATCATCATTAACAGAATTTGAATCTTATATCAAAAGAAGAAAACCATTTACTAAAAAAATATTTACGATAAATATTTCAATTCATTTTGTTTTATTTGTCATAATTTCAATAATTTCAATAATACTAAGTTATAGTTAACTTAGTATTATTTTTATTTTCACACCTATATAAAATTATGAGGTGGAAAAATGATTAATTACATATTTGGCAAAGTGACTTTTAAAGGAAAAAAATATATTATTTTAGAAAATAATAATATTGGTTATCAAGTTAATATTTTAGAAAGTGATGAATATGAATTAAAGTATAATTACAAAATTTATATTGAAAAAACATCAAAAATAGATTTCAAAAATACTTTAGTTGAAGATATGTTTGGATTTAAAAATATTAGACAAAAGTATCTTTTTAATGATTTAACTAAAATTCAGGGTATTGGAACAATCACAGCTTTGAATATTTTGGAAAATGACATTGGAATATTATTAGATTTAATAGGAAGGGGAGCTATTAAAGAATTAGCGAGTTTTAGAAACATTACTAGTAAAGTTGCTGCTAATATTTGTATTACTTTAACAGAGAAATATTCGAAATATATCACAAATGAAGCTAATGTTAATTATAAATTAGTTCAAGGATTAGAAAGTCTATCTTATTCAAAACAAAATATTGCTTATGCTTTAGGAAATATTGATTTTACCAATAAAGACCTTGATACATTACTTTCAGAAGCTATAAGAGTTATTGCAAATGCAAATCAATCAACTGCAAATTAGACCATCAACGTTTGATGAATTTAAAGGGAAAGAATCTCTGAAAAGGAATCTTATGGTTTATATAGAATCCGCAATAAAAAGAGAAGTTCCACTAGATCATATTTTATTATATGGATTACCAGGAACTGGTAAGACAACCTTAGCACATATTATTACAAATCATTTTGATAAAAAAATTCGAATAATACAAGGAACTCAATTACAAAAAATACCTGATCTTTTCAATTTTATTTCTCTTATTTCTGAAGGTGATTTCTTGTTTATTGATGAAATTCATGCAATGAGTTCAGTGTGTTTTGAAACACTATATTCCATTTTAGAAGATTTTGCTATCGATATAATGATTGGAAAAGATTTTAATGCTAAATCAACAAGAATTCAATTACCTAAATTCACTTTAATTGGAGCAACAACAAGTATTGGTAAAATACCAGATGCACTTGAGGAAAGATTTGGTATTTCCTTTTTTATGGATATTTATACTGAAGAGGAAATAAAATTAATTATTAAAAGAACAATTAAAATTCTTGAATGTGAACTAACATATGATGAAATTGATTATTTAGCTACTTTTTGCAAGGGTGTTCCCAGAATAGCTAATAAACTAATTAAAAGAGTTAATGATTATTTAAAAGTTATTCAAAATATAAAAATAGAAGAAATTTTAAAGGAAATGAATATTTTCCAATTAGGTCTTGAAACTATTGATGTTATGTATTTAAAATTATTATTTAATAATGAAGAGCCCATCGGACTTAAAACGATTGCAACTACTTTAAACTTAGATCAATATACAATTGAAGATAAAATAGAACCATTTTTACTTAACCATAATTTAATTCGAAAAACTATGAGAGGAAGAGAAATTACCTCAAAAGGAATAGAAATAGTTAATGATTTAATTTAATAGTTTAAAATAAAGCATTATATGATTTACAACATTTACTATAGTGATAAAAATTTACTTCAAAAAAGAATAGAAAAAATTACAAGTTTAATACCTAATAATATTTATTTTCAAGAAAACGATTTTAAAAACATCATAAATTCTTTCAAACAAATTAATTTATTTGAAACAGAACAAAGAGTTTTTATTATTCATAATCCTACTTTTTTAACTAATATTAAAATTTTTAAAAAAGTAATTGAATTAATAAACATTATTTTATCTAGTAATGATATTATTTTTTTATTAAATAATAAAAAAATAATCAGAAATAGTAAGGAAATAACAGAATTTCTTTCTAATACAACTGAAATAAATATTACTAATTTAACTAATAAAACTAAAGCTAAGTATATTCTTAAAAATAGAATTTTTAAAGATAATGATTTTACAGAACAAGAAATTGATTATATTATCAATAATTTACCAATAGATTCGATGATAATAGATCAAGAACTTAATAAACTATCAACACTTTTAATTTCTTCAAATGAAAAAAATAAATTAGATATTCTTTCAATCTATGAAGAAGCTAATTTATTTGAATTTACAAAAAACTTCTTATTAAAAAAGAGTAATGAATTATTTAAATTATACAAAAAACTAGTAGAACAAAAAATTGATGAAATACAACTTATTGCAATTATTTCTAATCAATTGATAAATCTCTTATTTTTTAAAAAGATTTATGAAACAAATAAAAACATTAGAGAAATATCTAATATTTTACAAATGAATGAATTTGTTTTAAAAAGTTATATAAATGTATATAGTTCTGTCAATGCAAAACATTTGACAATAATAATTAATGAACTATATTTATTAGATAAAGGAATAAAAAGTTCTTTAGAAAATAAAAAAAATAGTTTCAGTTTTTTTCTACTAAAATACTTATAAGGTCACTAATTATATGATTGATATTTATGATAAAATTATAAAAAATTTAAATGTTATTTTATTTTATAATGAAACAACTATTTTATTGCGAATAGATCAAAATTTTTATGATTCTGTAAGCAGATTAATTAATATTTCTAATAACATAGAAATCAGTGAGAAATTAGAAGCAAAACAAACAAAAGATTATATTTTATTAATGGAATCTATTACTGAAAAGAAATTTGTTATAGAAGATTTTTTTAATGTTGATTTAGTTCTTGCAACTAATGAATTAGACAATATAAAAAATATTGTTAAAAAACTAATAAAAAAAGATATAGAAGAAATATCTTTAATTTTAAAAAAAGAATTAATAGAAGATCTTGAAAAAAAAGAAGCTATCGAATCTGACAATTTAAAAAAAGAAAACCATCAAATAAAAAGTAATAACAAAATCCCGACCAATAATGAAAATTCAGCTTCCTTTGAACAAAGAAATGCAACTTCTATTCATCAAATAGCAAATACCATGATTGAACAACAAGCTCAAGCATTAGTATTTATGGATATAAGGAATGGTAAATTATATCGATACACTTCAAAACCAAAAAGTATTCCAATAGTAAAAAATGTATTATTAGTATTGGTAGCATTACTTGCAATAATTTTATTAGTTACAAACATTGTTGCTTTGACATTTTCTTCTCCAACTGGGAATGTGATTCAAGTTTTTGCTTATGGAGAGTTTAATTTAAATAATCGAAACTACCTTCTATTAAATAGCGGTAATTGGTTCAATAGCATACTTCCATTTTTTGGTGTATTTTCGATTGCTTTTAGTGTATTTAGTTTTTCAAAAAATGTAAAAACAAATGATAATGTGAAATATTCAATGAGAATATTAACATATGTATTGCCTATGATAGTTTTTGTTGTATTTACATTCTTTTCACTTAGTGGGAATGTTGTTCTAAATTGAAGTAAGATTATTAATAATGGTGCTTTATCAACAGAATCAGCAATTATAAACAACTGAACATATACCTCAATAAATGAAACTTCTTTTGACAGACTTTTAATAATTTTTGTTTTTACAATAATAGGTTATGTAGTATGTGGATTAATTTTTTTATTAATTGTTGTTTCGAGTAATTACAAACCAAAAGAAGATTATGAAAAATTAAGTACTATTAGACAAGGTTATGTAAATGATATTAAATCTGGAAAAATTGACTTAACTGATCCTAGTATGCAGCCTCCTCGAAGAAGATTCCCTTTTTAATTAAATATAAAAATAAAAATATCTAAAAGAGATACTTTTTATTTTTCCTATAATGAGATCAGATGAAAACTTTAGAACAAAATATAAATTTGAATAAGAAACAAATATTTTTGAAAACTGTATTTCCTTTTTACCCAATTAAATTTTTTTCTACAATAAATTACATTGTAATAATTGCCTTAATGTTAGGTCTTAGAATAGTTTTAGGATTTTTTAATGTTAATTTAATATCTTTTGGAATTTCATTGTCATTTGCTTGATTACCAATATACATTGTAGGGTGATTTTTTGGTCCAATTGTTGGATTATTATTTGGAGTAGGAACTGATATTATAAATTATTTGATTCATGGTGGTGTTTGATTTTGAATGTACTCTATTCAAGAATTAATGATTGGTATAATAGCCGGAATAATCAGTATTATTTATCATAAAATGAAATCTAAACCAATTATTTTTGATTTAATAATTCAAAAAATAATTATCTATTCCTTTGCTATTTTCTCAATAATATATTTATCAATTCATTTTACTAATATTTTAAATGCGACATTTAGTTCAGGGTTAAATATTAATAATATCCAAACTTACTTTGCTATTTCAATCATTTCTATTATTATATTTGTTATAGTAATAGAAATAGTTAGTTTTTCATTTAAAAGAAATAATTTTAAAAATGAAAAATCATTTATTAGGTATAAGCTTTTTATTTATTTAACAATTCTTTTTGTTGTTAGTACAATTTTAATGAGTTTTATTTTAGGACCAATTACATTTATTGAATTTTGAAAATATCAACACAATGGTAATTTACCTTCTAATTTAACTAAATATGGTTTCTTTTATTATTTAATACCAAGAATTTTAAAAGAAACAATAAAGACACCAATATATATCGTTCTATCTTTTTTATTAATTTCAATAATAAACCCTTATTTTGATAATCTCTTTAAAAGAAGTAAATATAAATACCAAAGATAAAATTTTTAAAAGAAACGACTTTACTCAAATGACAAAAACAAAAATAATAGCAACATATGGTCCAGCAATTAAAAACAAAGATGAAAAAATTACTGAAAAAAATATCTTGAATCTTTTAGAATCGGGTGTAAATATTTTTAGATTTAATGCATCACATGGATCAAATAATGAAAAACAAACTGACATTGAATTAATAAGAAAAATTTCAAAAAACAATCATTTTGATATTAAAATTCTTTATGATACAAAAGGACCTGAAATCAGATTAGGAAAATTTGATAAAGATCTAATTCTTAAAAAGAATCAAATAATAAAAATGAAATTTGAAGATAATTTATTATGTAATGATCAAGTATTTTCAATACACGGAGATTTCGATAAAAAATTATTATTTAAAAATATTGTATTGAATAGCAGTGTTTATATTGATGATGGTAATTTGACTCTTAGTGTTGAATCAATTTATAGTGACTTTTTGACTCTAAAATGTCTTAATAATTGAAAAGCATCAAATAACAAAAAAGTAACGTTTCCTGGGATTGACTTTATATCTGAAAATATTAGTTCAATAGACAAAAGAGATATTCTTTTTGCATGTTCAATAGAATGTGAATATATTGCTCTATCTTTTTTAACGAAAATAGAACAATTAAACAATATTAAAAAAATAATATTAGAAACAGATTACTCACCACTTCTAATAGGTAAAGTTGAGAATCAAACAGCTATTAAAAATATTGATGAACTTATAGAAAATTGTGATTCTATTATGGTAGCTAGAGGAGATTTAGCAACTGAAACATCATATGAATTAATTCCTGAATATCAAAATAATATTGTTAGTAAATGCTTAGTAGCAAAAAAACCAGTAATCATAGCAACTGAAATTCTAGCTAGTTGTGAAAGAAATTTAAGACCAACAAGAGCTGAAGTAACAGATGCTTATTTTGCAGTTCTTTCTGATGCTGATGCTTTAATGTTATCAGGAGAAACTGCTAATGGAGTTGACCCTAATAATGCTGTTATTATTTTAAAAACAATTATTGATAAATATGAAAAACCATATTTAAAATCAAAAGAAATAAGTGAAAATGATTTTGAAATTTCGAAATCAGATAGAAATATTTTTTATATATTGAAAACAAGTGATTTGAATATTAAAAATAAATACTTTTTATACAAAAACATAAAAATTTAATTTTTGCTCCAATCAAATATTTTTTTATTAAATAGTATAATGTATTTTAATAATACAGTTTAAAAGGAGTTTTTATATGTTAGTAAACGATACAAACAAAAAAACAATTTATAGTTTAATAGCTATTAAAAAAGATGATTCAAAAAATATTGATAAATCAGCAAAATATTCATTATTTGAAGATAAAGAAATTAAAGGAAAACTATTTTATATAATGCCTGAAGAATTTTCAGGTTACGAATTATATACTAGTGTAATGTCACATTTAAAAAGTTATATTGGAATTGATGTAAATATTGATTTAGATTCTTTTTTATCAATTATTGATTATAAGGATACAGAAAAATTATTTTTCTCATTGATTCCTGCTCTTAATTTTATTAGTAATACACCTTATACTAAAAAAACAAAAGAAGTAAAAACAGTTAATTTTAATTTAGTTTTTAAAAATATTAAAAAACATGAAGTTATTTTAAATGAAGCAATGAATATATCAGAAGATCAAACATTTTGTAGAAAATTACAAGATATGCCTTCTGCTGTTATGTATCCACAAAGTTTTGTTGATGAAATGGCAAATCTATTTGATGATGTTAAATCAAAAGTTAAAATTTCTGTTATGTCATATAATGAATTAGTTAAAAAAGGTCTTTTATTATTAACTGGTGTTGGTAAAGCTGCAGATGAAGAAAAATTTATGCCAAAATTGATGGTTATAGAATATAATAATTCAAGTTCAAAAGATAAATATGCTTTTGTTGGTAAAGGAGTTTGTTTCGATACTGGTGGTATGAATATAAAAACAGGCCCTAATATGAGATGAATGAAATATGATATGAGTGGTGCTGCTATTGTTGGATCTGCTTTACATTCATTAGTTAAAAATGGGATAAAAACGAATGTTGTTGCTGTAATGCCGTTAGTTCTCAATTTAGTTAATTCTTCAGCACAAAGACCAGATGATATAGTTACTTCATATTTAGGTAAAACTGTTGAAATAGATAATACTGATGCTGAAGGTAGATTAATATTAGCTGATGCGTTAACTTATGCTGCTAAAGATTTAAAAGCAACACATTTATTTGATGTAGCTACTTTAACTGGTGCAATGATATATAGTTTAGGTGAAACATATACTGGTGTATGATCAACTTCGGATAAAATGTGAAAACAAATTGAAGATGCTTCAATTATTTCTGGTGAACAAGTTTGAAGACTGCCATTTCATCATGAATTTACAAAAATGTTAAAATCTAGTATTGCTGATATAGCAAATTCAGTTCCAGGACCAAAAGCTGGTTCAAGTAGAGCAGCATGTTTTTTAAAAGAATTTACAATGGATAAATACTATTCACATTTTGATGTTGCCGCAACAGCTGATAAAGATAATATCGGAACAGGTATTATTTTAAGAACATTGTATAATATTGCTAAATCACAATAATGTTTATTTGAGGATATATTAGGAAATATGAATGCTTTTAAAAAATATATAATAGGATTTTCTATTGTTGGATTCACTATAGCTACTAGTTTATCTGTTGGTTTATTTTGAACTCTAAATAATGTATCAAATCCAAATATTAGATATTATTCACAAGCTAACTATGATAAAGACAAAATTGATAAAAATCCTACTAGATATGATAAATTACAAACTATAGGAACTTCTACATTAGAAGCTGCTAAGGGAACAAAAACAATAAATAACGGTAATTACATATTTACATTTGGTTCTAATGCGTATGCAGAAACAAATCTAGCTCTTTATGGGCATAGTTGAAATGCTGCTGAATTTTTATTAAATTCAAATTCTGATTCTTTTAATGTAATGAGTAATGCTTTATTACCTGAATTATATGATGTTTTCTATGGTGGTACATCTGTTTCAAAACCAAACACAATACCTTATTTTGTTAATTATATTGATGTAATTAATACAAGATCGATCATTGATAGTGAAGATGAGTTCGAGAAAAAGCAAAAAGAAACATATACTGATGCTAACGGTAATAAAATTAATAAAATTGATAAAACATTAAAATTTAGTTTTACACCTGAAAATTTAGAATATTCAGTTAAAGAAGATAAAGATGATGATGCTATTTTAGAAAAATATAGAGATCCAAAAGGCATTGACACTTATTTAACAATAACAGACTTTTTAAATAATTATTGAGGACCAACAATTTCTCCATCTCCAGAAGATCCACCTCCTGAAGGAGAAGATCCACCATCTCCTGTAAATTATAATAAATTCTTTGCAATTGCTTTTAGAAATTTTGAAGGAAATATTGAATATAAATATATCGATAACGGAAAAACTACTATTGAAGAAATTATTACTTTTTATCAATTAAATGAAATTCCAACTGAATAATTATTTAAATAATTTTATTTGTTCATAGCGTTCATTTGTAGATATTTTTAATCTTCTTGCAGCAATTGATATTAGTCTTATTTCAAAGAAATCTCAAGTTTCTAAAAATAGATCTAAAAATATAACAACTATATCTTCTTTTGAATTGATATAGTTTTTTATTGTCTTAGTTCGTGATATATTTTTTTGATATTCTTTTTGGTACTTGATAACAAATGTTGATGCAATTAAATTTTTAGAAATTAATCTTTTTGATAATTGTTCAGATAATAAGTGTATTCTATTGATAATAATTTCTTTATCATCAACTCTAAAGTTGAAAGTATGATCGATTGAGATGCTTTTAGATATGCCTATATCTGAATTAACATCTCCACCACCATCACCACTTAGATTAGAATACAATTTCAGATAAGTTAATCCTATTTTTTCAGTTAAAAAATTAGGATCTTTGTACTCCATAAAATCTTTAACAGTAACAATACCTAAAGACAAAAAGAATAGTGTCATTGATTCACCAACCATATGGATATCACCTATTTTTTTATTTCATATTTTTATTTTTATATCTTTTTTAAATATTGCTAAAAATTTATTGTCATGCTTTTCATTTCCAGCAACTTTAGCCAAAAATTTACTATCACTTATTCCAATTGTAATACTTATGTTCAACTCATCTTTTATTAATTGAATTATTTTTAAAGCTAAAATACTATAGTTATTATGATATTTTTCTAATACTTGAGTAACATTTATAAAACACTCATCAACTGAAACCATTTCAATATTAGATGTTATATTTTCTTTTATTAATTCAAAAAATTTTCTTGA
The DNA here is from genome assembly GCA_009884515.1 of Candidatus Mycoplasma liparidae. GTDB lineage: Bacteria > Bacillota_I > Bacilli_A > Mycoplasmatales > Mycoplasmoidaceae > Mycoplasma_L > Mycoplasma_L liparidae. The sequence goes on along the minus strand of RHHX01000001.1, from coordinate 151,817 downwards.
ATAATTTTTATATAATTGATGTTTTGGTTGAGAAATTTCTAATCTATTACAGAGATTTTTAGCTTCATAAACCTTCATTCCAGACTTTATTCCATATTTTCTAGCATGTGAATTAGCAGTTAGGATAACCGATCTATTATTTGTACTAGCAACAACCATTGGAACTAAGGAAAATTTATTTTCAAATATTTCTTCAACACTTGCATAAAATTTATCAATATCAATATGAAAAATAACTTTATTCATTTTTAAATATTGCTATGAATTCTTTATTGTTATTCTTAGCACCTAATAAAGGTGATTCAATTATATGTAGAACAGAATAATTATTTTCTTTGGCACATGAACAAATTTTATCAATTGCTAATTTATGATATTTTTTATCTTTTATTTTACCTTTACTTTTTTTAACTATTTTCTCATTTAACTCGAATTGAGGTTTTATTAAAATTATTAAAAGATGGTTCTCAGATTTTTTAATTCTTTTTATAGAATCAAAAACAACAATAGAGCTTGTAAATGATAAATCAGATAGGATGATATCTATTTGTTTATCTATTATTTCAGTATTTAATTCTTTAATATTCATTTTTTGTATATTAATAACTTTAGGATTATTTCATAATGATTTATGTAATTGATCTATTCCGACATCAACAGCAAAAATTTTATTAGCTTTTTCTTGTAAGGAACAATCAGTAAAACCACCAGTTGAAGCTCCTAAATCAAGAATATTCTTATTAAAAAAATCCAATTCATATTTATCAATTACAAATTTTAATTTTTCACCAGCTCTTGAAACATATTTTAAATCATTAATAATTTTTATATTATCATTTTCATTAACAATAAAAGAAGGTTTATTAATGATTAAGTCATTAACTGAAATATTATAATTTTTAATTAATCTTTGAGCTTTATTTCGAGATTCAACAATATTTTTTTCAACTAAAAAAGAATCTAACCTATACATATTATTAAGCACCTATTTTAGGATTTAAAAACTTGAAAATAGATGAATCTATTTTACCAGTTCTTACATTTATAAAATAAAAAGTAAAAGCAGCTACTAAACCTACAACTAATCCAATTATTAAAGGTACATAATTAGATCCCATAGCATTTCAATCATTACTACTTAAAGATATCAGAATAACAGGAACAGAAGCAATCATGAAACCAGAGCCTATTGAAGAAATTAAATGAGGTTTTTTATTGTTTAAATATTTTACTAAAATAGTGGATGAAAACAAGCCACAAACAAACATCATGAATATAACAATTATTATAGGTAGTTGATTAAAATCACCAATCATTAAATCTCTTACTGCATTAAATAAATCATAATTAATGTTAAATGCACTTAATATGATAATAAATGAAATACCTGGTATTAAAAAAAGAGCACCTGATACAAAACCACCTAATAAATAAACTATTATTTTATCACTATTAGTATTATTAAAAGCAGCTTTAAAAGGCATAAAAGTTAATCCTTTACCACCTGGTAAAAATAAAGTTGCATTAAAACTAGAAACAAACCTAATTATTACTCCTACTAATAAAATTGTTACAATAGACCCAATAAATAATAAAAGATTTAATCTTTTATCCTTTTCAGATTCATGAGTCATACTTCTTCCCAATGAGTATATAGGTAAAGCCGGTTTTAGTGTCTTTAAAAAAACAGGTATTGAAAGTAAGTTAAAAGTTATAGCAAAACCAAGAAATAAATTTCCTCAAGATTCTTGAATTATGTAATCATAAAAATAAATTACAAAAAATGAAATAAGACTTCATAAAATTAGAAAAAACGAAAATTTTAAAAAGGATTTCATTCTTTCTCTAAATGAAAGTGATCTTGAAAAAATATAAATATTGTTAATAAATTTATCATAATAAGAAACAAATAATAAATAAACAGAGCCACTAACACCAATTATAAGATTAAAAAAAGATAAAAAAACAGCATTAATAAATTGAATAAATATAACTTTAAAATTATTTTCTTCTATTAAACTTTCATCAATATAATTTATTTCTTCTTCTTGAATTTGAATAATATTTTCGTCTAATTCTTCTTTTATATGGGTATTATTATTATTGCCTTTTTTCATATTTTTCCTTATAATAATAATAACAATTAGAATTGATTATATACTTTGTATAATACTAAATTTTATATAAATTTTACTATTATTTTTAATAAAAGTCAATTAAGGATATGAGGTATATTTTGCTTAATAATTCTGAATATATTTTAATTAAAAATGAAAAATTAGATAATATATTTTTTATCCATGATATTAGAAATTCAGCAAAAGATAGTTTTGATTTATTTAAAGATTTAAATATTAATTATAACTATTACTCATTAGATCTTCCTAATCATGGAATAAGTGAAATTGATCTAGGTAGAGATATATCAATCAAAGAAATTTTACAAACAGTTATTAACTTTATTGAAACTAATAAAATAGATAAAATAATTTTTATACTTGATTCTATGTCAACGCTTTTTGCTAAAGATTTAGAAGAATATTTTGGTGATAGAATAAAAAGATTTATTTTGATAAACCCATTAAATAAATACATAAAATACTGTAGTTTGATTTACAAAAATGCATTTTTCACATCTAATAAATTGGATAATTTATATTATGAACAAAATATGATCTTCAATATTGAAAAACTTTTAAATAATGAAGAATGACTAAATTTAATTGATGAAAAAAGAAAAAATGTTTTAAAAAATGAAACACAATTCAGATTTTTAATTAATGATATTTTTTCTTGAATTAAAATAAATAAATATCTTAAAAAAGTAAAACAAATTAATAAAAAACTTGACATCATATTATCTGAAAATGATATTTTTTGTGATTATAAAGAAAATTTAAAACTATTTTCAAAGCTCACAGATTCAACACATATTTTAAAAAATACAGGACATGATCTTATTTGAGATAACAAAGAAGAATATATAAAAGTAATAAAAGGAATATTAAAATAGATGAAAAAAGCAATAAAACAAAAATTACTAAATTTGGTAAAAATAAATTCGATTGATTATTGTATAAAAAGTCATATTTCTTCAAGACATATTGATATTTTTAAATATGTAAATAGAGAAGATTTTTTAGATTTTATTAACGGAGAAACATCAATAATTCCCATTTCATCAGCTAGTGATATTGGTTACTTTGAAGCTAATTTAAAGAATTCTAAGAATATTGATGAATTTATTGAAATTGTAAATCAAAATAACTTAATTATTACAGATACTAGAAAAGCAGAATTATCAATAAATTTTGAAAACAATAAGAAGAAACATATTACATATTTTGTTGACCAAATCAGAGGTCATAAGAAAAATTTTATTTCTTTAAATAGATTAGCTAAAAATTATTTTGAGGATACAACTGTTTGACCACTATATATTACACATCAATTCTTAAGAGGAAAAATAGATAGTAATTCAGCAGTTAAAGCACCATTAATTTTATATAAGGTTGAAATAGTTGAAGAAGGAACAAAATTATTCATTAGAAAAATTCTTGATGAAAAATTTGTTAATGAAAAGATTCAAGTTCTTATGAATAAAGAGTTTCCTACAAATACAACTATTGAAGAGCTTTTTGAAAATATATCTTTTGAAAAGTATATTGAAAGATATGAAAGAATGTTAGGTTACGATGTTCCACATAATACTAATAATTTACTTCCATTTGTTAATGAAGATGCTAAAAAAATAATTTCTGATGCAGTTTCATTTGAAATTTTACCATATTCATTAATAGGTATTTTTGAACCTGGTGGAAGTGCATTAGGTGAAGATCTTAAAAAAATAATTGATGAAGATGTTGATCCATTTGAAAATCAAATTGACAGTTCATTTAAATCTAATGAATATTTTGAAGATAAAATCATTAAAAATAATAATATTTTTGAATTAACTCAACCTCTGAATATTTATCAAAAATATGCAGTCGCGTCATCACTTTCTCAATCAACAGTAATTCATGGACCTCCTGGTACTGGTAAATCTGAGGCAATTTCTAATATTATTTGTAATGCATTAATAAAAGGTAAAACGTCTTTAATGGTTTTAGAAAAAAAAGCTGCTCTTGAAGTTTTAACTGAAAGAATGAAAACACTTTCACAATTTGCTCTTTTTCTTTATGACACAACAAATAAAGAAAATTTTTATAAAAAAATATCTAATTTAGATTCATTATTAGGAAGACAATGATATAGAGAACCATCAAGATTTTCTAAATCAGCTACAATCGAACCTATTAAATTTAGTCAAGATGAATTAATGTTTTTTAAAAATTATGAAGATTGATATATTGAATTAAAAAGTTTAGTTAATAAAAATTGAAAAATAGAAGATTTTTCAGATGGTTTTTTTAAAATGGATTATAGTGAATATGATCTTCTTAAAAAGACTTTGGGTGAACAAATTTGTACCGAATGACTTCAAAATTATACTTCACCATTAACAAACAAAGAACAGAGTCTTTATGAAGACATAAAATTTATTTTTGAACAATATAATTTTTCTAAAATAGATGATTTATTTATAAGTTATTTAGCAACTAAGAAATTTATAAAAAAATATGCCCTACAAGGTGAAGATCAATCTTTATCAGATGTAAATAAATCTCTTAAATTTATTATAGATAAAATTAATTATAAAACTAAAATGGTTGAAAAATTTTTACTAGGTGGAAATAAATTAAATAACTTAATAAATAATTTTTTCGTTTTTAAAGAAGAGAATAAATTTGAAGATTTGAAACTTTTCAATGAGAAAAATTCAAAAGAAAAAATACATTTTTTGAATCGATTAACCAGTTATATTAATTTTAAAAGAAGAGTATTTGATAAAGATAACTCTTTTACATCTTTATCAAATGCCAAAATTAAAGAGATTATTTTTAAAGGTGAGATTTTTATTGAAAAACACAAAAAAGCTATATCAAAAGATAATTGATTAGATTTTTTACAAATTAATTCAGATAAAATAGCTTCCTTTTTAGAAATCTATGAAAACAATGAAAATAATAATAAAGAAATATTTTATGCTGAATTCATAATTAATCAATCTTTAATAAAAAATGTTGAGGATTCAACATTAAATATAAAACAAATAAGAGTTGCCGATAGTAAAAAAGATGAAATACTAGAAATGATATATGATTTTAATTCTGATATAGATTCATTAAAATCAACTAATATTAATGAACTTATTAAATATAAAGAAATGTTTAATTATGATTTTGATTTTTTAGTTAACCTTCATCAATTTAAAGAATTATATGAAATATTGAACCAAGAAATTATAAAGGAATGAGAATGATTATCTAAACCATATATAAAATCACTATATTTAAATCCAATAATATTATTTGATTTTGATAAGATTCAACCTATTATTCAAAGAATAACAACACCCATTGATCATGATCAATTTTTAAAATTAAAAATAATATCTATGTGAAATAGAATCATCAATGAAAATCCTATGTTTTTAGAAATAAAAGGAATTCACCTACAAGATATCATTATTCAATTGAGAAAAGAATCTCATAGAGCAGCTTCATTAGTAGAAGAAATAACTTTTAAAAAATATATTAATAATTTAAGAAATTATTTAATTAGATTATCAAAAGATGAAAAGAATGAAATAGCAAACCTACTAAGATTAGCATCATCTGCTCATCCTCCAATAACTCAATTTGTTAAAAAATATTACACATCACTAAAAAAATTATTTCCGATATGAGTAGCTAGACCAGATAATGTTGCTGATATGGTTCCATTAATTAGAGATGAATTTGATTACGGTATTTTTGATGAAGCTAGTCAAATATCTCTTGAAAGAGCATATCCATTAGTTTATAGAACTAATATTAAAGTTGTTTCTGGAGATGATAAACAATTAAAACCTTCTTCATTTTTCGCTAGTAAATTAGCAGTAACTGACTTTGATATTAATGATTTTGATCGAGAAGATTCCTTATTAGAAAGAGCAAAAGTATCTTGATGAAATGAATTTCATTTAAGAAATCATTATCGTTCAGAGTCTAAACAATTAATAGAATTTTCTAATAAATTTATTTATAAAAATAATCTTGAAGTTGCAACAAAACGTGGAACAAATGATAAAGAATCAATTGAAGTTTATAATGTCGGCGGTAATTGAGATCAAATAAATCAAAAAGAAGCTGAAAAGTTGTAGATATATTAATTAATCAATATCAGAATTATGAAAAGATATTAATAATTACTTTTAACTCAAAACAATCTCTATATATTGAAAGTTTATTAATAGAAAACTCTTCAAAACTTCCAGATTCTCTTAAAGAAATGATTGACAATGGACAAGTAATTATTACTAACCTTGAAAATGTTCAAGGTAATGAAGGTGATTTAGTTATTCTTTCAATTTCATATGGACCAAATAATCTTGGCATTATTAAAAATAATTTCGAGCCATTAAATACTAATGGAGGAATGAATAGATTAAATGTTGCCATTACAAGAGCTAAAAGTAAAATGATAATAGTAAAATCACTTTATGGAAATCAAATTAAGATTGCTAATATAAATAATAAAAATGCAATAGTTTTTAAGAAATTTATAGAATATATTGATGGTATTGCTGATGAAAAAAGTATTGAAACAATTGAGAAAATAGAAGATTTTTCAACAAAAGAAATAGCTACATCTTTATTTGATGATGGTGAAGAAGATCAAATTATTGAGAATTATAATGATTTATCAATTAATGATCTTAATGATGAAATCAAAAAAGAAGATATAGTTGAAAATCAATTATTTTCTACTCCAATAGTTAAAGAGATATATGGTGAATTAGTAAAAACTTTATCTGATAAATATGTTATTTCTAATAATTTTCCTGTTGGAAGTAAAAAAATAGATATTTTAATTAAAAAAAGACAAACTAATGAAATTGTTAAAGCAATATTAATTTGTAAGTGAAAAACAAATAGAACCGAAAAATTAACACTAGAAGATATTGATAGACAATATTTCTTAGAAGATAGAGGTTATTCTACTTTTAGAATAAATGAATACGAATGAAATATAGATAGTCCTAAAATAATTACAAAAATAAAGAATAGTTTATCAAATACCAATGAAAACAGTTTGAATTATATTATTTGACAATCAGAAAAATGAACTAAAATCCTAATCACAAGATTTTAGTTGGCATTAGGAATATCTTTAATAAATAACTAATTTATTTTTTTAATCAAAATTAACATAAAATATTAAAGACGGAATTAAGTTCAATGAAAAATAATAAAATAAATAAATTGATTTCTGAATCAATAAATTCAGAAAATTCAAAGAAAAAATTAACATATATTAGCCTTTTTAGCAGTGCTGGGGTAGGTTGTTACGGGTTTAAATCTAAAGGATTTGAGTGTATAGCAACAAATGAACTATTAGATAAAAGATTAGAAGTTCAAAAATTTAATTCAAAATGCAAATATGATAGTGGTTATATTGGGGGAGATATTACTAAAATTGAAGTTCAAAAAAAAATATTTGAAGAAATAACATTATGAAAAAAAAATGAAAAAATAGACAAAGTTGATGTTGTTATAGCTACTCCTCCGTGTCAAGGAATGTCAGTTGCAAACCATAAAAAAAATAATAATGAAATTATTAGAAATTCATTAGTTATAGAATCAATTAAATTTATTAAAGTAATAAAACCAAGATTTTTTATATTTGAAAACGTTCCAGCTTTTATAAAGTCTATTTGCAATGATGTAGATGGCACTGATAAAACCATTTGCGAGGCCATTCAAAGTAATTTGGGTAATTTATATTCTTATAGTTCACAAATTATAAATTTTAAAGATTATGGCTCAAATTCAAGTCGAAAAAGAACATTAGTTATTGGAGTACTAAACGAATTAGCAGATGAAATATCTCCATTAGAAATTTTTCCATCGTTCCAAAAAGAAAAATCACTATATGATATAATAGGAAATTTGAAATCTTTAAATAATATGGGTGAAATAGATAAAGAAGATATATATCATTCGTTCAGAATTTATCAAAAACATATGAGAGATTGAATCATTGATTTAAAAGAAGGGCAATCAGCATTTGATAATAAAGAAGATATTAAAAAACCACATCAAATTAAAAATGGCGAATTAGTTATTAACATTAAAAAAAATAGTGATAAATATCAAAGACAATATTGAAATAAGGTAGCATCTTGTATAACAACAAGAAATGATTCATTAGCAAGTCAGAATACTATTCATCCAAATGATGATCGAGTACTAAGTATAAGAGAGTTGATGAGTTTGATGACTATACCATTTGAATTTAAGTGAGTTGAAAAAGATTTTGAAAAACTTAATAAATTTTCTTTGAATGAAAAAAAGAATTTTTTAAAAAAAGAAGAATTAAAAATAAGACAATCAATAGGAGAAGCAGTACCTACTATAATATTTGAGCAAATGGCAGAAAAAATAAAAAAATTATTAAGCTATAATTCATTAAATTTATCTAAAATCAATGAATTATTAGTTAAAAATGATTTTTCTAATTATAAAGATTTGATTATTTTTATAAATAAAAATCCAATGAATTTATCAGCTTCAACACTTGGTAAAATTGCAGAACTTTCAAACACATCAAGAACTAATAATAGTGCTTTTTTTACAAATAAAACTTTAATCACAGAAATCTTAAAAGACATACCTGATTGCAAAAAACAAAATATTAGAATTTTGGAACCATCAGTTGGTGTCGGAAATTTCATACCACTAATACTTAAAAAATTTGAAAATAAAAATATTATATTGGATGTTGTAGACATTGATTTAATTAGCATAAATATACTTAAAATAATTTTATCTAAATATACAATAAACAACAATGTTAAAATTAATTATATAAATAGTGATTTTTTACTTCATAAATTTAAAGACCAATATGACTATATTATAGGTAACCCACCATTTTATAAAATAAAAAATAATGCTGAATTATTAAGAGAGTATAGATTAAATGCTGTAAATAAAAAAACAACAAATATTTGTTCATTTTTTTTAGATAAATCAATTAAGATCGGAAATTACATATCATTAATTTTGCCAAAATCCATATTAAATACACCAGAGTTCAATATTTCAAGAAACTATTTGTCTGAAAAATCAATAGAAAAAATTATTGACTTTGGAGAAAAAGGATTCAAAGGAGTTTTAATTGAGACGATAGCTATATCTATTAATAACAAAAAAAATAAAAGTAATACAATTGTTACTTCATATACAAATAATATATTTTTATCTCAAAAACAAGACTATATTTTTGATAAAAAATTCCCTTATTGAATTATTTATCGTAATAAAATGTTTGATGAAATATCTAATAAATTAGATTTTAATGTTTTTAATGTTTTTAGAGACCGACAGATAGTAAATAAATATTTATCTAATAGTGGCGATATTAGAGTTTTAAAATCAAGAAATATTAATGATATAGGAACAAAAGTTATTGATCTTATCGGATATGATTCATATATAAATAAAAACATTGCTAAAGAAATGATTGTAAATAATTATATCAATGTTGAAAATTTGTATTTAACGCCTAATATGACATATAAACCTAGAATGATTAAAAAACCCAAAGGTGTTATAACGAATGGTTCCTTAGCAATATTAACGCCAAAAGAAGATATAATTCCAACAAAGAATCAATTATTATATTTTTCTTCAAAAGAATACCGTAATTTTTATCAAATAGCTAGAAATTATCAAACGCGTTCCTTAAATGTAGATTCAGCTTCAATATTTTTTTACGGTTTACTTAGAGATGAAATGAAACAATAATACAAAATAAATTAATATAAGCAAAATTATAAAAGCATCTATCACAAATAATATGTCATAGATAAATATTATAAAAGGGTAGTTTTAATATGAGTATCAAAGAAAATTTAATTAATTTTTGTGAAAAGCAAAATTATGATATACGAAAAAGTAAAAATGGAAGATGAATTGATCAAAAGTGCACTCCAGATGTTATAAATATTGTTGCTGATTGTATATATAATTATCAAATTAAAAATAATGATAAAGAATTCAAAACTCGTGATATATGAGACTATGAATATACTATCATTAATGTAAGAAGTATATTCAAGAAACCAGATATAAAAAATTCATCAGCTAAAAATGAGTATGATAAATTTTTCCAACAACCGATGGAAATGCTCACAAATGCTGGAATATTAAGAAAAGTTGTTAAAAATACAAGAAATTTTTATCAAGTAGTTGAAGTTGAAATATTAGAATACATAGCTTTTAATGTGAAAAATTCATTATTTTTTTTGGATGTATATATTACTAATGTTTTAAAAGATAGTGAATTATATAGTATTTTTAATACTTTTTTTGAAAATCAAATTAAAGAAAATTATCTTAAATTAAAGAAAAACTTTTCCAACTTTATAATAGAGAATAGTAAAATTAAAACAGAGGTAGAAATTAATAGAATTTTCCCTAAAGTATTAAATCCATTGGCTTTTAATAATGATTCAAAAGGATCAATCAAAGGTAAGTTATCAGTAGATATCATTACATATGATATTCTTATGTATAATAAGAATAATTTTAGAGATATAATTACAAAAAAACCGAAATTTTTAACTCGTAAAGAACATGAACTAATAAAACCTAAAAATACAAATCATTATTATTATGAATATTTATCTAGTAAAGCTAAAAAAAATCTAAAAAAATACAATGACAATTTCAGAGAAAGTAAAACAGAGCATACTGAAGAGCGACATATAGACAAAGCAACACATATGCATCATATTTTCCCATTATCAGAATATAAAGAAATTTCAGGATATATTGAAAATATCATAGCTCTTACCCCAACACAACATCTTAATAGTGCACATCCGAACGGAAATACTCACGAAATTAATAAACAATATCAACATTTATTATTACTTTCTAAACTTAAAAGAATAGAAAAAAATCTTAAAAGCGAAAATTATCTACACATATATGATTTTAAAAATTTTTTATTTGTTCTAAAAAATGGCTTTAATAATAACAATATATTAGATATTGAATATATGGATTTTGAAAGTATTATAAAGGTTATAAATTTACACTATTTAGATAAAATATAAGTAAATTTAAATCATTCAATAAAAAAAAATCTTCATAATGAAGATTTTTTTATTTATTAATAACAATACCTTTTAATCTATTCATTGAAAGAATTGCATATTTTATCCCTTGAATACCGAATCCAGAATCTTTTATTCCGAAAAAAGGTAAAATATCAGGACCTCTTGATGAAGATTTATTAATATTTACAGTACCAGTTTGCAATTTAATAGCTATATTTTCAGCAACTTCCATATTTTTTGTAAAAATAGAAGCTTGAAGGCCAAAATCAGATTTATTAGAGATATCAATTGCCTCTGAAATATCTTTAAATTTAATAATTGGTAAAATAGGACCAAATTGTTCTTCTCATGCCACTCTAGCATTTAAATTAACATTAGAAATTAAAACAGGTCATAATAAAGTATTTTCATACTTAATATCATTATGCAAAATAGCACCACTACTTTCAGCATCTTTTAATAAAGATAGATTAAATTCTAGTGATTTTTTACTAATTAACGGAACTATATTAGATTTTTCATTAGTTGCATAATCCACAATTAGTTTATCAAGTTCAACTTTCAATTTCGCAATAAGAATATCATTGATACTTTCATGAACAAGAACTCTTTTTATTGCAGTACATCTTTGACCACTATATGAAAACCCACCAGAAATAATTTCTTTAACAGCTAAATCAAGATCAGCATCTTCAAGAATAATAGCAGGATCTTTTCCACCAAGCTCAAGAACAAGCGGAATTAGATTGATTTTTTTAGCTATTACTTTACCAACAGCTGAACTACCAGTAAAACTAATCATAGAAATATTTTCATTAGTAATTAAATCATCACCAATATCTTTACCTCTACCTGTTATTAAGTTAATCAAACCTTTTGGAATACCTTTTTTTGCTAGAAGTTCTATAAATCTAGTAGTTACAATAGAGCCATTTGTTGGTGGTTTTATTACAACTGAATTTCCACTAATAATAGCAGGTGCTATTTTTGAAATTAATAAATTTATTGGATAATTAAATGGCGGGATTGCTAAAATAACACCCAATGGTTCTAAAATATATTTTGCGCTTTTTGTTTTTATTTTTAATTCTTCTGAAGTAAAAGAAAGGGGATTTTTAATCATGTCAAAATAAGTATTAATAGTTTCATCAATATATTCTGCACTTCTAATTATTTCTGTTCTAGAGTCTTTTTTATTTTTCGCTATTTCTCTAACCATAATATCAGCCAATTCATCAGCATTATTAATTAAAACATTTTGAATTACCTTCATAAAATTGATTCTGGTTTCAATTGTTTCTTTTGATCATAAATCAAAGCCTTCTTTAGCACTTTGATACGCTTTGTCAATTTCTACTTTTGATAAACTTGGAATAAAACCAATTGTTGTATTATCATTTATATCTTTTATTTCCACTCTATTTTTATTATCAATAAATTTATTATTGATGTAAGCTTTGTAAATTTTCATATTTTCCTCTTAATCGTTTATAGCATCATTTCATTTAATACACATATCAACTGCTGATTTTCATTTTTTATATTTTTTATCCATATCAATTTTAGTTATTTTTGGTTTTATTTTATCAGGAATATTAATATCCGGGATTAGATTCTTTTCACTTCATATTTTATTACTAATACCTATTAAATAAAATATTCCTAGTGAAGAAGTTTCTTTTGACACAAGCAAACTTATATTTAATTGAAGCATATTAGATAAAAATTGAACAATGTATTTATTATTACTAACTCCACCAGCAATATTTATAATTTTATCTTTATCTAATTTTAATTCATTTTTTATAATATCAACAACATCTTTTATTTGATAAACAACTCCATCTAGTGATGCTTTGATAATATTTTCTCTTTTTGTTTTTCTATTAATTCCAAAAATAACACCACTATAGTCATCTTTTCAATAAGGCACAGATAAACCATGAAGCAAAGGAACAAAAAAGATATTATCATCAGTAACTAAATCTGTACACCATTCTGATTCAGAATCCTTATATAAAATTTTAAGTCATTTATTAATCATTGGATTATGCTTCCACAATTAAAAATAGAGCCTTCCGTTATATAATCAATTTCTTTACCTTTAATATTAGATACCTATTGAAGTGAATAACTTTTCTTTTGATAAAATTTTTTCATTACCAATATTACTTAAAATAAAAGCACCAGTACCTAAGATAATATTAATATCAACCTTTATTTCAACATTTTTGACCAAATAATGAACCTTGTTGATCTCCTGAAAATTGCTAGAATAGGGATTTTTAAATCCTTATAATATATATTGCAATAATTTTCAGCAGAACTTCTTAGCTCAGGTAAAATATTTTTAGGAATATCAAAATTTTAAAAGATCGTCATCTCACTCCATTGTATTAATGTTAAATAACATTGTTCGTGAACCATTTGTATAATCAGTAACAAATGTTGTATTCTTAGAAAGTTTATAAGTTAATTAAGAATCAATAGTTCCAATTTTTAATTTATTTTGCTTTGCTAATTCTCTTGCATTAGGAATATTACCTAATATTCATTTTATTTTAGTTGCACTAAAATACGGGTGAATAATCAAAAACCTGTTTTTTATAAATCATATTAGTATGAATCTTTAGTTCATCACAATAATCTTTAGTTCAAATATCTTGTTAAACAATAGCAGCATATATTGGCATTATTGTTTCACTATTTCAAGCAACAACAGTTTCTCTTTGATTGCATATTCCAACACTAATAATTTCTTCCAAATTAATATTACTGGAATTTATTGATTGTTGCAAGCACTTAATTGCGAATTTCATATTTCAATAGCATCTTGCTCAACCCAACCTTTTTTAGGAAAAGATTGGGTTAAATTAATTTGTTGTTTATCGATGATATTTCGATCAATATGATAGATAATTGCTCTTGAAGTTATTGTTCCTTGATCAAGTAATATGATATATTTTTTATTATTATTGATAATTATTTATTAACTTTTATTTTCTCTCTATTTTCAATATTTTCTTTTGCTTTTTCAAGAGGTTCTCTATCAATTTTTTCATTTGATTTTTCTATTTCTAATTGTTTAAAAATTGCTTCAAAAGCAGCTTTATTTGCTTTATCTGTTCTATGAACAGATATTGAATATAATTTGTTTAAATGAAGACTAATAACTTCTTTTTTAGTAAAATCATTGTTTTCTAAAAAATTGTTAACTGTTGTAATTGTTAAATTTCTAATACTTGATAAGTTTGGGTTTTTTTCATAAAAATATTGCAAAAATGTATATACATCTAAAATATCTTTATCCTTAAAAATAATTCTATTCTTGTGAAATTCTTCACTAATAGATTTATTTATAAAAAAACAATTAATTAAACCAAGTTCTGAACCATCCTTAATAGGAATATTATCTATTTTATGATTTCTAAAAAATAAATTTTCTTCTTTTCTATGAGAATAATAAGTTTTATTACTTTGTCTTTTAACTTCTCTTTTATAAATAGAGGTTAAAAGATCAATACTTAAAGAAGTTATTTCCGAAATTTTTTCTATTGTTTTTATAAAAAATAAATCATTTCTTATTTCACTCATAATTATTTCACTTAGTTTAATAAAAGAATTTAAATCACTATCATCTTTAAAATTATATTTTTGAGCTAGTTTTTTTAAGGAATAAATTGCAAAGTAATCAACATTTTTAAGTGTCTTTAAAGTACTATCAATGCCTTGATTATTATATATTTCATCGATATCTTTAAAATCAGAATCATAATTAACAACAAACACATCATAATACTTATTTAAAAGAGAACCATTTTTAATAGTAGCCTCAATACCAGCATCATCATTATCAAAACAAAGAATAATTGATTTTAAATCATATAATTGTCTTAATGTTTTGATATGTTCATTTCCAAAACTAGTTCCCATTGTACAAACTGCATTTTCAACACCTATTTTTTCAATAGCAATAACATCCATAAAACCTTCAGTAATATAAAGTTTTTCGACATTATTATTTTTGATAACATTATTTAAATTGTATAGAGTTTTGTTTTTATTAAAAATTTCAGTTGTTGGAGTATTTAAGTATTTTGGTTCTTTATTATCAATAACTCTTCCACTAAATCCAATAATTCTATTATCAATATTATGAATAGGGAATATTATTCTATTATAAAAAAATGAATTATATTCTCCCTCTATAATACTACTTAAACCAACTTTTTTTATGTCTATATTATTAAAACCAAGATCTTTATTATTAAGAATATTTTCATTATTAGTTAAAAGATCCACTAGAATAGAACTATCTTTTGGAGCAAAACCAATTTGATGATTTTTAATCATTTCATCACTAATATTTCTATCTTGTAAATATTTTAAGGCAAATTTATTTTCATTATTTTTAAGAAAATTAGAAAAGTATTTAGCAGCATCTTCATTTATTTTGAATAATTTTTCATTTTCCTGATTAACTGCTTTTAAATTTTTCAAAGAAGAAACATCAAAATCAGTAATTTCCATAATTTTTATTACTTCTAAAACAGCATTAAAAAAAGAAATATTTTCATAATTTTTAACAAAAGCAAAAACATCCCCACCAACACCACAAGTAAAACACTTGTATATTTTTTTTTGAGTAGAAATTGATAATGATGGTTTTGTGTCAGCGTGAAAAGGACAAATTGCTTGATAATTTGATCCTTTTTTAGATATATTTATATACTTTGATATGACTTTTTCAATATCAACTTTATCTCTTAATTTATTTACTAATTCAAAATCCATTATATTTTAATATATACTTCTTTCGTTCAAAAATACTTTTAGATTAGTTAAACTAATTGTTTCTTGTTTCATAGTATCTCGTTCTCTAATAGTTACTGAATTAGTTTCATCAGTATTAAAATCAATTGTTAAACAATATTTAGTACCAATAGCATCTTGTCGGCGATATCGTTTTCCAATATTACCAGATGAATCATATATTGTACTTATTCCTAAATCTAAAATACTTTGATAAATTTCTTTAGCCTTAGTATCTAGTTTATTGTTTAAAGGTAAAATAGCAATTTTATATGGTGATAGTTCAATTGGTAAAGTTAAAAGTTCTCTTTCATTTTTATCATCTATTTTTTCAATTTTATAATTATCATAAACAATCGCATATAACAATCTTTCAACACCAACAGAAGGTTCTATTGTTGAAGGAACTATTTTAGTGTTTGTTATTATATCAAAATAGTCTAATTCTTTTTTTGAACCAGTTTGATGAGCTAATAGATCAAAATTAGAACGATCAGCTATTCCTCATAACTCACCTCAACCATGCGGAAATAAATATTCAAAATCAATTGTTTTTGATGAATAGTGAGAAAGTTTTTCTTTGGGATGATTATAAATTCTAAGATTATCTTTACTTAAATTACATTTATTAATTAAAAAAGAATTAACCTTATCTTGATAATTATCAAAGATAGCTTTTGAATTTTTAGGATTGTGGAAAAATTCAATTTCCATTTGTTCAAATTCTCTTGTTCTAAATATGAAATTACCAGGAGTAATTTCATTTCTAAAAGCCTTTCCAATTTGACCAACCCCAAAATCTAATTTTGCTCTTGTTGTTCTTTGAATATTTTTAAAGTTAATAAAAATTCCTTGTGCTGTTTCAGGTCTTAAATATAAAGTACTAGTTTTATTTTCAATTATGCCTTGTTGAGTTTTAAATAGTAAATTAAAGTTTCTAATATCAGTTCAGTCATTTTTTTTACAAATAGGGCAAACAATATTTTTTTCTTTAAAAATGATTTGAACGGTTTCATTATCAGTATTTTCACTAATAGAATTATCATTAACAAGTTTATCAGCTCTAAATCTATTTTTACAGTTCTTACAATCAATAAGAGGATCAGAAAAATTAGATAAATGTCCTGAAGCTTTTCAAACATTAGAATTTAATATAATTGCAGAATCAAGCCCATACATATTATCAACTTTAGTAATAAATTCTTTTCATCATAAATTCTTTATATTATTTTTCAATAAAACACCAATAGGTCCAAAATCTCATGAATTTGCTAAACCATTATATATTCCAGAGCTTTGATAAACAAAGCCATAAGTTTTAAAATAATTAACTAAATCATTTTGATTAATTTTATTACTCATGATTAATCCTCATACCGATTGCTATCAAAGAAATCAATGTCTTCATCTTCAAGTGGTTGATCAATATTTATGCTTGGTAAATCACTAGTATTTTTAATTCCAAAAATATCATAAAATTTATGAGTAACTGTATATAAAAAAGGTTTTCCAGGAGTAATATCTCTGCCAGCTTCAATAATCAGTTCTAATTCTAATAATTTTTGAATAGCAGGAGTGGGATCTTTTTCTCTTACTTCTTCAACTTTACTTTTAGTACAAGGTTGATTATAAGCAATAATAGCTAAAGTTTCCATTACTCTTGCTGATAATGGGTTTTTATATTTTATCGTAACTAAATTAGCAAGAGCATCACGATTATCAGATTTTGAAAAGAATTTGTATCTTTCACCATAACTCATAATATTGATTCCTCTAGAAGGATCATTTTGTAGTTCTTTAGCTCATTCTTTAAGAATTTTTCTTATTTCTTTAACGGATATTTTAGTTACTTTTTTTAAATCATTTAAACCTAAACCACTATTTCCAGCAACAAAAAGAGCAGATTCAATAATTGATTTTATTTTATCAATATCATATGAATCATCAGTTTCATTAATGTTAGTATCATTATCAAGTGAAAATAAATTTAAAGACGATTTACCTTCATCTTTGTTTTGAATATCATCAATAATATCAATTTGTTTTTTATCCATTATTTATCCTTAATTATTTTTAAATTAGCAAGGGCATCTTGTAAAATTTCATCACTTTTTTTAATTGCTTCATTAACTTCAAATAAATTTTCATCTCTAATATCTTTACTTAAGTTTTTAGTAATGTAAATAGTAGCGTCATAATTTTCTTGTTGAATGCTAATTAAGCCATCTTTTTCTAAAACTAATAATGAAACAAAAACACCACAAGCATATTCGAAATTGAATATATCTTTATGAATTGTTCTAAAATAATCTTCAATTGATAAACTAGTAAAACTAGTTTTATTAATAAATTGAATAATATCAGTTTGAATTTTCTCAACATCAATTTTATTAACTTTTATTAAAAAAGGAACTTCAACTTTATTTTGTCTTTTTTTAATTAAAACATTTCTTCAAGAATAAACAATTTTATCAACACTAATTGATAATGGTAAAGGAGCATCTGGAATATTTTCAAGATAATATTCTTCATAGTTATCCTGCGGTTTAGATAATCTTTTGAATCGACCAAATTGCTTTTCTCTAAGTTCTGAAACAATATTTTTATATTGTTGATATAAAAATATTCTTCTTTTAAATTTTTCAATTTCAAATTCAGTTTCATTTTTATTAGATTGAGGATTTAGATGAGGAATTAATGTTTTAGCTTTTAAGTCAATTAAATAAGTAGCCATTAAAATAAAATCACTAGCTTCATCAATCAAAATGTCTTGAATATTTTGATTGATATAATCTAAATACTGTTGAGTAATTTCAGAAATATTAATATCCATAATACTCTTTTTATGATCTCTTATTAAAGAAACAAGTAAATCTAATGGACCATCAAAATTGTTCATTTTAAATTCATTCTTACTAGTAATATTTTCCATTTTTATGATTACTCCTTAAATATATATTATATTTAATTTTTTCGTTCTAAATCACTAATTTTATCAATTCTCTTTTGATGTCTTTCTTCAAATTTAGCTGATTTAAAAATATTGATATATTCAATAACATCTTTAAATTCCATTTCTCGTGAACCAAAAACAATTACATTTGCTTTATCATGTTCCATACCTAATTTAGCAGTTGATTTACTATAAACAAGAGCAGCTCTAATATTATTAATTTTATTTAAAGCAATACATATTCCGATACCAGTTCCGCAAATACCAATACCAAAAGAAGATTCATCACTATTAACTTCATTTGCTAGTTTAAGAGCAAAATCAGGATAATCTACACTAATAGTAGATGAATCAGTTCCTAAATCAATAATATCAATTTCGGCAGCCCCTTCAAACTCTTTAATAATCAATTCCTTTAATTCATATCCAGCATGATCTGATGATATATATATTCTTCTTTTATTCATCTTTATAAATGTGTCTTTTCAAAAATTCATCCACTTCATTAGCAGTATTACCACGCCTTAGAATTATTCATTCATCAACATCAACAATTGTTGATGGCATACTTGTATTAATTATGTACCGATCATCAACATACATTATTTTATCATTATCCTTAAATACTTCATATACTTCTTCAAGTGAATAATGAAGAGGAGTGCCTGAAATATTTGCACTTGTTGAATACAACATCTTTACATCATGTAATAAATGTCTAATTAAAAAAGTTCTTGAACTTCTATAAGCTATTTTATCTCTAATAATAGTTGTTCCACCAGGTCAAAATTCAGACATGAATCTTCTTTGCATCGGATCTAAAATATCTAGTATAGAAAGAAAACGAACAAATCGTATTAATTTTTTGTTTCTATTCCTTTTTTTTATTTCATATAAAATATCTTCACTAAGAGCAACAAAAGCAATGACAGTATCTGTTTGAGTGCAAACAATGTTACCATCTCTGAGTCATCGAACTATTTCTTTTAAATCTTTTGTTTTTCTTTTAAGCATCATATAAATTTTTAATAACTAAAAAACGATCTTTATTAAAATAATCAGTAATAAAGTCAAAATTTTTAATCTTTCTATCTTTTAAATATTTTTCTAATACATTTCGCTGGTTATGACCAATTTCGAAAAT
Organism: Candidatus Mycoplasma liparidae; assembly: GCA_009884515.1. Taxonomy (GTDB): domain Bacteria; phylum Bacillota_I; class Bacilli_A; order Mycoplasmatales; family Mycoplasmoidaceae; genus Mycoplasma_L; species Mycoplasma_L liparidae. The sequence continues at coordinate 131,693 of RHHX01000001.1, read as the reverse complement.
GATTAAGCTCTTTTCAAGTAAGTAATGTTCAACTTCACTTATAACTTGATAATAAATATGAAAACCACCATCATCTGCAAATAAAGACCATTCAGGATCAAAGTTTTTTGCAGAAGCATCAACATTTTCATCATCCCATTTTATGTATGGAGGGTTCATAAGAATTACATCAAATTTTGAATTAATATTTTGAAATAAATTTGATGTAATAACTTCAACATTTTTTATATCAAATTTCTTAACATTATCTTCAATGTTTTTTATAGCATTACTATTGATATCAACTAATTTAACATATGAATTTTTAAATTCAAGAGCAACAGTTAAACCAATATTTCCTGATCCACTACATAAATCTAAAACATTAATTTTTGCTTCAATATGAATATTTTCTTTTAAAATATCAATAATTTTTTCAGTTTCTGTTCTTGGACAAAAAACATCTGAATTAAGAATAAAATCTCTTGAATAAAAATTTGCTACTTTTGAAAAAAAATTTAAAGGAGTCTTATTTAAATAAGACTCCAAAATATGAAAAAAATAGTTTTCAATACTTTCATTAATATTTAAAAATTGATATTCATGAAAATCATTAATACTTTTAATATCTTGATTTGCTATGTATAAAATATCAAAAGCAATATTTTCAGGTAAATTATTTTCTTTAAGAATTTTATTACCTTTGAGAATAAGTTCTTTATTCGTCATCATACATACTGCCAATACTCAACATTAATTTAGATTGCTCATCTGCTATTAAAGGGTCAATAATTTCATGTAAAATTCCACTGTTCATTATTTGATCAAGTTTATTTAAAGTAAGAGAAATACGATGATCACTAACTCTATTTTGAGGATAATTATAAGTTCTTATTTTTTCAGAACGTTCACCAGTACCAACTTGTTTTTTTCTTTTAGTAGATAATTCTAAGTTTCTTTTATTGTTTTCATATTCTCAAATTTTACTTCTAAGCATTTTCATAGCAGTGTCTCTATTTGAATGTTGTGATTTACCATCTTGACATGCTGCTACTATACCAGTTGGTAAATGGGTGATTCTAACAGCTGATTCAGTTCTATTAACGTGTTGTCCACCAGCACCACCAGCTCGATAAGTATCTTCTCGAAGATCACTTTTAACTATTTTTATATCTAATTCATCTTGTTCAGGAAGAACAGCAACTGTTATTGTTGATGTATGAACTCTACCTTTAGATTCTGTTGCAGGAACTCTTTGAACTCTATGAACACCTGATTCAAATTTCATTTTGCTATATACTCCAGTACCTGAAATAGAAAAAGAAACATAATCATATCCATGAGCTTGATTTTTTAAATCAATAATTGTTAATTTTCAATTTTGAATTTCCGAAAATCTTTTATAAGCTTCAAATAAATTTAAAACAAAAATAGCAGCTTCATCTCCACCAACAGCAGGTCTCATTTCGATAATAACATTCTTATCATTATTAGGATCTGTTGGTAATAAAGCAATTGTTACTTCTTCTTCAATTAATGGTATTTGAACTTTATAGTGATTGATTTCTTCTTTTGCAAAATCAATCATATCTTGCTCTGAATTTTTATCAATTATTATTTTTTCTGCTAATTCATAATCTTGAATAAGAGATTTATATTTAGAAAATAATGAACTAACCTTATTCATAGGTTTCATTTGTTTTCTTATTTTAGTAGCTTTTTCAAATGAAATATTTTCATTCTCAAGCTTTTTTTCTAATAATATCTTCTTCTCATTAACTTTTATTAATATATCAAAAAGTTTTGTATTATATTGCACATTTTACCTACTATGATAAAAGCACCAGATTATCTAGTGCTTTTATACTATTCTTTAATTTTTAATTTATCAAAACCAAATGAATCAACAGCTTTTCTAACCTTTTTAGGTTTTTCAACCTTTGTAATCATTCTTTCTTTACCAATTTCAAATTTCTTTTGTAATTTTTCCAATCTACCACTAAGTGATCTACCTGTAGTTTTTCCAATATAAAATGGATGACATTTAGAGCATACATCAACACTATAATTACTTTTTTTCAAAGTCGTTTCAATAATAAAAGAATTATTACATGATCCACAAAGGAAATTACAAGATTGCGATTCTGCGTGTATTTTTTTCATTAATCCCTCAATTACTAATTTTTAATATTTGAAGCTTTTGTTCTAACTTCAGTTTTTGGTTTTTTAATTCAACAAGAATAACAAATATGTTTACCATTTTTAAATAAAATAGTTTTTTCAACATGTTCTTTTTTACATAATCCATCACAACCTTGAGAAGGATTATTATAACCAGCATGTGTTTTTCATATTTTACGTTTTTCAATTAAATCATAACTATCTAATCATTTATTTTCAACTTTTTCTTTTTTAACAGCAACTACATTTTTTTCTTTAACTTTTAGTTCAATAGCTTTATTGGCTAATTGTTCTTTTTCAAAATTAGATTCTTCTTCATCTAATTCAGTTTTATTACTTAAAGAAATAGTGTCATTAATTATTGTTAATTTATCTTTTAAAACTTGAATTTCATTTTGATAATCTTTAATTTTTTTAGAATTATCAGTTACAACAATTTCTATAATTACTGGTTCAATAATTACTGATTCAACGAACTGGTCTTGAGTTTGATTAGAATTATAAGAATTATATGTTTGCATTGAAGAAAAAGGATCGCTTATCATATTATAACTTATTGCCGATCTACCTGATACAGATGAACCATAATCAATGTTTTCAAATTCTTCAAAAAAATTGATTTGTGGGAAATCTGTTGTATAAAGATTTTTTGTATTTATTTTTGAACTACGACCATATAATTTCTTAATATTCATATTTCACCTCTATTATTAATTTCTTATCTAATTAATATTATACATAAATATATAAATTTGATTTTATTTTATTATGTATAATATTAATTAGATAAACACCCTTTGGAGGCCTATAATGAAAGACTGAGCAATTGTACTTGATACAACATTTAATGAAGAGTTATATGTTTTAGATAACGTATTTTTTATTCCTATGGAAATAACAGCTATTAACAGTGAAACAAGCGATATGAAAGTTTATAAAGATTATATTGAATTAAAACCGATAAATATTTTAAATTTATTAAAAGAAAAGTATATTTTACAAACTTCACAAATATCACAAGAAGTTTTTAAAGAAAAAGCTAAAGAACTATTAAAGAACTACAAAAGAATTATATTTCTTACACTTTCAAAAGGTTTGACAAAACAATTTGAATCTTTATTATTAGTTCAAAAAGAATTAAATGAAGAATTAAAAAGCAAAAGAGTTATTGTTATTGATACTAAAACAGCATCAATGTCTGGTGTTTGAGTAACAAAAGCTATAATTACTGAACTAGAAAAAAACCCTGAAGCAGAAGAAGAAACTTTACAAATAATAAATGACAATATTTTAAAAAGAACAATGTTACAAGCTGTAGTTACTGATGTTAATTTTATAATTAGAGGTGGAAGACTTACAGGAGTTAAAGCATTTTTTGCTAAAAGGTTAGATTTAAAAATTATTATTGAATTAGATAGTAATGGTGTAATTAATAAAATTGGTCATGATACAAATGTTTATAAAGCTCTAGATAAAATGTGAAAAGATATCAATCAAAAATTAAATAGTGGCGGTAATAAAATTAGTGAAATTTATTTATTAACTTTGTGAGATGAAAATGATTCACTTGTATATACGGATTACATTCAAGCAAAAATATCTGATATTAATTTAACTATTAAACATAAATATATGCCATCAGCAATAGCGTCTCATACCGGTGAAGTTATTTCAATTGTAGCAATAAGAGAATAATTATATGTTTATGTCTAAATCTTATTTAAAAGATATAATTGAAGCACAGGGTTGGAACATAATCAATTTAGCAATTGAAAGTGGACTATCTATTGATTGATTAGACAATTTTCTTGATGAAACAATAATTAGTTATATTAGTAAGGAAGAAGATATTAAACTTTGTAAAGCAACCAATCAACAAATAGGATATTTTTTTATGATTGATCAAAAATATAAAAAAAAAAAAAATTTGTTAAAGGAGTAATTTTCAAATATGATAGCAACTAAAATTTGTGATAATTGTGGAAAAAAAATAGATCCTAAGTTAATTTGAAATAATGAAGATTTTTATAAATTAGCTTTGTGCGGTAATTGTGATAGCGAAGAATATCTTGCTGAAAAGATAGCCTTAATCACTTCCTTAAGAAATAGTCAAATTGATTTAGAAAACCTATCAAAAGAAGAAATTATTGCACAAGAAATGTTACATGCTATTGATGAATTTGCAAAAGGTAAAACTACAGATTTATCTAAGTTTTCTGATTTAGATAATTTAGATGATTTAACTTTTGAAGAAGCTCAGCTTTTATTAAACAGCGATGAGGATTTTGTTAAAGAACAAAATCTTATTAAACAGCAACAAATAGAAAAAGAAGCAAGAATTTTAAATGAAACACTTGATCAATCTTTAAAAGACCAAAGAATTAATAATAAAATTAATAAAAAAAATCAAAAAAAAGATGATAAAAAAATGAAAAGGGAACTTAAAAATAAAAAATGAAATCTTATAGTTTCTAATTATGATTCTTTTGACGATGCAATGAAATTTTTAGAAAAAGAAGGCATTAAAAAAGAACCTATTAAAAAAGAAAAAACAGATGATTTTGATATCGAATTTGATCTTTCTGATTTTGAAGATGATAATTAGTGACAGTTCTATTTTCAGGTAGTTTTTACCCAATTCATAATGGTCATCTTGATATTATTATTAAAGCAAGCAATTTATTTGAAAAAGTATATATTGCTATCAGTATTAATGAAAATAAAAAATATTTAGAAAATTTGAATAAACGATATCAAGATGCAAAAGATAAAATTGAAACTTTAAATCTTAAAAATATTTATATTATTAAAAATGATGGATTAACAATTGATGTCGCTATAAAGTATCAATGCAATGCATTAATAAGATCAATTAGAAACTTTGAAGACATTGAGTATGAATTTGAATTAGCAGATAAAAATAGAGAAATCTCCAAAGAATTGAAAATGGAAACAATTTTTTTAACACCTAATAAAAGTTTTTATGATTTAAAATCAAAAACTCTAAAGAAAGAAAAATAATGGAATTAATTAAATCAAAAACTTGAAAAAATTTAGAAACAGCTTTTGCAAATGAATCAAAAGCACATGTTAAATATAAATTTTTTGCTAAAAAAGCTAAAAAAGAAAAACTAAACATCATTTCTTCTGTTTTTGAAGAATCAGCAGAAAATGAAAAAGAGCATGCAAAAATTTGGTTTAAAACAATGCATAATGATGATATTCCTGTTACAAAAGAAAACTTAATTTGAGCTATTTCAGCAGAAAATTATGAAACAAATGTTATGTATCGTGAATTTGCTAAAACAGCAAAAGAAGAAGGATTTGATCATATTTCTGATTTATTTAATTTAATAGGAGATGTTGAAAAATATCATTCTGAAAGATTTCAATCATTGTTAAAATCTTTAGAAGAAAATTGATTATACGAATCAAAAGAACCCGTTTTATGAATTTGTACAAATTGTGGACATCTACATTTTGGTAAAATTCCACCTGATTTATGTCCTGTTTGTATTCATCCTAAAGCATATTTTGTTAGAGAAAATAAAAATTTTTAATAATAAAATAAATATAAATATATCATTATAAGTAAAAGGAATTATAAAAATGTTTAAATTTAAAAAGAAAAATAAACTTGAAAAACTAGAACATGAAGAAAATGTTGTTAATTATGATGTTTCAGATAATGATAATAAACAAAAATACGATTCAACAAAAATTTTAGATATTGATTTGTTTGAAGAAGAAGTGAAAAAAGAAAAAAAATAATTTATAAAATGTTTGGTTTATAAAGAAAGAGAATATTATGAGCATTGTACTTAAAACAATTATTGAAGTAGCTAATAATAATAAAATTAAAATTAGTGAAAAAAATCTTGATGTAACTTTAAAGAATCTTGGTATTGACTCACTTTCAGTTATGAATTTGATTATTCAAATAGAAGAAAAACTTGAAAAAACATTAGATGATGATGTTTTAATGAAAATAAAAACAATTAAAGATTTAATTAAAGCTTTTGAAGAAGCTAAAAATTAATTTTCTATGATTACTTTTGTTAAAAATTTCTTCATTGAAAATATTAATGATTACAAATGATCAAATATAGAAAATGTTGAAGAAATAAAAATAGGATTTAGCAACAATATTTTTTGTCTTAAAACAACTGATAATAATTTTTTTTTTATTAGAATAATTAAAGAAAATAATTTTATTAATCGTAGTAATGAAAAAATATATTTTTTGAAATCATTAAAAAAACCATTGTTCATTGATGAAAAAGGGAACATGATAAATAATTGAATTGATGATTTTATTATTTTAGATAAACCTAATAAAAAGGAAATTGATTTAATTATAAAAAATATATTATTAATTTCTAAAATAGAAATAACTGATTTAAATACTTTTGATTATTTCAAATATTTTAATAATACTAAAAGAATAGATAATAAATATATTCAAAAATATAGAAAAATAATTAAGAAATATGAATTAGAAAAAATGGTTTTTGCTCATAATGATTTAAATCTTTCAAATATTTATCTACATGAAGAAATAATAGAGTTTATTGATTGAGAATGGTGTTCATTAAATAATAATTATTGAGATATAACTTATTTTCTAAAAGATTTAATATTAGATAATAAGTTTCTTTTATTTATTTCAAAAAAATACACATTATCAATTAACAAAATATATGATTTTTTGTTTCTAACGACGCTTTATGCTATTTCTTGAATTGAATTTTATAAAATTAAAAATATTAGTAATTACTATAAGCATTTAAAAATGAATCTTAAATTTTTATCAATGAATATTTAAAATATTATTTTGTATAATAAATATGATGGAAAATAATAAAAATGCTAATCTATTTAAATCTTTATTTTGGGTTTTTGGAATTATATTACCTATTCTTCTAATTTGAGTTCTTTTTGGAGAAATAAATAGTTTAGGTTTAAATTGAATTGTTAGTTTTGGTGGTAAATACTACGATAATGAAGCTGTTTATCCAGGATTTTTTGTTTGGAATCATAATAATATTTTCAATCCATTATTTTTAATATTTCCTTTTATTTTGATTCCTGTTGATATATTTATTTTTTATTTTTTATATAGAAAAAACATATATTTTGTTAATCAATTCAATTCTTGACTTTCATTTTTATTAACAGGGTTTGTATTCATTTTTTCCTCATTAATTGGAAATCAATGATGACATATTATAATCAGAACTTTTATAATAATAAGCACTTTGGCAATTTTATTTTTTACTCTTAATTTTATTGGTAATAAAATCATGATTACTTCAAAAAATAAATATAGTTTTCTTTCAAATATCCTTAAAAAAGAAAAACAAGAAAAAGAATATCATAATGAATTAGAAGATTTAAAGATATATAAAAAAGAAAAAAAAGATTCAGATGTATCTTCTATTGCTATAGAAGATAACTAGAAAAGGATTAATATGGGATTAGTAGATAAATGTTTAATTCTCTTTGTTGCTGGTAATGGTGGTGATGGTATTGTTTCGTGAAGAAGAGAAGCACACGTTCCTCTAGGGGGACCTGACGGCGGCAACGGCGGCAACGGCGGAAGCATTATTTTAGTTGGTGATTATAATGAAACATCTTTACAACACTTAAAATTCAGAAAAAAAATTAAAGCTGAAGATGGTGGAAAGGGATCTGCTAAAAAATGTCATGGTAGAGCTGGGAATGATATTTATTTAAAAGTTCCTTTGGGAACAATCTTAACTTATGAAAAAACAAATGAAATTATTACTGAAATTATGTATGATAAAGAACAATTTGTAATTGCAACAGGTGGTAGAGCTGGTAATGGCAATGCTAACTTTAAATCAAATTTTAATTCAGCACCAAGTTTATATGAACTTGGCGATTTTGGTGAAAAAAAATTGATTATGTTGGAATTAAAAACAATTGCAGATGTTGGCATTGTCGGATTACCGAATGCTGGTAAATCAACTTTTATTTCGATGATTTCAAATGCTAAACCTAAAATAGCTAATTATCAATTCACAACTCTTTCACCTTCACTAGGAACTATTTATAAAGATGAAGAAGGAATTACTTATCGAAGTAATCAAGGTGCAACTTATAAAAATAATCAAAGAATTATTTTTGCTGATATTCCTGGTTTGATAAAAGGTGCTTCTGATGGCATTGGTTTAGGACATGATTTTTTAAAACATATTGAAAGAACAAAAATACTTGTTCATATTGTTTCAATGGATAATTTTGATAATGAAAATGTTATTGAAGCTTATGAGACAATTAAAGAAGAACTAAAAAAATATTCAGATATATTAGATAAAAAACTAGTAATTATTGCTGCTAACAAAATGGATAGTGATTCAGCTGAAGAAAATTTTGCTATTTTTAGTAAATATCTAAAAAAGGAAAAAATAATTAAAATTTCAGCAATTAACTCTGAAAATCTTTCTCAAGTAGTTGATCTATCATTCAAATTACTTCAAGATATAAGAAAAAAAGAAAGTTTAGAAATAATAGAAGTTAAATATATAAATACTTTAAAGACAAAAGAAAAAAGTCTTGATAAAGAAATATTAATTGAAGCTATTGGTGATAGATCATGAAGAATAACTAGTGAATATTTAGAATACTGAACTCATAAAATCCCAATTAATACTCAAGATAATTTAGTCAGATATAATCAAAAATTAACAACTATTGGTTTCTCTCCTTTTTTATTAAAAAATAATGTAAGAATAAATGACACTATTCATATTTATAATATTTCTTTAAAATTTGAAGGCTAACATGAATGATAATATATATGAAAACTATTTAGAATACTTAAAAAAGTATCTAAAAGAGTATTTAGATACCAATAATATAAAAAATGTAATTATTGGGATTAGCGGTGGAATAGATTCAATTCTAACTTCAAAAATACTTTCTCTTGTTCTTGATAATGAAAATATTTATTCGTATTTTATTAATACTGAAAAGGAAATTTCAGATAAATTTTTTAAGGCTGAAGAATATTTAAAAACATTGAAAATAAAAATTAATTTAATCGATATTTATGACGAATTTAAATTAATTTCAAACAAACTAGAAATCAAAGATCTAACCAATCTAGGTAATTTAAAAACAAGATTAAGAACTAATGTTCTATATTCAAAAGCCTTTGAAAAAAAAGGAATAGTTATAGGAACAACTAATTATACAGAAGCTTATCTAGGTTATTTTACTAAACATGGTGATAATGCTGTTGATTTACAAATGTTAACAGGATTATTAAAAGAAGATGTTTACAAAATATCAACTATCTTAAATATTCCTGAATTTTTTATTAATCAAGCACCATCTGCTGATTTTTATTCAGAACAAACCGATGAAAAAGAATTAGGTATTCCTTATTCAATTATTGATTCTTTCTTAAAAAAAGATTATATTTCTAAAAAAGATATGGAAAAAATAATTAATATACATCACAAAAATAATCATAAATTATTTTTGCCAATCTCTCCAAAAATGATTAAAAATAGAAAAAAAATACTATAATATAAAAATAATTAGGAAATGAAATGGATATAAAAAATTTAAAAGAACAATTTACAAATGTTCAATCAATTAATCAAATTATTGAAATCAAAAATATTTTTATTAAAAAAAATATTACCCCTTTAGTTAAAGAATTAAATAATGAAAAAGATCAAAAAAATAAAAAAGAATTAGGCATACAGTTAAATTCTTTTAAAAATGAAATAGAAGAAGTTACTAGAGAAGCTATTTCATCTTTTTCTTTCAAAAAAACTCATTATTTAAATTCTACTATTGACAAAACTTCAGTTGTTGAATTTTATAATCAGGGTAAAAAGAATATTTTACTTACTATTATTAAAGAAATTAATTATTTTTTTAATAAATTAGATTTTAATTTTATTCAAGGTAATGAAATAGTTAGTTTGAATGAAAATTTTTTTAATTTAAATTTTCCGAATGATCATCCATCTTTAAATGAAAATGAAACTTTTTACTTAACCAAAGATACAGTTTTGAGAACACATGCTTCAGCAACAACATTTGCAGAAATTTATAAAAATCCTGATGCTAAAGAATTAAAAATTATGTCATTAGGATCAGTTTTTAGAAGAGACGAAGATGATTCTACCCATACTCATCAATTTAAACAACTTGATTTTATATGAATGAAAGAAAATTTGAATATAGCTAATTTAAAATGAGTTATAGACTCATTTTTAGAATTTATATTTGAAAGAAAAATTACTTCGAGATATCGTTTAAGTAATTTTCCTTTTACAGAACCATCTTTTGAAGTTGATGTTAAATGTTGAAATTGTAAAAATGATAAAAAATGTAAAGTTTGTAAAGAATCTGGTTGAATTGAAATACTTGGCGCTGGAATGGTTCATCGAAACATTCTTGATAAAGCTGGCGTTGATAAAAAAATGGAATGTATAGCAGCTGGTATTGGAATTGAAAGATTAGCAATGATTAAATATGGTGTTTCTGATATAAGAAATTTTTATCTTAATGATGTCGATATTTTCAAACAAATTAAGGAGTAAATTAATATGATAGTTAGTAAAAATATGTTAAAAGATTTATGTCCAAACATAGCAAAAATATCTAATCAAGAACTTTTAAATGCATTTACTGCTGTTGGTCTTGAAGTAGAAAAACAATATGAACACCCAAAGTTAAAAAACTTTTGTATAGGTTATGTTAAAAAAGTTATCAAACATCCTAATTCAGATACTTTGAATATAGCAACTGTTATTGTTGAAAAAGAACAAGAATTAACAATTGTTTGTGGAGGTAAAAACCTTATTAATGATCGATATGTAATTGTTGCTAGAGTTGGAGCTAAATTACATAATGGTTTAGATATTGAAAAAAGAGTTATTAGAGGAGTTGAATCTTTTGGTATGATTTGTTCTCTTCCTGAATTAACACCATACATTGATAATAATTTCGATGATAGTGAAAATATTATTTTAATTAAAAAAAAGAATCTTGAAAAAAATTCAGAAGTTGGCGATACATTTGTTAATAAATATTTTAATTTAGATGATTCTTTTTTTGATTTATCAATTCCTACAAATAGATCAGATTTATATGGTTTGTATTCTTTAATTAAGGAAATATCTACAAAATTGAATTTTACTTATAACTATAATTTTAATAATTCAAACTTATTAGATAATATTTCTTTTAATAGTATAGAAAAACCAAATTTATTAATTGAGACTAACAAATGTACTTCATTTGCTTATTTAACTTTCAAAAATAAAAAAATCGGTATTAATTTAACTCAAAAATGTCTTTTAGCTTCGCTTGGGTATAAAATTCAAAATAATATTAATGATTTAATAAGATTATTTTTTATTCAATTTGGGGTTCCTTATTTAGTTATTAACGATATTATTGATAAAAAATCATCTATTAAAATTATTGATTCAACAGAAAAAATTAATTTTATTGATAATAATAGTCAAGCATATGATATTCCTGTTGGAACACCTTTAATTTATTTTAATGATAAGTTAATATCGGTTATGGGCGTTATTCATAATATTGAAACAAAAAAAAGTCAAGATACTTCAATACTTTTGTTTAACTTTGATAAAAAAGAACTTTATGATTTTTTTAATCAAGTTAAAGTTGAAACATATAATAGTAAATTCTTTAAAAGAAGCCATAACAATACTATTAATAAAGTAGCATTAATTGGATTAAATAATTTAATTGAAATAACATTGAAAGAAAAACCTAGTTATGATTTTATTTTTAAAAAATCTAATCAATTAGCAGAACCAGTTTTATTTGATTTTGAAAAAGCTAAAAATTTTATTCCCTTTCCAATGGAAAAGGATCAAATTTATGATAAATTAAAAAATTCTGGATTCAAATTTAATGGTGATTATATTACACCACCATGAAATAGATCTGATATTGAAAATGAATATAGTATTTATTCTGAAATTATTAAATATATAAATTTTAATAATTTAGAAGTTGAACCAATTCCAATAATGATTAATACTATTTTGAAAAAAGATAAAAAAGATTTAACAATGTTTAACTTTTCTCAAAAACTTTTATATAAAGGTTTTAATGAATTAGTTACTTATGAATTAATATCAGAGGAGGAAAATAACCTTTTTAATTTTTTTCATTTATATAAAGGCTCTAAATTAATAAATCCAATAGCAAAAAATAAATCATTTATTAGAATAAATACAGTTATTTCAATTTTAAAAAATATTCAATATAATACTGAACATAAAAGAAAAATTCAACCATCTTTTGAATTTTTCTCAGTATTTGATAAAACTAGTAGTAAATATGACAAATTTTTAACATTAGTTATTACTAAAGATTTTGTTGCTAAAAATTCTTTAGTAAATGCTGAAATAAAAACCAACTTAAATACAGTAAAATCATTTGTATATGATTTACTATCTTATTATTTCGATTCTATTGAATTTGAAGCTATTAAAAATTCAAATGTTTTAGGTATTGAAACAGACCAATTAATTTCAATTGATTTAAAAGGTAAAAAAATTGGATATATAGCTCCTATTTCAAAAGAAGTATTAAATAATTTTAAAATCAAAGATTCAGATAGTTATGTAGTAACTATTAATTTCTCTAAACTTGAAAATTTTATTAATAACCGTAACAAAATTAAAATAATTGAACCAAGTATTTATCAAGATTCAATTAAAGATTTAACTCTTAGCCTGAATATTGATGTTAATTTAAGTGATATTTTTAAAATTATTCTTAATACTGATTTAGTACATAGAGCAGAATTAATTGATTTTTATGAAAATGATGATAAAAAAATGTACACAATAAGAATTGAATTAAGAACATATAAAGAAAAGTTTACAGCACAAATTATTTCTAATATAATAAATAATATAAAAACTGATTTAAATCAAAAATGCTTTATAAAAGGTTAAATTTAAATGAAACATGAAATAATAGTTAAAATAAAATTTCCTAAAAGAGTAGAAATTCATAAATTATATAGAAAATCTATTAAAGAATTTGCTCAAAAAATGGAAAAAATATTCATCACTAAGGATTATTCTAGAATAGAAAAACAATTAAAAGATTTAGAAATTGAATATAATCAATCTCATATTTCATTTGAAGAGCAAATAAAGAACTCAAATGTTACAGATTTTTTTAAAAAAGATAAAAAAATAATTGATCAATTCAAAAAAATAGAAATATCAAATATTGATGATAGTACTGTTAAAGAAATAAGTGATGGTTATGATGAATTAAAAACTCGTTATCTTAATAGTAAAATTAATGTTTCGATTGAAGAATTATTGAAATTATATCTTGAAAATTCTGAAATTAAAAAATTAAATTCAGTTCAAAAAAATATGAATGAACTTGAAAATGATATAAAAAATTTCACAATTAACGGAAATGAAGATTTGAAAACTTTGGTAGAAGTTTTAAATGACGTAAAAAATGATAAATTACAAGATAAATTTTTAAAAGTTGATCTTGATAAGATAGCAATAAGTAAATCATTAAAAAAGCGAAGCAAAGTTTTTATTATTTCAGGAATATTACTTTTAATAGTTTCTATTATATTTTTTACTATAATTTTCATTGTTTAATAAAATAATAAAAATTCATAAGGTTAAAAATGAGAAAAAAAGTATTTTCTATTTCAATAGACGGACCATCAGGTTCTGGTAAAACTACAATAGGACAACTTCTTTCAGAAAAGATTGGTATGTTTTTTGTTAGTTCTGGAATGATTTATAGAGCTGTCGCTTTATATTTAAATATTAATAATATTGATCCTAAAAAAATTAGTAAAGATATTTTAAAAAAAATTAACATTGAATATATTGATGTTGATCATCTTATTTTAAATGGTAAAGACGTTACAAAGGATTTATTTAATACAATAATTTCAGAAACAGCATCATTATCAGCTTGAAATCCAATTGTAAGAGAACACGTAAATGCCATTATTAAAAAAATAGCAAGTGAAACTGATGTTATTGTAGAAGGTAGAGATATTGGAACAGCAGTTTTACCTGATTCAGTATTTAAAATCTTTATTACTGCTGACATTAGACTTCGTGCTAAGAGAAGAAAAAAAGAAGTAAAAACAATAGAAGAATATCGAGAAATATTAAATGCTATGATCAAAAGAGATAAAAGAGATACTTCAAGACCAATTGATCCGTTAATTCCAGCGCCAGATTCATTTCTTTTTTTTAATAATGATAACACATTAGAAGAAGCCGTTATTTATTTAGTTGATGAATATCGTAGACAAGTTAAATTTTAAACTTTATTATTTTTATTAATCAAGTTTAAAATTTTTTCTTTTTTATTTTGTGTAAAATTAATGTCTAAATAAGTAATTTTTTTTAATTCTTCATCATAAATGTTATTTTTCAAAAATTGTGTTGCAATAACATCCATATCTAATAAGTTATTTTTAATAATTTCTTCAACATTGAAGTTTTTAATAATTTCGAAATTAGTATCAATTTCATTAACAATCTTTAAAAAATCTTTTGACCAATACTCATTAATATTTTTTTTGTCAACGTCCCTTTGCATTTTTTTAATATAAGAGTTAATTTGATAATTAATTCCCTTTGTTTTTAAACTAATTTTTTTAATTTCTCTAATTCGTTTATTATAAATAGAGCCAAATTGAGATAACAATTCATTTTTTTCAATTAAATTATTAAATATTTGTTGATATGAATTATTAATTGATTTCTTTGAACTATTAATAATATATTTAGTAAATAAATTATGATTTATTTTTTTAAGATCATATTCTAAGTAGGATTTACTTTTATCTTTAATAAGATTCATATTATTAACAATATAAAATCCTAAAAAAAGATATTTATCAATGTCAATTCTTTTAAATACTGTAATTAAATTTTCAACTTTCGTAGTATTGAAGATTTTTTTATTCAAATCCAAATCAAAAAAATGATTATTATATGATTTATAACCCTTAATTTTAAAATTATCTTTTTCAATTTTTTTATCTGTAATTAGAAATAAATCATTTTCAAAATTACTAAAAACTTTATTTGAAATTAAAAAATTATAGCTATTTGTTAAAATTAACATTTCAAATTTATTTAAGATAGAATAATTTTCAGTCAGTGAATAATTAATTTTATTTATTTCTTTAATCATTAAATGATATTTATCATTAATAAAATAATAAAGATTTAAATTATACTCTTTAATAGTCTTTTTAATTAATGTTGTTAAAAAAGGTAAATGATCATTAAATAGTGAGAACAATTCATCAAGTTTATCAGAATCATTTTCATATTTTAATATTTCTGTATATAATCTAGATTTTAATAGTTTAAAAGAAGACTTTATTTTTTTAAAATTATAAACATCAAACTTCTTAATAAGAAGATCTACATCATCAGAATCAGTACCTTCTTTTTTTATTAAAAATCCCGGAATATTAAAATCATCAATAATAAATCTAATATTTTTTTGAAATTCATATTTACCAATAAATAAATTCTTATCTTGTATTTTAGTAAAAAGATAAATCCTATTTTCACCATAACATTGATTTATTTTTTGATTTATTTTCGAATTAAATCAATTACCTTTAATTTCTTGATAATTAATAGCCATAAAGTCTAAATATTCATAATTTTTTAAATCATGAATATTTAGAAAACAATCATCTTCAAAATCAAAAGTAATCGAATTCTTATTAGTTGCATTTCATCCATGAATTAAAGCTAGTTCATCATTTGTCAAAAGAGAAATATTTTTAATTAAATTATCTTTAGATAAAATGATATTAATATTATTTAGATTTTTTTCAGCATATTCTCTCAAAACAATTGCCATTTCAATAGATTCATTATGATAACTTTTATAAGAAAGTTTGACAATATATTGAAGAAAGTTTTGAATGTTTTCATATTTTGTATTTTTATCAAGAAATTCTTTAATTTCTGAATGTTGAAAATTATTTCGTAATAATTTTTTATAAGCAATATTTATTATTTTATTTTTATTCATATTAAAGTTCATTTACAGTTTTAAAATTTAACTTAATAAAGTTTTTTAATTCATGCTTTTCCATTATTTCTCTAGCTATAGATTTAATATTAGGATTAGAAGATCCTAGAGGAATTTTAAGATTAGAAATAGTTCTTAATTTGTCTATTTGTTTTAAGAAATAATATCTAGCAATAATTGAAGCTGCAGCAACCGCTATATATTTACTTTCTGCTTTTGTTTCGAAAAAATCAACTTTAGCAATATTTTTTATGTCACTTTTTTTCAAATAATTATAATAAAGATTTTCACTAGCAAATTGGTCCATAACAATTTTTATTGGGGTTGTTAAATTCTTTTCAATTAATTGGTTAAGAGCATCATTATGTAATATTGCTTTCAAAATATTACTATTTTGATACTTTTTATACCAATTATTATACTCAGAAGGGTCTATTTCAACAATTTTATACGAAATTATAGTTTTTATTTGATAATACAAATTAATTATTTTTTCATCATTTAAAATTTTTGAGTCTTTAATACCAATTTTTTTTAGATAATCAATTTGTTCTTTTTTCACATAACAAGCACAAACAACAATCCCTCCAAAAAAATCACCAACACCAACTTCATCACTACCAATAATATTGAAAGAAGCTTGAATATTTTCGCAATTAACTTTTATACTTTCTGGTTTTATTTTTATTTCTTTGACATTTTTTTTTTGATTGCTAAGATCTTTTTGTTTGAAACCTAATTTTTGAAATCAATGTATTGCTTCAAAACCTTGAAACATTACTTTTTTTGTGTTATATATAGTAATAGTACAATTCGGTATTTTATATAGTGATTTTATATTTAAATTATTTGTGTTAATTTGATATTTATAGATCTTTTTATTAAGTTCATAGATTTCTTTATTATTTAATAAAATTACAATATTATACATAAGTACCTTTACATTTATAATATAATATAATAAATGTATTTAATGCTACTTTGTAAAAGGAAAAAAAATGTTTATTAATGAAGAAAAAGAACTTGATAATCTTTTAAGTAGTTCAACTATTGATGATGAAGATAATCCATATGATTTTAAAAATGATGATCCATATTCATTTGATGATGAAAATGTCGATTTAGAGTTAGAAATTCAAATTTCTAAAGAGAAAAATAAACTTGAAATCGCTCGTCTTGAAGCTATGGCCAAATCAAGAGAAAGACTTAAACAACTTAATAGTGGTACGTTTTTTTCTGCAACTAAAACCGCAACGACAACTTCTATTTTAGATAATACTCCTGCTAGTGCTTTTGATACAAGTTTAGATACATCAAGTGTTATTGAAGATTCTTTAGTTTCAAATCCTTATGTTTTTGATTTTGACCTTAGTCTTCCAACAACATCATTAGGAAGTTCTGAAAATTCTTCTGACAGCGTTGTTATTAATAAAATTGCTGCAAAACCAATAATTGTTGAAAAATACATGGTTAAAAAAGTTGTTCAAACAAATAAACTTACAGTTCTTTTTTCTTGATTAATTTCTTTTGGTATTACAGCTGGTTTAGGACTTGTTCTTTTAGGTTATTTTGGAGTAGATCCTTCAAAATTAGATACTGTGGCTTCTCAATTTAGTTTTTTAGAAAACCAAGTTTGATGAATATTTGCATTTATTATAGCTGGACTTTTAGTATTCCTTTTAACTTTAATGATTTTTATGGTTGTTTCACTTCATAAGAAAGTTACAATTATAAATGTAACAATGAAAGAAAAACATGAACAAATTGCTGCTAAAGAAGAATTTATCAAAAAAGCTAAAGAAGAAGCTATTAGACGTTACAAAATTGAAAAAGCAAAACGTATTGTTGCTGAACATAAAAAGGCTGAAAAAATTGTTAATAAAGCTAAACAAGTTAATAGTGGTCCAATTAAAAGAATTGTTTTTGATAGTAAAGACATTAATAAATACAAATTAAAAAGTACAGATTTTGAAAAATTGATTATTTCTCCTAGAATTATTGAAGATGGAAACAAATTCAATGTTATAAGAAATTATAATAATGTTCTAAGTCAACTTAAATTAATTGATGATAATTTTATTGAAAATCAAGAAATGACTTTAACTTCTAATAAAATGCATGAATTACTACAACTTAAAGATAATTCAAAATTAGAATTAATTTCACCATTTTATATTTCTAGAATTTCTAGTAATGAATTTGGATTATCATTATCAAGTTGAAAATCAGATAATGAAAATATTAAACAAATATTAATAACTAAACCAACAAAAATTAGAACTAACTTTTTAATTTCTAATGCTAAGTTTTCTATTCCAAATAGTTATATTTCAAAATTATTTATTGATAAAACATCTTATGCAGATATAGTAGGCGAAGATGATATTAAATTAATCATTCATTCAAATGATTCAAAAATTGGAAGTAGTTTGAAAAGCACAATTAATGATTTTTCAAATTATTTAGAAAAATTACCTGAAACTCAAATTCTTATTTTAGATGGTATATGTTATATTTCTTCAATAGTTGCAAACGGATTCATGGAACCTGATGTTAATGATAAATCACCTGAAAAAGTTAAAAAATTATTAATTGATCAAATTAAAATAGATTCAAAATATTTTAAAAGATTGAACAAATTATTTAACTAAATAATATAAAAAAAATAGATATATTATTATATCTATTTTTTTTTATTCCATATGATATAATTTTTTTGTATAAAGAAAGAGTTTTAACTCACCTGATATATCGTTTTTAAAATTGATAATAGGTTAATAAGCTTTAATTATAATAAAATATTTATGTTTTAATGTAACCACTTATTTATATATACATTGAAAAAATCTAAGGAATTTAATGGCTCAAAAAAACAATAGCCCTTTAATCACTGCTAAGTCAAATATAATGCATATGAATGTTATTGATAGTGATGGAAAAAATTTAGGCAAAATGTCTAAAGAAGAAGCATTATCTATTGCTGAGAGAGATGAATTAGATCTAGTTTTATTTAGCTTTAAAGACAATCAAGCGTTTGTTAAAATATTAGATTATGGAAAATTTAAATTTGAACAAGGCAAAAAGAAAAAACAAAACGCTAGAAATCAAACAATAACTAAAAAGAAAGAAATAAAAGTTAAACCATTAATTGGCGATCATGATTTACAAATTAGAGCAAAAAATACTTTAAGATGACTTGATGAAGGTAATCGAGTTTCTTTTGTTATTGTAGCAAGAGGAAGAATTTCTTCAAAACCTGAACTTGTTGATATTGTTTATAATAAATTTATTGAGCTGATAGGCGATAAAGGCATTATACAAATTTCTAAAAAGAAAGTTAGTAACACCAGATACGAAACATTGATAGTTCCAAAAAAATAATTGAATTTTTAAAAGGTAAAAAATGAAAATTAAACAAAAAACAAAAAAAGCAGCAGCAAAAAGATTTACTGAGACAAAATCAGGTAAATTAAAAAGAAAACATGCTTACAGATCTCATATGGCAGTTGGTAGTACAACTAAAGCTAAAAGACATCTTAAAAAAGATGGCTTAGTTCATAAAAGTGATCGTAAAAGATATGAACAATGTTTATAATTGTATTTAATTTAAGAAATAGAGGATAAGATGAGAGTTAAAGGCGGACCTAGTACTAGACAGCGTAGAAAAAAATGAATAAAACAAGCTGAAGGTTATTGAGGGACTAGACATGTTACTTATAAAGTAGCTAAACAAAGTGTAATAAGAGCTTCTCAATATTCTTATAGAGATCGACGAAAAAGAAAATCTGATTTCAGAAAATTATGAATTGCAAGAATTAATGCTTCTGTTAGAGAAGAAGGTTATAATTATTCAAAATTTATTCATGCATTATCAGTAAAAAATATTGTTATTAATAGAAAAATGCTATCTGAAATGGCTATTAATAATCCAAATGAATTTAAGAATTTAGTTAAATTTGTAATGAATTAATTACCATATTAATTATCGGAAAAAAGGTTTAAAATGTCAAAAGTATTTTTTTGTAAAAATTGCAATAAATTTGCTCATATTGTTAATGACTCACAATGTGAAATTTGTAAAATGTCAATCAATGAAATATATTTTTTAGTTAAAAAACACCCTGAATTATTTAAAAAAAATGATCATGAAATTATAGAAACTAAAATAATAGATTTAACTGAAATAAACATTATTGAAATAGAAAAGTTAGAAGTAGAAAATCAAAAAGAAATTTTAGCTAAAGAAAAAGCTATATTAAGCGAAATGATTTTTTCAAAAGAAGTTGATACAAACGAATTAATTGAACAACAAATAAAAGAAGAAGAAGCAAGATTAGCTAGTGAAGAGATCGAATTAGCTAAAGAAAAAGAAAGAATTGTTAAAAAATTTCAATTAGAAGAAGCAAGATTAGCTGAACAAAAAGAAAAAGACGATTTAGAAGAATTAAGATTAGCTGAAAAAAATGAGAAGATCCTTAAGGAAACTCAATTAGAAGAAGCAAGATTAGCTGAAGAAAAAGAAAAAGCTCTTAAAGAAATTGAATTAGAAGAAATAAGACTAGCTGAACAAAAAGAAAAAAATGATTTAGAAGAATTAATATTATTTGAAGAAAATGAGAAAATCATTGAAGAAGGAAGACTATTTGAACAAAAAGAAAAAGCTCTTAAAAAAATTGAATTAGAAAAAGAAAGATTAATTGAAGAACAAGAAGAAGCACTTCGAGAAATTAGACTTCTTGAAGAAGAAGCTAAAAAAGCAGAAATAGCTACTGAAAAATTAATCGAAAATGATAACATTAATGCTTCTACAGAAACTAGTTCTATTGATGTAGATATTGATAAAATAGATGAACCAAACTTCGATGTTAGTTTATTAAAAGAAAATAATTCTGTTTCTAAAAGTAAATTAATCGAATCTATTGATTTTTCAATAAATGATTTAAATTCTTTAGATGATGATTTCGATGATTCTAGTGATATTATTGATATTATTATTGATATGACAAATGATGACGATGACGATGAATCAGATACTATAGAAAATAAAGAAACGATTTCTCTTCAAAAAAAATCTAAAAGTAAAATAATTCCAATAGTTCCAGGAGCTAGTACAACTACATTTTTGACTTCAAGACTAAGTTTAGAATCAGTTAAAAAAAGTGCTAATGAACTAATGGAAAAAATGATTAATTTTTTATCTTCTAAAAATGGCGGAAAACCTATTAAAAGTCCTCTTGCTACAATTGGTAATTTAAATTTTCTAGATAAACCAGATCGTAAGAAATTTTCAGAAATTTGAAAAAAGATGGAATTAATTGCTTCAAATGATGATGAATCAAAAATTTCAAAAGAATTTATAACTGAAATTTTTGATGCTGAAATTTATATTGATGATATTATTTTATTAAATTAATTTAAGGGAAAAAAAGCTTCAATAAGAAGCTTTTTTAATTATATATGAAACAAAAAAAAGTTATTGTTGGTTTAAGTGGTGGAGTTGATTCTGCTGTTGCATGTTTCTTATTAAAAGAACAAAACTATGATGTTGAAGCTATATTTATGGATAATTGAGATAGCTTTATAAACAATGAGTTTAACTATCAAAGTAATGAAGATGGATGTAATTCTAAAAAAGATTATCTTGATGCAATAGAAATAGCAAAAAAATTAAATATCAAATTACACAAAGTTAATTTTACAAAAGAATATTGAGAACAAGTTTTTCAAAAACTAATTATTGGTTATAAAAAAGGAAAAACTCCAAATCCAGATATTTTATGCAATAAATATATAAAATTTGATATGTTGCTAAATTACGCATTTGATAATTTTAATGCCGATTTTATAGCAACAGGACATTATGCTAATATTGAAGAAAAAGATGGATTTTTTTATTTATTACAACCTGCTGATAAATCTAAGGATCAAACTTATTTTCTTTCTGAATTAAATCAAGAACAACTTAGTAAAACGATTTTTCCGTTAGCAAGTTTATTAAAAAAAGAAGTTAGAGAAATTGCTCAAAAAAATAATATGGATATTTGAAATAAAAAAGATTCTTCAGGAATTTGTTTTATTGGGAAAAGAAAATTTAAAACATTTATTTCAAATTATATTAACCCAAAAATTGGAGATATTATTAATCTTGAAAATAATCAAAAAATTGGTGAACATGATGGAGCTTTTTATTATACTATTGGTCAAAATAAAAACTTAAATCTTAGTGGCCTAGATTCTAAATATTATGTAATTAAAAAAGACATTAAAAAAAATATTTTATATGTTTCAAGGCAAGAAATATACCGAAATAACTTTATTAAGGAAATAATTATCAAATCAAATTTTAATTGAATAAGCAAGGTTCCTAATAATTTAAATAATATTACTGTTATTACAAGACATTTACAAAAACAAATGAACTGTGACATTGAGTTTGATAAAGATAAATTTATTATTAAATTAAAAGATAATGTTTTAAACTCAGTTTCAGAGGGACAATATGCTGTTTTATATCAAAATGGTATATGTCTTGGTGGAAATGAAATTATTGGTTATAAATGATAAAAATATGTAAAATTAATTGAAATTAATTTTACATATTTTACTTGTTGAGATATGTTTAAAGAACAAATCATATGCTCTTGTATAATCATATTCATTATTTATTTTTTTAAAATTATATTTTTCACAAAAGAAAGGAATGAATTCAGCAAAAGATAAATTATTTTTTAAATCATAAAAATTAATAAGTTTTTCATTATAATTTTTTAATAAAAAATTATATCCGTATTCTAAAATTCTTTCAATTGGTAAAACTTCTTTTTTAATGCAATTAATTAAAGCTAATTGATAACCAGTTTCATAATCATCTATTTTTTTAAATAAGATTCCAGGAGTATCAATAATACTAAAATTTTTATTTATAATTCGCGTTTCTTGACTTTTAGTAACTCCAGCTCTATTTTCAACTTTTAAATTTTTCTTTATCGAAATAAAATTTATTAAAGAACTTTTACCAATGTTCGGAATTCCGATAACCATAATTGTAAATTGAGGATTAATCAATCCTTTTCTTTTTAAATTATGAATTTTTTCCCCAAAAACATGAGCTATTGTATCAATAATTTTTCTTTTAAATTGACGATCATATATATTACCAAAAATAATATTTTCATTATTTTTGAAATTATAATCAGTTAAATCAGATTTTAAAGCAATTGTTATTTTCTTTTTATTATTAATTATTTTGTCTAAATCTGAATTTCTCGTTAATTCAATTCCTCTTGCATCAACAACTTCAATTATTAAATCAACATTTTTTATTTTTCTACTAATATTATCTGTTGCTTTTTTCATATGGCCAGGATACCAATTTATTTTTATTAGATCATCTGTCATATTAAAAATTTTTTCCAAAAGGATTTTTACCCCTTTTGATCATATTACCAATATCTAACATTTTTTTATTTCCATCTTCTCACTGTCTAAGAAGTTTGTTTAAATCATCTGGTTTTTTACCAGAACCCTTAACTACCCTTACTTTTCTATTAGGATTTTTTTTAAATAATCTCGGGTTTCTTCTTTCTTTTAGTGTCATAGAAGAAATTAAAACCTTTCAATCAATCATCTTAGTTTCAATTAAAGCTATTTTTGTATCTGATAAAGTATTTAATCCTGGTAACATTGAAGCCATACTACCAAGTGATCCCATTTTATTCATTTGCGAAAATTGATTCATCAAGTCTTCCAAATCCATTTTTCCAGACATCATTCTTTGGATTTGTCCTTTTAAACGATTTTCATCGATGATATCAGCAGCTTTTTCAACTAATGTAATAATATCCCCTAAACCAAGAATTCTATCAGCCATTCTGTTTGGATAAAAAATATCCAAAGATCCTAATCTTTCCCCAGTTCCTAAAAATTTAAAAGGTAAATTTAAAGTAGAAGCAATACTTAAAGCAGCACCAGCTTTAGCATCTGAATCTAATTTAGTAATAATTACTCCTGTTAGTTTTAGCTTACTATGAAATTCCTTAGCAACATTTATTATGTCTTGACCAGACATAGCATCTACAACTAATAAAATTTCATTTGGTTCAAATTTATTTTTAATTTGAACTAGTTCATTCATCATTTTATCATCAGTTTGTAATCTACCAGCAGTATCAATTATTATTACGTCATTATTGTTATTTTTTGCAATTTCTAAACTTTCCTTAATTGTTAAAACAGGATCTTGTGTGCCTTTTTCTAAAAAATCAACTTTAATTTCATTAGCTAATGTTTGTAGTTGATCAATAGCAGCAGGTCGATAAATATCACAAGCAACAACTAAAGGATTCTTTTCTTTCTTATCTTTTAAATATTTTGCAAGTTTTCCAACAGTCGTAGTTTTACCAGAACCTTGTAAACCAACAAGCATTATTTTTGTACATTTTTTATCAAGTACTAAATCAGATTTATTTTTCCCTAAAATTTCAATTAATTGATCTTTAATAACTTTAAGAACAAATTGTTCAGCATTTTGATTTTTATCAATAATTTGATCGACACATTTTTCTTTAATTCCCGCTATAAATACTTTTATTACAGAAATACTCACATCTGAATCTAGTAAAACAAATCTAATTTGTTTTAATAATTCAGCGATATCTTCTTCAGTTATCGTAGCATTTAATAATTTTCTTTTCATTGTTTTTTGAACAATATTACTCATCATTGATTTCATCATAAAAAATCCTTAGTTGTTAAAACATTAATTATTATTATAATTGATATAATAATTAAAATTAAGGAAATACATGCCTGAACTTCCAGAAGTTGAAACTGTTGTTAGATATTTAAATAAAAATATCTTAAATAAAGAAATAATTCAAATTATTATCCATAAAGAAAAAATTATAAAAAATGCTGATAAATTAACATTTACAAATTTTTTTCTACATGAAAAAATAATTAAAGTTGAAAGAAAATCTAAATATATTATTTTTGTATTTTCAAATGATAAATACA
Organism: Candidatus Mycoplasma liparidae; assembly: GCA_009884515.1. Lineage (GTDB taxonomy): Bacteria > Bacillota_I > Bacilli_A > Mycoplasmatales > Mycoplasmoidaceae > Mycoplasma_L > Mycoplasma_L liparidae. The sequence goes on along the minus strand of RHHX01000001.1, from coordinate 106,427 downwards.
TGATTTCTCATTTAAGAATGGAAGGAAAATATTTTTTTGAAAAAAGTTATTCTGAATTAATTAAAAATAAACACTCACATATTTTATTCAAATTCAAGGATGGCACTTATTTAATATATAACGATACAAGAATATTTGGAACCATGAATATTTATAATAAAGATGAAATGATAGATAATAAAGAACTTATTAAACTTGGATATGAACCATTTGATGGAAAATGTACTGTTGATTATTTGTTTGATATCTTCAAAAAAACTAATAGAAAAATAAAAACAATTTTATTAGACCAAAAAATAATTTCAGGTATTGGTAATATTTATGCTGATGAAATACTTTTTCAAGCAAAAATATTACCTTATAGAAAAACAAATTCATTAACTAAAAAGGATATTAATAATATTTTACAAGCATCAATAGAAATATTAAATGAATCAATAAAAAATAAAGGAACAACTATTCATAGTTTTAAATCAAATAGTTTAGAAACTGGAAACTATCAAAAATTCTTAAAAGTTCATACTAAAAAAGATCAACCTTGTACTATTTGTAAAAATAAAATAATCAAAACTAAAGTCAATAATAGGGGAACGTATTATTGTAGTATATGTCAAAATTAATTATTTTTTTCAATAATTAATTTAGCTAATTCAAAATCTTCATAAGTTGTTATTTTGAAATTTGATTTTTTCCCATAAACAATTTTAGGAAAATATTTATTAATATACAAACCGATAGTATCAGTTATTTCATTATTGATATCAAAATCATTTTTAAGATTTTTTATTACTTCATATTTAAATGTTTGTGGTGTTTGAAGAGATAACATCTCATCCCTATTTAAGTTTTTTAATGTTAATTTATTAGAAATAGTATTTTCAATATTTATATAAGTGCCAATTACCTTATGATTCTTAATATTGTTTAAATGATTATTAATAATTTCATCATCAATAAATATTCTATTACCATCATGAATTAAAATACAATCATTATCATTTAATTTTAAATTATTATTAATTCACTCAACTGCTTTTATTAAACTTTTATGACGAGATATATCACCATTTATAAATGTAATTTTATTTTGATATTTTTTATTGAATAATTCATGATATTCATTTTGAATAACCAAAATTATTTCATCAAAATTATTATTTATTATAAATTTATCAATTGTATATTCAATTAAATATTTATGGTTAATTGATTCCATTTGTTTTAATTTATTATTTTTACTATCAAATCTCTTGCTAATTCCATTCGACAAAATAATAGCTATTTTTTGCATTATTTAATCCTTATGAACAGCTATCACATATTTCTTCAATGCTATCTTTTTCAGTTTTACAGTAATAAAATGTTTTTATTCCAAGGTAAAATCCATAAAAATGGAAAAGCGAAAAATCTGTTAATGATTTCACTTTAGTAAAGTAACTATTAATTGACTGAGATTGATCTAGATAACATTGTCTTATAGCAGCGTTTTTTAACAACATATATTGATCACATTCATGAGCTCTTTTATAGTATTTTCAATTATTCTTTAAATTAGGAGCAAGAGTAGGTAAGTTTATTTTTCCATCTTCTTTATAAATAAAATTTTGAATCGGTTCAATTGATTCTGTTGCATTAATTATTTTTCCAGATGTAGCAGTAGGAGCTATGGCCATTATTTGTGCATTTCGTAAACCAGATTTTTTTATCTTATTAGACAACTCATTTCATCTAGTCATATTTGGTTGATAATCAGTTAATTTAAGAGCATTTTTATTTGCTTTATATATTGGTAAATCACCATCAGCTCATTTAGTTTTTTTGAAATTATTAAAACTTCCTCTTTCAATAGCTAAATCAGCAGAAGAATTTATTAATTCGAATGAGATTTCATCCATTATTTTATGATTTTCTTCAAGAGCTTCTTTTGAATCAATAACTATTTTTTTAGTAGCTAAATAATTAGTTAAATTTAAAATACCAATTCCTAAATATCTAAAGTTTTGATTTGTTTTTTTAGCTTCAATTACAGGATACATCCCAATATCAATAGTATTATCCAAAGCCCTTACAATTAAAGTGGTAATTAATTTTTTAGTTTTATCATCAGCAGAAAAATAATTTAGTAAATTAATAGATGCTAAATTACATAAACTAATATCACCTGCAATTTTATCGTTTCTAATAATTTTAGGATTTTCAGGGTCAAAATAAGTATCAATTTCTTTTGAAGCAGAACTTGGTAATGTTATTTCTGTACAAAGATTAGATGAAGAAATATATTCATTTAGCATTGAAGTCGAATTTACATTTTCTTCATGAAATAAATAAATGTTACCAGTTTCTACTCTTTCCTTAAATAATAATCCAATAATTTTTCTGGCATTGATAGTCTTTTTAGATATTTTTTGATCTTTTTCATATTTAACATAAAGCTCATTAAATTTATCCCCACAACAATTTAAAAGTTCTGGTACATCTTTTGGGTCAAATAAAGAAATTTTTTGATTCTTTAAAACTCTATCAATTAATAATTGGTTGATCTTAACACCATATTTTAAATTTCTAGCTCTATTTTCTTCAGTACCATTATTGTTTTTAAGAACAACCAAATCTTGAAAGTTACTGTGTCATCATTGAAAATAAAGAGCACAAGCACCAGGTCTGTGAGAACCTTGATTAAAAGCTTTTATTGTAGATTCAAAAATTTTTACAAAGGAAACTGGACCAGTACTATAATCACCATTAGTACCAATTTTACTGCCACTACTTCTAATTTTTGAAATATCAATAGCAATTCCACCTTTATTTTTCGAATAAATTGCTAAATTTTTAGCAGTATTTAAAATTGAATTAGTATCATCATCAGTTGACATTATTACACATGAAGCTAATTGCATTTTATTAGTTCCAGAGTTTAACATAATAGGTGTTGCTAATGTAATATGGTGACTTGAAATTATTTCATAAAAATTTTTAATTAAATCTAATCTTTCGTTTTTATTTTCATTATAAAAAAGAGTCATAGCAACTCTCATATAAGCATGTTGAGGTAATTCTAATTTTTTAGTTTTTGTTAAATTTTTACAATATTTTTCAAAGAACATATAAAGACTTTTATATGTAAAAAGAATATCTCTTTCAGGAGTAATAACTTTTTCTAAAAATTCAACTTCTTCATCAGAATAGCTATTAAAGATAGTTGAATTATAAATATTATTATTCAAACCTTTTTTGAGAACATCTTTAAATTTAGGATAGTAACTAGCCATTTCATTTCTTAGAACAATATCTTTTTTATTTCAAGTTTCTTTATATATTTTCAATAATAAAAGTTTTGCAGCAACACTTTCATATTGAGGCGAAATTCTTGAAATATTATTAGCAGCAGTTCTAATAAGTTCATCATAAACATCAGTAATTTTTATTTGATCATATAATTTTATTCTTGTTGATGTTAGTAAATGTTGAACATTATCTTCATTATTATCACAAGCTCATAAACAAACTTTATGCATCTTTTTAACATCGTATTTAACAACACTTCCATCTCTCTTAATAACCTTTAGATTATCAATCAATTGTTCTTTTTCAAAATCAAAATGTTCAAGAATATTATCATTATTTTTTTCAACATCTATTAAACTAATTCTATTCTTAGACATAATTAATTACCTTATTTTTCCTTAATCATTTTATCAAATAAAGATTCTAAATCTTTTTCACCAATATCAAATTCCATTGTTCCAATATTATAGCTAACAGCAGTTTGTTCCTGTTGAGCTGTATTGTCTTTATTAATATCTTTATAAAATTCAAACCATTTAACAATTTCAATATCTTTATTAATTTTATAAACCGAATCTATTCCAATATTTTTAAGTCTTAAATTGGCATAATATTGAATAAATTCTTCAAAAATACCAACAGTTAGTGAATGTATAGGTCCAAAATCTAAAAGATACTTAGCTCATATAAGTTCTTCAGTAACAACTTTTTTAACAATTTTTATTGCTTCTTCTTCAAATCATTTTGAAGAAAAAAGATTGCTAAATCCTTCGTCTTTATCATTTTTCAAAATATTCAATAAGCTTCCAATAACAGCAACATGTTTATCTTCATCATAATTAATTAATTTAATAATTTTTGAAATACCTGGAATAATATTTTTATATGAATCATTAATAATATATGTAACAAGAAAAGATACATAAAATTTAATTCCTTCAAGAAAATAAATTTGAATTAACAATGACAATAATATCTTTTTATTTTCTTCACTATCAGTTAATAAATCTTTTTTTAATAAATATTTTACTCTATCATAAGCATCAATTTCACTATTAACTCTTTTTTTAATAGCATCAATTTCATATATTCTATTAAAAACATCAGTAGCACTACTTGAAAACATTTCTCTAATAATATGAGAATAAGAAAGAGAATGAATTAATTCAAAATAAGCTTGTGATTTAAAAACAGATTCTCATTCACTAGAAGTAACTATTTCACACATTATTGAGTCTAACCCTCTATTTTGAGTACTATCCATCAGCGTTTGAAATAACAAATTATTAATTATTATTTCTTGAACATGTTCTGGTAAGGTTTCAAAATTTTCTTTATCATGAATTAAAGAAATTTCTTCAGGAGTTCAAAATGCTTGTCGCATTGATCTCTCAATATTTTTAGTAAATTGGTTTTTATAAATATCATATCTTTGAAAACCATTATAATCCCCAAAGAAAATTTTTTGTTCGTCAACTGGAACAATTAATTCCAAATCTACAATTTTTTTCACTAGAACTCCTAATATAGGTATTATATACATGTATATTTATTTAGATAAATATTATAATCTATAAAAAAATATTTTTAAAAAAGAAAGGATTTTTATGTTTATTGGGTTTGGTAAAGATATTCATAAGTTAGAAAAATCAACTAAAAAAATCTTGCTTGCTGGTATTGAAATTGAATCAGAATATGCAATTATTAGTCATTCAGATGGTGATATTTTATTACATTCAATATCAAGAAGTATTCTTGGTGCCCTTTCTCTTGAAGATATTGGAAATTATTTTCCAAGTAACAATGAAAATTTAAATTTAAATAGCAATAAAATTTTGATTTTTTCAATGAATAAAATGAGTGAAAGAAATCTTAATATTTCAAATATAGATATTACTATTACTTGTGAACAGATAATTTTAAAAAACAACTTATCAATAATTAAAGAAAAATTAATCAAAATTCTAAACTGCTCTAACATAAGTTTAAAAGTTACCAAATTTGAAGATCAAAAAAATGAATTTATTTTATGTGAAGCTATTGTTCTTTTAAATTAATTTAAATTATCAGAAACTTTTAATGATTTTTGTATTTAATTCTTCAGCTTTTTTTACTTTACTTCCAGGATTATCACCAACTAAAAGAAAATTTATTTTCTTTGTAATAGTAGTTAAAACTTTTCCTTGATAAACTTCTTCTATTATTTTTTTGATTAAGTTTCTTTCTATTTCAAAAGTTCCAGTAATAACAAAAGTTTTATTAAAATAAATTCCGTTTTCAACTGATTTAGATTTTTCAAAATAAATTTCTAAATCAGAATCATTTGATAAATAATCAATATTAATACCATAATCAATAAGTTTGTTAATTCTTTTTATATTTTCTTCATTTTTGAAAAAATTATAAATATTTTCACCTGATTTTTCACCAACAATAAAAATATTTTTTAAATCATCTAATTCAGCATTCATTAAATTATCAATATTTTTAAATTTCTTAGCTAATATTTTTGAAAGAGTTGCCCCAATATTTTTAATACCAAAACCAGTTATTAATCTTTCAAGAGAATTTTTTTTCGATTCTTCAATTGAATTAACTAACTTACTAAACATTTTACTTTTTATCGAAATTTTTGCATTGATTACTAAGTCTTCATAATTTTTTAAATTGTATAAATCAGTATAATTATTTACAATATCAAGTTTCATAAATTTTCCAATAAATTTCGAAGATAAATTCATAATATTCATGGCATTTTTTGAACAGAAATATTCAATACCGGCAAGTATTTTTTCATGACAATTGTCATGAATACAAAATTGATCAACAATAATATCATCATTAATTAATTTTGAATTACATGATGGACAAAAAAGAATTTCAGAAAATTTTTCTAATTCTTGAGTTCTTTGACTTTTATCACTATCAATAATATAAGGAATAATATCACCAGCTTTAATTAAGTTAACAATATCACCAATTCTAATGTCTTTAGTCTTGATATAATTAGCATTATGTAAAGAAGCATTAGATACAGTTGAACCTGAGATAAAAATAGGTTCTAAATTAGCTACATAAGTAATTTTTCCAGTTCTTCCAACTTGAGAAACGATATCTAGTAATTTAGTTTTCATAATTTCAGGAGGAAATTTATAAGCAATTGCTCATTTAGGAAATTTACTAGTATAACCAATTTCTTCATAATATTCAGTTTCATTTAGTTTAATAACAATCCCATCAATATCATAATCAATATCATCTTTTTGGCTATAAATTTTTTGAATATTATTTCAAACATCATCAGGATTTGAAAGTGTTATTAGATCTGAAACAGGAAATTTATTTTCTCTTAATCAATTAATAGAATCAATATGTTTATTTAAATTTAAAACTGAAATATTTGGAATATTATAAATAAAACATTTTAGATTTCTTTTTTTAACAATTAAAGAATCTAAATTTTTTAAAGTTCCACTAGCGGCATTTCTCGGGTTAACAAATTTTTTGTTTTCGGGCAAAATTGCATTTATTTTTAAAAATTCACTTTTTGGTAAATAGATTTCACCACGAACTTCAATTTTTAAATTTTGATATTTTTTATCAATATAGATAGGAATATTTTTAATCATATAAACATTACTAGTAACATCTTCACCAAATTCTCCATCACCTCTTGTTATTGCTTTAGACAATTTTGAATTTTCATATATTAATGAAATAGATAAACCATCTATTTTTGGTTCAATAACAAAATTAACATCTTTATCAATCATTTTTTGGTTATCATTAATAAATTTTAGAATATGTTCTTTATTAAAACCATTTGATAAAGATAACATTGGAAATTGGTGTTTAAACTTTTCAAAACCAGTACTAATATAACCAGCAACTTTAACAGAGGGAGAATTGCTTTCTCTAAATTCAGGATAATCTGTTTCTAATTTTATTAATTTGATCATTAATTGATCAAATTCATAATCAGAAACAGAAGGATTACTTAGAACGTAATATTCATAGTTCCATCTATCTATTTTTTCCCGATATTCGGTAATATTTTCTTTAATTTTGTTTTTATTCATATATTTCACCAATTAATTTATAATTATAATAATATTTTATTTTTAGCAAGGTTTTATGGAAAAGTTTGATTTATTAATAATAGGTGGCGGTCCTGCTGGTTTTAGTAGTGCTATTTATGGAGAAAGAGCTAATTTAAAAACAGCATTTATTGAAAATGATGTTCCAGGCGGAAAAGTTACAAAAACAGCTTTTGTTGAAAATTATCCGGGATTTGATTATATTGAAGGACCAGATTTAGCAATGAAAATGTTCCAACAAGTTGAAAAATTAAAATCAAAATTTATTTTTGCAACTGCTCAAAAAATTACTATTCAAAATAATCTAAGAATAGTTACGCTTGATGATGGTGAACAAGTTGGCGCTAAAGCAATTATAATAGCTATTGGAACTATCAATCGAAAAATTGGTTGTAAAGGTGAAGAAAAATTTACTAATAAAGGTGTTTCATATTGTGCTATTTGTGATGCACCATTTTTTAGAAATAAAATAATAGCTGTTGTTGGTTCTGGAAATTCCGCTATGGAAGAATCATTATATTTATCTGAAATAGTTGATAAATTATATTTATTTAATAGATCAGATAAATTTAAGGGAACACCTTCATTATTACCAAAACTTCAGTCAAAAAAAAATATTGAGATTATCTATGATACTTCTATTATTGAAATTTCAGGTGATAAAAAAGTTCAAGAAATTACTACTAAAAATAAAAAAGATGAAATTAAAAAATATGATGTTTCAGGAGTTTTTCCTTTTGTTGGATTATTATCAAAAAGTATTGAGATTGAAAACGGTAAATTAGAACTTTCAAAAGAAGGGTTCATTAAAGTTAATCAATCAATGGAAACATCTATTCCTGGAATATATGCTGCTGGTGATATTACTGATAAATTAATAAGGCAAATTTCAACAGCTGTAAATGATGGAACAATAGCAGCATTAGCTGCTACAAAATACATTTTTGATTTAGAAGAATAAGATTTCATTTAATTTTTATATAATTATATTAATTAAAAACATAGATAGCATCAATAAATGAAAAACGAAAAATATGAACTAAGCAGTATAGAAATATTAAAAAATTTTCCTGAAACAAATAAAAATATCATTATTAATTTATCTAAATTAAAGAAAACATATGTAACAGGCAAAAATGAATCAACTGTTTTACATGATATTAATTTAGAAATTAAAAAAGGTGAATTAATTGTTATTTTAGGTCCTAGTGGATGTGGGAAAACTACTTTAATGTATATTATGTCAGGTCTTATTAATTCAACATCAGGTTCAGTTAAAGTTTGTGGAGTTGAATTAAGTAAACTAACTGTTAATGAAAAAACTAAATTTAGATGTGAAAATATTTCTTTTATTTTCCAACAATATGGTTTAGTTCAAAATCTAAACGCAAGTGAAAATATTGAATTAGGCCTCTTTCTTTACTCAAAGAATATTAGATTAAAATACAATAATAATTTATTAAAATTAAAAAAATCTTTAAAATTAAAAAAAATTGATAAAGAAGAATATAAAAAACAATTTGTTAATTTGAAAAAAAATTATTTATTAAAAAAAACAAATAACAAACATGAAATTAACTCTTTATTAAAAACAATGGATCTTGAAAAACATGGTAAAAAAATGGTTATAAATTTATCAGGTGGGCAACAACAGAGAGTTTCAATAGCAAGAGCACTTGCTAAAAAACCAGCAATTATTTTTGCAGATGAACCAACTGGAGCTCTTGATGAATCAACATCAAAAATTATCCTTGAAGAATTTTTAAATATTAATGAACAATATCACACAACAATAGTTATAATTACTCATAACCCTATTATTGCAAAACTTGCTAATAAAGTTATTTATTTAAAAGATGGGTATATTAAAAAAATTATTGTAAATGAAAATCCTGCCACAGTATCAGAATTAGATTGAGAAATATAAAATGAGTAATAAGAAGAGTAATGAATTAAATTTTGGCGATATTAAAAACTCCTTTTCATCAAGAAACAGAATTTTAAAACAAGCAAAAGTAATAGCTAATAAAGTTTTAGAAAAAGAAGATTTTTTTTCAAAATTATCAAATGCACAACTAAGAGCAGAGTCTCAAAAAATAATAGATAAAGTTGCAATGGGCAAATCAACTGATAATTTTTTAGTTGATAGTTTATCAATTGCAAGAGAAGTTATCTACAGAACTTATGAACAAAAAGCATATAAAGTTCAAATAGTAGGTGCTGTTATTGTTTATTTTGGTAATTTTGCTGAAATGAAAACGGGTGAAGGTAAAACACTTACATTACTTTTAGCTTCGTATGCTGTTGGTGTTGCAAAAAAAGGTGTTCATATTATTACTGTTAATGAGTATCTAGTAAAAAGAGATGCTGAATTTTCAAATGGTGCCTTAAATAAATTAGGATTGACAGTTGGTTATGTTATATCAGAAATGGATCCTGATGAAAAAACAAGAATGTATAATTGTGATATTACATATGCACCAAATACAGAATTAGGATTTGATTATCTAAGAGATAATATGGTTAAAGATTATCATCAAAAGATGCAAAGAGGATTGAATTTTGCAATTGTTGATGAAGGCGATTCTATTTTGATTGATGAATCAAGAACACCATTAATTATTTCCGGATTACCAGGAAGTGAATTTAGTTCTTATATTAGAGCTGATAACTTTGTTAAAACTTTAAAAACAGATGATTTTATTATTGATCATGAATCTCAGACAATAACATTAACAGAAGAAGGTATTATTAAATCTGAAGATTTCTTTAATTTTACCAATTTATTTCATATTGAAAATAGTTCTACAGTTCATAGAATTTTAAACTCTTTAAGAGCTAATTTTCTTTTTACAAATGGTAAAGAATATATCATTCGGAAAAATGATAAAAAAGGAATTGATGAAATAGCTTTAGTTGATCAATTTACTGGAAGAATTTTAGAAGGCAGAAGTTATAATGCCGGTCTTCATCAAGCTATTCAAGCAAAAGAATATGTAAAAATAGATCCTGAAAATGTTGTTGTTGCAACTATTACTTATCAATCATTATTTAGAATGTATAGTAAACTTTCAGCAGTTTCAGGAACAGCCGCTACTGAAACTGAAGAATTTTTAAATACTTATAATATGGCTGTTATTCAGGTTCCAACTAATAAACCAATTATAAGAGATGATCAAACTGATCTTGTTTTTGCTAATAAAAGAGCGAAATGAAAAGCTGTAATTCTTGAAGTAAAAAAACAAAACAAATTAGGTCAACCAATATTAATAGGTACAGGTTCTGTTGAAGATTCTGAAATTTTGCATCAAGTTTTTACTAAAATGAATTTAAAACATACAGTTTTAAATGCTAAAAACCATGCTCGAGAAGCAGATATTATTGAAAACGCAGGACAAGTTAGAGCAATTACTATTGCTACGAATATGGCTGGTAGAGGTACTGATATTAAACTTTCACCTGAAGCAAAGGCTTTAGGTGGTTTATATGTTATAGCTACTGAAAAAAATGAATCAAGAAGAATTGATAATCAATTACGAGGAAGATCTGGTCGTCAAGGAGATGTTGGTAAAAGCAGATTTTTTATTAGTCTTGAAGATATTTTGTTCAAACGTTTTGCTACTGATAAATTTGAAAAAGCTCAATTTAAATTAGGTGAAGATGTTATTGATTCAAAATTTTTTACTCGTCTTTTAGATAAAACTCAACAAAGAGTAGAAAATTTAAACTTTGATAGTAGAAAAAATTTATTAGATTATGATTATGTTTTAAGTAGTCAAAGAGAATTAATTTATAAGCAAAGAGATAAAATTTTAATTTCTGACAATTTATTAAATATAGTTTTAAAAATGACTAAATATTTCATTTCTAAAATATTTTTAGAAAATAAACATGATGAAAATATTTATATGCTTGATAATAAAGCAATTGCAAAACTTTTAAATGAAAAATATTTAGATGATGATAATAAAATCGCTATAGATAAAATTAAATTAATGAAAAGTGATGAATTTCATGATTTAATCTTTGAAATTATTGATAAAAAAATAAACTCAATTTTCCAAATTAATCCTTTAATTATTAATGCTCAATGAAGAAAATTTATTATTAATATTTTAGATACAGGTTGAACAAAGCATTTAAATACATTATTTAAATTAAGAGAAGGTGTTTTCTTAAGACAATATGAACAAAAATCACCATTAAATATTTATATTTCATCATCTGATGCTTTATATAATATCATGGTATCAAAATCAGCATTTGATATTATTTCATTAATTTTAACTCAAGAATATAAAGTAAAAATTGCAGAACCAATTCCTGTACATGTACCTATGGATAATATTCATGAAATTTTAGGTGTTGATCAAGAACCATTATTTGATATGACTAGTTCATTTGATGATGAAAATAATTTTGATTCTCAATATCTTCTACCAACAAAAGAACTAGAAGATTTAATACCGACTAAAACCATTATTTTTGATGAAGAAGAATTATTGGAAAAATGAGAATTAATCCCTTTTGAAGTAGAAAAAGATATTATTCTAGAAAATAATTCAATCCAAACATATTCATTGATTCTTGAACCTAGAGTTGAAGTTATTGAAGAAAATATTAATCATGTTTATAAAAATCAAGAAATTGAAGAAATAGATATTCTTGATAATGAATTTGCAAAAACTATGAATGATTTATTAAATAATAAAAATATGAATAATAAAAATAAAACATCTGCAAAACTTATTAATAATTCAATCCAAACTTATTCAATAATTAATAATACTAAATTTTAAGTTGTTGTTAATGTTCTTCAAAAAACAACAACTTAATAAGCATCAAATTACTCAAGAAAAAATTGTTGCTTATAATAATAGAGTTTATTCTTCTCTTAATTTTAAAGATCAGATAATTACTAATTTTACTGATAAAGATAATCAATCAAAAAGTGATCATAACACCTTTATTAAAAATGATGATTTTATAGTTACTGATTTAGAAGTATTAAAGACTAAATTAAATAATAAAATTTATTCAGACACTTTTAAAAAAGAAAAAAAATGGTGATAAAATTATGACTTTTAAATCAAAATAAGTAAATTCATATCAGCATTTACCATAACAAAAAAAATTGTTATTTCTGTTAAATTTAAAAGAATTATAATAATTTTGTTGTTTTTTCTATTATAATAAAGGTAATAAATTAAATATTAATTTAATTATCACTATTAAAAAAAATAAAATAAAATATTAATTTTAAATTTTACTTATTTAGAAACGAGAAAAAAATGGAAATGAAAAATACAATTCCAACAAATATTTTTGCCCTAGGTGGTTTAAATGAAATTGGTAAAAATACTTATGTAATTGAACATGATAATGAAATAATTATTATTGATGCCGGAATAAAATTTGGGAATTCATCAGTTCCTGGTATTTCTGGTATTATTGCTAATTATGACTATTTAATTCAAAATGAAGAAAAAGTTAAAGCTTTAATAATTACACATGGACATGAAGATCACATTGGTGGTGTTCCTTATTTAATTAAACAATTAAATGTAAAGAAAATATACACACCTCTTTTAGCTTGAAAATTAATTGATAGACATTTAAAAGAACATTATGATTTACCAGAATTACCTGAAATTATTATTTATGATCAAGATACTGTTATTAAAACAGAACATTTTGAAGTAGATTTTTGTAAAGTTTGTCATTCAATTCCAGATGCATTTTCAGTAGCTATTAAAACACCAAATGGAAATGTTTTTTCAACAGGTGATTTTAGATTTGATTTCGTTACTAAAACAACGCAAACTGATTTAAATAAATTATCTGAAATATCTGGCAGAGATTTAGATGTTCTATTATGTGAATCAACAAGCTCTGAAGTTCAAGGATTTAGTTCTTCTGAAAAAACAATTATTGAAAACATTAGGGAACTTATTGTTGGTTCAAAAGACAGAATTTTTTTATCTACATTTGCATCTAATATTGGAAGAGTTTCAGAAATAGCTAAAATTGCTAAAGAATTAAATAGAAAAATTTGTTTTCTAGGTAAATCGATGCAACACAATACAAAAGTTTGTGCAAATATTGGATATTTAGATAATACTAACGTTATTCCAGTTACTGAAATAGGTAATTATAAAGATAATGAAGTTCTAATTATTTTAACAGGTTCTCAAGGAGAAGAAATGGCTGCTTTGAGTACTTTATCAAGAGGTCAACATAGTAAACTTACTTTAAAACCAACTGACACTGTTATTCTTTCTTCAAATCCAATTCCAGGTAATTTTATTGCTGTTGAAAATTTAATAAATAATTTATATAAAAAAGGAATTAAAGTTATTGAAAACAATCCTATTAAACCAATTCATTCATCAGGTCATGCTACTGGTTCTGAACAACAATTGTTAATCCAAATCCTAAAACCTAACTTTATATTCCCAATTCATGGTGAATATAAGATGTTAAAAAACATGGAAGCTAATGCCCTTGCTTTAGGATTTAAAAAAGAAAATATTTTAATTACTAGTAATGGTAATAAAATGCAATTATTAAATAAAAAACTAACTTATACTGATACTAATGTTCCAGTTGATCCAATTTTTATTGATGGTAATTCCGTTAATAAAAATTCACCAAAAACAATGAAAGAAAGAAGTGTTTTAAGTACTGATGGAATTATTAATATTTCAATCATTATTAAAAATAAAAAAGTTTTATTTCCAAATATTAATAATAGAGGTATTTTCTTTGCTAAAGCTTCAGCAACTTTAATGTATAGAATGTCATCTAAAATAATATCTATTGTTTCTGAAAATATCCCAAAAGATAATTCTATAATCGATTTAGTTAAAATAAATAGAGATGTAAAATTATTTGTTGAAAATATTATTTGAAAATGAAAACATAAAAATCCAATTGTAAAAATTGAAGTTTTAATTAATGAAAAAAACTAATCTTTAAAATGAATAAAATTATTTTAGAAATTGGCAATACTAATATAAAAGCAGGTTTTATCAAAAATGACGTTTTTAATAAAATTAAAATGTATTCTCATACAGAAATAAATACATTTCTTAATGAGAATACATTTTTAAATATTAAAGTATATATAAGTTCAAATAATAATGATGTTAAAATCAATATTATTAAATATTTTAAAGTTAATAATATCGATTATTATCTTTTTGATAATTCCTTTTTTAAAGAAAAAGTTAATATTGATGAAAAAATTAATTTACTTGATTTAGGTATTGATATTTTGTTTTATCTTTATTTTTTTAAAAAAAATAATATTACAAATCACTTAGGTTTTTCATTTGGAACAGCTAATTTTTGTTTAATTTATGAAAACAAATTAATAGGGATTATTATTATGCCTGGTAATGAGTTAATGATTAATAGCATTTTTGAAAATACTGATATTAAAAAAATGGATCTAGAAGAAACCATTAATTTACCAATTAATACATCTCAATCTTTATCAAAAGGTTTATTCCATTTATTACATGGTTCTATTAATTCAATTATCGAAGAATATAAAATTGATAAAATTTACTTAACTGGTGGGAATATTAACTTTATTAAAAATGATAGAATTAATTCTAGTGAAATTAAAACTATAAAAAATATTCTTTTAATAACAATCTTAGATATTATTATTGATTTCAATCTTTAATAGAAAGAGTCGAAATGAAAGTTTTTGAACTAAAATCAGAATATGAACCAAGTGGTGATCAACCTCAAGCAATTGAACAATTGATTAAAAATATGAAACTACAAAAAATGAATACTCTTTTAGGAGTAACTGGTAGTGGTAAGACTTTTACAATTGCTAATGTTATTGAAAAAACTAATATGAACACTTTGATTATTGCTCATAATAAAACATTGGCAGGTCAGTTATATTCAGAACTTAAAGAAATGTTTCCTAATAATAATGTTGGTTATTTTACTTCATATTTCGATTTTTATCAACCAGAAGCATATTTGCCAGGTTCAGATACTTATATTGAAAAATCTTCTCAAGTTAATCGAGAAATTGAAATGCATAGAATAGCTTGTATTTATCATCTTCTTTCTGATGAACCAACAATAGTAGTTTCATCAGTAGCGTCTATTTATCCAACAGCATCACCAGAAAACTATCAAAAGGAGCGTATTTTTGTAAAACAAAACTTATCTATGTCAATTAAAGAATTGAGAAGAAAATTAATCATTTTAGAATATACATTTAATGGGATTGATTTAGGGCCAGGTACTTTTAGAATAAAAGGTGATGTTATTGATGTTGCTCCACCATATACAAGTAAAGAATTTTTAAGAATTTCTATGTTTGGTAATATTATTGAATCAATTACATTAAATAATACTTTAACTGCTAATGTTGTTAGAAAACTTGAAAATTTTACAATTGGACCATCTAAGGAATACATTTCTAATTTAGATAATAAAAAAAGTGCTCTTGAAAACATTAGAAAAGAAATGGTTGAGCAAGTTAAATTTTTTAACGATAATGAAAGATTTATTGAAGCTCAAAGAATAGAACAAAGAACTTTAAATGATATTGAATCAATAGCTGAATTTGGAATGTGTAACGGAATTGAAAATTACGCTTCACAATTAGAATATCGTAATGATGATTCAACACCATATACTCTTTTTGATTTCTTTAGACATTCAAATCCAGAATGATTATTAGTTATTGATGAAAGTCATATTACACTTCCTCAAATAAGAGGAATGCATAGTGCTGATAAATCTCGAAAAACAAGTTTGGTAGAATTTGGGTTTAGATTACCTTCTTCTTTTAATAATAGGCCACTTAATTTTGATGAATTTATGAAAAAGAGTGATAATGTAGTTTGTATTTCAGCAACACCAAATGAATGAGAAATTACTCAATCAAATAATATTATTGTTCAACAAATAGTTAGACCAACTGGTTTATTAGATCCGCTTATTGAAGTAAGAACTACAAAAAATCAAATGGATGATTTAGTTAATGAAATTTTTAAAAGAAGAAAAGCTAATGAAAGAGCATTTGTTACAGTATTAACAATTAAAATGGCAGAAGAACTAACTGATTATTTAAAAGAAAGAAAAATAAAAGCAGCATACTTGCATAGTAAACTAACATCATTAGAAAGATCAAAAGTTATTGCAGATCTTAGAAAAGGTGTTTTTGATTGTGTTGTTGGAATTAATTTATTAAGAGAAGGTCTTGATGTACCAGAAGTATCTCTTGTTGCTATTTTAGATGCTGATAAAAGCGGACTATTTAGAAATGAAAAATCTTTAATTCAAACAATAGGAAGAGCTGCTAGAAATAGTAACGGGTTAGTTATTATGTATGCTAATGTTATTTCTAAAGCAATGAAATTTGCTATTTCAGAAACAGAAAGAAGAAGAGAAATTCAACACCAACATAATATTGAAAATAATATTACACCAAAAACAATTATTAAATCTATTAAAGAAGGTGTTTTTGCTGCTCCTGATTTAATTCAAGAAGTTATTAGAGAAAAATCAATTCCTTCAAAAATAAAAAAATTAAAGAAATTAATGATTCAAGCTGCAAAAATACAAGATTATGAACAAGCAGCTATTTATAAATCAGAAATAACAGAGTTATCAATTGCTCATGATAATCAAAAAGAAACAAAACACTAAATGTTTTTAGTGTTTTGTTTAATATATTTTTTATAGTTTTCAACTCCAGGTTGATCAAAAGGATTAACCTTGTTTAAATAAGCAGAAATACTTGCTGAAAGACATAGTCAAGTATAAATATAACCAAATGATTTTGCAGATAAATCTGCTAATTTTAAAATTAAAACATTTATTTTAGCATCATTAAAATGTGCTTGAGCAACTGATAATGCAATAATTTCATTAATTTTATTAAATTTATAACCATCTAAATAATCAAGCTGATCATCATTATCAAATAAAGATTTTTTAATAATATTATTATCACGATAGTCATCTACATAAAGAATAGTCTCAAAAAAGTTTTTATTTGATTCTTGATAATATTGACCAATAGAATGCAAATCATTAGGATAATGAGATATTGTCGGGAAAATTATATTTTCAGTTTTACCTTCTGATTCAGCAAAAATTTGTTTATAATGTTCAGCGATATAATTTAGATTTTCATCGAAGTTAGCAAAAACCTCAATTCTTTTATTTTTCTTAGTAATTAAAAAATTTCTTAAACCCACATAATAAAAACTTTTATTATCAATAACATCTTCATTTTCAAATTCATCAATAACCAATTTGCTTCCTGAAAATACTTCACTAATATCAACATTTTTTAATGATAAAGCAAAAATACCAACACTAGTTAAAGCTGAAAATCGACCACCAACATTACTAGGAATTTTTAAAGTCACATAGTTTTTTTCATTAGCTATTTTTTTCAACATACCAGATTTTTCATCTGTAATAAAAACGATTCTTTTATTTATTTCATCATGATATTTATTGTTTAATTCTTCTCTTAAAATTCTAAAATTAAGCACAGTTTCAAGTGTAGATCCTGATTTAGAAATAACAGTTAAAGCTCAATTCTTGTTTTTTAATTTATTTTTTAATTGATTTAATTTATTATTGGAAAAATCAGTTAGATAAATAATTTCAATGTTTGAATCATAATATGATTGAATCATTTCAATTCCAGCTTTTGTACCAATAAAAGAACCACCGATAGCAATAAAAATAACAGTTTCAATTTTAAGAATAGCTCATTCTTTTTTAATATTTTCTATTTGTTTTAATTCAGATTTGTCTAATCCATTTTTAGCAATATCATATCATCCTAAAAATTCATTACCGAGACCATCTTTATTAATAATTGTATTTTTGATATCAATAAAAGATTTTTGATATTTTTTAATATCAAAACCTAAATCAATATATTTCTTATCTATTTTTAGCATCTTTAACTTCCCTTAAAATTTTTAAATAATCATTATAACGTCATTGCGGCATAAATTTGACCTCAACAGCTCTTTTAACATTGCAATTATCTTCGGTATCATGAAGACAATTAGTGTATTTACATAAAGTACTCATAACATTAAAAGTATAAAAAGATTTAGCAAATTGTTGAGGTGTTCCCTTGAATTCAACAGTTGAAAATCCAGGCGTATCAACAATATAACCATCTAGTAAACTCATTATTGAGGTATATGTTGTTGTATGTTTTCCTCGATTTAAAGCTTTAGAAATTTCGTTTGTTTTTAAATTAAAACTAGGATCTAATTTATTAATAAATGTTGATTTACCAACACCTGAATTTCCTACTAAACAAATTGTTTTTCCACTAATTATTTTTTTAAATTTTATGATATCTTTTTCATCATTAGCATCAACAACAAGATAACCTTCATCTTTTAAATTTTTAATAATAGTTGGATCTTTTATTTTTTCGATGTCTGTTTTAGTAATAATCATATCAACTTCAACACCTTTAGATTCATAAAAAGCCATCATTTTACTTAATAATAAAGTAGAAAAATTAGGTTCAACACTTGATTGAACTACAAATATATAATTTATATTACAAATATTAGGTCGATTTAATTGATTCATTCTTTCATAAACTTTATCAATAATATATTTTCCATCTTCAATTTTATATTGAACACGATCACCAACCATTAAACTAAAATCATTTTGTCTCAAAGTGCCTTTAATAACAGCTTGATGAATAATATCAGCATTATCTCTAAGTCAAATAGAATTTCTAATTTTTTTTACAATAGTTCCAAACACTAAATTAATCCCATTACAAAAATAGTAATAATAATTGCTAAAAGAAAACCAGTCATAATACTAAAAATAATAATTGCACTATGTTTACTTTTTATAAAAGATGTTTCTTCATTGATAACTGCTAAATCAATAGCAGAATTATTAGGATAAATTCTATTTAATAATAGTTTAATTAAAGGTTCATCGAATCTAGTTGGTACATCTCATGTTGAAAGATCAGCATATAACTCATTAATATCTTTATAACGATATTTTAAATCTTCAGGTTTAGAAGCAGTACATCTAAAAACAATGTTTTCAAGTGAATTTGGAATAATTGGAATATTTGAATTCATAGATGGAACATCAGTATTTAATCACATAGAAATTTTTTGAAGATCATTCATTTTTTCTTTGTATTTCATTGGTAAAGAACCAGTTAACATTTGATAAAGAATTACTCCAATAGAGTGAATATCAAATTGAAAAGTAATAATATCAACTAATTTTTTTTGAGCACCAGCAACACCACTTTTAATGTTTTTAATATGTTCTCTTGTAATTAAAACATCAGGTGTTGAATAAGGAACAGAACAATAAATAGCCTCTTCATTTGATTGAAGAATATTATCATATGTAAAAGTAGCAATTCCATAATCAATTATCTTTATTTGTTCAAAATCACTACTAATCATAATATTTTCAATTTTTAAATCTCTATGAATAATTGATCTTTTATCTGAATAAAAATGAAAACCTTTTAAACCTTCAATTATTTGTCTAATATATTCAACAGCTACATAAGGATTTAAAAGAGTTTTTTTCTTTAAGTATTCACCAAGAGTCATACCATCAACATATTCAGTAACGATTGTTATTGTATTTTCCTCTAATTGATAATCAACAGGATAAGCAACAAAATTATTTTTTAAACCAGAACTTAAACTTAAAGTTAATCTAAGTTCATCTTTTGCTTTTTCTCAAGTTACATTAGCTGATTTTCCTTCTTTTTTCTTGATTTCTTTTATGATATATAAACTTGGGTTTTTTGAAGTGTCACTAGTTCTTTTAACACAAAAAATACCACTGCTCATCCCGCCAGCATTTAGTTCTCTAACTAATTCATATTCTCTATTTAAAAATTTTTTTTTATTACTCATATCGATCACCAATGATAACGATTGATAAATTATCATTACTAGAATTAGCAAGAGCATTACTAATAATATTTGAGCAAGATTCAGATAATTTATTTTTATTATTTTTATAAATTATGTCTTCAATAATGTTGATATTAGTAAAATTATGAACACCATCAGATGTTAAAACTAAATATGAATTTTTTTGTAATTCAGTAATAAAAGATTCAGAATTAACTGCTCTTGCACTTTTAATCCCAATGAATTGTAATAAAGAATACAAATCACTTTTATATTTTATATATTTTTCTTCAAGTGCATTTGTCCTTTTAAAAAAATTAAAAAGATTTTGATCAATAGTAATTTGTTTTGATTTTCCTCTTTCTATATAATAACATCTTGAATCACCAACATTATAGATATAAACTTTATTCTTAATAATAATTCCACAAACCATTGTTGTCGCCATAGATAACATATTTTGTGATTTGTTTTTTTCAAGAAATAAAGAAATATTATGTCGAGATTCTTTAATAATTTCAGTAACTCATTCATCAATTTCTGATTTACTGAAATGATCAAAATTAACTTTTAAAAAAGTTTTTTTAAAAGTTTCTAAAACAATATCACTAGCATTACTTCCGCCTTTATAACCACCTAAACCATCACATAAAATAGCTAGAAAGTTATTAGATTCATTTTTACCAGATCAAGCAACATCTTCATTATTAGGTCTTACAACACCTTTTTCTGAAGCATAATCAAATATAATCATTTTCTACCTTTCTAATTTAGCTCTTAATTGACCACAAGCACCGTTAATGCCTGCTCCTTTTTCTTGTCTTATAGTTGTAGTTATATTATTTTTTCTTAAAATATCATAAAAAGCTTTAATTTTTTTAGACCTTGAAAATTCACTACCCATAACATTATTATAAGGTATTAAGTTAACATAACATAGAATGTTTTTTAATAATCCAGCAAGTTCAATTGCATTTTCTTTTGAATCATTAATTCCATCTAATAAAATATATTCAAAAGTAATTCTTCTTTTCGTTATTTTAGTATATTCTTCCATATTTTCAATGATTGTTTCAATATTATAAGCATTGTTAACTGGCATTATCTTACTTCTAATTTCATTATTAGGAGCATGAAGACTAATAGCTAATCCTATTTGAGGAAAATTTTCAATTCAATCTTTCATTACCTTCATCACACCACATGTAGAAACTGTTATTTTTCTTGCACCAAATTTTAAGTCTTTATTAACGATTGTTAAAAATTTTTTTAAATTTTCATAATTATCAAAAGGTTCACCAATACCCATAACAACAATATTTCTTAATTCTTGATTTTTCTCTCTCAGTTTTTCTTTAGCTCAAACAACTTGAGCAACAATTTCACCAACAGTTAAATCTCTTTTTTTCTTTAATTGACCAGAAGCACAAAATTTACAACCAAAATTACAACCAACCTGAGTAGTTAAACAAACACTATAACCATAATTAAATTTCATAATTACAGTTTCAATTTTATTTTTATCTTCTAATTCAAATAAAATTTTAATAGTTTCATCATTGTCTTCATTAATAATAATTGGATTTAATTTTTTAATTTCAAAATTATTTTCAAGTCATTCAATATTACTTTTACTAATATTAGTCATTTCAGAAAAATCAGAAATATAGTTTTCATATATTCATTTGAAAACTTGTTTAGTTAAATAAGGTTTGAAATTATTTTCTTGGAAAATTTTATTTAAATCATGAAAAGTATAATCATAGATATTATTCATTTTAATTTATTCTCTCATACAATATATTAGAAATTTGATCAACAGTTTTATCAACTTTATTATTGATAATATTAAATTCAAAAAGATCTTTTTCTTTTATTTCTTCAATAGATTTTTGAATTCTTTTATCAATGTCTTCAGAATTTTCAGTTTTCCGATACTCTAATCTCTTTTTCAATTCTTCAATAGATGGTGGTAATAAAAAGAAACTAATATCATGAATTTTTTTATTCATGATATTTTTTGCCCCAATGATTTCTATTTCAAGAAGAACATTAAAACCATCATTTAGTTCTTTTTCAACAGCACTTTTTAAAGTTCCATATTTGTTATCAATATAACTTGCTCATTCAAGAAAATTATCATTTTTAATATTTTCTTCAAAAACTTTTTTAGAAACAAAATGATAATCAACACTATCAACTTCTTGTGCTCTTTTCTCTCTTGTAGTCATAGAAACAGAATATTTTAAATTTAGTTTTTTATCTAAAAATAATTTTTCAATAATCGTTTTTTTACCAACGCCACTAGGACCACTAAGAATAATCAAAATACCTTTTTTAATATCATTCATAAACACCTATTCTTTTATTTGAATTCCATTTAATGAAAAACGAGAGCTTGTTAATATTTTTACTTTAACAAAATCACCAACTTTTCCATCGCCATCAAAATTAACAACTTTTCAATTGGGAGAATAACCAGTTAATTTATCAGGATTTGTTCTACTTTTACCATCAATTAAAATTTCAATTACTTTTCCAATATAGTTATCATTATTTTCTTTAGAATATTTTTTAACTAACTCATTAAGAATATGTAATCTTTTCTTTTTAACATCATTGCTTATTTTATCATCAATACTAGCAGCATAAGTACCCTCTCTTGGAGAGTAAATAAAAGTATAGGCATTATCATATTTTATTATATTATATAAATTAATTGTCTCATTAAATTCTTCTTCTGTTTCATTTGGAAAACCAACAATTATATCAGTAGAAATAGCAGCATTTTCAATATTTTTTCTAATATAATTAACCTTATCAATATAATCTTTAATCAACATTGAACGATTCATTTTTTTTAGAATTGATTCAGAACCTGATTGAATTGGTAAATGAAAGTAAGGCATTATATTCGGATATTTTTTAACTAGATCAACAATTTTATTATCTCAATTTCAAGGATTTGAAGTTGTGAATCTTATTCTTTTAATTTTTGTTTTAGCAACATCTTCTAATAAATTATAAAAACTATCTTTATCTTTAAAATCAATTCCATAATCATTAACATTTTGACCTAGAAGGGTAATTTCAAGATAACCTTCATTGATTAAATGATTAACTTCATCTAAAATATCTATTTTTAAACGACTTCTAATTTTACCTCTTGTATAAGGTACAATGCAATAAGTACAAAATTTATCACATCCAAACATAATATTTATTCATGCTTTTTGATTATTATCTCTTGAGACAGGAAGATTTTCAATAATATCTCCTTCTTTAGATCAAACTTCAACAATCATTTGAGAACTTAATTTAGCATCTTCTAAAATGTCAACTAATTTATGAATATTATGAGTTCCAATTATAAAATCAACATATTGATACTTGCTTAAAATAGTATTAACTACTTTTTCACTTTGACTCATACATCCACTAATACCAATTAGCATATTGGGGTTTTTAGATTTAATTTTTTTTAAAGAACCAATTTCACCAAAAACTTTATTTTCAGCATTTTCTCTAATTGCACAAGTATTTAAAATAACTAAATCACTACTAAAAATTTCATCATTTCAGACATAACCAATTTTTTCACAAATACCTTTAAATGTTTCAGTGTCTCGAACATTTGATTGACATCCATAAGTTCTAATGTGATATGTTTTGTTTTTCCCTAAATCACTTTTAATTTTATCAAAGTCAATTTCTTCTTTAATTATTTTAGCTTCTTGCAATCTTTTTCTAGCTAATTTAATATTAGGCTTTGAAAGTTTATTTTCCTTAACTATTGAACATTTGATAATTGTATAATCATTATTTTTATCAATATCATATTTCATATTTCAATTCTCATTATAATTAATGAAAAAAAGTTCAATCAATTTATCTAACTGACTTATTTCCTGATCATTACTATTTTGAACTAAACTATAAAGCTCACTAATATTTAGATTTATTTTATAAATTTCTTGAAATCATAAATCAGTTTTGAAACTGATTTGATTAAAATTATCATTAAATATCTTTTTTAATAATTCATAATTTTGATAATTATTACTATGTTCAATAAAAATATCATTCGGCTCAATAAATTTTTTAATTTCTAAAAGCTCATTTTCATGATTAGACTTCAATGAAAAAGAAAGTTTTAATTCATTTAAAACTTTATTGTTTAAAAATCTTTTTGCATTAATATTGAAAGTTTCATGATCATTTTCAATATTACAAAACAATAAAGTTACATTTTCCATTAAAACCTCATAAGTTAACTTTTGATTAAAAATAAAAACAAATCTATGGGATATGCTTTTATTCTTTATTTATTTTGGTCTCTTAAAATCATTTACTAAACCACTACCAAGAGTATTATTTAATCTTACATCAAAAACAGTAATTTTTCCTTGAAGTTTAACCATATTATTAAATGCTTCACCTTGAAGAGATGTATTATCTGTTGCAAAATCAACTAATCCTCAAAAGAATGCTTCGTCACTTGAATTCAAAATATTAGGTGAAGTTCAATTAAGTCCACCTGCTTCAAGAAAAGTTTTATTAACATCATCATTATTAAATTGAGTTAAAAGAACTTGAGTATTTTGATCAGTTGGAGTTCCAAAGAATTTACTACTAGTTGAAGTTGCTTCAGAGTTTAGAATTTGTTTATTAAAAACACCTTCAAAAGCAACTTTAGGAATAATAGCAACATTTTCAACTTGAATTATTAAAGCCACTTTTTGTTCTTTAAGAGTAATAGCATCAAAAATTGGTTTTGTATCAATATTAAAGTTGACAACTAATTGATTTGTAAATACTTCCAAAGAACTAAAGTTATTAATTGAATTAATAGTACTAACTATATTTGTTCTACTTCCATAATTATATAAAGTACCACTATTTTTTACATCAACAGTACCATTATTTGTCGTTAATGAATCATTAAAAATAGCTGATGAAACATATTGAGGTAAATCGTTATTATTTTCAAATTGTAATCCATAAAATCCAGTAAAACCTTTTGAAGTTGGAGCATTTGTAGGTTTAACCGAATTAAAATAATTAGTATCATTCGTTAATGTTGTATTTCCTACATCAAATTTATTATCAGTTATTGTTGGAGGTGTTTGTCCTTGATAACCATAAGTATTTGAATATTTAGTTAGAGCAATAGGGTTTTCAACAAAAGTAAAATCAACATCTAAATTAGTTCCATAACCTGTAACAATATCAGCATAATCAGAATCTAATCATACATAAGAAGCCTTAGCATTATTCAAAGTATTATTACTTAAATAATCTTTATAAGAATCAAATGTATAAGTTTTAGTTTTACTATCTCAACCAAGAGCATATTGAATTGTTAAAATAAATTGATATAAAGTTTTTCTTTCGAAAAGATTAATAATAACTTCTCCAGCTTCATTTTTAGCAATATTACTATTATGAGAATCAACTGATTTTGCTAAAAGTTGATCATAAGTACTTCAATTTCCATCAGCATATAAATGATTATTTGTTTTTATATAATTTCTTAGAATATATTGTTTTTCAAAAATATTAGCAATTTGACTATTAATATAATTAGTAGCTTCAGCAGGTGTTGTTGTTGTAGTTGGTCTAGCAATAGTTCCACCATCAACATTATCAGTAACAAATGTATTTGTCGTTGAATTGTAAATTGGTGCTATTTGAGTTTCAATTTTCGAAATAATAATATCATTAGAAATATCAGAACTAATTGTCGAACTTATTGTTTGGTTAATTAAATGATTATCAGTTAAGATATTTTGATTAAATGATTGATAAAAAGAATCTAGTGTTTTCTTTTTCAGTTTTAAATCATCAACATATTTATTTGCTCAAGGAGCAACACTAGTAACTAATGTTTTATATTTATTTTCATCAAAACTTCAAACGCCTTCTGGTGTTTTTGTATTAAAATAACCAACACTATCGTAATTACCATTTGTTTTATTTCTCGTATAAGGTAAGATTCCTGCTATCCCATTACTAACAGTTGATTCATTTTCATTAAAAAAATTGTCAAGTGAATATTTATTTACATAAGGATCTTGAGTAGAATAAAATTTAGTTTTAATCGCATTATTTACATCTTTTCAAGAGTCTTCTTCTTTTACAGCGAAAATAGCAATTGCTAAATTAGATTCATTTGGTAATAATAAAAGTTGATTTTTAAAATTACCACTTGCAGGAGTTCTATCAATTTTACTTATTTCTTTTGAAAACAAAAATATGTTACCAGTTAAAGGAGGTTCAGTTGGTAAATCAATTCCTTTTTCAATAATATATTTAACTAACAAATCATTTTTATTTGATGAAAAATAAGTATTTATCAAAGTATTTAAATTAAAAGATTCGGTAGTTAATCCACCTTTATTAAAACCTTCTCTTGTTTGAACATGTCTTCATTTTAAAGTGTTTTTCATTTCTTCAATAACACCATTAAAACCAAGTGCATCATTAGCTTGACTCATTGCTAAATATCTATCAATACCAATAATATGAACACCAGCTTCATTTCTAGATAAAATAAAAGGAGATTTTTTGCCCAAATCAACAGTATCTGAAATATGAGTCATACCTTCATAATCACCAATTAATGACCCAGAAATTTCTGTTGGTAAAGAAAAGGCACCAGGTCTAGCTGTCTTAGTCATAAAATTACCCATAATACTAATAGGATCTATAGCAGGAGCAATTGTTACATTTGCATCAGTTGTATTATATAAGATGGTATTTAATTTATAATTAGCAGATGCAGCAAATGGTAAAAATAAACTATCAAAAGATGTTTTCTTTGTTACTAAGAAAGAAGTAGCTGAATCATCAGTATATTCACCATTATTATAAGGAATATTAATACTTCCACCAGCTGAGTTATTTAAAAATTTACCATCAACTAATTCAGGAACTAAATTTTGATATTTTTGAGAAGCATTAACACCTTCAACAGTTGAAATACTTGGATTTTCATAAACTTGTCAAGCATAGTTTGCTTCAACTGGAATTGGATTAACTTGATTCTTATTAAAATTTTGAATCTTTGAAACATCAAATCATTTTGATTTAGAAGAAGAATTAAGAGGAGCTTGATGTTTGTATAAAGACATGGCAGTTAAATAAGGCATTTCATTTCTTACATATTCATCAAAAATAAATTCTTTAAAATCAGCAATACCTCTTTCAAGTGGACCAGGACCTTCTGGAAATACAGCTTCTGCTCCAAAAATAAAATTATTACTAGTACCAGAAGTAATACCGTTTATATTAGCAATGTTATTAATTTCTAATTCAGTTGGATTAGACTTATTATTAGCATTTGATAAATAAATATAATCTTTTTCAATTAAAGTCGTAAATTCAGTATTAGCTAGGGCAATAATTTTAGATTTTTTTCAATCTTCAATAGTTCCACCAGCTGGTGAAAGTAATTCATTTTGAATATAATAAGGTGCATCAGACCCATGTCTTGTATTAAAATCAGCTAATGTTGTATCTCACAATTCATCAGTTGATTTTATTCATTCATCTCATTTTTCTTTAATATTTTCTAAATTTTGAATATTTTTAAATCAAGAATAAATAAATTCATTACCTAATGAATCAATTCAACTATTCATACCAGTTACAGTTGATAATGATTTTTTAGCAATAGTATTAAAATCACCACCATTAGTATAAAAAGATTCACCAGTACCAGTACTAACTTGTTGATCAATAATTGCAGATGAAACACCTGCTCCACAACTAGATAAAAAAAGGACCGAACCTAAAGCAAGCGATAAACCAGCAGTTCCTAATGATCATTTTTTATACTTCTTAACCATAAAACCCCATTTTATTAAAATATTTTCTATTATATATTTATTATATAATAAATATATGAAACATATGTTATCCAATCCAATAAAATATAATATTTTAAATAACGAAAGAATGTCATGCTTAAAATTGATCAATTATCAGTTAAAGTAGATAATAATAATGAAATTTTAAAAAAAATAGACATAACAATTGATAAGGGTGATATTGTTGTTATTTTAGGTCCAAATGGGCATGGGAAATCAACACTTTTAAAATCAATAATGAACCACTATTCATTTGAAAAAATTCATGGAAATATTTTCTACAATAATCTGAATATTACTAATAAAAATACAAGCGAAATAGCTCAATTAGGTTTTTTTTTATCGTCTCAAAGTCCGATAGAAATCAATGGTATTACTAATATTGATTTCTATATTTCAATGTTAAAAGAAAATTCTGATAAAAAAGTTTCAGTTTTTGAATCTTATAAAAAAATTAATACTTATCTTAAAAAAGTTAATTTTGATGAAAGTATCTTAAAAAGATATATTAATCAAGGATTTAGTGGTGGAGAAAAAAAGAAAAATGAAATCATGCAAATGCTGTTATTAAATCCTGAAATAATATTACTTGATGAAATTGATTCAGGTCTTGATGTTGATACTTACGAAATAATTATCGACATTCTTTTAAAAGAAAAAGCAAAAGGCAAAACAATTATCTTTATTACTCATAACAATAAAATGATTGAAAGATTAAAACCTAATAAATTGTTTTTAATATGTAATGGTAAAGTAATCCGAACTGGTGATTATGAAACTGCTCATGAAACATTAAAAAGCGGATTTAATAAATATTTAAATAAATAGGATTATTTTTGGAAAAAATAAAAGTTAATAATTTTTTATTATTAGAAAAAACAAATATTGAAAAATATGATTATTACGATCAAGATGTTGATTTTAATATTTTGGATATCAACAACTTTACAGATAATTTTAAATTAGAAATTAATTTACATTCATCAAACTTAAATTTGAATATTTCAGGAATCAATAATATTAGAAAAAAAATAGATATCTTAATAACATTTTGTTCAAGTAATAATAATGCAAAAATTAATATTAATTATTTGTGTAAAAATCAAAAAACCCTTGATATTAAAGTTAATGGAAAAATAATTAATAATTATCCAAATAATAAAATTGATATTAAATTAAATGGAATTATTGATGAAGAAAGTACTTCAGTTATTATGAAACCATTTTTTGAAGTACATAACAATCAACTTGAAGCAATCCATTCGTGCACTATTGGAGCTATTAATAAGGAAGTTTTATGATTTCTTATGGCAAGAAACTTTTCTAAAAATAAAGCAATAAAAATAATAATCTGATCTCATTTTAATTTGGTTTTAAAAAACCTAAATGAAGATCAAATTATTTATTTTGAAAATAAAATTAGCGAAAAACTTTAATTTTATTTTAAATCGTTTGAATTATTTTTTAAATATTCACTAACACCAGCAGGATTAGCTTCCATTGCTTTATTGCCTTTTTTTCAGTTAGCTGGACAAACAAGACCATTTTCATTATGAAAATTTAAAGCATCAACCATTCTTAACATTTCATCAATACTTCTACCTAATGGTAAATCATTAATAACACAATGTCTAATAATCATCTTACTATCAATTAAGAAGCTTGCTCTTAAAGAAACACTTTCATCAAATAAAACATCATATTCTTTTGAAATTTCTTTTTTAATATCAGAAATTAATGGATATCTTATTTGGCCAATTCCACCTTTTTCAACTTCTGTATTTTTTCAAGCTAAATGACAAAATTCATTATCAACAGAACATCCAACAACGTTATAACCCTTTTCATTAAAATCTTCTAACCTATTGTCAAAAGCAATTATTTCTGAAGGACAAACGAATGTAAAATCTTTTGGGTAGAAAAATAGGATGATTCCATTTTCCCCCATGTAGTCAGATAACTTCATTTCTTTTATTTCGTTATTTCCCATAACTGTTAAAGCAGTAAAATCAAAAGCTTTTTTTGTAACTATCATAAATATATTCTCCTAAATCTATATTTATAACTATAATATTTTTATATAAATAATTCATATTATTTAATAATTTAAGGTTTTAACATGTATAAAAAATTCTTCCCTTGATTTGAAAAAAATCCGAACTTAGTTTATTTTGATAGTGCTGCTACCACTTTAAAGGCTCAAATAGTAATTGATAAGATAAATGAATATTACATAACCCAATCTTCTAATTCACATAATACAGATTCTATTTTTACAAACAATGTTAGTATTGTTATTGATGAGACAAGAAAAAAAACTGCTGATCTTTTTAAAGTTGATTTTGATGAAATCGTTTTTACATCAGGAGCAACTGAATCATTAAATATGATTGCAAGTTCTTTAAGTGGGCTTGTTTCAAAAGATGATGAAATTGTTCTTACTTATTTAGAACATGCTTCAAATCTTTTGCCTTGATATAATTTAAGAGATGAAAAAGGTCTTAAAATTAAATTTGTTGATGCTGATAAAGTTGATTTAAAACCTGAAGATTTTATTGCTCAACTAACAGAAAAAACTAAAATAGTTTCATTTACAGGTGCTTCTAATGTACTTGGGAATAAAATTGATGTTAAACCAATAGTTGAAGCTATTAGAAAATTTAATAAAGATATTTTTATTTGTTTAGATATTGCTCAATTAATTCAACACTATCCAGTTGATTTAAAATATTGGGATGTTGATTTTGCTGCTTTTAGTTGTCATAAATTATTTGGACCAACTGGATTAGGCGGTGCTTTTATTAAAAAAAAACTAATTAGTAAAATTAAACCTTATAAATTTGGTGGTAATATGAATTCTAATATTAAAGAAGAAACATTTGATTCTAAAGATAATTATTTAAAATTTGAAGGTGGAACTATTAATATGGCTGGTATTTATGGTTGATTGGGTTCACTAGAATTTATTAATGAAATAGGCTATGAAAATATTTTTAAATATGAAGATAAATTGATTAATTATGCAGTTGGAAAACTATCAAAAATAAAGGATATTCATTTGTATAATTTAGAAAATTCAAGAATTGTTTCTTTTAATATTAAAGGTGTTTTTTGTCAAGATTTAGCAAGTTATCTTGGAACAAAAAATTTTATTGTAAGATCAGGGTTCGGATGTGCAAAATTACTTAATAAAGTTCTAAAATGTGATGGTATTGTTAGAATTTCCTTTTCCATTTATAATACAACCGCTGAAATTGATAAATTATTTAATGTTTTAAATAAATTCAAAAAAGGAGATGAAATTAGTGCCATCTTATAATAAAGACATGTATAAACAAATAATTTTAGAACATTATGATTATCCTCATAATAAAGTTAATGTTTTAGAAAACAAAGAAGATTATCAAAATTTTCATAATAAATCAGAATCATGTATTGATGACTTTGAACTTTTTATTAAATTAGAAAATGATCTTATTATTGATATCAAATTTATGGGTGTTGGTTGTGCTATTTCAACAGCTTCAACTGATATTTTATGTAATATCATTTTAAATAAATCATTATCAGAAGCTCAAGATATTATTGATGAATATAAAAAAATGATTGATAATGTTGAATTTGATAAAGATATTATCGATGAAGCAATTGCTTTTGAAAATATTAATCAACAAGCTAATAGAGTTAAATGTGCTTTAATTTGCTACAATTCAATTAATAGTTTAATAGAAAAAATAAAAAAATAAAATGAACGAATTTAAAAAAGGTCTTAATCAAGAAGTTATTAAAGAAATTTCAAGATTAAAAGAAGAAGATGAAAGGATGTTATCAATAAGATTAAAAGCTTATGAATCTTTTTTATTACAAAAAAATCCTCTTTGATGTGAAGAAGATTTAAAAGATCTTGATTTTGATGATTTTATTTATTTCAAAAAGAATAGTTTTTCAATTAAAGACGATTGAAATGAAGTTGATAAAGATATTAAAAATATTTTTGAAAAATTAGATGTAATTGAAACTGAAAAAAAATATTTAGATGGAGTTAATGCTCAATATGAATCTGAATCAGTTTATCATTCTTTTAATAAAGAATTAGAAGATAAAAAGATTATTTTTTTGGATAGTGATACAGCTTATAAAAAACATCCGGAATTATTTTTAAAATACTTTAATAAATTAGTTCCCTATACTGATAACAAATATGCAGCTTTAAACACATCAGTATGATCTGGTGGAACTTTTATTTATGTTCCTAAAAATACAAAATTAGATAAACCCTTACATTCATACTTCAGACTTCAATCAAAAAACATGGGTCAATTTGAAAGAACTCTAATTATTTTAGATGAAAATAGTAGCTTACATTACATAGAAGGATGTACTGCTGAAATTTATGATGAAAATAATCTTCATGCCGCAGTTGTTGAAATTTATGTTGAAAAAAATTCTGAAATGAAATATACAACTATTCAAAATTGATCAGACAATGTTTTAAACTATGTAACAAAAAGAGCAATTGTTCAAGATGACGCTAGTATGACTTGAGTTGATGGTAATTTAGGTTCTAAACATAATATTAAATTTCCAACTTGTATTTTAATGGGTAAAAATTCTAGTGGCAATTGTATTTCAATAGCAAAGGCAAAAGCAAATGTTATTCAAGATACCGGTGCTAAAATGATTCATATTGGTGAAAATACTAAAAGCAGTATTATTTCAAAAACAATTGGATATGAAAATTCTAAAACTTATTTTAGAGGTTATGTAAATATTAAAAAGAGTGCTAAGAATTCATATTCAAAAATTGTTTGTGATAATTTGCTATTATCATCAAATTTAGAATCATATACATACCCATATGAAAAAATAGAAAATATGTCATCAGTAATTGAGCATGAAGCACAAATATCTAAAATATCAGAAGAGCAATTATTTTTCTTAACTAGTAGAGGTTTTAATAATCAAAAAGCTGAAAATTTACTTGTTTTAGGATTTATTGACCAATTTAATAGAGAATTACCTATGGAATATGCTGTT
Source organism: Candidatus Mycoplasma liparidae (assembly GCA_009884515.1). GTDB lineage: Bacteria > Bacillota_I > Bacilli_A > Mycoplasmatales > Mycoplasmoidaceae > Mycoplasma_L > Mycoplasma_L liparidae. The sequence continues at coordinate 73,199 of RHHX01000001.1, read as the reverse complement.
GAATTAAATAGATTAATGAAATAATAAAATTTAGGAGATATTATTACTTTTTTATGTTAATCTATTATTAGATATTATAAAAAAAATAGGAGAAAAAAAATGGCTAATGAACAAAATATAAATATGCCTGCTAACAACCAACCAGTTGTTAAAAGTAAAGTTGATTTGGTTAAATGTATTGATAAAATAGGTGTTTCTTTAAAAACTGAAGAACAAATGATGGTTCCTTCTTTTGTACCAGGCGGACAACCTACAAGAGATACTTCAACAAAATCAGGAGTATTACCTCTTTTATGTTTTGGTCCATCAGATCTTAATGTTCAAACTTCAAGATTAGTTATTGTTAATGAATATAAACCAGAAAGCATTACATCTGCTGTTAGAACTTATAAATTTGCTGCTGATATTTTAGCTTCAAAAGCACAAAATGAATTTAAAAAAATTACTAGAAAACTTGATGTATTAAAAAGAAAATCTCTTATAATTCAAAAAATTAGAGAAAATAGATTTAATAACCATGCTAAAGCTTTAGAATTTTTTGCTAAAGAACAAAAAAATGATGCTAAAAAATATCAAGATGTTCAAGTTAAAATTGCTGCATTAGCTCAAAAAGATCCAGCAAAAGCTGAAATACAAAAAACAAGATTTTCTCAAATTCATGACATTCAAGCAAAAAAATTATTAAATGTTGTTGGAAATATTGAAAAAAATGATTTAACTAGTCAAAATATTTATATTAATGAAGTTAGAAAATTTATTTCTGATAATAATGCAAATGCTGCATGAGTAAAAATTGATGTTTCAGATTTACCAAACTTAGTTTCTTTACCAGAAACAGCGTTAAATCAAATTCCACTTATTTTAGTTGACCAAGCTGGTAGAAATTATGCAAGAACTCCTTATTCAACTGTTATCGCTAAAAATATTGATAGTAAAATTGTAAATCCAGTTACTATTAATGTTTTAGAAAAATTCTTTGATGTTTCTGATTTAGAATTAAGAGCATTTTTACTTAGAGAATTTGCTAAAAGAGAAACTCTTGCTATTTTAACAAATAATAATAACATTGAAAAACAACAAATTTCAGTTGCTCAAGAAGCATTAACTATAGATTTAAGAAAAGCTGCTACTTTTAAAAATAATTCTGTTACTTTAGGAGAACTAAATATAAAAGTTACTAATTTCAGTAATGATTTAACTAATAAAATTATTGCTTTTAGACAAAATCATGAACAAAAATGAGCTCAAATAATTAATCCTCCTCAAAAATAAATTCATTTTTTGGTTATATTACTTCTAATATAAAATAATTTTTAATAAAACCAAATATATATAAAACAACGATTTTGTTTTTATCTTAGAGCATATTTTCTATGATCAATAATAGTATAAAATTAATTATTAATACTTATATATATAATATAAAAAAAACCTTTTAAGGTTTTTAATTATTTATTTGATTTAATAATTTACTATTTCTAGATTTAATTCTATTAGATTTATTCTTGTGAATACGATTGTTTTTAGCACCTTTATCAACTAGTGAATAAACCTTAACTAAAGTTTCTTCTGTAGGATTTGCTTTATTTTTTTTAATAGCAGTTCTCATTTCAGAATTTTTAGAATGATTTAAAAATCGCTTTTTTTCGTCCTGATTATGTCTTTTTATATTCGATTGGATATTAGCCATTTTTTTCCTTTTCAATTTAACAAATAAAATAATAACATATTAATATAAAAAATGATATATATAAAATATTAATTTAATATTTTTTTAAGGCAATTTATGGATCAATCACAAAATACTTTAGTTTCCTTAATGCCCATCTTATTTATAGTAATTCTTGGTGTAGGAGGATTTTTATTTTGAAAAAACAAAAAAAAGAAAAAAGAAGAAAATACCACTTTTGTAAATAAAAAAACGGATGTTAAAAATAATGAACCTTGAATAATTACAAAAAAATTTTTATATGATACTAAAGAAGTCGGTAAAGAAATAGTAGAAATTTATGTTGCAAAAAGAAGAGATCCTCGTGATGTTGTTCATATGGATAAAAAACAAAAATTAGAACATGATAAAAAACAAAAAGAATTTAAACTATTAAAAAAAACAAACCCATCTGAATATAAGATTAAGATGGAAGAAATTAAAGAAGATAAAAAAATTATCTTTCCAGAACAGTACGTTATTTTATTTAAAACAAGAAATGCTAAGACTAAAGTTTTGGATCAACCAAGAGCTATTCAATGTGAAATTACTTATAATAGAGTTGCTAAAAATGATACTAGAAGAGAAGTTGTCTCTACTTTAACTAACTATGAAGAAGAATTAATTTGAATTTCTCCTCTTAAAGAAAAGGATGATATTGCACTAAAAAAACGTAATGATATTAATGATAAAAATAAAATTAACAGAGCAAAGAAATCTGAAAAAAGAGCTAATTCTAAATTCCATCAAAACTTAGAAAAAATAAAAGAAAAAATAAAAAATGTTAAAAAATAAAATTAATATTTCTAATATAAAAGTTATTTTTTGTGGCACACCTTTAATAGCTAGTAAAATTTTACAAACATTATTAGATTTAAATGTTAATTTAGTTGCGTGTATTTCTCAGCCAGACCGAGAATTAGATAGAAATAAAAAAGTTATTTTTTCACAAACTAAAAAAATAGCTATTGATAATAATATTGAACTATTTCAACCTGAAAAAATATCAACCATTTATGATGAAATTAATAAATTAAAACCAGATTTAATAATTACATGTGCTTATGGTCAATTTATTTCTGAAAATATTTTAAATGTTCCTAAATTAGGAGCTATTAATATCCATACATCATTACTACCAAAATTAAGAGGCGGAGCTCCTATTCATCGCGCTATTATAAATGGGGAGATAAAAACTGGTGTTACCTTAATGAAAATGATTAAAAAAATGGATGCAGGAGATATTTTATTTCAAGAAGAAGTTGAAATATCAAAAACAGATAATTATGATGATTTATATTTAAAACTTATCAATACTTCATCAAATATGATTAAGAATAATTTGATCGATATTATCAATAAGAACTATAATTCAAAAGTTCAAAATGAAACAGAAGTTACTTTTGGATTTAATATTAAATTAGAAGAAACTTTTATTGATTTTAATAAATCCTCTTTTGAAATATATAATTTAATAAGAGGATTAAATTCTAAACCTTCGGCTAAAATTAATTTTAATAATTCAATCATTAAAATATGGGAATCAAGCATCACAAATTTTAAATCAAATTTAAAACCTGGAACAATTTTTAAAATTGATAAAACAGGAATTCATGTAAGTACAAATGACTATGATATTTCATTAACAAGGATTCAAATACCATCTAAAAAACCAATGTTAGTTTCAGATATTATTAATGGAAATATTATTTTCAAAGTTAATGATTATTTAAATTAAGGAGATTATTAATATGGATAAATCAAAAATTAGAAATTTTAGTATTATTGCTCATATTGATCATGGTAAATCAACGTTAAGTGACAGAATAATTGAAATAACAAATACACTTGAAAAAAGAGAAATGCAGAATCAAATTCTTGATAGTATGGATATTGAAAGAGAAAGAGGCATTACTATTAAGTTAAATGCCATTCAAATTAAATATCTAGATAAAAAAAATGAAGAATATACTTTTCATTTAATTGATACTCCAGGACACGTTGATTTTACATATGAAGTTTCAAGAAGTTTAGCAGCTTGTGAAGCTGCTTTATTAATAGTTGATGCTGCTCAAGGAATTGAAGCACAAACATTAAGCAATGTTTATTTAGCTCTTGAAAATAATTTAGAAATAATACCAATAATTAATAAAGTTGATTTACCATCAGCTGATGTTGAAAAAGTAAAAAAAGAAATTGAAGACATAATTGGATTAGATTGTTCAAATGTACCTTGTATTTCAGCAAAAACTGGCTTAAATGTTGATTTGGTTTTAGATGCAATTGTCAATCTAGTTCCACCACCAAAAAATGCTGATGATTCTTTACCACTTTCAGCATTAATTTTTGATTTATATTATGATGCTTATAAAGGTGTTGTTTGTTTTATTAGAGTTAGAGATGGAATAATTTCTGTTGGTGATAGAATCAAACTAATGTCTAATAATTTAGAATTTACTGTTACTGAGGTTGGTGTTAGAACACCAAAAGTTATTAACAAAAAATTTCTTGAAGCTGGTGAAGTTGGATGAGTAGCTGCTGCGATTAGAAACATTAAAGAAATTGGTGTTGGAGATACTATTACTTTAGCAAATAATCCAACTACAAATGTTTTAGCTGGATATAAAAAAGTTTTACCAATGGTTTATTGTGGATTTTATCCAATTGATACATCAAAATATGAAATGTTCAAAGATGCGATGCTAAAAATTAGTCTTAGTGATAGTTCTTTATCATATGAATATGAAACATCTCAAGCTTTAGGGTTCGGAATTAGATGTGGATTTTTAGGATTGTTACATATGGAAGTAATCAAAGAAAGAATTACAAGAGAATTTAATATTGAATTAATAGCATCAGCTCCATCTGTTTCTTATAAAATTACAAGAACTAATAATACTGTTGAATATATTGATAATCCTTCTGATTTAGTAGAAAGAAATTTAATTTTAAAAATTGAAGAACCTATTGTTAAATTAGTAATAATTACTCCAGAAGAATTTCTTGGAGGAATTATGGAATTATGTCAAGATTTTAGAGGAAGTTATGAAGATCTAGAATATTTGGATAATACTAGAAGAAAATTAACTTATTCAATGCCTTTATCAGAAATAGTTCATAATTTTTTTGATAAAATAAAATCCGCTTCAAAAGGATATGCAACTATGGACTATGAAATTACTGGTTATAAAGCAGAAAAATTAGTTAAAGTTGATATTTTATTAAATGGTGATAAAGTCGATGCTTTGAGTTTTATTACTCATGTTGACTTTTCACAAAAAAAAGCAAAACAAATTTGTTCAAGGTTAAAAGTATTAATTCATAGACATCAATTTGAAATTCCAATTCAAGCAGTTATTGGTGGGAAAATTATTGCTAGAGAAACAATTAAAGCCATGAGAAAAAACGTTCTTGCTAAATGTTATGGTGGTGATATCACTCGAAAGAAAAAATTATTAGAACAACAGAAAAAAGGTAAAGAAAAACTAAAAGCAATTGGTAATGTTAATGTTGAACAAGATGTTTTCATTAAAATTCTTGAAAATTAATTTTATTTAGATTTTTATGGTATTTTTATAAAAAGGAGGAATTAATATGGCTAAAAAAAATGAAATAACTGTTTGAGGTATTCTTGGTAGTTTTGTATTTGGACTAGGACTAGGATTAATAGTTTATTTGTTAACTAAAATTTTTGGGTTAACTGGGACAGCTTGATTTATTCTATTTATATTTTTACCACCTTTTATTGGCGCATTAATTTATGCATTATCAAATGGAAAAACAATTAAAATAAAAACAAAATAAGAGCAAAATAAGTTTGTTCTTATTTTTTATTGATTTTGATTTTTAAAATGTTATTATTTAAAAGTATTTCATATATTGATATAGATTGCTGATACACTAAAAGAGGTTGTCGAGTATCAGGTAACTAATCAGAACAAAAAAAAGATAACCAATTGGAGGCAATAAATATGAATAATGAACTAAGAATAAAGATATATTCATACGACCATCTACTATTAGATAGTTTTATAAAATCTTTACTTAAAATTCTTGCAGAAAAAGATGCAAAAGTAAAAGGACCTATTCCTTTAAAAACAAGAAAAGAAATCTTTACAATTTTAAAATCTCCACATGTTAATAAATCAAGTAGAGAACAATTTGAAAGAAGAACTCATAAGAGATTACTTATTATTGAAAATCCTAATCCAGTTATTATGAGTTCTTTAAAAAAATTATTACCACCAATTGGTATTAAAGTTTCAGTAAAATAATTTAAAATAAAAACAAAAAAATAAGGAAATATTATGAAGGCAATCTTAGGAACAAAAGTTGGAATGACTCATGTTTTTGCAAAAGACGGTAGATCAATACCAGTAACAGTTATTCATGTTGAACCTAATCAAGTATTAGAAGTAAGAACAAAACAAACAGATGGTTATGATGCTATCCAAGTTGGATACATGTCAATTAGCGACAAAAACGTTAATAAAGCAAGAAAAGGTCATTTTGATAAAAATAAATCTGATTCAAAAAGATTTATTAGAGAATTTAGAGATGTAACTGGTTATCAAACTAGTGATCTTATTAAAGTTGATTTATTTAGTGTTGGTGATATTGTTGATGCTCAAGCTTTTAGTAAAGGTCATGGTTTTACAGGAGCTATCAAAAGACATAATTTTAAAATTGGTCCAATGAGTCATGGTGCTGGTTATCCACATAGATATGGTGGGTCAATTTCAGGAGGCCGTGGTGGTAGTCAAGCTCAAAGAGTTTTCAAAGGTCAAAAAATGGCTGGTCATTATGGTCATGAAAAAACCACAGTTCATAACTTAACAATAGTTGATGTTCAATTAGAAAATAATTTAATCCTAGTTAAAGGAGCTGTTCCAGGTCCTAATAAAGGTTTAGTGAGATTAAGACAAACTATTCGACATGAAAATAAGAAAAATGTAATTGAATTAATTAATTTAAATACAACAACTTTAAAAAATAAAGAAGTTAGTATTGAAAATTCTGAAAATAAAGGATAGTAGCAATGGCTGATATTAAAATATATGATATTGAAGGTAATACTAAATCTAAATTTAAATTAGATAAAGAATTATTAGTTGAAATTCCTCATCAACAAGCAATATTTGATTGTGTTATAGCAGAAGATGCTGGCATGAGACAAGGAACTCATTCAACTTTAACAAAAGGTGAAGTTAGAGGTGGTGGTAAAAAACCATGAAAACAAAAACACACTGGTAGAGCTAGAACTGGTTCAACTAGAAATCCACATTGAACTGGTGGTGGGGTTGTATTTGGTCCTAAACCAAATAGAAACTATTTAAAAAAAGTTAATTCTAAAGTTAGAAAATTAGCATTTAAATCAGCATTAACATTAAAAGCAAATGATAATTTTATTTTAGCTTTAGAAAATAATGCTAAGTTAGAAAAACCATCTGTTAAAAAAATTATCAATTTTTTAGAAAAAGCAAAAATTGATAATAATAAAAAAGTTCTTTTTATACTGAATGATAATGGAAATAACAACATTAAACTTTCTACAAATAATTTGAAAAACATTACAACAAAAAAATGAGATCAAGTTTCAGTAAAAGATGTTTTACACAATAATTTTTTAGTTATTCAACAAGAATCATTTAACAATTTTAAGGAGATACTAATTTAATATGGATTTAAGTAATATATTAATAGAACCTTTACATACTGAAAAAAGTTATTTGCTAAGAAAAGGTTTTGATAAATCAACATTGGTTTTCATTGTTAATAAAAAAGCAAATAAAAATGATGTAAGAAGAGCATTTTTTAAAATTTATGGTGTTAATCCTGAAAAAATTAATACTCAAACTAAAAAACCTCAAAACACAAAGGTTGGGACAGCTCATCCAGGAAAAACGAAGTTAATAAAAATTGCTTTTATTATGCTTCCAAAAGGGGTTGATATCGCATTAACACAGGATGAAATAGCTGAAACTCAAAAAAATAAATAATTAAATTATTTAAAACTAATTCGTCGAAAAGCACAGGAGGCATGTATGGCAATTAAAAAAATTGATACTAGAAGTAGTGGTAAACGTCAAACAATTATGATTGATTACAAAAAGGTATTAACAACTGGTAGTCCTGAAAAAAACTTAACTAGAGCTATTCATGGCAATGGTGGAAGAAATAATCAAGGTAAAATTACTGTTAGACATCAAGGTGGTGGCGCTAAAAGAAGATATCGTATTATTGATTTCAAAAGAAATAAAGATAATAAAATTGGTGTTATAAAAACTATTGAATACGATCCAAATAGAACATCTTTCATTTCATTAGTTTTTTATGAAGATGGTGAAAAAAGATATATTATTGCACCAAAGAATATTAAAGTTGGTGATAAAATCGTTTCAGGAACTGAAAATATCGATATTATCATTGGTAATGCAATGCCATTAGGAATCGTCCCTGAAGGGACATTAGTTCATAATATTGAATTATATCCAGGACATGGTGGTCAATTAGCTCGTTCAGCTGGTACTTCTGTTCAAATATTAGGAAATGATGATACTGGAAAATTTATTATTTGTAAACTAGCTTCAGGTGAAGTTAGAAAAATAAGAAAAGAATGTCGAGCTACTATTGGTGAAGTTTCTAATCAAGATCATAATTTAATTAATATTGGAAAGGCTGGTAGAAACAGACATAAAGGTATTAGACCAACTGTTAGAGGATCAGCAATGAACCCTAATGACCACCCACATGGTGGTGGTGAAGGTCGTCAACCAATTGGGATGGATGCACCAAAAACACCTTGAGGTAAAAGACACATGGGTGTTAAAACTCGAAATAAAAAGAAAAAATCTTCGAATTTAATTATTCGTCGTCGTAAGTAATAAGGAGACAATATGTCAAGAAGTTCAAAAAAAGGATTTTTTATAGATGATCATTTATTAAAAAAAGTTAATGCAATGAATGCTTCTGATAGAAAAAGACCAATTAAAACATGATCTCGAAGAAGTGCGATTGATATTTCTTTTGTTGGTTTAACTTTCGAAGTTCATAACGGAAAAATTTTTATTAAAGTATTTGTTACAGAAGATATGATCGGTCATAAACTTGGAGAGTTTTCTCCAACACGTAATTTTAGAAATCACACAGTAGCTAAACGTTAGAAGGAATTATTATGATAAACACAGTAATACAAAGAAATATCAAAATATCTCACCGTAAAGCACAATTAGTTTGTGATTTAGTTAGACATTCAAATGTTCAAGAAGCACTTATTATTTTAAATAATACTAATAAAAAGTTTTCTCCAATAGCTAAAAAATTATTAAATTCAGCTATTGCTAATGCAATTAATAATCATGCAATGGATTCTGAAAAATTATATATTTATTCGATTGTTGCTAATCAAGGACCAACGAGTAAAAGAACTATGCCAAGAGCAAGAGGTTCTGCTGATATGATCTTAAAGAGAACAACTCATTTAGAAATTAAATTGAGTGATAATCTGAATGAAAGAAAACTTTTAATGGAAGCTCAAAAAGCTAAAATTAAAGCTAGTAAAATAGCTTCAAAAGATAAAGTTAAAGCAAATCGTGAAAAACAAATTCAATTCAGTAATATGTCAAGAACTGAAAGAAAAAACTTAAAAAGGAATTTAATTTAGTATGGGTCAAAAAGTAAATGCAAACGGTCTAAGATTTGGTGTTAGTAAAGAATGACAATCTAGATGAAATTATCAAAATGATGAGATAACATGTTTATGATTAGTTGAAGATGATAAAATTAGAAAATTACTAATTTCAAAATATGCTCCAGCTTTTATCAATAATATTGAAATTGAAAGAAGAAAAATTAATGATATAAGTTTATTTATTCATGCAACACAACCTGGTTTATTAATCGGTAATGGGGGAGCTGAAATTCAAAAAGTTAAAGCTCTTATTCAAACAATTGTTTCTAAAAAAACAAAAATTAAAATAGAAATTGTTGCAATTTCTAATCCTAATGTTCATGCAAGAATTATTGCTAGAGAAATAGCTAATAGTATTGAAAAAAGAATTTCTTTTAGAACTGCTCAAAAACAAGCTATTAAAAAAGTTATGTTTAGTGGAGCTCTTGGAATTAAGACTCATGTAGCTGGTAGATTAGGTGGAGTTGAAATGGCCCGATCTGAAGGTTATTCAAAAGGTAATGTTCCTTTATCAACTTTTAGAGCTGATATTGATTATGCACTTGAAGAAGCACATACAAAATATGGGATTATTGGTGTTAAAGTTTGAATCAATCGTGGAATCATCTTTAAACGTGGTCAAATATCTGAAGTTTGTAAAAGAACGGTATCTCCTTTTGATTCAAGAGGACCAAGAAGACCAAATTTTAATCCAAGAAACAGAGATGGATCGGTTAATAGAAATAGAACAACGATCAGTGCAACAACAACTGCAAAAGTTACCAGATAATTTTTTAAAAGAATTAATCAATTTAAAAAAAAGGAAAAAATATTATGTTACAACCAAAAAGAACAAAATATCGTAAACCTCATAAAGTAAGTTATGAAGGTAAAGCAAAAGGTAATTCTTATGTTGCTTTTGGTGATTGAGGATTAATGGCAACTGAAGGCGATTGAGTTGATGCAAGACAAATTGAATCAGCAAGAATTGCTATTAGTAAAAGACTAGGTAAAACTGGAAAAATGTGAATTAGAATATTTCCACATATGTCTTTAACTAAAAAACCACTAGAAGTTCGTATGGGTTCTGGTAAAGGAGCTCCTCATAAATGAGTTGCTGTTGTTAAAAATGGAACTGTTATGTTTGAAGTAAAAGGAATTCCGGAAGAACTTGCTAGAAATGCTTTAACAGCAGCCGGCAATAAACTTCCTGTTTCTTGAAAAATTGTTACAAAAGGAGATATTCCAAATGGCAAATAGTGTTAGTAATGAACTTAGAAAAAAATCTGATTTTGAACTTCTTGAAATTGTTAGAAAATTAAAATCTCAACTTTTAGAAGTAAGATTCAAAATAGCTAATGGTGATGATGAAAATTCTAATGTAAACCAAATTAAAAAAACAATTGCTAGATCTTTAACTATCTTAAATGAAAGAAAAGTTACATTTGATTCAAGAACAGTTTTAGATTTTCAAAGAACTAGTCAAGAAAATGTTTCAAGAAAAATAATTAAAGAAACTAAAGTTGATAAAAAAGCAAAAGCAGTTAAAACTAAAAAAACAATTAAAGTTGATAAAAAAGCAATAACTATTAAAGTAACAGCTGAAGCTGAAGCTAATAAAAAAATACTAATTGATAAAGTGTTAAAAACTAAAGTTGCTAAAGAAACCAAACCAGTTAAAACTAAAGTTGCTAAAGAAACAAAACCAGTTAAAACTAAGGTTGAAAAAGAAACAAAAGTTAAACCAGTAAAAGTTGAAAAAGTAGCAAAAACTAAAGTTGCTAAAGAAACTAAACCAGTTAAAAAAGCATCAACAGTAAAAGCTAAAGTTGAAAAAAAAGGAACTTAATCAATGAATAATATTAAAGAAACCGAAAGAAATCAAAGAAAAGTTTTTGCTGGTATTGTTGTTAGTGATAAAATGCAAAAAACAATTGTTGTTAGTGTTGAAAGAAAACAAAAACACCCTTTATACAAAAAGTTAGTTATTATTAATAAAAAATATCATGTACATGATGAAAATGAAGAAGCTAAAATTAATGATAGAGTTGAAATTATCGAGACAAGACCTCTTTCTAAAACAAAAAAATATCGATTAAATAAAGTATTAATAAAAGCAAAATAATTGCTTTTAGATAATTACAAAGGAGAATAATATGGTTCAACATATGACAAGACTTAAAGTAGCAGATAATACTGGTGCTAAAGAAGTTGGAATTATTAAAGTTTTAGGCGGATCTAAAAGAAGATATGCTTTTATTGGGGATGTTATTGTTGTTTCTGTTAAAAAATGCGCACCCAACTCAAATGTTGTTAAAGGTCAAATTTTTAAAGCAGTTTTAGTAAGAAGTAGAAAAGGTGTTAAAAGAGATAATGGTGCGGTTTTAAAATTCGATGAAAATGCTTGTGTTTTAATTAAAGATGATAAAAACCCAAGAGGAACTCGTATTTTTGGACCAGTTGCTCGTGAATTAAGAGATAAAGGATACAATAAAATTGTTTCTTTAGCTCCAGAAGTTTTATAGGAAGTTTGTAAATAATATGAATAGAATTTTAAAGGGTGATAAAGTTAGAGTTATTTCAGGTAAACATAAAAATGCCGAAGGAATTATTTTAACAGTTTTTCCAAAAGAACAAACAGCTATTGTTGAAAATGTAAACAAAGTTAAAATGCATAGAAAAGCTGGTCCTAATCAAGAAGAATCAGGAATCATTCAAAAAGATGCTCCGATTAGACTTTGTAAATTAGCACTAGTAGATCCAAAATCTAAAAAAGCAAAAATAACAAAAGTAAAATATGAAATTGATAAAAATGGTAAAAAAAGCAGAATTGCTAAAACCAGCGGTCATAATTTTACAACAAAAGGTAAGTAATAGGAAATTATGAATAGTATTAAAATAAAATATAAAAAAGAAATAGCACCCGCATTACAAAAAGAATTTAATTTAGCTTCTGTTATGCAAATTCCTAAACTAGAAAAAATAGTTATTAATTCAGGTGTTGGAGAAGCTTCTCAAGATACTAAAAATATTGAATTAGCTTCAAGAGAACTTGAATTGATTTCAGGTCAAAAACCTTTAATTACAAAATCTAAAAAATCAATTGCTTCATATAAACTAAGAGAAGGTCAAGCAATTGGTGTTAAAGTTACTTTAAGAGATGAAAAAATGTGAAATTTTGTTGACTTATTATTTAATATAGCTTTACCAAGAGTTCGTGATTTTAGAGGAATTCCAGTTACTTCTTTTGATGGTCGAGGAAATTATACTATGGGGATTAAAGAACAAATTATTTTCCCCCAAATTAATTTCGATGATATTAAATCAACTAGAGGTTTCGATATTACTTTTGTAACATCAACTAATAATGATTTACAAGCAGAAAGTCTTTTAAGAAAACTTGGTGCTCCTTTTAAGAAAAGAAAAGAAGGTTAATTTATGGCTAAAAAATCATTAATTGAAAAACAAAAAAAAGGAAGTAAATTCCCGGTTAGAAATTATACTAGATGTGCTAGATGTGGTCGAGTACACGCAGTTATGAAAAAATTTGGTCTTTGTCGTTTGTGCTTTAGAGAATTAGCACATAAAGGTGCTATTCCAGGTATCAGAAAAGCTTCTTGATAGAAGTTATAAAATAGGAGAAATATAAAATGCATGATCCAATATCAGAATTATTAACAAAAATAAGAAATGCTAAAAAAGCATATAAACTTTCAGTTACTATACCTACTTCAAAACCTAAAATAGCTATTTTACAAGTTTTGAAGGATGAAGGGTTTATTACTGACTTTATCATTGAAGAAGATAAAATTTCGAACAAATCTTTTATTAATATTAAATTAAAATATAAAAATAAAACTTCAGCAATTCATGGTTTGAGACAAATCTCAAAACCAGGTTTGAGAATTTATTCTGAAACTAGTAAATTACCAAAAGTATTAAACGGTTTAGGAATAGCTTTAATATCAACATCTAATGGTATTATGACCGATAAACAAGCTAGAAAGGAAAACATGGGCGGTGAAGTTATCGCTTATGTTTGATAATAAGGTAATTATATATGTCAAGAATCGGAAATAGAATTTTAGTAATTCCTAATAATGTTGAAGTAAATATTGAAAAAGATTTAATTAATGTTAGCGGACCTAACGGAAAATTAGTTGTTAATTATCCAAGAACAGTTATTGAGTTATTAAAAGAAAACAATTTAATAACTGTAAAAAGAAAAAATGAACTAAAACAATCAAGAATGTTTCATGGAACAGTTAATGCTAATTTAAACAATGCATTAATCGGTGTTTCTGTTGGTTTTAAAAAAGAACTAGTTTTAAAGGGTGTTGGTTATAAAGCTAAAGTTGAAGATCAAAAATTAATTTTAACTTTAGGATTTTCTCACCCAGTAATTTTAGATATCCCAAAAGGTATCAAAATAGAAATTACAATTCCATCAGAAATTGTTATAACTAGTAGTTCAAAAGAAGATGTAGGTCAATTTGCTGCAGTTATTAGAGCATATAGAAAACCAGAACCTTATAAAGGTAAAGGTGTTTTATACAAAGGTGAACAAATTATTAGAAAAGCTGGAAAAACAGCTGATAAATAGTATCAAGGAAGTAAAATATATGAAACAAATAAATATTGGTCGTAATAAACAAAGATTATTAAGACAACAAAGAACTCTTAATAGTATTAAAAAAATCGATAATCCAAAACTACGTTTGTTAGTTACTAAAACTAATGCTCATATTTTTGTTCAATTAATTGATACAGAAAAAGGGATTACCCTTGCTTCAAGTTCATCAGTTGCTTTAAAACTAAAAAATGGTAATAAAGAAAATTGTAAAAAAGTTGGAGCTGATATTGGTAAAAAAGCTTTAAAATTAAAAGTAACAGAAGTTACTTTTGATAGAGGCGGATCACTTTATCATGGTAGAGTGGCTAGTTTAGCAGATGCTGCTAGAGAAAACGGATTGAAATTTTAAGGTATATGATGATTGAAATAAACGAAAAACAAGAAAACAAAGTTGAAGAAGTTACAATAGTAGTTGAAACAACTGTTAATAATAATGCTGAAAAAATTGTTGATGCTAAAGTAATTGATAAATCTGATAATCAAAAATTTACTAGAACATCTAGAAAACCTTCTAATAAACGAAGACAATCTTTAACACCTCCAGGGTTTGAAGAAAAAGTTGTTCAAGTTAAAAGAATTTCTAAAACAACAAAAGGTGGTAGATCTATGAGATTTAGTGCCCTTGTTGTTATTGGTAATAAAAAAGGTCAAATTGGTTTTGGAATGGGTAAATCAATTGAAGTTCCAGATGCAATTCAAAAAGCAATTAAAAATGCTGTATCAAATATTTTAGATGTTAAAATTACTAAAAATGCAACTTTATTTCATGAAAACATTGGTAAACATGGAGCAGGTAAAGTTTTAGTAAAACCAGCACCAAGAGGTACTGGAATTATTGCTGGTGGAGCTGTTAGAGCTGTTGTTGAATTAGCTGGATATCAAGATATCTATACTAAATCAAAAGGTTCAAACACACCAATCAATGTTATTAGAGCAACGATTAAAGCATTAACAAGTCAGTTAACTCCAGGCGAAGTTCAAAGACTAAGAAGTAAATAAAAAAAAAAAGAGGAATTTATGGAATTACATAATTTAAGTTACACTCCAAAATCAAGAAACCACAAACCTAAAAGAGTAGGTAGAGGTCATGGTTCTGGAATGGGTAAAACTTCTGGTAGAGGTCAAGATGGTCAAAAAGCTCGTAAATCTGGTCGTGTTAGATTAGGTTTTGAGGGTGGTCAAACTCCTTTATATAGAAGATTACCAAAAGTTGGTTTCAACAATTATAACTTTAGAAATAATTACAATGTTATTAACATTAAAGATCTTAATAAATTAAAGATTACTGATGTTAATTATGATTCCTTATTAAAAATAAGAATGATTAGTGATAACCATTATCCAATTAAATTAATTGGTAATGCAACTATTGAAAAAAAGTTTGTTGTTAGCATTCAAAAAATTTCAAAACAAGCTGAAGAAGCTATCAAAAAAGCTGGCGGAAAAATTAATATTATATAATTTATTATTAATAAATTTATTGGGATTAAAATGCTTGAAAACAAACGATTAACAAGAAATAGCAATATTAAAATAATTAAGGGACTTTTAAGAAATAAAAATGCCCTTATTTCAATATTCATTACTATTCTTATTTTATCTGTTTTTGTTTTTATTGCAAATACAACATTACCATTTATTACTGTTGCTCCTGGTGGAATATCTGGTAATAGTTTTCTTGAAATGATTAGTTTATTAGGAGGAGGAGGACTTGGTTCTGCTTCTCTTTTTGCAATTGGGATTTCTCCATATATTACTTCTCAAATTATTTTTCAAATTTTATCATCTGAATTAGTTCCTCCAATTTATCGAATGATCAAACATGATGGTGAAAGAGGAAGAAAAAGAGTTGAATCTTGAACAAGAATTTTTACTTTACCTTTAGCATATCTTCAAGCTTTTTCAATTCTTCAATTTGCTTTATCAAGTGGAATATTTGAATTTAATGGACCAAATGGTGAAACTGATTTAACACCATTCTTTACTTTCTTTTATTTAACAGTTATGGCTTCTGGAACTTTTATTGCAATATTCTTAGGAGATTTAATAACTAAAAGAGGAGTTGGTAATGGAATTAGTTTAATAATTCTTTCAGGAATTCTTTCATCTTTTATTAATAGTTTTATTTCAACCTTTCAAAGTATTTCATTAGAATTAGGACAAGGTAAAATTGATAGTATTATTGCTTTTATTGTTTATATCTTATTTTATGTTTTACTATTAAGTGCTGTGGTTTTTATATCCGGATCAACTAGAAAAATTCCAATTCAACAAACCGGTGAAGGGTTAATAACTAACTTAAGTGAATTACCTTATTTACCAATAAAATTAACAAGTGCTGGTGTTATTCCTGTAATCTTTGCTTCAGCATTATTAACAATACCAAGTACTATTACCAGTATTATTAATGATCCCGTCAATCCATTTAGTATCTTTGTTTCAAGTTATTTAGAATTAACAACGGTAACAGGATTAATGCTCTATGTTGTTTTAATTATTCTATTTACTTTCTTTTATTCATATATTCAATTAAATCCTGGCAAGATAAGTGAACAATTTAAGAAATCAGGAAAATATATTCCTGGGATTCAAGTAGGAGCACCAACAGAGGCTTATATTAGCAAAATCTTATTTAGAATTAACTGAATTGGAAGTCCATTTTTAGCTTTCATTTCGGCTATTCCTTATGCAGCTAGTATGATGACTGATAATGTTATTAGTTCAAACTCCTCTCTTGGGGGAACTGCTATTATTATTATTGTTTCGATAACACTAGAGTTTTGAGATTCAATTAGAGCAACAGCAACAACCACATCATATGTTGCTAAAAGAAGAAACATTCAACAAGAAACAAAAGCAATTAATACAATCGAGGAATCAGTATGATAAAAGAAAAAAAATTAAATATCCTTTTTTTAGGACCACCAGGATCTGGAAAAGGAACAATCAGTAGCAGCATTAGTGAAAAATTATCTTATGTAACAATTTCAACTGGTGATTTGTTTAGAAAAACAAAAAATAAAGTAGATCCATTATCAATTGAAATTCAAAAATTGATGAATTTAGGAATGCTAATTAGTGATGAAATTACTAATAAATTAGCAGAAAATGCAATTAAAGAATTGATTAATAATAATGAAGGTTTAATCCTTGATGGTTATCCTAGAACAATTAATCAAGCTAAATATTTAAAAAACATTATAAATGTTGATTTAGTGGTATCATTTATAATTGATAATTCAGTTTTATTAAAAAGAATTGTTGGTAGACAAAATTGTCTTAAATGTAAAAAATCTTATAATAAATTTTTCATGCCAACAATTATTGAAAATGTTTGTGATTCATGTAAATCACCACTATCATCAAGACTTGATGATAGTGAAGAAGTTTTAGTTGCTAGAATAAGTGAATATAATAAAAACACTGCGCCATTATTAGAATATTATCAAAATGTAATTTTTAAAATAAATGCAGAAGATAATGTTGATAGTATTGTTGAAAAGATTTTGGAAAAAATTTATGAATTTAATTAAAACAAAAAAAGACATTGAATTAATCAAAAAAGCATGTGATATTTGAAAATTAACTCGAGAAGCTATTTCATCAAATGTTAAAGTAGGAATAAGTCTAAATGAATTAGATTTAATTGCTAAGGAAGTTATTTTAAAAAATGGCGGAACTTCTGCATTTTTTAAATATTTAGACTTTCCAAAAAATATTTGTATTTCTGTTAATGATTGTTTAATTCATGGAGTACCAACAGACTATCTTTTAAAAGATGGTGATATGGTTACTTTTGATGTTGGTGTTAAATATCAAGAACACTTCTGTGATGCTGCTTTTACAATTATTATTGGCGAAGGCACTTTAGAAGCAAAAAGAATTAATGATGTTTGTTATACGAGCTTAATGAAAGCAATTGAAATACTAAAACCAGGAATATTAACTAAAGATATTGCTGCTGTTATTCAAGATTATACCGAAGCTAATGGTTATGAATTAATTAGGAATTTTACTGGTCATGGATGTGGAAACGCAATTCATGAAGACCCATCAATTCCTAATTACCGTTCATCTTTTTTCAAGAAAGAAAAATTGCTTAGTGGAATGGTAATCTGTATAGAACCAATGACAATGACAAAATCAAATAAGTATTATATTAATCCGAAAGATAATTGATCAGTAATGTCATTAAATAAAAAATTAACATGTCATTGAGAACATATGATTTTAATTACTGATACTGGTTATGAAATATTAACAAAATAAATATAGGAGTTTTATGAAAGAAGAAAAAATATCTTTAAAAGGGAAAGTACTAAATGTTTTTTCAGCTAACGATTTTGAAGTCGAATTAATTGATAATAAACAAATTATTGCTGCTCATGTTTCAGGAAAAATGAGAGTAAATAAAATAATGATTCTTCCTAGTGATATTGTTGATATTGAAATGAGTCCATATGACTTAACAAAAGGTAGAATAACATTCAGACATAACACCAGCAACAATATTCATACTTATAGAAAAAAGAAGAGGTAAATAATGAAAGTTAGAGCATCTGTAAAGAAAATATGCAATGATTGCAAAGTCATTAAAAGAGAAAATGTTGTGCGAGTAATTTGCAAAAACCCAAAACACAAACAGAGACAAGGATAGGAGTTATATGCCACGTATATTAGGTGTAGATATCCCAAACAATAAACGTATTGTTATTTCATTAACTTACGTTTATGGTATCGGTAAAAAAATAGCTTCAAAAATCTTAAAAGAAGCTAATATTGATGAAAATATTAGAGCAAAAGATTTATCAGAAGAAAATATAGCAAATATTAGAAAAGTTGCTTCAACATATCAAATCGAAGGTGATTTGAGACGTGAAGTTGCTATGAATATTAAACTTGCTATGGAAATTGGAAGTTATCGAGGACTTAGACATCGAAGAGGTTTACCTGTTAGAGGTCAAAGAACTAAAACGAATGCCAGAACGAGAAAAGGTCCAAGAAAAACTGTTGCTAACAAAAAAATGGAAAGTAGATAGGATTAAAAATGGCTAAAAAGAAAAAACTAACTAATCCAGAAGGAATTGCGCATATCCATGCTACAAGAAATAATACAATTATTTCAATTACGGATTTACAAGGGAACGTAATCTCTTGAGCCTCATCAGGTTCAATTGGTTACAAAGGTTCTAAGAAAAAAACCCCATATTCAGCAGGTATTGCCGCTAGCAATGCTGCTAAAACTTCAAAAGATTTAGGTCTTAAAATTGTAACAGTTAATGTTAATGGTATTGGTTCAGGTAGTGAAACTGCTATTAGAAGTATTGAAGCTGCTGGAATTTCAATTAAAGCAATCAGAGATGTAACACCAATTCCACATAATGGTTGTAGACCACCGAAAAAACCAGTATAGAATAGGAATTAAAAGATATGAAACAATTTATAAAATACGATCTTCAACCAGAAATAAAAGATGAAAATGACTATAAGATTAATGTAGAAATTTCTCCTTTAGAACTTGGCATGGGAACAACTATTGGAAATTCTTTAAGAAGAATTTGTTTGAGTTCAATTCCAGGAGTTGCTCCATTTGCTATTAGAATAGAAGGAGTTACTCATGAATTTTCATCTATCAAAGGTGTTTATGAGGATGTTACTGAAATTATTTTAAATATTAAAAAATTAGTATTAAAAATCGATGAAGAAATTTTTCCTCATTATGAATTAATGGACATTCCATTAGAAAAATGACCAGTTTTAAAAATAAATAAAAATTCAAAAGGTATTATTACCGCTGAAAATATTATTTGTCCAATTGGTTTTAAAATTATTAATACTAAACTAAAAATTTGTGAATTAAGTGAAGATATTAATTTTGATATGGAAATTTATGCAACAAGTGGTAGAGGGTATACTTCTTTCAATGAAAATAAAGAAGGTATTAATGTGATTGGAATTATTTCTGTTGATTCAAATTTTAATCCAGTATTAACTTTTAATTATCATGTTGAAGAAGAAAAAAATTCTAAATCAGGATTAAATGATAAATTAGTAATTGATTTAGCAACAAATGGATCTATTACACCTTCTGATGCTTTATCATTAGGTTCAAAAATTTTAATTGAACATTTAAATCCAATTGTTTTTATTAATGAAAAAATTCAAGAAGAAATTATTTTCCAAAATAAAAAAGAAGAAAAAAAGAAATCTACTTTATCTGTTTTAATAGAAGAATTAGATTTACCAGTAAGAGCCTATAATGCCCTTAAACATCTTCAAATTCATACAATCCAAGAATTGACTGAAAAAACTTTAAGAGAAATTAATGAAATCCGTAATCTTGGTAATAAATCAATTGGTGATATAATAGAATCATTAAATAAATATGGTTTAAAATTAAAAAAAGATTAATAATGAAAGGAGCTTGTTAAAATGTCTTTCCAAAATAAAAAAGGTAAAACAAGTGCTAGAAATAAAATGATCACACGTCAACAGGTTTCTGATGTTTTAGCTAATAATAAAATTATTACAACACATACTAAAGCAAAAGAAGCTCAAAGACATGTTGATAAAATTATTTCTTTGACAAAAAAGAAAAATGTCTTAGCTGCTAGAAGAGCTGCAGCAAGCATTATCTTAACAACATCTAAATTAGATTCTGATGCTATTTTAAATCGTTTATTTACAGAATTAGCTGATAAATATAAAGACCGGAATGGCGGTTATACTCGTGTTCTTAAACTTGGTTCAAGACCTGGTGATAATGCTGAAGAAGCTATACTAGAATTAGTATAAAAATTAAAAATTGATATGTGTAATTTTGTATTTGCAAAATTAGCACTAACATGCTTAGGAGAATAAAATGGCAGTATCATTACAAACTAAACAGAACTTAGTAAAAAAATTCGGTGAAAGCGCTACTAACACTGGTAAAACAGAAGTACAAATAGCAATTTTAACGGCTGAAATTGTTTCATTAACGGAGCACATGAAAATAAATAAGAAGGATACAATTGGTAAAAGAGGATTGCATCAAAAAGTATCTAAGAGAAGATCACTTCTAACTTATTTAGAAAGAAATGATGTTGAAAGATATCGTAAAGTTATTAAGGAATTAGGTCTAAGAAGATAAAAAAAATATGCTAATAGCATATTTTTTTTATCTCTATTTGTAATTTTTAATTATAAATTATTTTTCTAAAACATTTCTGTCTTTATAATAACCACATTCTTTACAAACTCTGTGAGGTTGAATTTTTTCACCACAATTTTTACAAGCAACAACTGTTGGTAAATCTAAATGATCATGACTTCTCCTATTCCCTTTTCTTGCTCTAGAGACTCGTCTTTTAGGTACTGCCATTACATCATCCTTTATAAAAATATCAATATTAATATATAAATTTTACATTATTTTTTTCCAAATAACAATATATAATATAATTTATTATAAAGATATTTAAGGATTTTATGAATATGCCAAAATTAATAATTATTTGTGGAGGTTCAGGTTCTGGAAAAACTACATTTTCTAAAATACTATTTGATTACTTATCAGAGAATTCTAAGCCAGTTATCATATCACAAGATACATATTATTTAGATAAACATCTAATTCCTAAAACAAGAACAAATAAGCCTAACTTTGATCATCCAGATGCTTTTGATTGAAAAAGAATTAATACTGATATTCATAAACTATTAAATAATGAACTAGTAATCATTAATAAGTATGATTATAAAAAAGATATGATTGTTCCAACTGATCAAAAAATTAAAAATGTTGATTACATTATCTTTGAAGGTTTATTATCATTATATGATTCTAAGATTAATAATCAATCAATCTTAAACATTTTTATTGATGAAAAATCAGATGAATGTTTGATTAGAAGAATTAAAAGAGATATTAATGAAAGAGGAAGAACGTTAGATTTAATTTTAGAACAATGAAGAGATTCAGTTGCTGAAATGTTTCATATACATATTAAAAATTTAAAATATAAAGCAGATATTATTTGTCCAAACATTAATAATAAAAATGTTTTAAATATGATTAAAACTCTTTTAAAAAATTAAAAATGAGAACATTTAGAAAAACAGTTATTACCAATCATGCAATTTATCGAATTAAAGAAAGATTAGCACCTATTTTAAAGATTGAATCAGACATTCTTTTAATTGCTAAAACAAGAGAATTATTATGTAATTCAGTATTTTGTTGTTATTCAGGCGAAAATGAAATTTATCGTTACAATTTAGAAAATAAAAATTGATTAAAATTTGTTTATTCTCCTAATAGTGATATTTTAATAACAGTAATGGAGGTTAGTCATGACTAATGATATCGTTGAAAGAATCAATGAAGTAATTGAATCAATGCGACCATTTATTAATCAGGATGGTGGTGATCTTGAATTTATTAAATATGAAAACAAAACTGTTTTTATAAAACTACTAGGTTCATGTATTGGATGTAGCTTAGTTGATATTACTTATGTTGATGGTTTATTATCAATTATTCAAGATGAAATTCCTGAAATAGAAAACATTGAGATTGTTGAATAGCAATTTTATATATGTTATAATTTAAATGAAAAAATAGCTTATAAAACTATGTTTTATAAGCTATTTGATTTTTTAGATAAATAGTTTTAACTATTTATCATTACTTAAAATAGGACAACAATGAATATAGTAAACATAATTAATAAGAAAAAAAATAATATTGAATTATCAGAAAATGAAATACATTTTTTTATAAAAGAATTTACTATTAATAAAACTATTCCAGATTATCAAGCTTCAGCATTATTGATGGTTTTTAATATTATCGGATTGACTGATAATGAAGTTTATTACCTAACTAAATATATGGTTGAATATTCAACTAAATTAGAATTTAAAAAAACAAATTTATTAATTGATAAACATTCTTCAGGTGGAGTTGGTGATAAAGTTTCTTTAATTATTGCTCCTATCTTAAGAGCATTAGGTTTTTCTATGGCTAAACTATCAGGCAGAGGTTTAGGTTTAACTGGTGGAACTATTGATAAATTAGATTCTATTGGAGTTAATACTTATTTTGAATCTAATGATAAAATAATGAAACTTTTTGAAAAAAATCAATTGATCTTTTTACAACAAACAGATGATATTGTTCCAGCTGATAAAATAATTTATGCGCTTAGAGATGTTACTGGTACTGTCGATACTATGGGTTTAATTATTTCTTCAATTCTTTCTAAAAAATTTATCATTAATTCTGATTATATTTTCTTAGATATCAAAGTTGGTGACGGAGCATTAATAAAAACAATTAAAGAAGGAAATGAAATTTCTGAAAAAATGCAAGTTATTGCTAAAAAGTTCAATCGTAATTTAAAAATTCAATTAACAGATATGAATAAACCACTTGGTAAAGCTATTGGAAATAAAATTGAAATTATTGAAACAATTAATTTTTTAAAAAATGAAAAAGTTTCTCATGATTTGAAAGAAGTTATTTACAATCTTATTATTGTAGTTTTATTAGAAACTAAAACAACAACTTCAGAAAAAGAAGCTACTAAAATGATTGATAAAGTTATTAATGATAATTCTGCTTATTTAGAATTTGTTAAATGAATAAATTCAGTTAGTGATGTTGATGTTGAAAAAATAATTTCTGATTACAAACCAAAAAATAAATTTGAAATTAAAGCATCTAAATCAGGTATGTTAGATTATAATGATATTCAAAAAATTGCTTTGGTAAATTTAGAACTTGGTGGAGGTAGAAAAGATAAAGATTCTAAAATTGATTTTGATGCAGGAATTTATCTTAATCAAAAATCAGGTGATAAAGTTGAAGCAAATGATCTTATAGCAACTTTATATAGTACTAAAACAATTAATGAATATTTAATAAAAATATTTAATGAATCATATGAAATTAAATAAGGGAAGACAACTAATGAAAATAACTAAATTAATACCAAAATTCAGAAATAGTAAAAAAAATATTATTCCAGAAAATGAAAATATTTTTTCAAATACAACGCCTATTCATGAAACAAAAGAATTAAACTCAGATTCCGATGATACAGCTATGTTAGCTAATACAATTACTTTAGATGAACAAGAATTTCTTAATTTAAAAAATGATAATGACTTATTAATTGATGATTTTATTAATGATTCAGGTAAAAAAAGAAAGAAAAAACAAAATATCAATATTGAAAATAGTTTTAATGATGATAACGAACTTGATTTTTCAATACACTCAGATGATGAAGCTATTAATCGTGATGATGACGATGATGACGCTGTTGATTTTGAAGAAATAATTGATACTAATAGTAAAACTAATGAGTTAGATTTATCTATTTTAGATGATGATGAATTTGAAGAAGATAGTATTAATGAAACAATTAAATTTGAAGATGAAAAATCAAAAATAAAATCAAAAAATAAAATCAAAAGAGATAAAATTCTAAAGGAATTTAAACAAACTGAATTAAGTACAACTAGATCAATTGAAGATGATAATGATTTCAGATCTTTAATTTTAGGTGTTTCTGAAATGGGTCTTGATATTGCTAAAAACAAAAATCTTGTTTATGATGTTGTTATTAGACTAATAAAGGAAACTGAAAAAAATAAAAAACCAATGATAAACGTTATTGAAAAAGTTAAGATTGACAGAAATTTACTTAAATTTAAACTATCTAAAAAAGAAACTAAAGCTATTTATAATATTTTTGAAAGTGTTGATATTAAAATTTCTACTGATAAAAAAGCAGCTCAAAAAAGTGATCACTTAGAAGATTATGATGTTGATGATTTAACATCAAATTATGGTGCTGATAAATCTGGTGATGCTATTAAAATGTTTTTAAGTAATTTAGGTTCTTCTAAAATTCTTAAAAGAGAACAAGAAGCAAAAGTTTCTCAAATGCTAAAATCTGATAATCCTGAAGAAAGACAAATAGCAAGTAACCAGTTAATTCACTCTAACTTAAGATTAGTAACTTCTATTGCAAAAAAATATTTAGGTAAAGGTCTTGATATTGAAGATTTAATCCAAGAAGGTTCTTTAGGTTTATCAAAAGCAATTGAAAAATTTGAACCTGATAAGGGTAATAAATTTTCAACATATGCTACTTGATGAATAAGACAATCAATCACAAGAGCTATTGCTGATCAAGCTAGAACAATTAGAGTTCCTGTTCATATGGTTGAAACTATTAATAAAACAGCAAAATCTGAAAGAATTTTACTACAAGAATTAGGCAGAGACCCTACTGTTGAAGAAATTGCTGATTATATGGATAAACATTCAACAGGTAAAAATCAACATTTTACTGCTAAAAAAATAGCTGAAATTAAAAAATTAAATAATGAACCAGTTTCACTAGATAAACCAGTTGGAAATGATGAAGAATCAAAATTCTCTGATTTTATTGCTGATACAGAAATTTTAACACCTGATAAATATACTGAAAAAATGATTTTAAATGAAGAAATAAACGAAATGTTTAAAAAATATTTAACTGAAAAAGAAGAAGAAATTATTAGAGCAAGATATGCTTTACCACCATATAATCAAGCAATGACACTTGAAGATGTTGGTAAGAAATTTGATTTTACAAGAGAAAGAGCTAGACAAGTTGAATCAAAAGCTTTGAGAAAACTAAAGCATCCTTCTAAAATTTCTAAATTATTAAATTACACACCAAATAATAATAATTAATTAAATGACTAAAAGAATAGAATATTTTTCTAATTTTATTAAAAAAGCTAATTATATTGTTGATATTGGTTGTGATCATGGTTATTTATCAATTCTATTATTAAAGAATAAATTAGCTAAACACGTTATTAATATTGATATTAATAAAAAACCACTAGCATCAGCTATTAGTAATTTAGCTAAAAACAATCTGTTAGATAAAACAACAAACATTATTAATAATGGTTTGAAAAATATTAATTTTGATTTTGATATTGATTATTGTTTTATAACAGGACTTGGTTCAAAAACGATCATTGATATTATTGATAATAATAAAAATAGTATTGATATATTTATTCTTCAAACTAATACAAAATCATTAGAATTAAGAAAGTATTTAATAATTAATAAATACTTCATTATTAATGAAGATAAAATAATTGAAAATAATATTTGATATGAAGTTATCATTGTTAAAAAAACACAAAATAATATTATTAAAACTTATTCAACTTCAGAGTTGTATTTTGGAAAAATTAATAATTTTTTGGATTATAGTAATTTCAAAAATTTTATTAATTTTAAATACCAAAGAATAAATAAAACTAATTTGGATAAAGTATCTTTAAAATTAAAAGAAGAAATAGAAGTTATTGAGAAAGTATATAATGAATATTCAAAAAGTATTTAATTTTTTAAATGATAAATACCCAATCAACACACAAGAAGAGTTTGATCAATGTGGATTATTTTTTAATCATGATAACAAAGTTGATAAAGCTTTAGTTTGCTTAGATATTAATCTTAATATTGTTAATTTTTCAATAAATAATAATGTTAATTTGATAATTGCACATCATCCTATTTTTTTAGAAAATGAAAAATATCCATTAAATGAATATAATCAAAAAATAATAATGTTACTTAAAAAAAATTCAATCGCAATATTATTTCTACATACTTGTTTTGATAAATCAGATGAGGGCATGAATTATGTTCTGAGCAAGAAATTAGGCTTAAAAAACATTGAAAAATTAGATAATAGTGAATATATTTTTAAGGGAGAACTTAAAATTCCAGTTTCATTAGATATATTTTTAATATCACTACCAGAACTCTTAAATGTTAATCATGCTAATTATCATAAAAACTTTGAAAAGAAAATGATCAAAACAGTTGCTATATGTGGTGGTAGCGGATCTAGTTTTATGTTTGAAACCAAAAACAAAGTTGATTTATACATTACATGTGATATGAAATATCACAATTGATTAGATTCCTTAAATAATGATATTTGTATTTTAGATCTAAATCATAATATTGAAAATGTATTTATTAATAAAATAAAAGACGATTTAAAGAATTTTAATGATGTAAAAGTGTTAACTTTTACATCAGAAATAGATATAGTGAGAAAAAATTTATAAAGCAGCTACTTTATAAATTTTTTATTCATTACATTAGCAATAGTATTAGCTTCTGAAAAGCAAACAGTTAAATTAAAACCACCTGTTAAAACTCCTGTTGATAAAACTTCACCAATTGCAAATAAACCAGGGATCTTTTTTGATTCAAATGTTTTAGTATCAAAATTTTTAATATCAATACCTCCACCAGTAGAAATAGAATCAACAAATCCTCTTGTTGATAAAATATCTAATTTAGTATTTAGAATAAAGTCTTTTAATTTTAAATATTCAATTTTTGAAAGATTAGCTATTTGTTTATCAGGATCTAAATTTAATTGATAATAGATTCCGCTTTTCAATTTTCTAGTTAAATTTTGAAAAATATTATTCAATTTATCTTTTTTATATAAAAAGTTACTTTCAAATTCCTCACAAGACATTAAAGAAAAAATAAATTCATAATCTTTATTAATATCAAAGTAATGAGAAACTCTTCTAACTAAAGGACCAGCTAATCCATCATGACTAATCATTAAATCATGAGTTTCTATTTTAATAACTTTATTATTAAGTTTTATTGTCATAACAGCATTTTTTAAAGCTGTTCCACTTAAGTATTTAAAAGGACTGCTCTTTAAAATAAAGGAACTTCCAATTGGGTAACATGCTAATAAATCATGATTTAAATCTTTTAATAAATAATAACCGTCTCCAGTAGCACCAGTATTCTTATGGCTTAACCCACCAGTTGAAATAAGAACACTTTTTGCTACATACTCATCATTATTTGTCGTAATATAAAATAAATCATTTTTATGTTTTATCTTTTTAACAATTTCTTCGAATTTTATTTCAGCTACTTCTTTAATTTTATTAATAATAAAATCTCTAAATTTATTATTACCTTCAGTTAAAAATAACCTTGTTTTATATTTATATTCATATTTAATGTCATTATTATGTAGGAAATCAATGATTTCTTTTGGTCCATAATTACTAAGAGTTGAATAAAGAAATTTTCCATCTTGAAAAATATGATTATTAATTATATTTTTGATATCCATATTATTAGTAAGATTACTACCACCAGGACCACCAGTATTAATAAATTTCTTTAAAATTGTTTTATTTTTTTCAATAATTAAAGTTTTAATATCTTTATTTAAATTAATAGCAGTAATCGCACCAGCATAACCACATCCAATAATTATTAAGTCATAAGTTTTATTCATACAAAATATTATATATAGAAATATAAAAAAAAAATAAAAGATTATTTCTCTTTTATTTCAATTTTTTTAGTTTCTTCATCATAAGAAACTAAATAATCAGTTTCTTTTTTGATTTCATCATGAATTATTTTTTCAGCTAATTTATTCTCAATATTGCTTTGAATATATCTTTTTAGAGGCCTAGCTCCATATAATGGATCAAAACCAGCTAATTTAACTTGTTTCTTAATACTTTCATCAAATTCAATTTGATATTGATTTTCTTTTAATCTGTTTGAAAGTTCAAGAAGCATTTTAGAAATGATCATAATAATAGCTTCATCACTTAGAGAATTGAAAATACTTATTTCATCAATTCTATTAATAAATTCAGGTTTTAAATATCCTTTAAGTTCTTCTAGTGCTTCTTCTTTTTTATTTTCAAGAACAGCAGCTGCACCAATATTACTAGTCATAATAATGATTGTATTTTTAAAGTTAATAGTTTTACCTTGAGAATCTTTAATAGAACCATCATCTAAAATTTGTAATAATAAATTTAAAACATCAGGATGAGCTTTTTCAATTTCATCAAATAAAACAACTGAATAAGGTTTTCTTCTAACAGCTTCAGTTAAAGCGCCAGCTTGTTCATAACCAACATAACCTGGAGGAGCTCCTATTAATTTAGAAATTGAATGTTTTTCCATATATTCACTCATATCTAATCTTACAATTGATTTATAATTATTAAATAAACAATAAGCAAGTGATCTAGCAACTTCAGTTTTACCAACACCAGTTGGTCCTAAAAATAAGAATGAACCAATCGGTTTATCAGGATCATTTATTCCTGCTCTATTTCTTAAAACAGCATTTGAAATTAATTTTAAAGTTTCATCTTGACCTTTAACATGTTCTTTCATTTGATCAACTAATTTTAAAAGTTTTTCTTTTTCATCCTCCACAATTTTATTTAAAGGTATTCCAGTTGTTTTTGAAATAACTTCACCAATTTCAATATTAGTAACTGAATCTCTAATCAAACCTTTTGATTTTAAAATTCCTTCAGCATCATCAAGTTCTTTTTCAAGTTTTGGTATTTGAATATATAAAAGTTTAGAAGCTTCAGTAAAGTTTCCAGCTAATTGATTTTTTTCAACATTGAAACGAGTAGTTTCAATTTTTTCTTTAATTAACATTAATTTTTCATGTTCAACTTTTTCAGCTTCTCATATTTTTGATAATTGAGAATTCTTAATTTTATAGTCACTTAATACTTTAATTACTCTTTCTAACTGTTTTTTTGATTTAGAATCATCTTTTTCTTGTTCAAGAGCAACTTTTTCAGTTTCTAAGTGAATAATTTGTCTTCTTACATTATCAAGTTCAACTGGAATTGAATGCATTTCAATTTGAACTTTAGCAGCAGCTTCATCAACTAAGTCAATTGCTTTATCTGGTAAATACCGATCAGTAATATATCGATCAGATAAATTAACAGCAGCAACAAGAGCATTATCATGAATTTTAACACCATGATAAACTTCTCATTTTTCTTTTAAACCTCTCATAATTGTTAAAGCTTCTTGTTTTGTAGGTTCTGAAACAATTATTTTAGACAGTCTTCTTTCAAGAGCAGCATCTTTTTCAACATATTGACGATAATCACTTAATGTTGTTGCTCCAATTATTTTAACTTCACCACGAGCCATCATTGGTTTTAAAATATTAGCAGCATCCATACCACTATTAGCACCAGATTTACCAGCCCCAATTAGTTGGTGAAATTCATCAATAAATAAAATGATATTTCCATTAGATTTTTTTACATATTTTATAACATCATTAAGTCTTTGTTCAAATTGACCTTGAAAGGAAGCTCCAGAAATTAAAGAAGAAATAGAAAGTTCATAAATTTCTTTATTTTTTAAATTATCAGGAACATCACCAGAAACTATTCTTTGAGCTAGGCCTTCAACAATAGCAGTTTTACCAACACCAGGTTCACCGATTAAGATTGGATTATTTTTCTTTTTTCTACTAATAATTTCAGTTATTCTTCTAATTTCATCTTCTCGACCAATAACAGGATCAATTCTTCCCATTGCAGCTTCATCATTTAAGTTTCGACCGAATTGTTCTAATATTGATTGGTTACCTGATTGAGGATTTTTAGGTTTAAATTCCATTCTAACTCCTATTTATTATTTAATATACATTTTATTATAACACCTATTAGCAAATAAAAATTTATTTGCTAATTTTAGTTAATATTAACATTATCATAAATAATTTTGTTTGTATAATGATTTTTTACAAATTGCCTTTAAATACCTTATAATTTAAATGTATCATAAATCAATTTTGAAAATTCTTACTTCTGCTATTTTTTATTTTACATATTTTATAGAAAGGAAAAAAAAAAATGAAAGACGAAAATTACGGCACTAGTGGTGATGCATTATCATACGCTGATAATGAAACATTTGCTAATGCTCCAACAAAAAAGAAAATAGGATTTTTTAGTGCTATTTTAATTGTTATTGGTTCTTCAATAGGTGCCGGTATCTTCTTTAGATCTGCCGGTGTTCTTGATCTTTCTCATGGTTCTCTTGTTCTTGCAATATTTACTTGAATAATAGCAGCTGTTGCTGTAATAGCTATGGCTCTTGCTTTAATTGAAATTGCTAGTGCTAGAAATGATAACCTAAGTATGATTGGGTGATGTAAGACTTTTAATAGTCGAACAATATATAAAGCTTCAAAAAATTTGATGTTTTATATATATTTGCCTTTAACATATTTCTTTATGCCATTATATGTCATAATGTCACTCCAAGATGCTCTAGGATCATTCACTGCTGTTTATAATGGTCTTGATCCTATTACTGGTGATTATATGATCACCTATGGTACAAACAGTTTTGGAACTGGTGGTTCTGATTGAATTATTTGAACTCTTATTTCTCTAGCTATGAGTGCGTTCTTTATTTTTGGTGCTGGTTTAAGTTCTAGATTTGGTAATATATCAAATATCATTATTACTTCATTAAAATTTATTCCATTAGGTATTGCTGCTGTAATTGGATTTGTATTCTTAGGAATGAATCCAAGTGCTGTTGATAATATCACTCCATTACCTCCAATCATTCCCGATGCTGATTCAGCATCTGTTGTTAGTTCATTTTCAAGCTTAACCCCTGGGTTTGGTATGATTATTGCTGTTGGTACGATTTTCTTTGCATATGACGGTTTTTATGTAACTGCTGGTATGCAAACAGAAATGAAAGACCCTAAAAAAACACCTATGGCTATTTTAATTGGTTTATCAATAATTACAGCTATTTATTTAGTAATTGCAATTTCGATGTCAATGAATGGTTCAGGTAGTTTCTTTGGATTTGGTGATTGATTAATCAGTATGGGTATGGGTTGATTCTTTGGAATCACAAACTTATTAATTGGCGTTGGTATTTTAGGAATCCTTAATGGTTTTTCTATATGAGCTCCAAGATTTACTGAAGATCTTATTGCTGAAAAAGAATTACCTGGTTGAAGTAAAAATATTGATAAATTAAATGCAACTAAACCAGTTGTTGGAATTAAATATTCTGTTATTATCACTTTACCAATTGTACTTTTATTTACAATTATAGGTGCTCTAGGATATGCTAATATTAATGAGTATGGATATTCTCCTGATATGAATAGTTTATATTCATTTGCTGATTTAATGGCTACATGAACTGCTGTATTTGTATTTGGTTTTATTTCATTATCAATTTTAGGTGGAATCAAAAACAGAAAAACACAATTAGTTGTAACAGATGAAAAAAAATACTTTAAAGCAAGTGCTTGAATAGCTGTTCTAGTTAATTTTATTGCATTATTCTTAACTGTATTTGCTCCATTTTATGATTTATTAATGTTAATACCAGCCTCATATACTGAGGGCGTTACTATAAGTAATGACATGTTAATATCAAGAATTATGTTAGTTCTTGTATTCTTCTTAATGTTAGGTATCATCTTCTTACCAACTGTATTCTCTGATAAAAAACTTATCAAAAAATATGGTAGTATTGAAAATGCTAACGAAGCATTAGGTGTGAGTTAATTTAATTAACATATATCTTAAAAATATAAAAAAATAGCACTTTTAATTAAGTGTTATTTTTTTTTATAAAAAAAAGCAAAGTATATGTTTTGCAAAATATTAATATAAAGTTTTTAAAACCTTGTTAAGTTATTTTAAATAGCATACCTAACTTTAAAACAATCTTATGCTGTTTAAACTTAGAGTAAACTTTTTAAAATTATATCAATCTAATTAAAGTTTAAATAGCAGATAAGATCATAACTGATTGAACAACGAAATTAGGTATTGTAAAGATAAAAAAGAAAGAAAGAACACTAAATTAAAAAGTGTTCTTTTTTTTATCTATTAATAATTAGTTTTATGTTTTCTCTCATAAAAATTAAAATATCATCAATATTATATCTTACTAATAAACGATATGGAATATTAGCTTTATATTGTTATTTAATGTCATTATTATGTAAGAAATCATTGATTTCTTTCGGTCCATAATTACTAAGAGTTGAATAAAGAAAATTTCCATCTTGAAAAATATGATTATTAATTATATTTTTGGCATCCATATTGTTAAGTGATAAGTTTCATTCATACAAAATATTATATATAGAAATAAAAAAAATAAAAGATTATTTCTCTTTTATTTCAACTTTTTTAGTTTCTTTTTTGATTTCAGCATGAATTATTTTTCAGCTAATTTATTTCAATATTGCTCTGAATATATCTTTTTAAAGGCCTATATCCATATAATGAATCAGAACTAGCTAATTTAACTTGTTTCTTAATACTTTCATTAAATTCAATCTGATATTGATTTTCTTTTAATCCGTTTGAAAGTTCAAGAAGCATTTTAGAAATGATCATAATAATAGCTTCATCAATTCTATTAATAAATTCAGGTTTTAAATATCCTTTAACTTCTTCTAGTGCTTCAATAGCAGATGCACAATTTATTTACTAGTCATAATAATGATTGTATTTTTAAAGTTAATAGTTTTACCTTGAGAATCTTTAATAGAACCATCATCTAAAATTTGTAATAATAAATTTAAAACACCAGGATGAGCTCCTATTAATTTAGAAATTGAATGTTTTTTCCATATATTCACTCATATCTAATCTTACAATTGATTTATAATTATCAAATAAACAATAAGCAATTGATCTAGCAACTTCAGTTTTACCAACACCAGTTGGTCCTAAAAATAAGAATGAACCAATCGGTTTATCAGGATCATTTATTCCCGCTCTATTTCTTAAAACAGCATTTGAAATTAATTTTAAAGTTTCATCTTGACCTTTAACATGTTCTTGCATTTGATCAACTAATTTTAAAAGTTTTTCTTTTTCATCCTCCACAATTTTATTTAAAGGTATTCCAGTTGTTTTTGAAATAACTTCACCAATTTCAATATTAGTAACTGAATCTCTAATCAAACCTTTTGATTTTAAAATTCCTTCAGCATCATCAAGTTCTTTTTCAAGTTTTGGTATTTCAATATATAAAAGTTTAGAAGCTTCAGTAAAGTTTCCAGCTAATTGATTTTTTTCAACATTGAAACGAGTAGTTTCATTTTTTTCTTTAATTAACATTAATTTTTCATGTTCAACTTTTTCAACTTCTCATATTTTTGATAATTGAGAATTCTTAATTTTATAGTCACTTAATACTTTAATTACTCTTTCTAACTGTTTTTTTGATTTAGAATCATCTTTTTCTTGTTCAAGAGCAACTTTTTCAGTTTCTAAGTGAATAATTTGTCTTCTTACATTATCAAGTTCAACTGGAATTGAATGCATTTCAATTTGAACTTTAGCAGCAGCTTCATCAACTAAGTCAATTGCTTTATCTGGTAAATACCGATCAGTAATATATCGATCAGATAAATTAACAGCAGCAACAAGAGCATTATCATGAATTTTAACACCATGATAAACTTCTCATTTTTCTTTTAAACCTCTCATAATTG
Source organism: Candidatus Mycoplasma liparidae (assembly GCA_009884515.1). Lineage (GTDB taxonomy): Bacteria > Bacillota_I > Bacilli_A > Mycoplasmatales > Mycoplasmoidaceae > Mycoplasma_L > Mycoplasma_L liparidae. Next base: position 38,784 of record RHHX01000001.1, on the reverse strand, counting down.
TTAAAGCTTCTTGTTTTGTAGGTTCTGAAACAATTATTTTAGACAGTCTTCTTTCGAGAGCAGCATCTTTTTCAACATATTGACGATAATCACTTAATGTTGTTGCTCCAATTATTTTAACTTCACCACGAGCCATCATTGGTTTTAAAATATTAGCAGCATCCATACCACTATTAGCACCAGATTTACCAGCCCCAATTAGTTGGTGAAATTCATCAATAAATAAAATGATATTTCCATTAGATTTTTTTACATATTTTATAACATCATTAAGTCTTTGTTCAAATTGACCTTGAAAGGAAGCTCCAGAAATTAAAGAAGAAATAGAAAGTTCATAAATTTCTTTATTTTTTAAATTATCAGGAACATCACCAGAAACTATTCTTTGAGCTAGGCCTTCAACAATAGCAGTTTTACCAACACCAGGTTCACCGATTAAGATTGGATTATTTTTCTTTTTTCTACTAATAATTTCAGTTACTCTTCTAATTTCATCTTCTCGACCAATAACAGGATCAATTCTTCCCATTGCAGCTTCATCATTTAAGTTTCGACCAAATTGTTCTAATATTGATTAGATTCTAGATTTTAGGTTTAAATTCCATTTTAAATTGTTTAATATTACTTATAACATGTTTTAGCAAAATAAATTTTTATTGCTAAAAAAGAATAATATTAACCAAATCATAATTTTTTATTAAATACACATTTTTATAATTTTTTCTATAATAGGGTTTTATTTTTGTGAAAAAAAATTATATTATATTTAGATATAAGAATTAATTATGAAAAAGTTTATTTCCATTAATTTATTTCTAATAAAAATTTTATAGAAAGGAAAAAAAAATGAAAGACGAAAATTGCGGCACTAGTAATGATGTACTATCATATGCTGATAATGAAACATTTGCTAATGCTCCAACAAAAAAGAAAATAGGATTTTTTAGTGCTATTTTAATTGTTATTGGTTCTAGTATTGGTGCTGGTATATTCTTTAAATCTAAAGCTGTACTTGATTATTCACATGGTTCTCTTGTTCTTGCAATATTTACTTGAATAATAGCAGCTATTGCAGTAATTTCAATGGCTCTTGCTTTAATTGAAATTGCTAGTGCTAGAAATGATAATTTAAGTCTAATTGGTTGAGCTAAGACTTTTAATAGTCGTACAATTTATAAAGCATCAAAAAATATGATGTTTTATATTTATTTACCTTTAAACTATTTCTTCATGCCTTTATATGCAATTATGTCCCTTCAAGATGCTATTGGTGCCTTTGGTACTACTTTTACTGATGGTACAATTAATTATGGTGAAACAGGATTAGGTCTTGGTAGTAGTGATTGAATAGTATGAACTGTTATTTCTTTAGCTATCTCGGCATTCTTTATTTTTGGTTCTGGACTAAGTTCAAGATTTGGAAATATATCAAATATAATTATTACTTCATTAAAATTTATCCCATTAGGCATTGCTGCTGTTATTGGATTTGTTTATATAGGTATGAATCCAGATGCTATTAATGGTATTAATCCTTTACCACCTAATATTGCACCAGATGGTGCAGCAAATGTTATGACAGCATTTTCTAATTTAACCCCAGGGTTCGGCATGATTATTGCTATTGGTTCAATTTTCTTTGCTTATGATGGTTTCTATGTTACTGCCGGTATGCAAACAGAAATGAAAGACCCTAAAAAAACACCTATGGCTCTTTTATTCGGCTTAATAATAATCACAGTTATTTATTTAATAATTGCAATTTCTATGTCAATGAATGGTACAGGAAGTTTCTTTGGTTTTGGTGACTGATTATTTAGTATTAATATGGCTTGATTCTTTGGTGTAACTAACTTATTAATTTCTATTGGTATTTTAGGAGTTCTTAATGGTTTTTCAATTTGAGCTCCAAGATTTGTAGAAGATCTTATTGCTGAAAAAGAACTACCAGGTTGAAGTAAAAATATTGACAAATTAAATTCAGATAAACCATTAGTAGGGATTAAATATTCAGTTATTATATCTTTACCAATTGTACTTTTATTTACAATTATTGGCGCTTTAGGTTATGCTGATGTAGTAGGTTATGCTGATGTAGTAGGTTATGGTTATACTGCTGAAATGAATAGTTTATATTCATTTGCAGATTTAATGGCTATATGAGCAGCTGTATTTGTATTTGGTTTTATTTCATTATCAATTTTAGGTGGAATCAAAAATAGAAAATCTCAATTAATCGTAACTGATGAAAAAAGATATTTTAAACCAACTGCTTGAATAGCTGTTTTAGTTAACTTCTTAACATTAGGATTAACTATATTTGCTCCATTTTATGATTTATTTATGTTAATACCTGCTTCATATACTGAAGGTGTTGTAGTATCAAATGATGCTATATTATCAAGAATTATGTTAGTAGCTGTGTTCTTCTTAATGATTGGTCTAATGTTCTTACCAACTATATTCTCTGATAAAAAACTTATCAAAAAATATGGTAGTATTGAAAATGCAACACAAGCATTAGGTTTAGATCAAAATTAATATTTTTTTATCCAATAAAACATATCTTAATATTTTTCTCTCATAAATATTAACATATCAAAACAACATAGATAGCAAATAATCAATACAGAATATAATTCTTATAGTAATTATTGGTATTTTTAAAATAATAGGATTTTTTACTATTACTAATCAATAAATTGATTAGTAATAGAAGCATCTAAATATTCTCTCAATTTAAAATACTTTTAAGATATTTTTACATAAAACCTACTTTTTGCTTAAAATAACGCTATCCTCTTCATACAAGAACATATAATAAAAATAATAACATCGTACGATGTTATTATTTAATATGTTATTAAAAGTAGCTTTTATGCTTTTCTCGCATAAAAATTAAAATATCATCAACATTATATCCCACTAATAAACGATATGGAATATCAGTTTTATATTGGATAATAATTGGTCTTTTCAAAATAATAGGATTTTTTACTATGAAATCAATTAATTGATCAGTAGTTAAATTATCTATTTGAATACCTCTATCAAGTAATACTTCACTTCTTTTAGAAATAATATCTGAAAACCCATTTTCAGTTAAAGATAATATATCTTTAATTAGTTTTTTATTAATATTATCTTTTAAAATATTAATACCTGAAAACTTTAATAAATTCTTAGTAAAGAAAGTTAAAGTCTTAGAAGATGATTTACAACTTTTAGTATATAAAATTATCGTCATAATTAATCTCCTTTTTATATATTCTAATATTATACAACAAATAAAAACAAAAACAATAAAGTGAATTTAAATAATATTGTTATATTATTTATTAAAATAGGTTTAATATGAATTATAGAATTATCAATTTTAACAAAAACGAGAAAACAATAAGTGTTGAAAAAGACCTTAATAAAATACTTGAAGCCCCCTTTTTTAAAAATATTGAAGATGAATTTATCTTTAATATCGGTGGAGATGGCTCATTTATAAGAACAATTAAAAATAATTATAACTCATTTGAAAAAAAAATTATTAACATTCCATCAGGGTCTTTATCTTTTTTAGAAAGTTCAACATTAGATAATCTTCAAAAAGTAATTACTAATAATACTCTTTATAATAATATTCAAATGTTAAGAATAAAGATTAATAATTTTGAATATTTTTCTTTAAATGAACTTTATATTAGAAGCAACTATGTTCATAACTTTAAGATCAATGTTAATAATAGTTTATTTGATAACTTTTATTCAAGTGGATTAATACTGGCAACTATTATTGGTTCAAGCGGTGTTAATGAATCAAATAATGGACCACTTTTATTACCTAATTCAAAAAGCATAGTTTTTTCTATAATAGAACCTTTAAATAATAAAATATTTAAAACTTATTCTAATCCAATCATTTTTAATGAAAATGAAAAGTTCGAAATCATTTTAGATGATAAAGTTAAAAAATGTCTTTTAATTATTGATGGAGATCAAGAAATAGTTTTAAAACCAAATGATAAGATCGCAATTGATATTATTTATTCAAAAGCTCAAATACTAATTGATTTTAATACTGAATCATGAATTAAAAGAATAATAGAGAAATTAAAATAAATGAAAAACAAATCAAAAATAATTAACATTCTATCATTTGGAACATTAGATAAAAAAGTAAAAGAAAAAATCAAGGATAATGAAAAAAACATTAATACAGATTTCAAGAAATCTAATCAAATTCCATTTGATTTAAATATATTCTTAAAATGCATTGGTAGTAGAGAAAATATTATTGATATTAAATCAACATTAAATTCAATAATATTAAGTTTAGATAATATTAGTTTAGTTAATAAAGATAAACTTAAGAAAATTGGTATTAAAGGAATATTAATAAATGAAAAATCAATAACATTAGTTTTAGGAAACTATGCTGAAGAATTAAAAAAGCAACTACAAAAGTAGTTGCTTTTTTAATTCTATTTAATTTTTATATTATTTATCTTTTGAAGTATCCATAATATTTAACATAGCTGTATGAGAATTTTGCATATTTTCTCATAATTTATCTAAGTTAGTTGTACCTTTATATTTTTCTAAAATAAAAGCAATTATTTTTTCATCTAAAAAAGCTCTTTTAGCATTTTTTAAGTTTTCATCATCATTGATAATATCTCTAATAGGTTGGTTTGTATCTGTATAATATTGATTTAAAATTTCTTTTAATTCTTGATCAGAAACAGAAATTTCATATTCTTTAGCAAGTTTATCAAATATCAATACTCTTTTAATAAAGAAAATTGTATTAAGTTTCATAGCTTCTTTATCTAAAGGTTGGGGATTAACTACTTTTTCTGAAATGCTTTTATTAATTCTTTCAGAAATTTTTGCAATATCTTCATCATTGATATCAAATTTAAAAGACTTTTCAATAATAGATAATGCTAAATTAAGAATATTGTCTCTAATAACAATTTGCATAATGTATTCTTCTTTGCTTTCATTTGAATGATTTTCAAATACCTTGTTAATTCTACTTCTATGAACATCAAGAGAAATTTTATCAACTATTAGTTTTTCAATGATAATTTTAGCTGCTCAATCAATTTGTTTGAATTCAGTAATTTTACTTTTTAATATTTGCATGTGAGCCTCTTTTATAATTCAATTGTATCTTGGTCTTCATCTTTATAAAAAGAATAAGAAAGATCATAATATGATAAATTTTTATAATCATTAAAATAATAAATGTTGTTATCATTATTACTTAATTTGCTACTATCAATAGTTGCAACAAAAATTTTATTGGTTTGAAGTTTTTTCAAAATATCATGATTTTGAGTAATAACACAAACTTCATTCATTAAAAATTCATTTTCTAGATTTGTTTTAATAAAACCTTCTAGATTTAAATTTTCTTCGTATGGAATATATTTAAAATCAACATTTTTTAAGAATGGATATAGTTGTCCAACATCAGAACAAACATCTCTATTGTATGTCACAATTATTTTAACATTATTTTCATGACATGATTCAAAAAAATCTTTGATAATTTTATTAAATCCATTTTTAGCTAAAATAGCTAAACTCTCTTTAAATTCTAATTTTCAATAATCAGAAAAAAAATTGAAATCAATAGGACTTAATAATTCTTTAAAATCTTCTAAACTTTTAAAGAATGAAGGGTTTTGAGCTATTAATTCACGCATTTTAGGTTTATCTAATAATCATTCAACAATTTTCGGATTAGATTTTATTTTTATTCAAATTGATGTAGCTAATTTAGAACCATCAATAATATAAGGAAATAAATCTATATAAATACATTTAAGCATTAAAGCCACCTCATTTTTTTAATAATATATTATATAATATTATAAAAATCAATTTATTAAAATTAATATTAATAGTTTGAGTATAAAATTGTTTATTATTTTGGCAAATTAAAATAATAAAATATGGAGAAATAATGAATAGTAAAATAAGTTTTTTACCCCTTAGTGGGTTGGATGAAAAATACAATAATAGTTATTGTCTTGAAATAAATGAAAATATTTATATTTTTAATGCAGGCATCGATGCTCTAATAGATAATAAATTAGGAATTAGTAAAATCATTCCAGATTATTCTTACTTAGTTGAAAACAAACACAAAATAAAAGGGATCTTTATCGGAACACCTTCATATGAAAACTTTGGTTCCCTTCCTTTATTATTAGATAAAATAGGGTTTGGTGTTCCGATTTTTATTTCTGAAATGGGAAAAAACATTGTTGAAAACCTATTTGAAAAACAATTCAAAATCACTAATGAAAATTTAAATTTTCAAGTTTTGAATTTTTTACAAGATTTTCAATTAAATGGATTAACTTTTAGTTCTTTTAAAATTGCTAACTCAATCCCTCACTCATGTGGTTTTGTAATTAAAACTCCACAAGGAGCAATAATATTCTTAGATGATTATTTAATACTAAATGAACAATCATTTGCTTTTCATTCACAATTATTAAATATTAAAGATATTTTAAAAGGTCAACCTGTTTTATTATTAATAACTAAAACAGGGTTGGTTAATGAAGTACCAACTTTTACTGCACCAAACCACTCGATTAAATCTTTTTATGAAAAGATAATGAGTCAAACTGAAGAAAGAATTATCATTGGGTGTAATGCTAATGAAATTTATAATATTGTTACTATTGCTGAATTATCAAAAAAATTTCAAAAACCACTAATTATTTACAGTAGAAATTTCATTGATATTTTTAAAACTTTAATGAGAACAAATATTATTCCTCAAAAGGGTTTATTATTGTTGCCACTTAGTGAAATTAATAAATCTAAGAATGCAATTGTTTTAATAATTGGTAGTAATGATTACTTAATGAATAAATTAAGTAGATTACATAAAGAAGAAGATAAAAACATTACATTAAGAGAAAATGATAATTTTGTCCTTAATATTTTTAGAAAACCTGGATATGAACTTCCGATGAATGCTATTTTAGATAATATTAGTAGATTGAAAATTAATACATTTACCTTAAATAAGAATATTAAACCGCTTCAATCAGGAAATGAAGATCACAAATTATTAGCTTTACTTCTAAAACCAAAATATATTATTCCAGTTGGGGGATTATATAAATCACAAATTCAATATTTAAACCTAATTCAAGAAACATCAATTACTAAAGATAAAGTTTTAGTTTTAGAAAATGGTCAATTTGCAAGGTTTGAAAATTCAGAATTATTAATAATTAAAAACGATACTATTAAAATAAATAAACAATTTACAGGTCCAAATCAAAATGATATTGAACCATCAACACTTTATGAAAGACAACAAATGTCTGAAAATGGTGTTGTTTGTATTAATTTAACTTTGAAAAAATTTGAAAACAAATTTGAAATCTTAAATTTATCAATTTCAGATTATGGAATTATTAATTATAATGATGAAATTAGTAAAAGTCTTTTAAAAGAAATTATCCAAGAAACAAGAGAAAAAATTTTAGAATCAATTGTAATTTTGGAAAATAATAAAATTGATTTTAAAGGAAGTAAAATGGGAATTAAAAAATTAATAATCAAAAAATTTGAAAGAAAAATTAAAAAAAGACCAATTCTTTCAACTATTCTGACAGTAATTTAAAATCAAAAAAAGATAAAATAATGTATAATATTTAAGTATAAATAATATTAGTATTATTAAAAGGAAAAACATGACTAAGACAACTAAAAATATTGCTATTAGTTCAATTTTAATAAGTTCATTATTAACAATTGGTACACTTGGTTATTCAATTTATCATATTTCTAATAATGTTGTTCAAAACGATGTTGCTGTTATTGATCAAAATGATGAAGCAAATGAAATAGATGAATTTTTTAATGGAGCAAGAAATCAAGAAGCTGCTGGTGGCAGATCTGTTTTAATCATTATGTCAATTGCTCTTGTTATTGGTGGTTTAATTATTGCTAATATTATGATTTTATTATTATTTGCTAATTATGGTAAAAGATCAAGAACATTTATTGAACAAAATGTTAATGGTAAAATTTTAAAAGAAGAAATTACTGTTGCTATTGAAGAATATAAACAACGTCGTGATATTGTTGATAAAAAAGTTGAAAAAGTAGTTAAAGAGTCAAAAGAAAAAGATAAAAAAACAACTGCTGAATCAAAATCTAAAAAAACTGATAATAAAGATTCAAAAAATAAAGATGTTAAAGTTGATGGAAAAGATAAAAAAGGAAAAGTAAAAACTGCTGAAGTAGAAACTAAAGAAATAAAAGAAGTAGAAACTGTCAATTTAAAAACTGCTAAATTAGAAACTAAAGAAATAAAAGAAGTAGAAACTGTCAATTTAAAAACTGCTAAATTAGAAACTAAAGAAATAAAAATAGAAGAACCTGTAATTGATGTAAAATCAATGTCTGAAGAAAAAATAGATGCATTTAAAATGAATCCAGAATTATCAGGTGAAGCTAATAATATTAATGAGGATCCTTATTCTACTGCAGCTTTAGAAATTGGAACTAAAAAAACAAAAACTAAAAAAACAAAAACTAAAAAAATATCTAAATAGTATTATATAAAAAAAATAAAACTGTAAGTTTTATTTTTTTTATATAATAAAGTTATGTATAAGCTTATTATTAATGATTCTTTTAAGATGGAACAATTGTTTGAAAAAATTAATGAAGTAACTTTTAATAAATTATCAGCGGAATTACAAAGTAATAAATTTTATGAGTTATCAAAAGCTTTACCATCAGAAATTAAAATAATAAATAATAATTATCGAAAAATAGATAAACCAACAGATGTCTTATCTTTTGAATTAAAAGATAATAATTATTTATTGGGTGAAATCTTTATTTGTGAAGAAATTTCAGATCAACAAGCTAAAGAAAAAAACGTTAGTAAAACTTATGAAATATGTTTATTGTTTGCTCATGGTCTTTTACATTTATTAGGATATGATCATCTTAATAAAGATGATGAAAAAATAATGTTTGATTTACAAGAAGATATTTTAAGAATTTGCTTAATTAATAAAGGAATATATGAAGAATAATATTGTTGCTATTGTTGGCAAACCTAATGTTGGTAAATCAACTCTTTTAAATGCTATTTTTAATCAGAAAAAAGCAATTGTGAATAAGAAACCACAAACAACAAGAAAACAATCTTTTTTCATTTATAAAAATGATAATGTTAAAGCTGTTATTGTTGATACACCTGGATTTCATCTTCCCAATAACAAATTAGATAAATTTTTAAACTGAGAAGTTAATAATTCTTTAAAAGTAGCTAACGCTATTTTATATTTATTTGATATGACAAGAGAGTTTGATATTGAAGATCGTAATATTTTAAATAACATTTCTAAATATGATATTAAAAATAAAATTTTAATTATTAATAAAGCAGAAACATCAAAACAAGAATTAATTGATGAAATGGCTGCTAAATTAAAAATTGATTTTGATTTTCAAGAAGTTATTCAAATTTCTGCTCTTCATAAAATTAATATTGAAAAGGTTATTAATTATATTGAATCAACAGCAAGTGAAGACATTGATGTTTCATATTTTAGAGAACCAGATGATAAATTTATCATTGCTGAAATAGTAAGAGAACAATGTTTAATTTTATTAAGAAGAGAAATACCATATGCTATTGGTGTTGATGTTACTACAAATAACTATGATGAAGAAAAAAAGACTTTTAATATCAATGCTGATATTATTGTTGAAAGATCAAGTCAAAAACCAATTCTAATTGGTAAGAATGGTAGTATGATCAAACAAATAGGCACTAATGCAAGAATAGAACTTCTTAATATTTATGATTGTAAAATTGTTTTAAAATTATATGTTAAAGTCGAAGAAGATTGAAGAAACAATAACTATTTAATCAGCAGTCTTGGTTATAAATAGATGGCTGAAAAAATTATCAAAGGATATTTAATAAATATTCATGATTATAATGTTTTTGATGCAATTATTACAATTCTTAGTACTGAAAATGAAAAAGTAGTTTGCTATGCTCCTGGAGTTAGAAAAATAATTTCTAAAAACGGCAGATTAATGCAATATGGTTCATTTTTGGAATTTGAAATTTTTTATAGTATGGATAAAATGAGTAAGTTAAAAAAGATTAATTTATTATCTGAATTAAATTTTGAACTTGGTAATTCTATTTCAATTTACATTATGAATGATTTAGTTAAGAATAATACTCATCCTGAAATAAATTTATTTGATTTATATCAAAGAAACATTATTAATATTACGAAATTTAAAAATGACTTAATAGTAGCAACATTATTATTAATTAATTTTATTAATTTGTTAGATCTTGAAATTGATTATAATAATTGTCAATGTAAGGAAAATAAAAATATCAAGACAATTGATATTAATTCGTTAGATGCGTTATGTGATTTTTGTTATGATAAACCTTATCGAATTAACCCTCAAGTCTTTAATACTTTAAAAGCAATAGACTATTATATTAAAAGTGATTTTGATGAAAAATATTTACCAGAGCCTGTGGAAAATAAAATTTATCATAGTATAATTAAAATATTATCTTTAATAATATATACACATTTTAAAGTATATACATTAACTGTTAAACATCAATTTCAATAGGAGAATTTCAATAATGAATGTATTTAGTAAAAATGTTCAAATGAATGATGTTTCTGTAAAACTTTATCAAAAGAAACAAATCAGCATTATTGGTAGATCATCTTTATATGCTGGACTAGGTTTTTTATTAACTTCTTTGTTTAGTTTTCTTTTTTCTTCAATACCATTAGATCCTCCCCTTGATGTTATTATTATGGTTGGATCTCTTTTAATTGCAATGGGATTAACTTTCTATGTTTCTTTTAAAACAACAGAAGTGTCATATCTTATTTATGGATTATTATATTTATTCTATTGTACTGCCTCTGGTTTTACTTTCAATGCAATCTTTAGTTTATTTAATGGACAAGAGTTATTATTAATCTTTGGTTTAGCCGGTGGAATTTTAACTATTGCTGGTATTGTTGGATTATTAATTCCGGAAAAATTAGCAATGAATTTAATGAAATTTACTTTTATATTATTTGGAATTTATATGCTTTTAACATTAGTATTAGTGTTATTTTATTTCTTAATACCAGGTTCATTTTCTAATCCATTGTTCTTTGGAATATCAATAATTTCAGGATTACTTTCAATTCTATACATTGTTATTACTTTTAATTCAATGTCGAAAACACAAATGTTTATTGATCAAAGTGGCACTGAATTAGATAAAGATGTTATTAATAAAATGTGTTTATTTTTTGGATTTATCTTATTAACATCAGTTATTAATTTAATAATATTATTAGCAAGACTATTTACCATTATTCGTTAAGATTAAATATTTATTTTTAAATAAATATTTTTTTATTTTGAAGGGAAAAGTGGAATGAAATTTGATAATGATAATGAACTAAAAGAAATAAAAATTTTTGAAGCTTTTGCTGGAATTGGAACTCAAAGAAAAGCGCTTGATAATATTGCTAAAAGTAAAAATTGAAAAATAACTAGTGTTGGTATTATTGAATGATATGTTGATGCAATTATTGGATATATTAATTTACATCATTCTAAAATTAAATTACCCAAAGAAGTATTAGAAATAGATATCAGTAATTTAAGCTTATCAACAAATTCTAAAGAAATAGCAAGTAAGAAAACATTAGCAAAATTATCAAAAACTCATAAAGCTTTTTATATTAAAAAGAGTGAAGAAGTTTGTAATAATCTTTTTAATATTAGTGAAATTAAATATCATCAAATTCCCAAAGAAATTGATATTTTTACATATTCATTTCCTTGTCAAGATTTATCACTTCAAGGTAAACAAATAGGAATGAAAGAAGACTCAGGTTCAAGAAGTAGTTTAGTTTGAGAAATAAAAAGAATTTTTAAAGATATGAACAACAATTGAAAAGAGGATGAAATGCCCAAATATTTACTACTTGAAAATGTAAAAAACATGGTTTCGAAGATTCATAAGCCAGAATTAGATAATTGAATCAAAACATTAGAAACTTTTGGATACAAAAGCTATATATATATATATTAAATGCCACTTCTTTCGGTTCTCCACAGAATCGAGTAAGAGCATTTGTCTTATCTGTAAGAAAAGATTTTGCTGAAAAAATAAATTTTAAAGAACCAATTTTTAATAATACAAATAAAAAAGTCCCGATGAATGTTTTTTTGGAGATTAAAAATAAATTACCTCTAGAAAAATTAAATCAATATAAACATAAAGATTTTGTTTTAACTAAAAATAATATTAAAAAATCATCGCTTTTAAATTATTCAACTTTCCATAGTGAAGCTCATATTTATGATCCGAATTTTTCAGGTCCAACATTAACAGCTTCAGGTGCAAATAGTAGAATAAAAATTATTGATGAAGATAATAAAATTTATTCACTACCAGCATCTTATTTATATCGATATATGGGTATGAGTGCTCCAGACTTTAAAAAAATAAAAAGAAATGATTTAATCAGTGAAACAAAATTAATTTATTTAGCTGGTAATGCAATTTCGATTAATGTTCTAGAAGCTATTTTCCAAAAGTTGGAATTTTAGTATGATTAATATTACATATAAAGCAGTAAAAATACCTTTTGCAACAAAAAAATACTACTCAAGCAAATTTACTGAAAAAACTAATAAGTATAAAATATGAGGACATGCATATTATATTTATGATCCTTTAACAGGCAATATAGGAAAACAGTTTTTACAAATAGAAGGTGGAGAATTTCGTCCTACAGATAGGGAAATGAAATTAACTTGCTATTGAAAAAGTATGTTACCTTATTCAAAAAAGTATAGAGAAGAATTTTTAACTCCATATAACTCTGATAATATTTCAAAATTAGAGCATTTAAAAGGAACTCTTAACAGTATAGGAATTGAAAAATTTAATGAATTATCTTTTAAATTTTTCAAAAAAGCTAAAAAAAACTTTGATTTACTAACGGGTTCTAATTGAGGGGGTTCCAAAGGTGATAATAGCAAAGCTGCTTTTAAATATTATAATTTTGAAATTAAAAAAACTTTAGCTTTAGAAGATGAATTTCATTTGCATAATTTTGTAGATTTTTTTAATTCAATTAGAATTTTTAAGCATCCGAAATTTGAAGAAATAAAAATTGAGGATTTGCAAACCATTAAATTAAAAGAGTATTTAGATACTTTCAAAAAACAACAATCTAATGATATATTTGATTCTGCTAAAAGAGTTTTTAAATCATTTAATTATTTTGCAATAGATAATATTGATGAATCCGAAGAAATATTAGAAATATTAAATTCTATTTATGAAGGAAAATCTATCAATAAAACATATGAATATATAAAGAAAAACTTAAAAGATCAAAAATATATTAAGAAAGAAATTGATGAAACAATTGAAGAATATCAAAAAAAATTAATAACTGAAAAAACATTGAAATCAAGACTGAGAATAAGACAAAAAAATCTAGTTAGTATAGAATTTAATGATCTTAAAGAAAATAATAAAATAGAAGCAAATATTTCATCTCATTTATTAAAAGAATATAGTGGTCAAGATCATTCTCATATAATTTCTGTTCGAAAATGTTTTGATAATGAAGACTATTATTCAATTGCTAATAATAACAATTGTTTACTAATTCCAGGAGCTTATCATAAAATGTTAACAGAAAATCAAATAACCTTTAATCCCAAAGGATATTTAGTTGATAGAGAATTAAAAATTAATGATCCAGAAGTTAAAATAGATAAAATATTTTTAACTAAGGAAAGAATAAAATTCCTTGAAGAAAATTATCAAAACTGAATAGAATACAAAGAAAATTTTTAAGATAAGTCATTCTCCTTAATATTATTATTTGAAACAAAAGAAAAAATATCAAGTTCACTTTTTAACATTTCAAGAATTAAATTTATATTAAATAATTTGATTTCCAATCGAGGGGTTTGATCGTTATTTCATCCTATAATATCTAAAAATAAATTTTTATTAATTTTAGGTGCAACAATAATTGAAATTCCTTGAGGGAATTTATTTTTTTTTATTTGAGCTACCAAATGATTTCTAGCTGGATCTAATTCCATTTTTGTTTGATTATATAATTGAGTTGTAGGTTCTATATTTAAAAATATTTTATGATCATCTCTTGCGATAAAAATATCAGATCTGCCTCCAGGAGCAAATCTTATGGGGCAAAGATTAGTATCTAATTTAGTATGAAAATGACTTTCTAAATATTCTTTTTCATTAGTAATTTTTTTAGTTCTATTTTTTGATAAGAAAGCCATTCCAATAATAAATTCAAAAAAAGTTGGAGTATCAACTTTTCCCTTGATATGCTCATGGTTTTTTATGATTCTACTCAGTTCTTTATTTTCGATTTTACTACTATAAATATCTTTTAGTTTCTCAAATAAGTCAATCAATTTCTTATTAGAATAGTATTCATTTATTACTTTAATTAGATTTTTTTCAATAAATTTATTTTCTAATTTGAAAAAATGTAACAATTCTTCAGGACTATAAAATGTTTTTTCTTCTAATTGAAGAATTCTTTTTTCTCCACTTTCTAATATAGTTTCAATTAAGTATTTAAAATTATCTTTTATTTTAAAATTATCTTTGTGATCAAATTCAAAAATTCCATCAATAGAATTTAAATGAGTTTTTATTAAATGTCTATAACTACCTCAAGCACCCTTTATTATTCTATCAATTACCCTTTTTTCAATGTTTTCAAAACTTTCTTGAATTAAGGAATTTAATTTCTCTTTATTTTCTAAATACATCTTGTTAAATTGTTTTATTTTTATTATTTTTTCCTTCCCATTCTTATTATTTATATATCCAAAAATTAATTCACTAATTCCATCTGAAAATTCTAAATTTTTCTCGTAAATTTGATTTATTGCATCATACAATTCACTATAATTTGCATTGTTAGATTTTCAAATTTTCAAAAAATATTCAATAACATTATTATTTAATGGTTTTTGTAATTCATTAGCACTACCACTTTTTAATGAAATTAACTTTAATAAAGAATCAATGTTTTTATTATCAATAATTTTCTTAATGTAGGTTCTATAATGGATATCCATTATAATATTTTTTTCAAGTTTATTATTCTTTTTTAAACCAGTTAATAAATTAAAAAACACACTTTTGAGTTCATTATTTGATTTATATTTCATTTTTAGTAGTAATTGAAAGAATGAAAAATCTACACTGCTCAAACCAAAAAATTTTTCATTAAATTTTTCATTTTCTCAATTTTCAGAAATTTTAGTCTTTTGAAATATATATGTTTTATTATCTTTATTTTCTTCAATTTTTGCAAAATTCAATTTTTTTATTAACGATAATTCTCTATTGATTTTCATCTCTTTTTTTTGTTCTAAATAAAACCTATTATTTTTCATTTTTTGAAAAATTTCTTGAACAGTAAGCGGAATATTATTATTATTATTTATGATATCCACTAATAAAGTATAAGATTGTTTGATATTAGATCTCTTTGTTTCTGATATTCCAAATTTTATTAAATTATATTTTTTATTATTCATTATTTAATCCACTACTTATCAAAATTTCTACATCATCATAATCTCTATTTTTCCTTTGATAATTAGAATTTTTATAATTAATTTTTTTAAAATATGTAACTTCTATTTGTTTTTTATTTTTATCTATAAATTTTTTTAAATGAATATTTTCTTTTCCTTTTGAGTTTAATAAATTAGATAGAAATCATTTATATCCGTTATCAGTTAATTTTTGTAACCAATCTATTAATAATAATTCTTCTTCTTCATCTCAATTATTATTATAAGTTGCATTAGATAATCAATATGGCGGATCAAAATAGAATAAAGTTTTATCTTTATCAATTTCTGGGAATATTTCATCCATAAAATCATTAAATTTTTTGGATCTGATAGTTATTTTTTTATTTTTTGCATTATCAATAAAATTAATTAATTTATTTTCATGATAATCATTTCATCAAAATTTGCCACACGGAATATTAAATTCATTTTTAGCATTAAATCTTATTTGTTGATTAAATCCAAATAATATCAAAACTAAAAGTTTAGATATCGATTGATTTTCATTAAAATCTTTTCTTAATTTATTATATTCTTTTGAATAACTTTTTTTAAATATTGGTAATTCATAAGTTTGTATAATAGCTTCTATATCTTTTAAAATTATATTCTTATCAGTATTTAATAAATACTCATGAATTTTAGTTAATCAAATATCACTATCATTCAGAAATATTTTTTTAGGTGATTTATAAGATAAACCAACTATTCCAGAGCCTGCAAAAACATCGACAAAATAATCAATATTTTTTTTCGGAAATTCTCGCATTAAATCTTCAAGAATTCTAAACTTATTACCCAAATGATTAAAAACTGGTTTTAAATACGTCGATTTTATTCTTTTAACTGATTTAGATCAATAATTTTTATCAATTTCAGCAGCTATATAATATCTATTTAAATTATTTGCACAATAACTAATTTGACCAGAACCAGAAAAAGGATCAAAAATAATATCTCCTTGATTTGAATGGAGATTAATTAAATCATTTATTAATTCTTCAGATTTTTGAGTAGGATGAATTCTATTAATTCCTGGAGGAGCATATTTATATTCAGGTCTTAAATAAAAGCTCTCTCTCTCTCTCTCTCTCTCTCTCTCTCTCTCTCTCTCTTCTCTATTGAATACTCATTTAGCACCAGGTTTTACAGCTCAAAGAGCAAGTTCAAAATCACTTACATATCTTCTATTAACATTTCTAGGCATTGGTGCAGGTTTAATTCATCTAATTAAATCTTTTATTATAAAGTCTTTTGACTCTAATTTTTTAGCTATATCACCTAAATTTTTTCAATCATTAAATATAATAACTGAACCGCCCGGTTTCACAATTTTATCAATATTTTTTAATCAAGATAATTGATTAAATTTCTTATCTCATTCTCCAAAATCAATTCCAGATCTTCCGATACTTTTAAAATTATTTTTTCTTGAAATATTATAAGGAGGATCAGTTAAAATAAGATCAACTTTGATATTTTTTTTAATCATATTTAAAATTAATTTATTACAGTCTTCATTATAAATATTATTTAATTGTAATTTATTATTCTTAATTTTATCAGCCATTACACTCTCTTTTTATCATCTAATAATAAATAATTTTTTTAAAAAAACATCATTTATTTAAATATTAAAAATCAATAATTTCTAATAAAACTAAAAACAGACAAATTACATAGTATTTTGTCTGTTTTCTATTCTATTTATATTTTGAGGAAAAATGAAAATTGTAGAACAACTAAATACTAATGAATGTGGAGTATGTGTAATAACATCTTTATTTAATCATTTTAATAAAAAGAGAATAACTAAAACACAGATACTTGATGATTCAGAAATTACTAGTAATGGAATGAGTATTATCCAATTTGAGAATCTAGCATCAAAATATGGAATTGATTGTGATAGTTATGAAATGAATCAAGAAGAATTTATCAAAACTAAAATTGATGACTTTTTTGTTACTATTATTAATAAAAATGATCTAAATCATTTCGTTATTGCTAAAAAGAATAAAAAAGAAATCGAAATCTATGACTCATCTAAAGGAATATACATATTATCAATTAATGAATTTATTAATCAATTTTCAGGAATAGTTATTTTTATTGAAAAAAAATTCTTAAATATTGAAATCAAAAAATATCATAAATCGTACTTAAAAAATATTAATATTAAATACATTCTAATTGTTAATATTATCAATATCATTAATATATTTTTATCAGTTTTTATCGGAACTTTTATTCAAGGTATTATTGATAAAAGTTTGAATAATGAGTCAATAACAAATCTTTTAACATTATCAATAATCTATATAATTGCAATTATCTTAAATAAAATATCTGAGCACTTTTTAAATTTATTCATGAGTAATGATGTTATTAGAAAATATAATTCAATGTTAAACAATGTTTATAAAATTATTCCTAATAAGAAGTTTGATTTTTATGACAAAATTGATAATAATTATTTAATCAATTTACAAGATATAATTTATGATCTTGCTTCTTTTTATTCCATGAATCTTAATAAAATTATTGCTGATATATTAAGTGTTATTATTGGAATAACAGTTCTTTCAATTCTTAATCCCTTATTTTTATTAGTACTTATTTTAATTGTGATTTCATCAATTATTTTTTCCTTTCTCCAATTTAACTTTTCAAAAGAAAACATTACAAAAATGCAAGATTTAAGTAATGTTTCCTTTAAATCATGAAATGAATACATTACTTTTAATAGAAATAACCATAACTATAAAAATGCAAATAATAGAATTACTGATTTAGAATCATTATTTAATAAACAAAATAAACAAAGTAAAAATATTATAAGATTTTCAAGCAACATTACTTTTATTAATTCGATAATAAAAAGCATTATCTATGTATTTATTGTTTTTATAGGTATTTATACAATGATTATTAATAACGAAACAAATATTGGGACATTAATCTTTTCAATAAGCTTAATTCAACTTGTTTCTGGATCAGTTGATGGATTTTTAGGTTTAATTAATGATATTCCAGTTTATAAATTAAATAATAATATTTATAATGATATTTTACATGTTTCTAATCTTGATAATAATGATATTAATATAAAAATAAAATCAGAAATAACAAAAATTCAATATGAAAATATTAATTTTAAAAATATTATTAAAGATTTTAATTCAATAATTTTTAATGACACTTTAATATATGGTAAATCAGGAATTGGTAAATCAACATTAGTAAAAATGCTCACTAAAAAATATGATTCTGATGATGGTAATATTTATTTAAATGATATAAGTTTAAAAAATATTAGTAACAATTGAATTAATAAAAACGTCATCTATCTATCAACTATTAATAATATTAATGTCAATATTATTAATGAAATTATTCAATCTGAATATGGTGATATTTTTATTAAAACAATTAAGGATTTAAAGCTTAATATTAATGATTTAAATATGGAAAAAATGAGCCCAGGTGTTAAACAAATACTCAACTTTATTTTTCTTTTAACAACAGAAAATAAAGTAATAATTTTAGATGAAGTTTTAAATAATGTTGATTCCTATAGAAAAGAAATTTTATTAAACAATATCAAACCAATAATTATTAAAAATAATTTTTTAATTTGAATAAGTCATGATCAATCAATGCAACAATTTTTCAAGAATAAATTACAAATTAGTGAATAGAGTAATTAAAAATACTTTTGTTTGGTTAATTCTAGTTTTCATAATCTTTGTACCACTATTGTTATTTTTAAAATTCGATAATTATATTGATGGCAAAATTATGAAAGTAGACTCATCGAATTATTTAATTATTGAAAAAAAAGATTATTTAAAAATTGAAAATAAAAAAAAGATTAAATTCAGATTAGAGGAAGAATGATTTGAAAAAAAATCAAATTTTAATAGTTATTATTCAAATTTTGTAATTTTAGAAATTGATCAAATTGACTGATATTATCAAAATATGATAAATGATATTAAAATTTACTCAAATAAAGGGAATATTTTTATTTAACTTTATAATAAATGTATAATAAAACAAAAGTGGAGTTTATGAAAATTTTATTAAAAATTTTAAAAAAAATAGCAATAATATTTGCATGACCTGTACTACTTATTTTAGTTTTATTTGCAGCTCGAATTTCTAAAAAATATCAAAAAAATCCAAAATCTTATACCCTTGATGAAAGATACACAACTTTTGAAAGAGCATCAAAAGTTTATTACTTTGTAAAAGATATAAGTTATGAATGCGAATCAGAAAAAAAAGTGGCAAATAGACCTACTTTATTTATTGCGAATCATAAATCTTCACTAGACCCTATTGTTATTTTGCATTGAATAAAAAATAATGTTGGTTCAAAATATACATTAATAGCTAAAAAAGAACTTGAAAAAGGATTAGTTGGTAGTATGTTAAAACTAATTGACACTATTTTCTTAGATCGAGATAATTTGAGACAAATGTTTAATAGTATTGAAAAACAAAAAGAACTATTGAAAAATGGTAGATCAATTTTAATTTTTCCTGAGGGTGAAAGAAATAAAGATAACACTTTTTTAGAGTTTAAATCCGGAGTTTTTGAAGTAGCTTATAGAAGCTTTGTCCCAATTCAACCAATTGTTATTAAATATAAGAATAAAAATACCGCAAAAATAGAAATTTTAGAACCTATTAAACATGCCAAATATATGAATATTAAAAGAGATATTTTATCTAAAAATATTCAAAAAAATATGCAAAAAGAATATAACAAAATTTTATTCTAATATTTAAGTGAAAAAATATTTTATAATTTAAATTGCAAACGGTTAATTACTGCTGAAAAGTAGAGGAAAGTCCATGCTCGCATTTCCTGTGATGGAGATAGTGTTTGTGTGTATTGAAAAAATAAAATACAGTATCAGTAATGATAACGGCGATTTTAAAATCTTTATTTGTAAAGATTCAAAAATTATAAAGTGCAACAGCGACGAATTTATAGAGTGATTTATAAAGTGAAACGGGTAAACCCCACAAGCGAGAAACCTAAAATTTGGTAAGGGAATCATAAAACAATAATTAAGAATTGTTTGATGAATATATATTTATATATATAGATAAATTATTAACACTATATTCATAGTACAAAACATGGCTTATAGTTTGCAAACTAGTACCCCCTTAGAAGGGTATTTTTCATTTAAAGGGTTATATAATGGAAGAAAATAAAAAAAATATAGCCTATTTTTCAAGAAGATTTATTGCCCGTATTTTTGATACTTTATTAATTTTAAGTTTTATTATTTTATTATTTTATTTATTCTTTGTAGATTTAAATTCTGAAACAATAAAGGCTGCAATAGAATCGAAAAAATGAAATGGTACTTATATTTTTTCAACAAAACTTCTTTTCCTATCAATTATTTGATTTTTAATAAATTACTTATATTTTATTGTTCTTCCAACTTATTGAAGAGGTTATACTTTATTTAGAAGAATATTAAAGATAAGATACTATATTTATAGTGATCAAAGTAGATTTAGAAATTTATTTAGAGCTGAAATATTTATTTGAGTAATGCCAATAGCATCATTGTTTCTCTTCTCACTAATTAGCTTTTCAGTACCAAATTCATTAATATTATCTTATTCACTAATTTCCTTAAATAATGTAGTAGGATTACCGCCTGAATTTTTAGCAAATCAAGCATATCTAATTATTTCAAATATTTTTAAAATATTCTTTATAGCTTCTTTTTTACCAAGCACCATTGTATTAATATCGTCTTTTATTAAAACTGGTAAAGTAACACTTAATGATGATTTTGCTGGTATTTATTGCATTTCAACATTAGATGTTGCACCAGATGCTAAAGAACCAATTAAAACATTTAACAATAATGTTCCAGGTATTTTAGATGAAACCGAAATAGATAAAATAACAGGAGAAAAAAATGAATAATAACTTTGAAAATTTAAATGAAAAACAAATAGAGGCTGTTACCTCTGATTATAATAAACCAACATTAGTTATAGCTGGAGCTGGAGCTGGTAAAACAAAGGTTTTAATTTCAAGAATTGAATATATTATAAATAATACTGAAGTTAGACCTGAAAGAATATTAGCTATTACCTTTACAAATAAAGCTGCAAATGAAATCAAAGAAAGAGTAAAATCATTAAATATTCATAACATTACTTGAATCGGAACATTCCACTCAATGTGTTTAAGAATATTAAGAGAAGATTTTGAATATTTAGATCGAAGAAAAAATTTCACAATAATTGATGAAGAAGAACAACTTTCAATAGTTAAAGAAATTTTCAGATCATTTCAAATAGATACAAAAGAATTAAGACCTAAAGCAGTATTAAGAATAATAAATGATATTAAACAAAAAAATATTTCACCAGATTATATTAAATCAAATGATGGCATGAAATTTTATCAAATAGAATCTTTAAAAAATTCTCTAAATAGTTTTAGAGTTTTTGAAGAATATGAAAAGAAAACTATTAAGAGTAATTATTTAGATTTTAATGATCTATTAAATTACACAGCAAAACTATTAAAATTAGATGAAATGCAAGAGAAATGATCTAGTTTTTTTGATTATATTTTAATTGATGAATATCAAGATACTAATACTGTTCAATATGAAATAGTAAGAACATTTGTGGCAAAAAATAAAAGAATTTTTGCAGTTGGTGATCCCGATCAAATGATTTATGGTTGAAGAGGAGCTGATGAAAGAGTTATTTTAAGTTTTGAACAAGACTTTCCTAATTCAAAGAAAATAATATTAACTCAAAATTATCGTTCTACTCAAGGTATTTTAAACGCTGCTAATAGTTTAGTAAAACTTAATAAAAATAGGTACAAAAAAGAATTAATAGCCAATAATACTGATTTATCAAAACCAATTTATTATTTAGCTTCAAATACTGATGATGAATCTAAATGAGTTACAAATAAAATTATTAAACTTTTAAAACAAGGAATAAAAAACAAAGATATAGCAATATTATATCGAGCAAATTTCCTATCAAGAAATATTGAACAATCACTAATGTTAAATAATATTAAATATATTATTTTTGGTGGAGTTAGATTTTATCAAAGAAGAGAAATAAAAGATATCATTGCTTATTTAAGAGTTATTTATACTGATGATGAATTAAGTTATACTAGAATTATTAATGTTCCAAAAAGAAGAATATCTGCTGTATCAATTAATAAAATATCTGATTATGGTTATCAGAATAATTTAAATTTTCATGAAGCATTAAAGGAAATTGAAAAAATCGAAATACCTTCAATGGCAATCAATTCAATTAAAGCATTTGTTGAAATAATAGATGATCTAAAAAATAATAAAGAAGATGTTATGAATATTATTAATTTTATTTTAGAAAAAACAAATTATATGACTACTTTAAAAGAAAATAATGAATTTGATAGAATTGATAATATTAATGAATTAAAATTTGCTCTAGCTATTTTTATTAAAACCAATAATGCAACAATTGAAGAGTTTTTAGAAGAACTATCGTTATATTCAAATAATAAAGAAAACAAAGATAATGACTACATATCATTAATGACAGTTCATAATTCTAAAGGATTAGAATTTCAAAATGTATTTTTAATTGGTATGGTAGAAAATATTTTTCCATCTCATAGAGCTAATTTTGGAAATTTATTAGAAGAAGAAAGAAGAGTTGCTTACGTTGCTTTAACAAGAGCAAAAGAAAGACTATTTATTTCTGCTAGAATATCGCTTAATAATAATCCATATCAAAGTGTTAAAAGTCATTTTTATGGTGGAAATGATGTTCCCTCAAGATTTATTAAGGAAATTGGATTTAATAATTTAATTACTGAACAAAGAGAATATGTAAAGTTTTCTAATTTTAATTCACATTGATTTGATAGTAGAAATAAAAAACCAATGGGTGATGAATTAGAAGAAGAACAAGAAAACAATTATCAAATTGGTGATGAAATTGTTCATAAAATATTTGGTAATGGGATTATCATTGGTATCAATGGTTCTTTACTTGAAACATCTTTTAAACCACCATATTATAAAAAATCTATAAAATTTAATCATAAAGCAATTATTAGAAAGCTAAATTAAAATGAAAATACTTTTTATCGGTGATATTTTTGGTAAAGCAGGAATTAGAGCTATTAAAGAAAATGTAGACAAAATCAAATTTAATGAAAAAATTGATTTTGTTATTGCTAATGCTGAAAACACCACACAATGTCGTGGTTTAAACTTTAATGATTATAACGAACTATGTAGCTATGGAATTGATTTTATAACTATGGGTAACCATACTTGACATAAAGATGAGGTTTATAATATCTTTGATCAAAAAGATAATATTATCAGACCATATAATGTTACTTCTCAAAAAGAAGTAATTAATGGTAAAGGAACTAGAATAGTTAAGATCAATAATAAAAATGTTAGAATTACAAACTTATTAGGCGAAAGCATTGAATGATTTAGTAAATATAAAATTGAAAACCCTTTTAATCTTCTTGATAAAATAATTGAAGAAGATAATATTAATAAAAATGTTGATATTCACATTGTTGATTTTCATGGTGAAACAACTAGTGAAAAAAATGCAATGATTCAATACTTTAAAAATAGGGTTACAGCAATTTTTGGAACTCATACCCATGTTCAAACTAATGATGCAAAAATAGTTAGTAATACAGCATATATAACTGATGCCGGTATGACTGGTCCCAAAGACGGAATTATTGGAGCTAGTAAAGAGTCAATAATTAAAAAATTTACTGGACAATCTGAGAGATTTAAATTAACAGAAGAAGACGGCAAATATCAATTTAATGCTGTTATTTTAACAATTGATGAAAATAACAATATTCCGACTAATATTAAAGCAATCAATATAAGTGAATAAAAAAATACTATTAAGGAATTAATAGTATTTTTTTTTTATTATTCAATAATGTTAATTATGCAACATCATTAATTTGTTTTTTAAGATCAACTAAAGCTTCATCACCCAACATCATACTAATAATTTTATAAGTAAATTCAATAACTGATGCTGATGATCTACCTGTTACAAAGTTTTTATCAATAACAACACTTTCATCAACAAAATTTAAACCATTAAATTGTTCTGATAAACTAGGAAGTGCAGTAAATTTAGCATTAGCTAATAATTCTAATTCATTAAAAATAATAGGTGCTGTACTCATACCAAAAATTAATTTATCTTCAGCAACAAATCTTTTTAATTCATTATGAACTTTTAAAATATTTTCACTATGTTTTAATAAAAGTTTTTCTTTTTTTAATTTATCTATTCCACTACCACCAGGTAAGTAAATAGCATTATATTTAGAAATATTGATTTTATCAATTGAATAACTACAAGAAACTTTAATGCCTGATTCTAAAATTAAAGTATTTTTGTTTTCAACAGAAATTAAATCAACTACAAAACCAGCTTTTCTTCATAAAGATATTGGAACAATAGTCTCAATATCATCACTACCATTAGCTATAATAACACAAATTTTTTCCATATAAACCTCAATTCTTTTTTATTATATCATTTTATAATGAAATTAGCTCATTATTAATCTATAAATAAGAGCATCATGATTATTTTCATAATATGCTTTTCTTGTAAAAAGATGTTCAAACCCAATTTTTTTATATAAGCTTATTGCTTTTTTATTAGATTCATCAACTTCTAATAAAAAAATATCATTAGTAATACCTTTTTTTAAAATTTCTTTTAAAAAAATACTTCCATATCCTTTTGATTGATAGATCCTTAAAATTCCAATTTTAAGGATCTCATATTCATTTTCAATTTTAGTTAATATTGAAAAACCAATAACATCATCATTTTCAATATAAAGATAATAGATGTAAATATCAGATTTTTTCATTGCTTCATAATCTGATATTTGATATGCCTTTTCAAGAAATATTTCTTGATCTATTTTTTTTATTAATTCAACATCTTCAATTTGTTTTATCATGCT
Source organism: Candidatus Mycoplasma liparidae (assembly GCA_009884515.1). Taxonomy (GTDB): domain Bacteria; phylum Bacillota_I; class Bacilli_A; order Mycoplasmatales; family Mycoplasmoidaceae; genus Mycoplasma_L; species Mycoplasma_L liparidae. The sequence continues at coordinate 13,028 of RHHX01000001.1, read as the reverse complement.
ATTTTATAATATTCAGCCTCATAAGTATTAGGATCTATTTTTTTAAAAAAAGATAAACTTGAAATAATTTCATCATCTGTTAAATCAATTTCATTGATATAGGTAATTGACATATTTGAATTATTTTTAATAACTTCATCTACTTGATCATTTGTTAAATTTTTGATTTCATTATTATGCTTATTGAATTGATCATAAATAGTTAAATAAGAAGAATTTTTTTCTTTTAAAATAACTATTTCTTTTTTTAAAAGTGATTTATAAGAAAGAGAATCTAAGTAATAATACTCAACATTTTTATTAATGTATTTTCATAAACCTAAAATAATATTTGCAACTTTTATATTAGTAAATGAACCAGGACCACCGACAATAAATAATTTCTCAATATCTTCTTTTTTAATTTCATATTCAAAGATATTTTTTAAATTATCTTTAAATATATCTGTTAAATTTTTATTAATTTTAATTGATGTTTTTTTATAAACTTTATTATTATTAATAATAATAAAATTACATTTATCTAAGCATATATCTATAATAAAAATTTTACTGTTCATGGAATTATTCCTCTATCTTTAATTTTAATATTTTATCTTTAAATTCAACATCATAATCTATTTGAATATCAATTTTTTCATTTGTAATTGGATGAACAAATTTCAAAGAATAAGCCATTAAATATTGTCCATATTCTTCTTTATTTTTTTTAGAACCATAAATTTCATCACCTAAGACAGAATGCCCTATATATGAAAGATGAACTCTTATTTGATGAGTTCTTCCAGTGTGAAGAATACATTCAACTAAAGCAGTTGATTTAAAGTTTTTTATTAAGTTAACTTCGGTAATACTTTTTTTTGAATTTTTGCCTTCACTAACTTGCATTCTTATCTTATTTTGAAAAGATCTTGAAATTGGTAAATTAATAACTACTTTCTTTTCTTTAAAACAATTATTAACTAAAGCAAAATATTTTTTTTCAATTAATTTTAAAAACATCATTTCTTGCATTTTAAGTTGCATATCATAATCTTTAGCAAAAATAATCAAACCTGATGTTTTTTTATCTAATCTATGAACAAGAAAGGGAAATTTTTCTAATTTAAGATAATGTTTAACTGCATCTGATAAAGTATCAGTTTCATGATAAATTGTTGGATGAGATAAAATGTTTGATTTTTTATTAATGATTAGTAAAAAATCATCTTCATATTTAATATCAAGTTCATAATCAAAAGCATAAATAGTTTCTTTTACCGATTCAGTTTGAATTTTATTATCTATTAAAATAGTTATTATTGATTTTTCTTTGATTATTTGTCCAGATTTTAGTGCATATTCATTATTAACTAAAATCATTTTATTTTTTATAAGTTTATTAATTTTAGTCCTTGAAAAATTTGTTAATTTAACAAGATTTTTATCAAGTCGATCTTTTGTTTGAATCGTATATGTTTTTAATATATTCATTAGTTATTTATAATCAACTTTTACTTTTTAATATTATATAATAATAACTAATATGGAGTATTAAATGTTAAAAGTAATTGATCACCCCTTAATAAAAGACAAACTAACTAGAATGAGAAATATCGGAACTATTTCTACTTCTTTTAGATTTTATTTAATCGAATTAACAAGGTTAATGACTTATGAAGCTACTAAAAATTTACCAATTGTTGAAATTGAAATTGAAACTCCAATTGTTAAAGTTGCTAAAGGTTATAAATTAAAAGAAAAAGTTATTCTTGTCCCGATTTTAAGAGCAGGTCTTGGAATGGTTGATGGCGTTAAAGATGTTATTCCTAATGCTGCTATTGGCCATATTGGTTTATATCGTGATGAAGAATCAAAAGATGTTATTGAATATTTTACTAAAATGCCAAAACATACTGAAAATTCTCACATTATTTTATTAGATCCAATGTTAGCTACAGGAGCATCTGCTTGTGTAGCTGTTAATATTATTAAAAAATATAAACCTGCTTCAATTACTTTCATTTGTATTGTTAGTACTCAATTGGGAATTGATAAATTAGTTGATATGCATCCAGATATTGATATCTATACAGCTTCAATTGATGAAAAGTTAAATGAAAACGGTTTTATTATTCCTGGACTTGGAGATGCTGGTGATCGAATTTTTGGAACTAAATAAAAAATCAAAAGCAGCTTTAAATGAATAAGTAAATAATCTTGATTATCTTATAGTTGAAATAAAATACTTCTAACAATGAAGTTACTTTAATCAATATATTAAAAAACGATTCTTAATCTTTTTAAAGATATAGAATTGTTTTTTTTCTTTTTTTCTTTAAATAAATCAAAAAAATATGTGATATTCATTATTATTTTAATTTTAAAAAGAAGAATGAAAAACAAGACCTGCAAACATTCACTTTAAAATTGGTAAAAATATATTAAATAGTAAATTTGTTAATTTAATATTTAATATTATTATTAAAATTAGATTATGAAGAAGTTTGTAATAAATTAAAGGAAAAATATTGAGAAGTTCCAGGATATTATTTTTGAAACGAAGAATTAAATTCTGAACAACCAAAAATAAAGAGATGATTCCATGGATTATATCCTCATCATTTAGATGAAGATACAGTAATAAACCTATCTATAAAAAAACAACCTCAGCGAAAATCCTTATATTTTTCAAAAATAAGACAGATTAGTATATTGCAATTTATTAGAACATTTAGTTCTACATATAAAAATATTTGAATATCATAATGTTCTTAGAAATAAAAATGAAGATGTGGGTGTCAGAGGTATTTTGCAGTTTATAGTTCCTGAGTTAAATGACATTTATAGCAGAATAAAATATCAACTTCCTTGACAAAAAAGCAGTTATAAAAAGAGTAATTAGTTTTAAAGAAGATTATTTCAAATGTTATTGGTTATTTATTTAGTAAAAATTTTCATCAAAAATATTCTTTATTATTTATTTTCAATATATTCTAATTCTTTTGGACTATTTCCAGTTAAAATAATTGGTTTATTATCTTTGATAACGATTGTATCTTCGATTCTAACACCACCAAGATCTTTTTTATAAATTCCTGGTTCAATAGTAATAACATTACCATTTTTTAAAATAACAGGATTACGTGTTCCTATTACAGGTAATTCATGAACTTCAATACCAACACCATGACCAGTGCCATGAGCAAATAAGCCTTGATATTTACTATTATCAATAAGTGTTCTACAAATCTTATCTATTTCAAATGAATTAGCATTTGAAATTGCAGCTTTTAAGCCTTCTGATTGTGATAGTTTAACTAGGTTATAGATTTCAACCATTTCTTCATTATTAGCTTTTTTACCAACAATAAATGATCTTGTCATATCACTAGCATAGTTAGCATACATACAACCTAAATCAATGGTAACCATATCACCATCTTCAATAAGATAATTGCTTGGTTGATGATGAGGACTTGATCCATTTTTACCAGCAGCTACAATTGTTGAAAAAGAATTTCTCTCAGCTCCAAGTTCAAGCATTTTAATGTCAATCTTTTTCGCTAATTGTTTTTCTGAAATTCCAGGTTTGATAAAAGTTTTAACTCAGTCAATAATACCAACAAGGATATTAGCAGCCTTTTGTAATAATTCAATTTCATAATCAAATTTAACTTCTCTAAGAGTTTTTGATTTTAAAAGTTTAGTTTTAAAAATAGTTTTAATATTGTTATATTCACCAATACTTAAATACTCTTCTTCAATTAAAATAGTTTTAATTCCATACTTATCTTTAACTTCATTTAATAATTTATTAAGAGGATTTTCTGCACTTAATAAAAGTTTATTACCAAATTCAACTTTATCATTTAAAGCTAAAATATATCTAGTATCACTAATAATATCAACATTACCATCTTTATTAATAATAATATAACCTAAAGAAAAATCAAAAGAAGTCAATCAAAATCTATTAATATTGGAAACTAATAATAAAGCATCAACGTTATTATCTTTTATAAAATTAACAGCTAAATTAATTTTTTCTTGATAATTATTTTTTAACATCTTTTGTTTCTTTATGGTTTGTAACTTTTCTACATCTATTACAGAATTTATTTAACTCTAATTTATCGGGGTTTTCTTTTTGGTTTTTTTTAGATAAATAATTTATCTCTTTACACTCTGTACATTGCAATCTAATTGCTCTTTTTATTGCCATAATAATCCTTTTTTAAATTAAATACTATTAAATTATATATTTTAATAGTATTTTTTGAAATGTTTATTTATCTTTACCAATAATTTCATCTAAATAGTCTTCTACTCTGCTTTCATCATCAGAATCTGAATCAAATTCAATCATATCAGTTTTGAATAAAGTAGAATCAATTATTTCAGTTGGAGTACCATCAATCATATCAGTTCTAAATAAACCGATATCTTGGTTTTCCATTGGTTTTCCATTAATCATCATTCCCGGAAGAATTTCTTCATTTGGAAGAGATTGATCATCTTTAAAATATTTTAAATCAACATTATCACCTGATTTTTTATTTTTAGAAATTAATTTTTCTGTTGATTTTTTATCTTTTTCATCATTAACAATTTTAATACGTTTTTTGAAATGTCTAAATGTTTCTTTAGCATCAGTTGTTTGAATATTACTTATTTTTTCTTTAACATCAGTAATAAATTTACCTCTATTTTTCTTAAGAACAGAAACTGATCTTAAAATAAATGGTAAAATAGCTAACAATAAAATTATGCTTGCAATAATCATAGTAATAATCATAACTGAAGTCCCCAATGTTGTTAATGTTGCTGAACCATCTCGATAATAGATTCAAATTGGTGAAATATTATCAAAAATATTATTCATAATATTTCCAGGTAATGGTAATAAAGCAGCTGCTAAATTAGTAGTATTAATAGGTATAAGACCAGCTATTAAAATAGCAAATAAAATTATTGTTATTAAAGGGGTACTTATTAAAGAGAAAAGAAAGGAATACTTATTAAGAGTTTTTTTGCCCCTTAAAGTTAAGAAAAAAGATAATCCACAAATCAAGATAACTAATCCAACTAAAAAGATAGCAAGAAAAGCAAATCCAGTAAGAGTGGTAACAATGCTACCACCTTGAGTAAATATTTCATAAAAAGGAGAAATAAGAGTTGGTAATGTTCCTGGAATTACAAAGCTATTTTTTACTATAAACGATGCAAAAAATAAAATAAAGAAAGTAATTACTGATATTGCTAATAATAAAATATTAGTTATTACTAGAAGATTATTTTCTTTTAAAAGATTTTTTAATAATTCTGTTCCTTTAGTTACTCCAACTTTTTGAACATTATTATCAATAATTTGCTTTTCTTTTTCTTTTTTCATGTACACCTAATAATTTAAAATAATGCTTTATCTTTATTTACATCTTCATCAATTCCAAATAATTTTAAAATTGTATTTGCAATATTTGTTAAAGAGTTATTTTTATTATCAATTAATAATATAGTTTTATCAGTTATCAAAAAAGGAACTTTATTTAACGTATGAGTCTTAACTTGTTTGTTATCATCATCAATCATAATATCAGCATTACCATGATCAGATGTGATAACTAACGTTGCTAAATCATTTAAAACTATATTATTATATAATATTTTTAATTCATTATCAATAAATGAGATTGCTTGTTTTGTTTCCAAAAGTTTACCAGAATGACCAACCATATCAGCATTGGCATAATTAACAACAAAAAAATCAAAATCACTAATATTTTTAATGATTTCATTAGTAATTTCACTAGCTGACATTTTCGGAAATAAATCATAAGTTTTAACTTTTTTTGATGGTATTTTAATAGTTTGATAATTATTTAAATCAACATTTTTTAAAGAATCAAAGAAATAAGTTACGTGAGGAAATTTTTCACTTTCAGCAATTCTTATTTGTTTTAAATTATTTTCATCAATAATCATACCCAAACTCTTATTTTTAATGTCCACATTAATAATAAAATTATCAATATCAGTTGATTTTAAAGTAACTAAAGATAATGTTTTTAAATTGATATTAAAAGAATTATTTTTTAATTGTTTAGCAAGTTGTCAAATTCGATCATTTCGATAATTACTAAAGAAACAAAGATCATCATTTTTTAAATAATTTTCTTCATTTAAAAAACTAATAGGTTCAAAAAATTCATCTGAATTATTTTTACTAATTTGGTCATCAAAATATTGATCAACACTTAACTTATTATTATTTTTAAATAATAATTTTATAAGACTATTTGTCTTATCAAAATCACTATTTCTGTCCATACTTCAATATCGACCAGAAATACTTCCTAATTTAGCTTTATTTAACTTTAAATAAAATTTATTAAATTCTTCATAAAGTTTGATAAATTCATTTGGTTGCGTATCTCTACCATCACTAAATAAGTGAACAATTGGAATTAAATCATGTTCATTACAAATATTAATTAATTCATGAATATGTTGATAATGACCATGAACACCACCAGTTGAATAAATTCCAAAGATATGAAAGTTATGATTATTTTTTTTACAATTATTAATTTCATTTAAAAGAGTTTGATTAGTTTCAAGTTTTTTTTCAATAATATAGTCATTAATTAAAGGAAGACCAATTTTAATTATTTTTCCACTACCAATTGTTAAATGACCAATTTCAGAATTACCAAATTGATTAGTTGGTAAACCAACATATTCTTCACTTGCATGTAATTCTGTATTTGGATATTCTTTTTTTAATAAATTTCAAGTTGTTGGTTTTGAAGAAAAAATAGCATTATTTTCATCATCTTTACCAACTCCAAAACCATCAATAATTATCAAAATAACTTTTTTATGTATTTTAGTTTTCATTGATAACTTCAATCATTTTAATAAAATTATCAGCATCAAGAGATGCATTACCAATTAAAACACCTGAATTATTCTTAATATTGATAATTGAAGCAATATTATTTAAATTAACACTTCCACCATAAACAAGATCAATACTTAAGTTTAATTCTTTTAAAACATCTTTAATAAAGTTAAGCGTTTTTTCAATATAAGTAACATCAGCAATTTTATTAGTGCCAATTGCTCAAATAGGTTCATAAGCAATAATTACTTTATTTTCATTACTTTTATCAAGATTTTTAATTCCTGAAAGAATTTGTTCCTTTAAAAATGCTTCTTGTGTATTAGCATTATAAATATTAATATTTTCGCCAATACAAAAAATAACATTAATATTTTTTTCCATTAATCAATTAATTTTTTCATTAATTTTTTCATTTGAATTATCATTATATAATCTTTGTTCACTATGACCAATAATGACATTTTCAATGTTGTTATCAATTAAATGTGGAATTGATAATCTGCCAGTAAAAGCACCAAAGTCCTTTGCAAAAACATCTTGACTAGCTATTTTTAAATCTTTGTTCTTAATATTTTCAATTGCTAGAAAATATAAGTTTGGAATTGCGACAATAACTTTAATTTCTTTGGGAATTAAATAAGCATGAAAAGATTTATTTCATTCAAAGAAATCCCCTTTATTCATATTGCATTTTCAATTTCCGATAATATATTTTTGAGACATATTTTTTCTTTCTATATTTATATATATTATTATAAGCAAAAAATAATATAATATAAAAGTTAAAAATAGAGGATAGACTATGGGCAATATTATCAATGCTAAAGATCTTAGAGAAGGCAATACTTTTTGATTTAGAAATAATTTATATCAAGTTATTGAAAATTCTTTCAATAAAACAGCAATGCGTGAAGGTATTGTTAAATGTAAAGTTAAAAATTTAAAAACAGGAACAATTACTGTCGAAGTTTTAACTGGTGAAAAACTTGAACAAGCAATTATTGAAAATAAGAAAATGAACTTCTCTTATATTGATAATACTAATTATGTTTTTATTGATAATGAAACATGAGAACAAATTGAAATTCCTGAAAGTAAACTACAATGAGAAAAGAAATTCTTAGTTGAAGGAACTGAAATTATTGTTGCCATTGTTGAAACTGAATTATTAGGAATAAATCTTCCTGACCAAATGACTTTTGTATTAACTGAAGCTGAAGAAGCTGTTCAAGGTAATACTGTTCAAAATGTTACAAAAAAAGCTTGAATAGCAACTGGTTTTGAAATATCAGTACCTCATTTTGTTAAAAAGAATGAAAAGGTAATTATTGATACTAGAACTGGTAAATATATCGGTAGAACTAAATAATGTCAGAAATTAAACATCAATGAGAAAAAAGAGTTAATTTATTTCAATATATTTTTAGTTGTTTATTTAGAAACAATTCTAGTGAAGAAATTAGAGCTAATGCTTTAGAAATTTTTGAATTTGATGCTGATTATTTAAAATGTATTGAATATTATGCTGATCATAAAGAAGATATTGTTAAATTATTAATAAGTAATATTTCTCAAGAATGATCTTGAAATAATATTAGTTTTCATGATAAAGCAATTTTAATAGCAACAGTTTGTGAATCAAATGTTCTTAAAATAGCAAAAATAATCATGATTGATCAAGCAATAATTACCTCTAAAAACTTTGGAATTGATGATAATCCTGCTTATAAATTTATTAATGCTATTTTAGAAAAAGTACTAAAATAATAAAAACTTATATTATGTTAAAATAAGATAAATTTTATTTTTTTTAATCAATGGAGAAATAATGAAAAAAAGTAATTTTTACATATTATTAATTAGTAATCTTTTAATTTTTATTGGTGTTGCTATTTCTTTATTTATGTTAACTAATTATAATAGTAATTCTTTACCTTATGAACCTGTTTATTTATTAATTGCACCGTTAGTTTCAATGGTTTTTTCAGTTTTAATTATTGCTTTATTTCAAATCAGATTATATGCTGATTTAAAATACAGGATTTTTCATACTAATCCTAAATTATTTAAAATGGTTAAGAATATTGGTTATGTTTCCTTATTTAATAGTTTCTTTCCAATTTTATTAGTAATTTTAGCTGCTTCTTTAACTATTGATGCTACTAGTCAGGATATTTATATTATGAGATTAAGTTTAATCATTGCTGGTTTAGTTGTTTCTGGGTTTTTTGGAATTTTAACAACGACCTTTTTTACTTATATTAACTATCGAATTTCTTTTGATGAAGAAAGAAGAAAATCAATTTCTAAACAAGTTGACGAATATAACGAAGAAGTTACTGAAGAAAGTAAAGAAGAGCCATATCAACATTCTGATAAGTATCTTGATATGGATAATAATAGTAAAACTGATAATGAATAGTTTTGCTATTAAAACTTTAGGTTGTAAAGTTAATTCATATGAATCAGATGCTGCTAGAAATGACCTTTTATCTTTTGGATATATTGAACATGATTTTAATAATCTAGCTGATATCTATATTATTAATACATGTTCAGTTACCAATAATGCTGATTCAAAATCAAGAAATATGATTTCTAAAGCTAGGAGAAATAATCCTAATGCTTTAGTTATTGTAATGGGATGTTATTCTCAAGTTAATAGTAAAGAAATTTTAGCTTTAAAACTAGCTGACATTATTATTGGTAATAAATATAAAAATGACTTGATTAGTTTAATAAAAGCATATGAAAATAACAAAGAGAAAATTGTTAAAATTAGCAATTTAATGATTGAAAAAGAATTTGAAAAAAATGATTTTGTGATTAATCAAAATAAAACAAGAGCATATCTTAAAATCCAAGACGGCTGTAATTTTATGTGCTCATATTGTATTATTCCTTTTACAAGAGGAAAACAAAGATCACAAGCTTTTAATTCTATTATTAATGAAGTTAAATTATTAAGCAAAAGTGGTTATCGAGAAATTGTTTTAACAGGGGTTAATATTGCTGGCTATATTAATGAAGAATACACCTTTTATGATTTATTAGTAGCTATTAATAAAATAGAAGGTGACTTTAGAATTAGAATTTCTTCAATTGAACCATTTCAAATAACTGATGAAATGATTGAAGTTATTACTACTAATAAAAATAGGTTTGCTAATCATTGACATATTTGTCTTCAATCAGGATCAAATAATGTTCTTGAAAAAATGCATCGAAAATATACAACTAATGATATTAGAATTTTATTTAATAAAATTAGAACCAAATCTTCTGATGTTTCAATATCAACTGATGTCATTGCTGGCTTTCCAACTGAAACTGAAACTGATCATCTTGAAACCATCAAATTTATTAAAGAAATGAAATTTTCTTCTTTGCATGTTTTTCCTTTTTCAACGAGAAAAAATACTAAAGCTAGTAATTATCTTGAAGTAGATTCAAAAATTAAAAAAATTAGAACTGATGAACTGATTAAACTTTCTCATGAATTAGTTAAAAACTATTTAAAAACTTTTGTTAATAAAGAAGTAAGAGTAATCTTTGAATCGAGTAAAAACAACCTTTATGAAGGCAAAACCTCTGAATATGTTAATTGTATTTACCGTTCAAATGAGGAAATTTCTACAAATAATATTGGTATTTTTTTAGTAGAAAAAGTTTTTTTAAACAACTTAATTTTAAAAGTTAAAAAATAATTGTTATTTTTTAACTTTTTTAAAAATTTTATGTATAATTAAAAAGTATCTTTTGAAACATAATATTAAATATTAGTTCAAAAAATATCGATTGTTCTTTGAAAACTAAATACAACCCGTCAATTTAAACAAGAGTTTGATCCTGGCTCAGGATTAACGCTGGCGGTATGCCTAATACATGCAAGTCGAACGAACTATTTATAGTTAGTGGCGAACGGGTGAGTAACACGTATCCAATCTACACTTAAGTTGGGGATAACCAGTTGAAAAGCTGGCTAATACCGAATGTGATTATTTCTTGGCATCAAGAAATAATTAAAGTCGCGTTTGTGACGCTTTTGGATGAGGGTGCGGCATATCAGGTAGTTGGTGAGGTAATGGCTCACCAAGCCAATGACGTGTAGCTGTACTGAGAGGTAGAACAGCCACAATGGGACTGAGACACGGCCCATACTCCTACGGGAGGCAGCAGTAGGGAATCTTTCACAATGGACGAAAGTCTGATGGAGCAATACCGCGTGGATGATGAAGGTCATAAAGATTGTAAAATCCTTTTATAAGAGAAGAAAAAATAAGATAGGAAATGATCTTATTCTGACGGTATCTTTTGAATAAGTAACGGCTAACTATGTGCCAGCAGCCGCGGTAATACATAGGTTGCAAGCGTTATCCGGATTTACTGGGTGTAAAACGAGCGCGGGCGGATTTATAAGTCTGATGTTAAAGGCAGTTGCTCAACAACTGATTGCATTGGAAACTATAAGTCTAGAATATAGTAGAGAGTTATGGAACTCCATGTGGAGCGGTGGAATGCGTAGATATATGGAAGAACACTAGTGGCGAAGGCGATAACTTAGACTATTATTGACGCTTAGGCTCGAAAGTGTGGGGAGCAAATAGGATTAGATACCCTAGTAGTCCACACCGTAAACGATGATTATTAAATATCGGCACGATGTGTCGGTGTTGCAGCTAACGCATTAAATAATCTACCTGGGTAGTACATTCGCAAGAATGAAACTCAAACGGAATTGACGGGGACCTGCACAAGTGGTGGAGCATGTTGCTTAATTTGACAATACACGTAAAACCTTACCTAGGTTTGACATCCCCTGCAAAGTCATAGAGATATGATAGAGGTTATCAGGGTGACAGGTGGTGCATGGTTGTCGTCAGCTCGTGTCGTGAGATGTTGGGTTAAGTCCCGCAACGAGCGCAACCCTTGTCGTTAGTTACTTTATCTAACGAGACTGCTGTCGCAAGACAGAGGAAGGTGGGGATGACGTCAAATCATCATGCCCCTTATATCTAGGGCTGCAAACGTGCTACAATGGTCGGTACAAAGTGTCGCTACTTCGTAAGGAGACGCAAATCACTTAAAGCCGATCTCAGTTCGGATTGAGGGCTGCAACTCGCCCTCATGAAGTTGGAATCACTAGTAATCGCGAATCAGACATGTCGCGGTGAATACGTTCCCAGGTCTTGTACACACCGCCCGTCAAACTATGGGAGTTGGTAATATCTGAAACCGTATCGCTAACTTCGGAGGCATACGTCTAGGGTAGGATTGATGACTAGAGTTAAGTCGTAACAAGGTATCCCTACGAGAACGTGGGGATGGATCACCTCCTTTCTACGGAGTAAAATTAATTTTACGAACACAGAAATTTAACAGTGTACTTATACAAAGACAAAAATCCTTATTCAAGATGTTTTAATATAATATTAAAAATATTGGTAAGGTCGGGTTGTATTTAGTTTTGAGAGAGAAATCTCTCCTTTATAAATTAATTTTTATAAAGATGATAGATCTTTGAAAACTGAATATTATCAACAAATCTTTCTAGTCATACATTTGAAGAAAATGTATAACAATTACAAAAAGAATAAAAAATCATCAAGAATGATCACAATAAAAAATGAAGTAGGATTCATAATAAGTTACTAAGGGCTTATGGTGAATGCCTTGGGACTAGTAGGCGATGAAGGACGTGCAAATCTGCGATAAGCACCGGGTAGCCGATAAGAGGCTATGATCCGGTGATTTCCGAATGGGGGAACCCAGTATATAGAGATATATATTATTATTAACTGAATACATAGGTTATTAAAGCAATACCTGGTGAAGTGAAACATCTCAGTAACCAGAGGAAAAGAAAACGAAGTGATTCCCTAAGTAGCGGCGAGCGAAAGGGGAACAGGCCAAACCGAGCTTCGGCTCGGGGTTGTAGGACTGTGATATGGACTTAAATACGATAGCAGAATTGGTTGGGAAGCCATGCCAGAGAGGGTGATAGGCCCGTATGCGAAATTGTATTTATACCTAACAGTATCCTGAGTACGGCGGGACACGTGAAATCCTGTCGGAATCCACCCAGACCATTGGGTAAGCCTAAATACTAACTAGTCACCGATAGCGCATAGTACCGTGAGGG